>CAVUCR010000007.1:0-13634 GCA_963739895.1 uncultured Ignavibacteria bacterium | reverse complement strand
AATTAAGACTCTTTAAAAAGTCTAAAACAAAAGTCACTGATAAATTAATTCATGAGGGATTTGTTGTAGATGGTAAAGTCGGGCATTTGAAAAATCCGGTTATCCATTATACTTTTACTTCAATTGAAATAAGTTTTTCAAAAATTAATAATTACTCTACACTTCAGGCTTTGGAAGTATACGGGAAAAAGAAAAAGGTGAAAAGCAGTGCTATTATTTTGCACGGCTTATCCGCTTTTTTAAGATATTATTTTTCCCTTAAAGGCTATAAAGACGGCATTCACGGATTGATGATTTCTTTATTTAATTCAATAACTACTATACTTACATACATGAAAATATGGGAATATCAGAATTTTAAAAGGATTGAATTGTTATTTTATTAACTTTTAATTTTGACTTTTGATTTTTTCAGCCGGAGGCTGATTAGCCTATGACTAACATTTTTCGAAAAAAATGAATACTTACATAAGAATATTAAAATTTGTTAAGCCTTACTGGAAACACCTTGTCTTATCTATTATTTGCACTTTTATCTTTGCAATATTAAATGGTGCGTCTGTTTATTTGACTATTCCTCTGCTCGATACTTTATTCCAGGAATCTTCAAAAACCGAACAAGTTCAGCAGCAGCCTGGCACAGCGGAAAAGGCAAAGAGCATTATGCCTGAATGGATAAAGAACATTGGAAACGATATATCCGGCTTGTTTAACCGTTTTGTATTTGGCGGCGGTAAAATGGAGGCTCTTTTAAAAATTTGTTTCCTGGTTTTATTGGCCTTCTTCGGTAAAAATATTTTCGGCTATTTACAGGCGTATTTAATTTCTTACGTTGAATATGGTGCAATGAAAGACTTACGCGATGCTGCTTATGTTCATCTCCATCAGCTTCCGATGAGTTACTTTAAAAAGGAGCGGGTCGGTAATTTAATTTCAAGATTTACAAATGATGTAGTTATTGTGCAGTCAAGTATAACTGCCGCATTCCTGAATTTAATTCGTGAACCTTTAACTATAATAGTCTTCCTTTTGATCGCTTTAAGTATCAGCTGGCAGTTAACATTGCTTTCACTTGTTGTTATGCCGGTTTCAGCCTTATTAATTGGATGGATTGGAATAAAACTTAGAAAACAAAGCTCCCTGGTTCAAGCAAAAATGGCCGACATAACAAGTATTTTGCAGGAGACTATTTCAGGTGTAAAGATTGTAAAAGCTTTTGGAATGGAGAATTATGAAAATAAAAAATTCAAAAAAGAAACCCACAATTATTTTAAGTTGATGCTCAAGATAGTCCGTGTAAGAAATACTTCTTCCCCTATAACTGAATTTTTAAGCGTCGCAATCGGGGTCGTTATTATTTATTATGGCGGAGTTTTAGTCCTTCAGCAAAATTCATTGAAGGCAAGTGAATTTCTAGGTTTGCTGTTTGCAATTTTTCAGCTTATGCCTCCGATAAAAGAATTAAGCAGTGTTAATAACAGGATCCAGGAATCTAGTGCAGCCGGAGATAGGATCTTTGAAATACTGGATACAAAACCTAAAATAAAAAATGTGGATAATCCGAAAGCTATTATTGGTTTTAAAGAATCACTTGTTTTCGATAATGTATCATTTCAATATGAAGATTCCGTTGACCCGGTTTTAAAAAATGTCAGCTTTCAATTAAACAAGAGTGAAATTGTTGCACTGGTCGGCCCAAGCGGCGGAGGGAAATCGACTCTTGTTGATCTTATCCCGCGTTTTTACGATCCGACGTCCGGCAGAATTCTTATAGACGGAACAAATATTAAAGAAATATCTGTTGAAAGCTTAAGAGGTTTAATGGGTATTGTTACACAGGAGACTTATCTCTTTAATGAATCTATTAAAAATAATATCGCTTATGGTTTGGGAGAATTTCCATTTGATAAAATAATTAAAGCTGCTGAAACTGCTAACGCTCATAACTTTATATCGGAATTACCTGAAGGGTATAATACTGTTATTGGTGAAAGAGGTATAAAACTTTCCGGGGGGCAAAGGCAGCGGCTTTCCATTGCACGGGCAATTCTTAAAAATCCTGCAATCATGATCTTTGATGAGGCAACTTCTGCTCTAGATAATGAATCGGAGTTATTAGTGCAGGAGGCAATTGAAAGAATGATGGAAAATAGAACTACATTCGTAATTGCTCACCGGCTGAGTACCATAAGAAATGCAAATAGAATTTTAGTGCTTGATAGGGGACAAATAATCCAGATGGGAAGGCACGACGAACTGATTGAAGATATCGATGGTCTATACCGAAAATTTTATGAAATGCAGTTTAGAGACTAAAATGCATATCACAAGCAGGTTTAATCAAAACCTATATTTTTACATTTTAATTGCTTCCGTTTGCAGCTTTTTACTTTCACTGTTTCTTCTTCAATTATTTGTCGGGGTCCTGGCAATTCTATGGATGTTTGAAAAATTTTCAGAAAAGAAAAAAGCCTTTGGAATTTTCAACGAAGTAATTTTTATCTTTTTAATAGTCAGGATAATTTCAATTTTATTTTCAGATTTCCCCGGTGATAGCAACCAGGCATATTATAAAGATGCTTTGTTTTATCTGGGTTTTTTCTCATTTGATTTTTATCTAAAAACTCTTGATAAAAAAAGAATGAAGGCTGCGGTTTACTCTTTTGCAGCTGCAGCTGCAGCAGTAGCTTTGCTGGGTTTAGTAAGATTTAACATGTCCACTATAGATAGAGCGCAATCATTTTCGTCCGGTTATTCCACATTTTCATCATATTTATTAGTTGGATTCGGAATTTTGATCTGTCTTCCTTTTAATTTTAAGAAAGGATTTATTCTAAAAACCGTATTATTAGGATTAAATTTTTTCGGCCGTAATTACTTCCCTCGGCAGAACTAATATTGCCGTTGTTGTGATATTATTTATAGCAGGATTCTTTTTAAAAAAGATCAATATAAGGGAAGTTTCTTTAATTATTCTGTTAACCGTTAGTTTATCTTTAATCTCTTTCTATAACAATTCGGCAGAAGCAAATGCAAGAATAGAACAGCCGGCAAGTCTTTCGGACAGAGATGTATTATTAGAAGGAACAAAGGATTTATTTCTTGAGTTTAAAAACCCGCTGCTGGGTTACGGCCCGAGATCTTTCCAAGATATTTTTCCGTATAGCGACATGTTAACAGACAAAGGAATAGGAAGCTGGCATAATGATTTTATACAAATGTATTTTGAAAGCGGGGCTTTAGGTTTAATTTCATTTATATTTATTATTATGGTTCCATATTTATTTTTAATTAAATTGCTGAAAAAGAATATCGATATGGAATATAAAATCATTTTGTGTGGAGTTACACTTGGATTATCGGGATTAATACTCTCTGCTTTAACTGCCGGTTTTATAGATTCCCCTGTGCTCTCTATTATCTTTGCTTTTTTAATCTCTTTAATTTCAAGTATAAATTTTATTGTCAATCCTGTTGAAGGTTGAGAGTGAATAATTGGTATCATAATTTTTCATGCTGAAATTGTAATTAAATAGTTCTATATATACATTTTAATAAATATCATTTGGAGACTTGATGGAAGTTACCGAACAAAATGAAACTTATAAACTGATTGAAAACCTTTCTTCTGATTTTAACTATTCATATAAAGAAGTTGTAATTATTCTGGCAGCAGGCCACGGGAAGAGAATAAAATCCCAGAAGTCTAAAATGCTGCACAAAATTTGGGGAATTCCTACAGTTGAAAGAGTTTATAATTCATGCAGAAACGGCATTAACAATATAAACACTATTATTGTTGTCGGAATTAAAGCTAAAGATGTTATGCTGGTAATAAATAAGAAGCCTCAAACATTATTTGCATACCAGGAAACACAGAACGGAACCGGGCATGCAGTCCAGGTTGCATTGGAAAGGATTGATAACAAGCTTTTTGAAGGTACAGTTTACGTGCTTCCGGGTGATATGGGATTAATTGACAGGGAAACAATGATGAGATTCCGGCAGGAATTTTTAAAATCCAAAAGCGATATGATGGTTTTAACCGGGATTTTTGCAGGCAGCCCTGATGATAATTCTTACGGCAGAATTATCCGTGTTAAAGAGAAAGATGATAGTGGCAAAGCATCCGGAAATGATATAGGGAAAGTGATTGAAATTTTAGAATATAAAGATATCCTCTCTTTAAGTTCGGAAAAACCATATAAAGTGAATTTTAACGGAAAAACGTATTCCTATACAAAAGAAGAGTTAATAAATAATAATGAATTCAATTCCGGTGTATATGCTTTTAATTATAAAAAATTATTTGAACAGGTTAAGCATATCTCAAGCAACAATGCTCAGAATGAAATTTATATTACAGATTTGATTTCTCTGTTTAATATAAATGGATATTCCGTAACGGCTGTAAGCCCCCTGGAACAATATGTTGTTATGGGATTTAACAATAAATCTGTTTTGAAAGAAATGGAAAATGTCGCGAGAAAAAAGGTTTATGATAAATTAAAAGACATTATTGAAATAGATGACCCGGATGATTTCTTTATTCATGAAGAAGTAGTTGATGAAATTATAGAAAAAGATAAAAAAAATATCCCTCTTGATATAAAAATCGGGAAAGGTGTTTATATTGGAAAAGGTGTTGAACTTAACTATAATCTTGAATTAAAAAAGAATGTTTATGTCGATGGGAATGTACATTTCGGGAAGAATGTATTTGTCTGGGATAATGTCCTTCTTTCAACATTTCCTAACCAGGTTTTTGAAATCGGCAACTACGTTGAAATATTATCAGGCGACATTATCAAAGGAAATATTATTATCGGGGAAAAATCTAGAATTGAATCAGGTGTCAATATGACAGGCAGCGATGACTTCCCGTTAAGAATCGGCAACAATGTTTTAATAAAAGGAACAAGCTACCTGTTCGGATCCATTGTTGAAGATGACGTTTTTATCGAAAAAAGTGTTTTAATTAAAAAAAGAGTTGAAAGATTAATAAAAAGAGACGGTAAGATCCAGCCGATCCGGTACTATCTCCCTATGCCTGAAGGTATTGATGCGGTTGAGAATTTGAAATAAAGTTCAGAAGTCAAATTAAAAAATTAGCTTTTTTTTTCTGTTAAAACTGATCAGCTTTTGGCTGAGACTTCTAAACTATTTACATATTTTGTAAGAGCGGCTTTTTTTCTTGCTGCATTATTCCGGTGAATGATTCCCTTCGAAACCGATTTGTCTATAATAGAAACAGCATCTTTATAAACTTTTTCTGCTTCTTCTTTGTTTGTTGAAGTAAGGGTTTTCTTTACTAACGTTTTAATCCTGGATTCATTATTCTTATTGATAATTCTTCTTCTTTCGGTTGTACGTATTCTCTTCTTTGCCGATTTGTGACTAGCCATATTTTAACCTTAATTTTTTAAAAATTGACTTTAAATATATCCATTAGTGAATTTGATGTCAAATATTTGTTTTTTACTTTTGTAGATATTTTTTAATAAATACCATATAACTTCTAATAATAAGAGTTTTTATGATAAAAGTTAATGAAATTTATTTTTCGATCCAGGGTGAAAGTTCAAAAGCCGGGTTGCCGTGCGTTTTTGTACGGCTGACATACTGTAATCTCCGTTGTACTTACTGCGATACCGAATACGCTTTTTTTGATGGTAAAGATTATTCAATCGATGAAATTATTGACCGGGTAAAAAAATATGAGTGTAGATTAGTTGAAATTACAGGCGGTGAACCTCTTTTTCAAAAGGAATGCTATGATTTGCTGAAAAAACTCTGTGAAGAGGGATTTGAAGTCTTGCTTGAGACCGGTGGTAGTCTGCCTGTTAAAGAGGTTGATAAAGCTGTGAGAATAATCATGGATTTAAAATGTCCTTCCAGCGGGATGGTTAAGAAAAATTTATTTGAGAATATTAGGTATTTAAAAACTGGCGACGAATTAAAATTCGTTATCGGAACTAGGGAAGATTATGAATGGACAAAAGAAATCATTAAAAAATATGGTCTCAGTAATAAGTGTGAAATTTTATTTTCTGTTGTTTTTGGTGAACTTGAACCTTTGACTCTTGTTAACTGGATTTTGGAAGATAAGCTAAAAGTCAGATTTCAATTACAGATGCACAAATTTATTTGGGACCCGCTAGCTAAAGGTGTATAATGAAAATTGCAAAAGAATTTAGATGGGAAATGGGGCACAGGCTGCCGGAACATTTTGATAAATGCAGAAACATACACGGCCATTCTTATAAAATGTTAATTGAACTGGAAGGGGATCTTCAAAGTAACGGGATGGTTATGGATTATTATGATTTGAAAAAAATAATAAAACCCATAATTGATAGAATGGATCATGCTTTTCTTGTTTATAAAGAAGATAAAGAGATTATTGAATTCCTTGATAAAATGAATTCAAAAAAAGTAGTAGTTGATTTTCAATCAACTGTTGAAAATATCTGTAAATATTTTTTAAGAGAAATTAAAAAAATAGATTTTCCTGCCAACATAAAACAAATAAAAGTTAGAGTTTATGAAACTCATGATGATTATGCCGAAGAAAGCCTGGATTTAATACCTAAAGTATCTGCCGAAAATGTTTAATCATACAATTCATGGGGAGGATTTATTTAAATTATCCTATGAATTTTTGCCATATTAACAAAAATTTCAGAAAGAATTTGGAAAAGCATGTCCCGTTTTAAATTGTATATTGAATATGAGGGCACCCGTTACAGCGGCTGGCAGAAACAGACGCAGAATGTTAAAACAATCCAGGGAATTATATTAAATATTACCCGGGAAATATTTGATGATCCGAAAATTGATTTGCAGGGTTCCGGGAGAACGGACAGCGGGGTTCATGCTCTCTGCCAGGTTGCTCACCTCGATGTAAAAACAATGCTTGCTCCTGAAATAATTAAGTTGAAGATAAATGATAGGCTTCCTTCTGATATAAATATCCTGGAAATTAAAAAGACCGTTAATAATTTTCATGCCCGTCACAATGCTGTTTCGAGAAGTTATATTTATCAAATATCGAAAAGAAGAACTGCTTTTGGAAAGAATTTTGTGTGGTGGATAAAAGATGATCTTAATTTTAATGAAATGAGTTCAGCTTCCGGGGAATTTATCGGAATGCACGATTTCTTCTCTTTTGCCGAAAAGGATAACGAAGATAAATCAACTAAAGTAATGATTGATAATGTGCAGCTTAAAGAAGAAGGTAATCTAATTTTAATAAGAATAGTAGGTTCTCATTTCTTATGGAAAATGGTTAGAAGAATGGTTGGTATTTTGGTTGAAATAGGAAGGGGAAAAATGACCGGTGCAGATTTAAAATTTTTCTAATTACAAGAACTAAGGAAACTGCAAAATATACGGCTCCTCCATCCGGTTTATTCTTGGAGAATGTATACTATAAAGGAGATAAGATTGAGGAGGATTTTAACCCGCCGATAAAATTTTCAGGAATTTTACATCTGCCGAAGTAAATTTGATAATTCATAATTTCTTTTAAGTTTGGGAAGGATAAATAAATATCTTTTAAAATTTATTTCCAGCCTGATCTTAAATTGAAGTTAACATTATTACGAATAAGTCAGATTAACAAAATAGTTATTACGTTTTTTATACTTTTAGTAATAATGAATGTCCATATATTTCCGCAGACAAAAAAAGAGCAATATCCATTTAAGATCGGTTCAAAAAAGTTCACCGAGGGTGTTATACTTGGGGAAATTGCTGCCCAGCTGGCCCGCTTAAAAAATTCAAATGTAAAATACTTTAGAGAGATTGGAGGAACTAGAATTTTATGGAATGCATTAATTGCCGGTGATATTGATATTTATCCTGAATATACGGGCACAATAAAAGAAGAGATTCTTGCAGGTAATAATATTGTTGACGATTCAAGTATGGAAAAGCTTTTAAATAAAATGAATATAAGTATCAGCAAATCCCTCGGCTTCAATGATACTTACGCAATAGGAATGAAAAAAAGCCTGGCAAGTAAATTACATATCGTAACTATCTCAGATCTGAAAAATCATCCCGGTTTACGCTTCGGTTTTAGCAATGAATTTATGGATAGAAAGGACGGATGGCCTGGTTTAAGAGATAAATACCAACTGCCTCAAAAAACTGTAACCGGGCTTGATCATGACCTGGCATACCGCGGGCTTGATAATGGTTCGATCGATGTAATAGATTTTTATTCTACAGATGCAGATATTAAATATTATAACCTACAGGTACTTAAAGATGATCTAAATTACTTCCCGGAATATAAAGCAGTTTTTGTATACCGTACAGAGCTTAAATCGGAATCACCGGCTGCTTTAAAATCAATTCTTCGTCTCGAAGCTAATATCCCCGAATCAACAATGATTAAACTGAATGCGGAAGTAAAAATAATTAAAGTCCCGGAAAATATAGCTGCTTCTGAATTCATTAAAGAAAAATTTTCCATTAAAACGAATTATGAAGTAAATACATTCATTGACCGTATCTGGATCTATACAAAAGAACATCTTTTCCTTGTGTCCATTTCATTGTTAGCCGCTATTATTACCTCAATACCCCTTGGCATTATGGCATTTAAAAATCAAAAATTTGCAAATGTAATTCTTGGTATTACCGGTATAATTCAAACAATACCTTCTTTAGCCCTTCTGGTTTTTATGATACCTTTGCTTGGTATAGGTTCCTGGCCCGCAATAGTGGCGTTGTTTCTTTATAGTTTACTTCCAATCGTAAGGAATACTTATTCCGGATTAGCAGATATCCCGGTGCAAATAAAGGAATCTGCGGGAGCTCTAGGTTTACCTTCATTTGCCAGGCTGCGACTTGTTGAACTTCCTTTGGCCTCAAGATCTATATTGGCGGGAATTAAAACTTCTGCAGTAATAAATGTTGGAACTGCTACTTTAGGAGCATTAATCGGAGCCGGCGGATACGGACAGCCGATTTTGACCGGGATAAGATTGGATAATGTTTCTTTAATACTTGAAGGAGCTGTACCTGCAGCACTTCTTGCACTTTTAGTTCAAGGTTTATTTGATTTACTGGAGAGATTTCTTGTCCCTAAAGGTTTGAGAATCAAATCGTCTAATTAATTAATATTAATCTTCTTCAAACTTAAGGACAATATTCTTTTTTATAATTCCTTTAATTACCGGATTTAAAACTTGTATTGCATTTCCCTTTGACTGCTCCAAAATTCCCAACCGGATTGCTTCAGCTTTCAGATTATTCATTGTATTTGGAAAGTATTTATCAATAATATTTTGATTTGGAACCTTTGAACTGAAATTCATATCATAAATTATTGACCGTTCATAATTTATTTTTGTGCCGCATAAAACCGGCATAGGCAGAGAAATAAAAGCAGTATCCTTATCTTCTTTTATATCATTTTCATCAATTCTTGTTAGATTTATACAAGCATCTACCTCACCATTTATTATTGCAAGCACTTTACCGGATGTAAGAAGCCGTCCGACGTCTGATGTATCTTTTCTAATTGTATCTTTAATGACATAATTTAAATTAAAAGTAATAAGCTTAATATTCCCCAGGCCTTCAATTCTTGATAAAAAAATCTTTTGTGCAGAATCACTATTGCTTTCTATCTTGGAAATATTAATAATCCCGCTGGATATTCCAATAATTATCAAAACCACAACTAAAGCGAAAAGGAGGAATATTTTTAAAGTGAGTTTAATCATGACAGGATAATTTTAAGCGAATAAATAATTCTTTTATAGATTTAAATTACCGTTCATACAAAAATACTTCTTTCAAAGGTATTAGAGATATATTTTTGTGTTCTCAATCCGAAAATTAAAAATAAATAAATTAATAAGTTCTAAAATAATTCAATAAAAGGTAAATCATGAAAAAATCAATCCAGATACTTTTATTCTTGACCATTGTTTCATCATTTAGCTGTTTCGCACAGGTTGGAGGTTTAAATTTTACTTTAGGTTTTCCTACGGGGGAATTTAAGGACAATGTTAGAAGAACTGGGTTTGGAGTAAGCGGCGAATTTTTAATTCTTACACCTACTGTCCAGAATCCCTTTTCAATAGGTATAAACTTAGGGTATATAAATTACGGCAGCGAATCAAGAACAGAACCGTTCAGCTTAACCATCCCTGATGTTGTTGTGGACGTTAATAGAACAAACAATATTGTAAATTTCCATGTCCTTCTTCAATTAGCTTTCCCTACAGGAATAATCAGACCATACGCTGAAGGTTTGTTCGGCGGTTCATATATCTTTACGGAGACGTCCATTAAAAGCCATGGCGTTGATGAAGTTGCAAGTTCTACAAACTTTGATGACTTTGCCTGGAGCTATGGTGCAGGTGGAGGATTTTTAATACAAGTTTATTCTTCAGATAACCCGGAAGATAAAGTAAGCTCTGTGTTTATTGATTTAAAAGCCCGGTATTTATATGGATCAGAAGCCGAGTATTTAAAAGAAGGCTCGGTATCAATTGATAACGGAAAAGTTATTTATAATACCTCTAAATCTAAAACCGATCTATTAACTGCACATATTGGTGCTGTAGTCTATTTTAATTCATTATTTAATGATTGATATACCCCTGGTTTGCCGGTCACCTAAATAGATATTTTTTATTTCTAAATTTCTAGTAAGGTGACTGGCGCATATTGCTATATATTCTTAATTTATATCTATTGATTCTGAAGTTCCTTTCTAAAAAATTAAACCGGAAATTAAGGTTTAATGAAAACTATTTTAATAATGTTGTTTTAATTTATTATTTTGTCTTTATTGATTTTCTAATAAGATATTAAAAAATGTTTTCTAAAGATAATCTCTTCTCTTACGTCTGGAGATCAATAGTTACTTCCTGCGCAGTCTTATCTACAATTTATATCCCGCTTCGGATAGTAATTGACCTAAATACGAATATAGTGCTGGTTTATCTTGATGGGATAATAACATTAATCTTCTTCGCGGATCTTTTTTATAATTTTTTTGTCAGGTTGAATTTAAAAACAAAATCATCCTCTTTTGAAAAGGAGGAGATCTCAGGGTATTCATTCTTTTGGATATTAATCGATTTCATTGCAGCTTTTCCGTTTTATTTAATTTTTAGGATACCTTTACTTCAACTTTTTAGAATTGTTAAACTTGCCAGGGTAGCACAGTATATGCATGAGCTACGGAAACATGTTTTAAGATTTAGTGATTACTTTAATCTCGGATTTTTCGTCTTTTGGCTTTTAATTCTTATTCACTGGCTTTCTTGCGGATGGGCGGTTTTATATACTTTCCCGGTAGGTACGGACGACTCTACAAGATATATTAACTCGCTCTATTGGTGTGTCCAGACATTTACTACTGTAGGATACGGAGATATTACTCCTATAAATAACTCACAACACATTTATTCTTTACTGGTCATGTTATTTGGAGTTGGAGTTTACGGCTACTTAATTGGAAATGTTGCGAATATTCTTTCAAAAAGAGATCCCGCCAAAGCTCAATATTTTAAAAATATTGAAAGTTTAAAAGCATTCTCTAATTTCCGTAATATACCATTAGGACTTCAGAAAAGGATACGAGATTATTATGTATATATTTGGAAAAAAAGGCTGGGATATGATGAATCTGCTTTTATTTCGAAACTTCCAACCGGGCTGCAGAATGAAGTATCTTTATTTCTTAAAAGAGATATACTTGATAAAATTCCCCTATTTAAAGGAATTGATGATAGATTTTTGCAGGAAATGTCTCTTCATCTCAGGCCTTTGGTATTTACCCCGGGTGAATATGTTTTTAAAGAAGGAGATAAAGGAAATGAAATGTTTTTTGTTATACGCGGGGAACTTGAAGTAATTTCAGGGGAAGAGGCTGTAGTAAAAAATAAATTAAATGACGGAGATTTCTTTGGTGAGATTGCATTGTTTAAAAATGTAAATAGAACAGCAAGCATTCGTGCAATTACTTATAGTGATCTTTATATATTGGATAAGGATGTTTTCGATTATTGTTTAAAGAGATTCCCTGATATTACGGATCAAATTAAAACGACTGCTGAAAAAAGATTTAATGAATCGGACTAATGATCTAAATTAAATACTTAACTACAATAAACCCGCCTATTAATAAAACAGTAAAAGAAATAGCAAGAAGATTGAAATATTTATCAATAAAAGTTTTTATCTGCGGGCCAAACTTCCAAATAAGAAATGAAACCAGAAAAAATCTTGCGCCTCTGCTAACGACGGAAGCAATTATGAACATAGGTAAATTTATTTTAAAAGCACCGGCTGATATAGTAAAAACCTTGTACGGTAATGGTGTAAATCCAGCTGTAAAAATTATCCAGAAATTCCATTTATCATACATGTTCTGAACTCTATAGAAAACTTCATGAGTAAAGCCGGGTATATTATTAAAGAAGAAACCGGCAATAGAAGTAAAATCACCGGTAGGTGTCCACCAGGCAAAATGTCCGATTGCATATCCAAGTAGAGCTCCGGTAGTCGAAGCAATTGTACAGGTTGAAGCATATTTAAATGCTTTCGTTGTAGCTCCTAAAACCAGAGCAATTAAAAGTGCATCGGGGGGGATGGGGAAAAAGGATGATTCGGCAAATGCAAGTATAAATAAAGCGACTCCTCCATAGGGAGTTTCTGCCCAGCTAAGAACCCAGTCATAAAGCTTTCTTACTAATTTCAATTATATCTCTAATTATGAAGAGTAAACTTATAGAAAAAATATTGATTTAGAAAAAATATTGTTATTCTTTTCGAAGATAACAATAAAAAACAGTTAATTGGATTAACAAAATTTATGCCTTACTACACTCCACTTCAATGCTTTAAATATCAAATTAAAAATTTTATAAAAAAAATGTTTATTTTTGTACATAATTTTTAGTTGAAAGAAATAATATATAATTTTCAATACGTTTATATCAAAAAGAATTTAATTAACCGCTCTCTTTTTTTATAAGTAGGAGGTTCTTATGAAAAAAATCTTTTTTGCTCTCTTCTTTCTTTCCAGCTTAACCTATATTTCCTATGCTCAATCATCTCTTAAATGGGTAGTAGGCGGCAGGTTCGGTTTATCTATTGCCAGTGCAGGCGGCGGTTCCGCTGCCGGTTTGCAGTTAGGTCCAATGGCTGAATTACTATTTAATAAAAATATGGGAGTGGGAACCGAGTTAAATATTAATACCCAAGCAGGTACTCCAATTGAATGGGCAGACTACTTTAAATATTATTTTGATATTCCGGGTAATTCTAGTATTAAACCTTATGCGGATGTCGGTATCAATCTTTGGTTCGTTACTGGCGGACCTTACTTCGGTATTCGTTTCGGCGGCGGTGCCAGCTTTAAAGTAGCGCCAAATCTTTATATCCCTGCAGATTTACAATTGGGACCGGTTTTTTATAGTACTCCGAGTGTTTCTTATGGCTATTATGGGTATAGTACTCCAAGTACCAGTAATACGATCTTTTACTTCGCCATTACAACAGGTATTAGGTACGAAATACCATAATCTTGATCTTTAAAATTTAAACTCAGTTAATTTATAAAGGCTGTCCCAAATGTAGTGGGTGACCAAAAAGTAAAG
>CAVUCR010000006.1:0-60952 GCA_963739895.1 uncultured Ignavibacteria bacterium | reverse complement strand
AGCCGGAGAAACAAGATTTTTAACTTTAGATAGTCCTCCTAGTGACTTTCCTATCGAACCTATAGAGGATATTGTTGATAATGCATTAAAAAATAATTTAGAGATACAGGCTGCTCAAAAAAATGTTGAAATTGCAAATGCTCTTGTAAATGCAGTCTCATGGCAGGCGCTTCCGCAAGTTGACCTAGTTGGTTCGTTAACCAGCAATGCTTTAGGCGGTACTTCACAAGATGTTATTTTTGGAGGAGATACTCTCCGTTCATCAACAAGTGGAAGCTTTGGTGATGTCCTTTCGCAAGTATTTAAACGAAAATATCCCGGGTGGAGTGTTGGTATTGAGATTAGTGTTCCTATTGGTCTTAGAAGGGGATTAGGAGAAAAGAATCGGTTGGAAGCCGGTTCATTAAGTGCACAAGAAAGTTATATTGCACTATCACGTCAGCTTGAGAAACAAATGCGAACTTCATACAGGGAACTTCTTCATGGAAATGATCGATTGAAAGTTTCACGAGAAGGAGTGGATGCTGCACAAGAGCAGGTAAGAATCGGAATGATTGAATTTAAAAATGGACGGTTATCAGCATTTGAGTTAGTCCGGCTTAGCGAAGATTTTGCAGTTGCACAGCAGCGTTATTCGGATGCTTTAGTAAAAACAGTTAAAGCCGCAGCAGAATTAAAACAATTGACATCAGGTTATTATCCTGATGGAAATAAACAATAAAATAATTTGAGTTTTAAGGTTAAAAGAAAGGAACAAGTTTATGTCATTTTTTAAATTAAAAAGTTACTGGTTAATTACTGCTTTGTCGGCTGTCTTAATCCTGCTGCAATATGGCTGTTCGGAGCAGAAGGCATCGGCTGGCGGGTTTAAAATGCCCCCGACCCCGGTGGAAGTGGCTGATGTTAAAGAGCAGGATATGGCAGATAAATTTGATGCTGTTGGTACTATAGAAGCAATTGAAGGTGTAACAATTGTATCCGAAATTGATGCTTCGGTAATTAGTCTGCCTTTTGATGAAGGAAGCTTTATTAAAAAAGGTGATTTAATTGCACAGCTTGATGACTCACAGCTTTCAGCCGAAGTTAATCGAGCCAAAGCTTTATATGATCAAAGTAATTCGACATACAAAAGAATTAAATCTGTTGTTGATCAAAATGCCGGCACACAACAGGATCTTGATGATGCTCTTGCAAATTTAAAAGTTGCAGAAGCAAATTATGAGCTTGCCAAAGCTCGTTTAAGTAAAACAAAAATAGTTGCGCCATTTGATGGAATTATCGGAGCACGTAAAATTAGTGTTGGTACTTTTCTTCGTACCGGGCAAGAAATAACCGAACTTGCTAATCTTAATGAAATTCGTGTTAGTTTTTCTGCACCCGAAAGATTTCTTGCTCAACTAAAAAGAAATGCTGAAGTAATTGTCTCTTCAACAGTATTTCCCGGTCATGATGTTAAAGGAAAGATTATTGCAATTGAACCCATTTTGGATGCCGCAACACGTAATGTAAATGTTGTAGCTCGAGTTAAAAATCCTGAACAAAAATTTCGTCCGGGAATGTCGGCAAATGTTTCTGCTATATTGAGCGAAAATCCTAATGCACTTACAGTGCCTAACGAAGCAGTATTTGCAAATGGAAATCAATCTTTTGTTTATGTTGTTAAAAAAGATAGTACAGTTGCTGCAACACCTGTTACACTGGGTTTACAAACTCCGGAAGTAGTTGAAGTTATTAAAGGATTACAGGATGGAATGGAGGTAGTAAGGGCAGGTCATCAAAAACTTTTTGATGGAGCTAAAGTTATGCCGATTTCTTCAAATACTGTGGCTGATAGGAAGTAGTAATTATGTGTGAACAAATGAAAGTTGAATGGACGAATGAGAAAAAGCTTGAATTTTGAATAAGAATTAAATTGAAAATTTATTTGATGTATGTGAAAACATGAATGTATAAAAAATAAAATTACTTTGCCTTACATTACTCTTCAATTAGAGTCGCGATAAGTTTTTCTCCTTTGGAGTGAGATTAAGGTGATGGTTATTAATTAAAAGTTATTAGACAATAGGAGCTTTATATATGAAACTTAGTGATATATCAATACGGCGCCCGGTGTTTGCGACGGTAATGAGTATTACAATTGTTCTGTTTGGAATAATTTCATTTACTCAACTTCCGGTTCGAGAATATCCGGATATTGATCCACCAATTATTTCCGTTGTTACTTTGTACCGGGGTGCGAGTTCGAAGTGTTGTTGAAACTGAAATCTCTGATGTACTTGAAGAACAGTTTGCAACTCTTGAGGGTGTAAAAACAATTACATCTTCAAGCACTGAAGGAGGTTCTGTTATAACAATTGAGTTTGAATTAAACAGGGATGTTAATGAAGCAGCAAATGATGTTAGGGATAGAGTTTCGCGTGTCAGCGGTACTCTTCCACAGGAAATAGATGACCCGGTTATTTCAAAAGTTGATGCGAATGCTCAGGCTATTGTCTGGCTGGGGCTTTCCAGTACGCACCATTCCGGCCTGGAACTATCTGATTTTGCCGACAGGGTATTAAAAGAAAGAATTCAAAGAATGCCGGGAGTTGGAGCAGTAATACTTGGCGGTGAAAGACGATATGCTATGCGCGTGTGGCTGGATCCCCTAAGAATGGCCGCACACGGTTTAACTTCCCAAGATATTGAAAATGCTGTTAGAAAAGAGAATGCTGAAATACCCTCGGGAAGAGTGGAAGGAGTACAGCGTGAATTTTCGGTTCGTACAAGAGGTGAACTTTCCGAACCGGAGCAATTCGGAGCAATTATTGTTTCCCAAAAAGGGAATGATATCGTACGTCTTCGTGATGTTGCCGATGTTAAAGTAGGTGCGGAAGATGAACGTTCCGTTGCCCGATGGAATGGTAAGCCTGCAATAGGTCTGGGAATTGTAAAGCAGTCTAAAGCAAGTACGGTGGACGTTGCTGCTGAAATCCGTAAATCAATTCCGGAATTATCAAAGCTGTTGCCTGAAGGAATGAAATTAGAAGTAGCTTATGATAGTTCCGAGTTTATCACCGAATCTATTTCTGAAGTCGAACAAACTCTGATCATAGCCCTTATATTGGTTATGCTTGTTGTATTGGCTTTTCTAAAAAGTTTCCGTGCAACAATAATTCCTTCACTTGCTATTCCTATCTCAATTGTTGGAGCATTGGCCGCAGTTTATTTCGCTGGATTTACTATTAATATTCTTACTTTGTTGGGCTTTGTACTGGCTATAGGACTGGTAGTTGATGATGCCATTGTCGTTCTAGAAAATATATACCGGCACATGGAAATGGGAAAAAGCCGATGGCAGGCTGCTATTGACGGAAGTAAAGAAATTGGATTTGCTATAATTTCTACAACAATAGCACTTGTTGCAGTGTTTGTCCCCCTTGCCTTTCTCTCGGGTAATGTAGGGAGATTATTTAACGAATTCGGAATCGCTGTTGCTGTAGCGGTTTTAATTTCCGGATTTGTTGCCCTCACTTTAACGCCTATGATTTCTTCTCAAATTTTAAGACCGCTTCATGGTGCCAGCCAAAGCTGGGCTTCCCGATCTTTCGATGCTTTTTTCGACAAATTAAATCTTTTTTATGAACAACTGTTGAGATGGACGCTGAATCATAGACTGCTGGTAATTTCCGGGGGAGTAATTGCAATCGTCTTAGGTGTATTTATATTTAAACTTTTACCAAGTGAGCTTGTACCTGTTGAAGATCGCGGAGTTGGATTCGGGATAGTAAGCGCTCCTGAAGGGGCTACTTTGGAATATACCGACAGCTATGTTAAGGAAATAGAAAACCGTTTGTTGAAACTCCCGGAACTAAACGGACTCTTTACAGCTACCGGATTAAGTTTCGGCGGGCCGGGAAGTGTAACAAATAGTTTTATGTTTTTAAATTTGAAACCACGAAGTGAAAGAAAGAAATCTCAGCAGCAAATTATTCAGGAACTTTTCCCGCAGCTTATTTCAATTCCGGGAGTTTTAGCTTTCGTGATAAATCCGCCAAGCCTGGGTTCTACTTCTACAAGTCCTATGGAATATGTCCTTCAGGCAGACAGCTATGCAGAGCTAAATAAAGCTGTCGGAATAATGATGGGGGAAGCTTCAAAATTAGGATACTTAATTAATATGGATAGTGATCTCCGTTTAAACAAACCGCAGCTTGATGTCAATATTGACCGTGAACGTGCATCCCACCTTGGGGTATCCGTAACCGACATAGGTTCGACGCTGGAGACATTATTGGGAGGAAGAAAAGTTACAGATTTTAAACGCGGTACAAAACAATATGATGTAATACTGCAAATGAAACCTGAATTCCGCTCAACCCCTGATGAAATTCCAAATATTTATATACGCAGTACAGGGGGATTAGTACAGCTGGCGAATGTGGTAAATGTAAAAAAGACAGTTGCGCCTAAAGAATTGAATCATTATAACCGGGTTCGTTCGGCAACTATCACTGCTAGTCTAGCACCAGGTGTAACCCTTGGAAAGGCACTTGACGATCTTGACAGAATTGCTGCAGAAAAATTACCTTCCGGTATTAAGCATGAATATGCCGGACAGTCATTAGAATATAAATCATCAAGCTCAGCTTTATATTTTATGTTTATACTTGCAATTATTTTTATTTATCTCGTATTATCCGCACAATTTGAAAGCTTTGTTCACCCGTTTACAATCCTGCTGTCAGTACCGCTCGCCGTTTTCGGAGCATTATTAACACTGCTTATATTCGGGCAAAGCCTGAATATTTATTCTCAAATCGGCTTAATAATGCTGATTGGTCTTGTAACTAAAAATTCTATTTTAATAGTTGAATTTGCCAACCAGCAGCGGGCGCAAGGCAATTCGTTTATTGAAGCAGTTGTAAATGCCGCGACTATCCGTTTAAGACCAATTTTGATGACTTCTTTTGCTACTATTTTTGGAATTTTACCGATTGCCATCGGGCTCGGCGCCGGTGCTGAATCAAGGCGTCCATTGGGTTTAGCAGTAGTGGGCGGAATGCTTTTTTCAACTTTCTTGACTTTAATTATTGTACCTGTCGTTTATACACTGCTAGCCCGTTTTACTAAATCAAAAGAAGAAATTGGGCAAAAAACTGAAGAGAAAAGTCTGCAATTAGAACCTATAACTGTTGCAGAATAATTTAAGATAATAGAGTAAAGATTTTATATATAGTTTTCTTAAATGTGTCGAAGATATATTTTCAAATTAATCTTGATTAAACAAGCATATGATATGTTAAATGCAGGAGAAAGCAACTCAATACTTAGAGTAAAATACGCTTGATGTTCTCCAAATTGTAAAGGATATGAATGGAAAAATATTATTAGGCGGCTTTTTAAAACATATTTATACTTTTAAAAATGATAGATAATAAGCAAGTAAATAAATCTTGATTTTCAATATTTAACAATAACCGAGAAGATGTTTCAAATGTCGCAAACAGCCCCCTAAATTGACGTAACCATACCTTCTATTTTAGAAATAGCGCTATTACTTTTGTTATGAAACTATCAGCAAATAATAAATTCTGAAGGAGGTTCATAATGAATATTAAACCTGTAATTGTATTTCGAAATGAAGAGCATTATATATTCATTAGAAGTAAATTATTGAGAGAAGATATTCCATCCGCATTACCTCCGCTAATTCCTGAATTATTTCAATGGCTGAAACAGAAAAAGATTCAATATACCGGGGCACCTTTCTTTAATTATATAAAAATGAATGAAGAACAATTAGAGGTTGAAGTTGGTATTCCAACAAATTCACATGTTAATGGCGATAGCCGGGTTAAACAAGGAGTTTTTCCGGCGGGCAAATATGCGGTTGCAAAATATACCGGCTCGTATAACAAATTATTTGATGTAAATATTGCCCTTGAAAAATGGAAAATAGAAAATAATTTAAAATTTTAAAGAACCGAAAGTTGAATTTTATCCCACGGATCCCAAAACCGATCCAGACCCTGGAAAGTGGGAAACAATTATTATTAATCGAATAGATGAAAACTAAAAAAAGTCAAAAATCAATTTCAAAACACAAACATTGAAGTTGAATAAGCAAAATTTTGATTTCGAATTTTAAATTCAAATATTTTCTCATTTTATTTAAAGTAACTTATTTTTTAATGTCTGCAAAAAATACAGAAATAGTAAAAAGAATTATTAAATTGTTTAATAGTAACAATTACAATACCTGTTCAGACTACCTTGCCGAAAATATTAAATGGAATATAGTTGGTATGCCGGTTATACACGGGAAAAGTGAATTTATTAAAGCTGTCAATTCTCTTGAGCTTGAAAATTTTTCTTTCTCCAGAATTAAAAATATTATTTCCAAAGGAAATTATGTAGTAGTAGAAAGTACCGGTGAAGATGCAGCAAACAATCCTGCTTACTGTGATATTTACTATTTTAAAAACGGAAAAATAAATGAGCTGACCACTTATATTATCGATACTGCATTAAGTAGTGAAAACAACTAAAGCATTAACTTCAAATGACAAATGGCTTGAAATGATGAGAATCCGAAAATAATTAAAGAAAGGTTCTAACAATGTTTAAAAATACAAAAGCGTTCAGCAGCTTCTCAGTAAATGATATACAGAAGGCTAAAGAGTTTTATAGTCAAATAGTCGGTTTGGAAGTTTCGGATGAAATGAAAGGTTTATTAAACCTGCACATCAAGGACGGCAATAATATAATGATTTATTCAAAACCAAATCATTTACCGGCAAGTTTTACAGTACTCAATTTCCCTGTTAATGATGTTGAAAAAGCAGTCGATGAGTTAACAGGAAAAGGAGTAAAGTTTGAAATTTATAATGAACCAAATTTAAAAACGGATGAAAAAGGTATTGCTCAAGGAGGAGGCGGACCGAGAATAGCGTGGTTCAAAAATCCTGCAGGAAATATTTTGTCTGTACTTGAAGTAGAATAATTTAAATATGATAATAAAAAAAATAATAAGGTCTAATTATGAAAAAATTAAAACTGCAAGTGCAATTAACTCTTGATGGTTTTGCTGCAGGTCCGAAAGGTGAACTTGATTGGATGACATGGGATTGGGATGATAAACTTAAAAGTTACGTAAATAAATTAACAGATTCGGTTGATTCTATTCTAATGGGAAGAAAAATGACCGATGGATTTATTTCATACTGGACAAATTTAAAGCCGGGCGATCACGAATATCCATTTGCAAAAAAAATGGTTGATTATCCAAAAATAGTTTTTACCCGGACAATGGATAAAAGTAATTGGGTAAATACTAAACTGGCAAAAGGAAATTTGATTGAAGAAGTAAATCTGCTAAAAAAACAGCCCGGAGGAAAAGATATTATTGTATATGGCGGTGCTTCATTTGTTTCATCTTTAATCAAAGATAATTTAATAGATGAATACCATCTTTTTATAAATCCTACAGTTATTGGAAAAGGAATGGAAATATTTAAAGAAGTGGAATCAAAATTATCTCTTAAGCTTGCTGAGAGTAAAGCATTCGATTGCGGAATAGTAATTAATTTTTATAAACCTTGATTGGAAAAATGAAAAAGTATAATAAAACATCCGGATGGGAATCAACAGAGATAAATCCTGCGTTGAAGAAGCTGAACATTCTTATTGGTGATTGGGAAATCTCCGGGAAACATCCTCTTATTCCCAATCCCATAAGTGGTAAGATTAGTTTTAGCTGGTTTAATGGAAAATCTTTTTTAATAATGCGTTCAGATTTTAACCAATCGGGTCCTCCAAACAGCACTGCAGTTATTGGCAGCGATGATTCCACAGAAATATTATCAATGCTTTACTTTGATGAAAGAGGAGTTTCAAGAAAATATGAAGTGAGAATCAATGGTAACACCTTGGAAATGTGGAGAAACTTCCCGGGCTTTTCACAAAGATTTACAGGCCATATAAAAGATAATAGAAATACTATGACCGGTTTATGGGAGTTGTGTAAAGATGGCCTGAACTGGAATAAAGATTTGGAAATAACTTATATAAAAGCTAAATAAAATACTTAATGGAGAATGTTATGCAAAAGATTAATCCGTTCCTGTGGTTCGATGACAACGCTGAAGAAGCAGTAAATTTTTATACTTCTATCTTTATAAATTCAAAAGTTAGAAATATAAGCCGCTATAGTGAAGCTGGTGCAAAAGCTGCCGGAAAACCTGCAGGTTCTGTAATGGCTGTTGCTTTTGAGGTAGCCGGACAGTCATTTACGGCATTGAATGGGGGGCCTGTTTTCAAATTTAATCCTTCTGCCTCGTTCATCGTAAATTGTGGAACAGGAGATGAAGTTCAGAAATTATGGGATAAATTATCTGCCGGAGGTAAAGCAGTAATGCCGCTTGATAAATATCCATTTAGTGATAAATATGGCTGGATTCAGGATAAGTATGGATTATCATGGCAACTGATTCAAGCAACAGGTGAATTCAAACAAAAAATTATTCCTTCATTAATGTTTGCCGGTAATGTTAGCGGCAAAGCTGAAGAAGCTATTGGCTTTTACACTTCAGTGTTTTCAAAAGTTGCTGGAAACGATTCCAAAATTTTAAGTGCATTTCGATATGGCGCCGATCAAAAGCCTGATAAAGAAGGAACAATAATGTTTGCGGACTTTAAACTTGATGGACAAATATTCGCAGCTATGGACAGCGCCCGTGAAAACGATTTTAATTTCAATGAAGCTATTTCATTTTTAGTAAATTGCGAAAACCAAGATGAAATTGATTATCTCTGGGATAAACTCTCTGCAGTACCGCAGGCTGAAATGTGTGGATGGCTTAAAGATAAGTTTGGATTGTCGTGGCAAATCGTTCCGACAGCATTAGGAGAGTTAATGAGCAATCCCGAACCAGGCAAACCTCAAAGAGTTATGCAAGCTGTGCTGCAAATGAAAAAGCTTGATATTGAAAAATTGAAGAATGCCTGAAATTAATTTAATTAAATGGAGAACGGAATGAGAAAAATAATTATAAGTACTTTCGTAACAATTGACGGTATAATGCAGGCTCCAGGCGGTCCTGAAGAGGACCCAACGGGCAATTTTAAATTCGGAGGATGGTCTTTTAATTATTGGGATGAATTAATGGGGCAAGTTATGAGCGAATCAATGGAAAAACCATTTGACCTTTTACTTGGCAGAAAGACTTATGAAATATTTGCTGCACATTGGCCTTTTATGAAGAACGACCCTGTAGCGGAAAAATTTAATAACATCAAAAAATATGTTGTTTCAAAAACACTGGTTAAAGTTGAATGGGAAAATTCTTATCTTTTAAAAAATAATGTTGTTAAAGAAATTGAAAAACTCAAAGCAGAAAATGGACCGGAACTTCAGGTTCACGGCAGCAGTAATCTTCTCCAAACATTGATTAAACACAATCTGATTGATGAGTATCGCTTGTGGATTTTTCCGGTGACACTGGGAAACGGAAAGCGGCTTTTTGGCGATGGTACAATTCCTTCCGGTTTTAAATTAATAGATAATAAAGCCTCCAGCACCGGTGTTATCATATCTACCTATGTGCCGGGCGGCGAACTTAAAACGGGTTCGTTTGCTTTAGAAAATCCTGCTGAAGCTGAAATTAAAAGACGCAAAAAACTAAAAGAAGAATCAAAAACTAACTAATAATTAAGGAGAAATATCATGTCAAAGATGAATCCAGTAGTACATTTTGAAATGCCTGCCGAAAATAGAAAGCGTATGGCAGAATTTTATTCAAATACATTCGGATGGAAAATTCAGCAGCTCGGACCTGAAATGGGAGAGTATATGGTCGTCGCCACTTCTGAGACAGATGAAAAAGGTCATCCTTTAAAACCAGGTATGATAGGCGGCGGTTTTTATCAAAAAACAGATGACCCGGTTTCAAATCACCCGTCTGTTGTAATTGCTGTTGATGAAATTAATAGTTCTATTCAAAAAGTTGAGAAGGGTGGAGGTAAAGTATTAGGAAAACCGATGGATATTCCCGGTATAGGCTCTTACGTTTCTTTTATAGATACAGAAGGCAATAGAGTAAGTATACTGCAGCCCCTGGATAATATGTAGAAATGAAACATCATTAAAAATTTCATAAAAGGAAAAGTTAATGTGTAAAATTTTCGTTGATGTTGGTATATCTTTGGATGGATATATTGCCGGTTTAAATGGCGGGCCAAAGAATCCTTTAGGAGATGGGGGAATAGAAATACATAACTGGATGTTCAAACAGAAGAGTTTCCTGGAGCATCTCGGCGATGACATTCATAATGTTTTAGAGAAAGCGAAAAAAGATGCAGGTAGTAAAGATGTAAGAATATCCGGAGGTGCCAATGTAATTCAGCAATTTCTCAATGCCGGGCTGATAGATGAATTCAATATTCATTTGACCCCGATAATGTTAATAAGCGGCGTTAAACTTTTTGATAAAATTGATAAAGAAAAATTCTCAATTCAAATCCTCGAAGTAGTTAATTCTGAAAATGTTACTCATTTAAAGTATAAATTAAATAATAATGAGGATAAGGATAAAAGTTAATTGGGAGTATTTAAAATGGCAGAAGAAAAAATACTTACTAAACATCCATTGGGTAAAAGCGGAAAAAATATCAGCGTGAATAACTATGAAATAATCAAGAAAGCTATATTAAAAATTTTGATAAATAAAGAATTGACTCATACGGAGCTTTTTGATCAGCTTAATAAAAACTTAAAGGGGAAATTTTTAGGAAATGTAAGCTGGTACGGAGAAACAGTTAAGCTTGATTTGGAAGCAAGAAAAATCATTGAAAGAACTTCTTCAAAACCACAAAAATACCGCCTGAAATAATTAGGTAAAAAGGGAAACTATAATGAGGAAAGTAATTTTTTCCATAAATGTAACAATCGACGGATTTGCAGATCATACTGCGGTAATTGCTGATAGCGAACTGCATGAGTTTTATGCCGGCCTTTTGGATAATGCTGATGTTATTTTGTTCGGACGCAAAACCTATGAGCTAATGGTAAGTTTCTGGCCGAACGCGCGAGAAGATCCGAGAAGCACTAAAAGTATGATAAAATTTGCCGATAAATTTAACAGCATATCCAAAGTAGTCTTTTCAAAAACTTTAAATGATGTTATATGGAATAATACAAGACTAGCCAAGAATGATTTAATAAATGAATTCTTGAATATGAAAAAACAGGAGGGGACGAATATTTCAATCGGAAGTTTAAGTATTGCGTCGCAGCTAATGAAACTCGGATTAATTGATGAATACTGGTTTTTGGTTCAGCCTATTGTTTTAGGTAATGGAAAGCAATTGTTCGAAAGTTTAAATGAAAGAATTGATCTAAGACTAGTTGATATAAATACTCTAAGTTCAGGGGTTGTTGTAATGCACTATCAAACAAAACAGAGAGATTTCATATGATATCAACTCATAACAAACCCCAGACTATAGATGAATATATAGTTAACTGTCCTGAAGAAGTACAGTATAAATTAGAACAAATTAGAAAGACAATTAAGAAAGCTGCACCCGGAGCTGAAGAAGTAATAAGTTATCAAATGCCGGCATTTAAGCAGTATAGCGTTTTAGTTTATTTTGCTGCATTTAAAAACCATATAGGTTTTTTTCCTACTTCAAGTCCGATTAAAAAATTCAACAAAGAATTATCTTCTTATGAAACAAGCAAAGGTACAATTAAATTTCCCTTAGATAAAAAAATTCCTTTAGATCTGGTTACGAAAATTACAAAGTATAGGTTAAAAGAAGATAAGAAAAATAAAAGAATGAAAAAGATAAAAAATAAAACGAGCTGAGAATTAAAATGCGGCTAAAACCCTTACGTTAAATCTTTTTTAGATCAATTGGATAAATCTTACTGCAAGTCATTGCTTTCCAAAATAATTTTAGAATGAGAAAAAAATTTAATATTGCATTTTTTTCTTACTATTTAAATCCAATTCAAAAATAATCCATTCAAATAAATCTCTTAGCTTCTTTTATTGAACTCCTAACGGAGTTCTGGCTTTTCGGGGGTATTCTTTTCTATAAATATTGAACTCCTATTGGAGTTCTTACACTCAGTTTCTTCTCTCCGTAGGAGAGATATATTTGTAGAAAATAAAAATCCATCTAAATGTAGGCACTCCGTAGGAGTGCAATATTCTATCTTCTTCAATATTTTTAAAATGACTACGACAACATAAAATTATATATAAAAAATATTTTGGACAGATATGCTGCAAGTAACAAAAAGATAAAAAAATTCGTTGAATATTTGTAATTTAAAAATAGTTATATTAATTTGATGTTAGAGTTGAAAAAATTCAGCGGGGAATTTCGAACTCGGGGGTGCACTCCTAACAACTAAAAACTACGTAAGCAAAAAATCAACTCATCAATATTGCAATAATTTTTGCAATTATTTTGCCTTAAAAAGGACTATCATATAAAAGATATGACCGGTTCTTTTTAAATAAAATTAATTCTTTTTCAATCATTAAAAAACGGAGCGGGCTCTAATTAAATAACATTTCTTAAACAAAATTACGGGGGTCAAAAATGAAAAAGTACGTATTACTTATCATTGTTTTCTTATTTTCATTTAGTTCTATTGCACTTTCCCAAATTCAACTAACAGGTTTCGGATATTCTCAGGATTTTAATACACTGGCGGATACCGGTTCTTCTTCCCTTTTGCCAGATAGCTGGTATTTATTAGAGAGCGGCTCAGATGCCGACAGTCTATATTCAACAAACACAGGCAGTACCAGAAGTGGTGATACTTATAGTTTCGGCTTGGAAGATAGTACTGAAAGGGCTCTTGGAAGTATACGATCCGGTACACTCATTCCAATATTCGGTGCAAATTTTATAAATAATAGTAATAATGTTATTACTTTAATTCATATATCATACTCAGGGGAACAATGGCGGGCCGGTTCTGCCAGCCGAAATGAACCAGATAGTTTAAAATTTCAATATAGTTAAATGCTACCAGTTTATCTGATGGGGACTGGACCGAAATTAATCAGTTAAATTTTTTTAGTCCGAATATCAATATTTCCGGTGCACTGGACGGCAATTTAGCCGAAAACCGGACTGAAATTAATTCCACAATTACCGGGTTATCAATTCCTGCCGGAGCCGAGTTCTGGATTAGATGGCTGGATGTTGATGTATCCTCATCTGATGATGGTTTAGCTATAGATGATTTTACTATCGATTTAACTGTACCATCTGTAATATTTTCAATTACTCCTGCCTCTTTAAATTTCGATACAATCAGCGTCGGAAGTTCAAGTACGCTTCATCTTACCGTTAAAAATGAAGGTACAGCTGATGACCTGGTAATTACAAATATTGAATCGACAAACCCGGTATTTGATTTTTTACCAAATACATTCCCTATTACTTTACCGCCTGACAGTTCACGGATATTTGATGTTACTTTTACTCCAGCAGCTGATGGACCTGAAAGCGGGACTATAAAATTTACTCACAATGCTCCTGGTTCTCCAACTTCTTTGTCACTAAACGGTATGGGTAAAGTTCAATTATCGGGCGGGTTACTGAAATTTAAATCAGCTGTAAGAAATCTATTAAATGGAACCGTTGGTAATCCGGACACAGTAGTTCTGAGTGGTTATTCCGGACAGCCTTTGAAAGCATTACAGTTTAATCTTCTAATTGGCAATTCAAACGGCGGATTAGTCTTGAGATCTATTTCAAGAGGTGCTTCAATTCCCGCAAACCAATTTAATTTTAGTTACGAAATTTATCGCGGTCCTTTTTTGCCTGACGGCTCATCTATTGATACGGTTAAAATTGTTATTCTTGGTAATGGTTCTAATGCAATCATGGCTGATCAAGACGACCAGAATATAATTGAATTTTCATACGATATATTAAGTATTTCAGGAGATACTATGAAAACTTATAATCATTTATCAGATGTAATCGGTGCAACTGGTTCACCGGTTACTAATGCAGATTTAGGAACA
The DNA here is from genome assembly GCA_963739895.1 of uncultured Ignavibacteria bacterium. Lineage (GTDB taxonomy): Bacteria > Bacteroidota > Ignavibacteria > Ignavibacteriales > Ignavibacteriaceae > CAVQBP01. Next base: position 46,916 of record CAVUCR010000006.1, on the reverse strand, counting down.
GGACCTGATGAGACAATTAATATAATTAATAGAACACTTGAAGGAATGCTGGGTGACGTAAATCTTGATAACCAGGTTAATATATTAGATATTCTTTTAATGATTGATTATATAATTGGCAGAGTGCAATTCAGTTCCAGCCAATTCTTAAATGGAGATATTTCTCCCTGGACTTTAGGCACTCCTGTTCCAACAAGAGATGGGAAAATTGATGTCCTTGATCTTGCCGTTCTGCAGAATATAGTTCTTACAGGCAAATACCCAAGTAATTCCCCGGTTCATAAGGCAAGCGCAAATTCATTTAATTTTGCAACAAAGGGTGTGCATAAACTTAGCCCTGACATGGATGCTAAAGTTACCTTTTATTTTACAAAAAAAGGGATATCAATAGGATTAGAAACCCTGGAAAAAGTGAAAGGTTTGCAAATTGAATTAAGTAATATAGGATTACCAATTCCTCAAAATACTAAAATGACTTCAATTTTTAATCAAGCTCTCTATTACCAGGACAATTCATCTTTAAGAATGCTTTCTTATGACGATCATTCGGAAACTCTTGAGGCAGGTGAATATTTAATTGCATCCATTCCGATTGACCTTGTCAATCCTGAAGATTTAGTTGTTGAAAATCTTATTGTAGCGGATGAAAATGATAATCCTATGCAGAATGTTGAAGTAGAGATCTCATACGAAAGTTCAAGCATTCCTGATAACTACACTTTAAGTCAGAATTATCCGAACCCATTCAATCCTACTACTCTTATTAAATTTTCAGTTCCGAAAGATGATTTCGTTACAATTAAAGTATATGATATAATCGGTCAGGAAATAACTACTTTATTCTCCGGTTATACAAAGGCAGGAATCCACACTTTAAGCTGGAATGGCTTAGACCGGAATGGAAAACAGGTGAGCAGCGGAAGTTACATTTATCGAATGACGACCGGTGAATTCATACAATCGAAAAAAATGCTGTATATTAAATAGTTATTAAATAAGGATATAACCCTGACCAAATTTTTTGGCCAGGGTTATATTAAAAATATGCTTTTCAATTTAATGAATTTAAGAAATGCCAGATCATTACTGCTGCAAGCTTGCTGGTTTTGTTATCTAAATCAAATTTGGGATTTACTTCAGATATCTCAAAAATTTTTGTCCTTTTATCATGCGCGGCAATCTCAGAAATTAACAATGCTTCATCAATAGACAAGCCTGCTGGATTCGGCGCACTTACTCCCGGTGCATCCGAAGCATTTACAGCATCCATATCAAATCCCCAGAATAATAATTTATTTTTCTTTTTCATAAGTATTTCCTTCAGTAATTTTTTAATTCTTTTATTCTTTATTTCATCATAATAAAAAATATGGCTTCCCTTTGTCAGAACGTAGTTTTTATGAACAATTGAGGAAGAAAATTGTTTAATTCCAATTTCATAAAAATTTTTGGGCTTTACAAGGTTTTCATCCAAAAGCATTCTGTAAGATGTGCCGCTGTTCCGGGTTTTATCGGATCGAACATCGAAATGGCTGTCAATATTAAAAGCCAAAAGATTATTGTTAAGTCTTGATAAAGCTTTGCAATCAGGATAAGAAATGTCATTACCGCCGCCAAGAATAATTATTTTTTTATTCTCCTTCAATAATTGGTAAATAACTTCTTCCTGCTTTTCATGAATTTCTTCAAGATTGTTTTCAATTTTAATATTACCAATATCAAATATTTTTAAAGATTCAATTTTTTTACTCAGCGACAGCTTATAAAATGCTTCGCGTATTTTATCAGGTGCATATCTTGCCCCTTCTCGTCCTTTATTTCGAATTACACCTTCGTCCTGCGGTGAACCTAAAATGACAATTGCTGAATCGTGATAATCTTCTGTCTTAAAGCTTACTTTTTCTCCAAGCCTTATATCTTCAGGATCATTCCTCTTATAAAAAAGATCTTCATTAGGTCTTGCTGTTAGATTAAAGATATCCATACTTAATCCCGGGGGAAATTGTTGTATTTCATTTTTGTTATCAGCCGGGGGCTGATCCGCCCTTGGCGGATATTGCTTAATTGTTAATCCTTTTATTTGTCAATCTTGAATGAAAAAGAAGTATTTATCCATTCTTTGGTTTTATGATTATAGAATTTTTCTGTAAACTCAACATTGTCATCCATATCAATATAAATTACCGAAGAAGAACGCGTGCCATATTTTTCAGTTACGGTAAAAATGGGTGAAACCATTCTTTCCAGTTCTTTTCCTAATCCTGTTTCAGGAAGATCTTTGTCGGGATAAATTTCATCATCTTTTAACAATTCAAATAATTTGTTTTTCGATGGATTAGGCTCTTCCAAAATTTCAGAAAAAATTCTTTTGCTTTTAATGACTTTAGGCCAGGGAGAATCCAGCAGATGGTTGCTTAATCCATAAATCCCTTCATGTAATTTAACCGGTTCTTTATTCACATTTGAAAAGTAAAATAAATTATCGATGTTTCCGTAAATTAAGTTATAACCGTTGTAAATATCGGCATTCTCCAGTAATAAGCTTGAATATTTTTCTGCCGGAATTTTACTTAGTAGAAAATCAGTCACCAATTTACCGCGGGTTGGAGCATTATTATTTATTTTTGACATATCCCTGTAATTAGTAATCCCTGCAATTCTCCCGGTTTTGGTAATACCAAGCCATGTTCCCTGTTCTTTTAAATCTTTACCCGCAAAAAGCCCGGGTTGATTTTCCCAATTATGCAGTAATGCTGTCGGTCTGCCGTAAAACTCATCCCTGTTAGCTGCAATGATCAACTTATAATCCGGGATAGATTTATATGAAAATAATAATAGACACATTTTTAGATATATTCAAAAATTAACTTTCTTGAAAAGTGATATTTAATCGGCATAAAAAAATAAGAAAATAAAATCAGATTTTTTAAGGATGAAAATAAATTTATAAAATTAGGCGGGGATTAAATACGGTGTATACGGAACGTTTTATCCCGTATACCCGGCTTAATTATTTTTCTATTTGAATACCCGGACCGAACCCAATGCGGTCTTTTATCTCATTTGATTCTTTTTTCGGTTTGGAATAATACCAAGCGCCATTCCAGCTGACTTTATCATCCACATTTATATTATAAAAATTAGCTTCCCCTTTATCGGCTCTTATTAAATGTGTTGGGCTCTCCTTTAAATACTTTTTGTTTATTGAATCTTTTGGAAAATACCAATTACCGTCAATATTTCTTATATCTTCGCTTTCAGCAATTGTCTCTCCGTTATAAACAGCCTTGGCCATATATTACCTCCTAAATTATTGCTATTTCAAATAAAATAAAATATATTAAAAAATAAAGGGGAACTCTTAACTAAATCAAAATGTGTGATATAAACCGGATAAATATTTATATTTCAAAAATCAGACAAAAATTACGGCTATTATTTTTCTTGCATTTACCTCATTTTTATTGCATTATTACATAATTTTTTGAATTTCAATTATTTAGAATAAAATTTTTAAGTATCATTCCTTATGAAATTAGTTTTCCCCGCAAACATATTTGCAGGCATTTTATCGAGTATTTTAAACCCGGGGTTGAAAGAAGAATTAACATTTACATCTTCATCTTTAATAACAACCGAAATAAAAAAAAATGAAAAATATATAGGATTAATTCCAACTCTTGATTTATTAAAAAATACGGAACTATATGTTTCTAAAAAACACGGAATTGCTTTTGAAAGCAGTTTATGCAATTCTTATATCTACTTTAAACCGGGGCAGAAAAACGTAAATGAACTTAGTCTTTTAGGCGATGTGTCTTCACTCGAGGCGATTTTAAGTAAGGTCTTATTTAAGGAAATTTATAATTCAGATATTAAAATTGAGATATTAACTAATGAACAAAAAATGTTTGATAAAAATTTAGTTATTACAGGAAATAAAAATTTCGAAGATGATAGATTTTTTTCAGGTATAAGCTTTTCGGAAGAAGTTATTGAATCATTATCCCTGCCGTTTGTTAATTATGTCTTTGCCTCAACAGATAAGGAAATATTGGAAGATCTGAATGAAAAATTAGAAAATATTAGCGGCACGGTTTATAAAAAAATTAAAGATTATGAACTTGATAAAAATTTTACCAAAAAAACTAAAGAGTATATAAAAGCAAACATATCGTCCCTGATAATAGATTTCGAAGCGAATGATGTTGAAGGAATTAACCAGCTGCTTAGGCTCCCTTATTATCATGGAATTATTAGTGATATAGTTGAAGTTAAATTTGTATAGTGGAATATAGTTGCAGAGACGAGGTATGCCCCGTCTCTGCATTTTTGGAAAGGTTTACAATTCTACCATTGAAATATCTATTATCTCATCTTCTTTTTCGGGCATTTCTTTTAAAATTTTATCTGATGGTTTTGAATCCAGCTTTATTGTGCAGCAGGCGGTTTTTTCGCCGTCAAAAATTACATTTTCCATTTCCTGCGCATTTATTCTTTCTTCGCTTAAAAGTCTTAATACCCTTGCAAGGACACCCGGTTTATCGAAATGTCTTACGACAAGTTGATAGATTGCCGCAGTTTTTTTACACCGGTTAACCCAATTTTTTATCTCACCCAGTTCAATAAAATTTTTAATGATGTTACAAGTTTCTTCTGCTACTGCATTTTGAGCTTGTTCCGTTGATGCACCTATATGATGCGTAACATAAATATTTTTAATATTTGAAAGCTCGCTTTGAAATTCGCCTTCTTTTCCTTCAGGTTCAGCATTAAAAACATCCAGCCCGGCAAATATTTTTTCTTCTTTTGCGGCATTTATTAAAGCTTCTTCATCTACGACTCCGGACCTTGCAGTATTGATAAAATAGGCTCCCTTTTTCAATTTATTAATCAAATCCTTTGAAATAATTTTTTTTGTATCTGCATTTTGTGCCAAATGAACTGAGACGATATCCGACTGCAGGAACAATTCATCAAGAGTACTAATTTTTTCAATTCCCAGGCTCTCAGCTTTTTCGTTTGTGAGGGACTTCGACCAGCCGATGACTTTTAGTCCGAATGCTTGCGCCCGGTAAATAAGCTCGGTTCCGATTTGACCAATACCAACAATACCCAGTGTTTTACCGAATAAACCATCTGCTTTTGAGAATGAGGCTTTATTCCATTTCCCGTTTCGAAAATCAATAACATTGTCAGGGACCTTTCTATCTATAGCACATATTAGTCCCATTGCCAATTCAGCTACGGCAATGCTGTTTTTACCCGGGCAATTAGATACGAATATCCCCTTTTCGTTCGCTGCTTTGATATCAATATTATTAACGCCCGCTCCTGCGCGTATTATTAAACTTAACTTATTCGATTTGTTTATACATTCGGCATTAACTACAGTTGAGCGGACGACCAAAATATCAACATCTTTTATATTGTTCGGGAGATTACCCTCCTTCAGCCTCGGTTCGTAAATTAATTCCCAAACCAGGCTCTAATCTTTTCGGTGTATTGTTCCGGAAATTTATCTGCTATTAATACTTTCATAAACTCACCCTTTTTTGAATTAAAAATTTTTGATTTTTTATTACCATTAATATTAAAATTTACTGTTAATAATTTCTGAAAAAGTTCGGGAAAAAGAAAGTTGATAATATTTAATCATGACCTGGAAAAGAAACGGGAATAATATGATTTACAATAGTTAAGGAAGTGAGATTGTCAATAATATTAAAATCTACTTATCTTCATTATTATTCTTTAAATGAGATTATTTTATGGGAACCAAAATTAAAGATATAATAACAATCTCTTTAATTGGAATAATGATGTATATAATGGCAGACACAATTCACGAAGTCATTGGACATAGCTTTACTTGTTTGATGCTCGGCTGCAAAATTACAATGCTTAGTTCAGTTTATTTTAGAAGCGATCCCGGTAATTACTTGGTTAGTCTCGGTGGACCGCTTTCCAATTTACTCTTTGGTCTCTTGATACTTTCTTTTCTTAGCAGTAAGAAAGATTTGACCCCTCTTTCCAGGTTTCGATTAATATTGTTAATGGCTTATAATTTATTCTTGTTTTCAGGAACAATAATTTCATCCACTTTTAGTAATGCGGGTGATTGGACCTTTGCATTAAAGAAAATTGTTCTTGGGAAATCTATTTTGTTTTACACTTGGAAGCGGACTAACCTTTTAATACTCTTAAGATAATTATTATTTTTTAAAAAATTGAATCATAAACTTGGTTATATTATTACTGCAGTAAATTGAATACTGTTCTAATATTGAGTTAAAGGTGATGAAATGAAAATCGCATCTGAAATAATCAATAAAATAATGGATGCAGATAAAATTGTTTTTTTTACGGGAGCCGGTATTTCTGCAGAGAGTGGGATCCCTATTTTCAGGGGTAAAGATGGAATCTGGAATAAATTAAAACCAGAAGAACTGGCAAATTTCAATTCCTTTCTAAAAAATCCTGAACTTGTTGGGGAATGGTATCAGCATAGAAGAAAAATAGTTTCGGATTCTGAACCAAATGCCGGACATATGGCAATCGTAGAAATGGAAAATTATTTTCCGAATGTAAAAGTAATTACACAGAATGTTGACAATCTTCACAAACGGGCGGGCAGTAAAACAGTTTATGAGCTTCATGGCAATATTGAACGAAATTATTGCATTAACTGTGGAAAAATATATCATCGTGATTTACCATTTGAAGGAAAGATCCCAAAGTGCGGTTGCGGGGGACTTATTCGCCCTGATGTAGTCTGGTTCGGCGAGCTGCTGCCTCAAGATCAGTTTGATGCATCATATCATGCTTCTGAAGAAGCAGATATTTTTTTTATTGTAGGTACATCTGCAATAGTCTACCCCGCTGCTTCTTTAATTTATACTGCAAAAGAATCAGGGGCTGCTCTTATCGAAGTAAATATCGAAAAGACAGAAATTTCAAGGATTGTTCACTTTTCTCTGTTTGGTAAATCAGGTGAAGTTCTACCGGGGATTTTGGATGCCGTTAAAAAATTAAGACATTCGAAATATTGAAAAAATTTTAATGCATTTCCAGAATGTATTCAAAGGTAAATAGTATGCGAAGAACTCGGATTAATTTCGAAATCCGAAATCAGAAATCAGGAATCTATTGTTGTTTGACCCCTATTAATTTACACATCCTTTGTAATTCATACTGCTCATTTTCATTCAATATCCCTATCTCTTCGGTAATAATTTTTAATTGTTTGGGAAAAACCGATTCAATTAATTTTTTCCCCTTTTCTGTAAGCTGAATATTATAATATCTTCTGTCAACTACACCCCTTCTTCTAATAACCAAACCTCTTTTTTCAAGATTATCAATTACTAGTGTTATATTGCCGCCGCTCTTTAATAGTTTAGTGCCTAAATTTTTCTGGCTCATGGGCCCTAAGTGAAACAGGGCTTCCAATACTCCGAACTGGCTTTCGGTTAATCCTTCTTTAGATAATGAAACATTTAAAATTGAGTTAAGCGATTCAACGGCCCTTATTAGTTTTATAAAAACATTAAGAGCATTTATATCCTTCTTTGAACCTTTGTAGTGAGTCCCCATATTTAATTAAATTAATATTGAAAAGTTTAATATTAAACTAACAAAAATTAAATAATAGTCAAGTATTTTTTAATTAAGTCCGTCTCGGAGATAGAAGGCTTAACACACCGACAAATAAGGCGGAGCCTATAATTGACCAGACAACAGGAAAATCTGTTCCGCCTATATTCAGAACGAAAAAATCTGGGAGTGCTGCCTGCCTCGCAATCCATGTACCGACTAAAGCACCTATAAAACCAACAACTATTGAAATAATGCAGCCTCCTCTTGAAAATCCAACCAACGCACGTCCAATTGATCCGCAAATCCCTGCAATAAGTAATAAAATTATTATTTCAAATAAAGACATGGTGTCTCCTTAAATATTTAATGAAAGCTAATTTGATTTCAAAGAAAGAAGCAAATCTTTGTGTTCAATTTAAAGCAAGTTTTGTTACGAACGTCACCCTTTAATATTACTATAATTAAATTAAAATTTCAAAGTTCGAAATAAAACCGTTATTTTTATATGATATTTTTAAAGAAATAATAAAGAAAATATATATGAAAATAGCACTTGCTTCTGATCATGGAGGATTTGAATTAAAAAGAGATCTCTATAACTGGCTAAAACAAAATAATTATGATGTAGATGATCTAGGTAATGAAAAGTACGATTCGTTGGATGACTTCCCGGATTATGCAGAAATTATTTCAAAAACGATTATCAGTGGTGGAGCAGAAAAAGGAATTTTAATTTGCGGAAGCGGTGTCGGAGCAGCTGTTGCCGCTAATAAATTTAAAGGTATACGTGCTTCCGTCTGCCATGATATTTATTCAGCTCACCAGGGTGTTGAACATGATGCTATGAATGTTTTGTGTCTTGGTGCTAGAGTAATAGGTATTCAGCTTGCAAAAGATCTTGTAGCTGCATTTATTAATGCAGAATATATGAATGAAGAGAGATTGAACAGGCGCCTGGATAAAATTAAAAAATTTGAAGACGATTTTTGCAAATAGGTATTATTTCACTGCTTAGTATTCTTCTTTCGATATTAATCGGATAGATATTGTAAATTATTAACCCTTACTGTGTTAGACCATAGAAGCGGTTTAAGATACCAGCTCTTTTTATTCACACGGGTATTATGCCAATCAAAAAATTTATAAACTGTTTAAAAGTTTTTTGATTAATCCGTTTATTGTTATAGAAACATTTTAAAGATAATCCCTCCAAAAGAATATATTACAGCTAACATGAGATTTTAGCTTAAATCATTAATTTAAAATTAAAAGATTCTTCAAAAAAATTTCTTTTGCTGATGATATTTTCAATCTCATAAATAATTATTAAAAAATAAAGGAGAATTATGAAAGTAGGATTTGTAGGGCTTGGTATTATGGGGAGCCGTATGGCCGAAAATTTATTAAAGAATGGATATAAATTAATTGTGTATAACAGAACAAAAGAAAAAGCCGAGCCATTAATTAAAAAAGGAGCATCTCCAGCAGGATCACCTAAAGATGCAGGAAAAAATGCTGATATATTTTTTACAATGCTTGCCGACCCGGATGCAGTTAGAGAAACAGCTTTAGGAAAGGACGGATTTTTATTAGCTCTTAAAGAAAATTCTTTATGGATTGATTTAAGCACTGTTAATCCTTCTTTTTCAATCGAGATGAGTAAAAAAGCAAAAGAAAAAAAGATAAGGTTTTTGGATGCCCCGGTAGCCGGCACTGCCGGACCGGCAGAACGGGGAGAGCTTATAATTTTTGTAGGCGGCAATGAAAAAGATTTAAATGAAGCAAAACCGCTTTTGGAAAAGATGGGGAAAAAAATAATTCACATGGGTAAAAACGGTATGGGTACTTCAATTAAAATGGTTGTAAACCTGATGCTTGGAAATGCCATGGTATCTTTTACAGAAGCTATGTCTCTTGGAAAATCGTTAGGATTAACAGAAGAAGTATTATTTAATTCTTTGCTTGGAGGACCTGTAACTCCTCCCTTCTTAACAGGAAAAAAAGAAAAAATACAAAACAGGAATTTTGATGCTGAGTTTCCGCTGGAACATATGCAGAAGGATTCTTTTTTTAGTTTCTCAAACAGCTTTTGAAAACCGTATATCATTACCAATAACTAATATTTCAAAAGAGGTTTACGGACTGGCTATGCAGAATGGTCTTGGTAAGAAAGATTTCTCCGCTGTTTATGAATTCTTTAATAAATCATAATATTTTTTAAGTGTTGAGATAAAGAGGGGTAACTGATTTATGAGGGGAACTTTAAGAATTTTAAAAAAAAGATAAATTAGATTTCAAATATAAAATGGAAGTTTTTTCTATCCATTTGCTTAAGTATTTTACTTACAAAGCCTGAAGTTTATTTGATATTTGTTTTTTGCTGATTGAAGTTTAATTCTAACCGTTTATCAAATTTTTTTGAATAGTTGAATATTTTGAAGTAATTTAAGGCGAGATGAAACTGAAAAATCTTAACATCGAAGCTTTAATCTGGATTCTGGGATTAATTTATTTGTTTTTTGTTAATACTGATTCTCATTACAGCTTCTGCTTATTTAAGAACTTAGGCATTGATTTCTGTCCCGGTTGCGGTTTGGGGAGATCAATCCATTATTTAATGCATTTTGAAATAATGAAATCATTAAATACACATCCTTTAGGCATATTTGCTTTTGTAATATTATTACATAGAATCTTTACTTTATTAACCCCGGGGCTTAAGAGCACAAAACTAAAAGTTGCCCTAATAAAATTAGTGAGGTTAAAATGAACAGGTTACTTACTCTGCTGCCGAACGTTGAACAGGAAGAAATTGCTTATATTCAAATGTTAGTTAAAGATATGAGTGATAATCAGATCACTCAGTACGCTTCAATATATAACTCAAGAAGAAAAGATCCGCAGACAATATTACTCCTTACACTAATCGGCTTTTTTGGTGTAGCAGGTGTACAGCGTTTTGTACTGGACCAGATTGGAATGGGCTTATTATATCTCTTTACAGGAGGTATTTGTATGATCGGAACTATTGTTGATTTAATTAATTACAAAAGATTAGCTGTAGAATTTAACCATAAACTTGCACGTCAGGTTGCCGCGATTGTTTTAAGTTAGGTATATTTGCGTGGGTGACCAAAAAGTAAAGAAAGTGTCATTTCGAGTTTCTAAAAAAAGCACTTGCTTTTAGTTATCAAAAGAATGACGTTGAGCTTAAACAAAAGAACTAACATGCAGTTTGACAGTGCCTCGACTGATGTATTATTACTCGCTTTCGAGTTTTGTTCCAAAGGTTATCAGTTATCAATTGGTGTAAACCCGTTTTTTCTGAAACCCGCTTAGTAGCATATTCTGTTTTTATAACTTTTGGGCTTGTTAGTTTTCTTAAAAATTATTTTTTCAAAAAATATTTTTCAAGAAAGGTTTTCCAATGTCACATTCTAAAATAACAAAAATTCACCCAAACTCAGCAGGAATAGATATAGGGTCAGAAAAGATATTCATAGGCATTGAAGATAAAGAAGTAAAATCATTTTCCACATTTACAGTAGATTATCTTCGCAGCATAGAATATCTACAAGAGAACAAAATTACTACAGTTGCTATGGAGGCAACCGGAGTCTACTGGATAGCACTTTATGATATGCTTGAAGAAGCCGGCATAGAGGTATACCTGGTAGATGGCAGACAAACAAAAAATGTTCCTGGTCGTAAAAGCGATGTTGCCGACTGTCAATGGATTCAGCAACTTCACAGTTACGGACTGCTTCATCGATGTTTTATTCCGGATGATATTACTCGACAACTTCGTACTTACACTCGTCTTAGAGAGGACCATCTTTCATTGTCTTCCCAACATATTCTACACATGCAAAAGGCACTAGACTTAATGAATATAAAGCTCCATAACGTAATTAGTGAGATTCATGGAGTCAGCGGGATGCGTATTCTGAAAGCAATCATAGCTGGCAACCATAATCCTGAAGAACTTTTATTGCTTTGTGAAAATAGTATTCTAAAAAATAAACGAGAAATGGTTCTTGCTTCGCTTCAAGGCAACTTTAGAGAAGAATATATCTTTATGCTTAAACAGGCAGTTGATGCCTACGAATTTTATATCTACAAGATGTTTGAATGTGATAAACAGATTGAGACCTTGCTTAAAAAAATAAATTATGATAAACCTACTCCTACAAATATGACAAGGCCAAAACAAATAAGACATAATGCACCTAAAATTAATAATCTGCATGAAGAACTGATGAAATTAACCGATGGCAAGGATCCTTCACAGGTTATAGGATTTACCGATAAGAATCTCCTTTTACAAATTGGGGAAACCGGGGTTAACCTAAGTAAATGGAATACCGAAAAACATTTTACCAGTTGGCTTTGTTTAGCCCCGACAAAACACTCATCTGGAAAGAGCAATAAAAAACACAAGAAAAAAGGGAACACAAAAGCCGGTCAAATTTTTAGGAAAGCAGCTTTATCAGTTGCCAATAGTTCTCACTCTGCTTTAGGTGGTTTCTATCGTAGAATTAAAGCAAAGAAGGGGCATCGTATTGCTATTAAAGCTACTGCCAGAAAAATCGCTGTTCTATACTACAGAGTTATGACTAAAGGCATTGATTATGTTGAACAAGGGCTTGTCCGTTATCAAGAAAAATTTAAGGAACAACAAATTAAAAGAATAAAAAAGCAAGCTAAACATTTCGGATTTCAATTAATTGCAGATGGTTGTCATTAGGGAACGTCATTAGTAGGGAGTCTTCTCCAAAGGAGTCCTTTGGACGACCGAGAAATCTTTTCAAAACGTAAGATTTCTCCCTTCGGTCGAAATGACAATTGGACTTTTTGGTCACCCTCGCAAATGCAAAAAAAATTAAAGCATACCGATTGCTCGCAGCCAGTGTTCACATGCACTAGTCCAGTTAGATTCGGTTCCGCCGTTTTTTGCCAGACCAAATCCATGCCCCCCTTTTTGATAAATATGAAGTTCTGCCGGGATCTTAAATTTACTCAAGGCTCTAAAATAATTTATACTATTTTGGATGGGAACCGTTTTGTCATCTTCTGCAGCAAATAAAAATGCGGGAGGTGTATTTTCATTTACTTGGAGATCATTTGAAAATTTGTGTATCTCCTCTTTTGTCGGATGAGGCCCTAGTAAATTTTCTCTTGAACCCATATGTGTAATATCTGTCTCCATAGATATAACCGGGTATCCAAGAATAGAAAAATCAGGTTTAGCACTAACAGTATCAGAATTGTAAACCTTTTCACCGTAATGCGTACAGATAGTTGACGCTAGATGCCCGCCGGCAGAAAAACCCATAACACCAATTTTCGCGGGATTTATTTTCCATTTCGCAGCATTACCTCTAATAATTCTTATTGCTTTTTGAACATCCATTAAAGGTCCGATAGTCTTATCTTCCATAATAGAATCGCTAGGCAGTCTGTACTTTAAAACAAAAGCTGTTATACCAAGTGAATTAAGCCATTTGGCCATATCGACCCCTTCTTTGGTATAAGCTAAATGCACATAACCGCCTCCGGGGCAAATTAAGATTGCAGTACCGTTTTCTATTCCATGAGGTGGAGTAAATAGTGTCAAAGTAGGAGTTTTAACTTTACTAATCCTGTAAATACCGGTTTCATTGCTTAGGTCTATTTCTTTATATTGATTGTCTTCTTTAGCTCCCGGAATTTTTTCTGGCCAGACATTTATTATCTTTTCCTGGGCAAAAGCAGATAAAGAAATAAAAAACAAAAACAATGTGAAATAAGTAATAATGATTTTTTTCATAATTTTTACTAATAAAATTGAATAATATTATTTAATTATTTATAAAAGGATTAAAAAAACAATACGCCGTTCCATTGTAAAATTCTGCTTGAACTTAAGATTAATTATTTATTTAAAATTATGGATAAAACCGGATGCGTGCAATAATTTGAACAAAAAGAGATTCAATTTAAATAAAATCGAAGGTGTATAATTCAGAATTGAATAACAAATTTTATAATAGGGGAACGAATAACGTTCCCCTATGGATTTAGATTAGAAGCCAACTTGAACTGAAAAACGAATTGATCTTCCTAAAATAGGACGGCCGTTTTTAGCATTTGGATCACGAGGGTCGCCTTCTGTTAATCCGTGAGAGTCAGTTAAATTATCACCACTCAGATTAAATGCCAGGCCGCTTGTTGTAGACACATTTACTCCAAAGTCTAAAGTTGAAAAAGAATTTAATTGGAATGCATTATCTCTGTCATCCCAGCGCTTGCCTACATATCTAAAAGCACCATAAAGAGAAGCAGTGATATTACTGCTTAAAGGAAAATCATAACTTGGCGCTACACGGAATTGAAGATCCGGCTGACGCCAAATTTTGTTTCCTACTGTTCCCGGTGCCTGATCGGATTGTGTTATTTTTCCACTTTGAATAGTTGCTATTAGATTTACTCTAAATGCATCGACGTATAAACCGCCGTCAATTTCAGTTCCTATTGTTCTTGTTTTTAAAAGCGCAGATACTCTTGCAGCGCCTACATCTCCGTCATAAACTTCAACAGTGTTTAAGAAGCCGGTAATAAATAGACTATAGAGCTTTTGATCAACTTTAAGTCCTAATTCGTATTGATTAAATAAATTAGGTTTTATAGTTCCATTAACGCTTGTAACATTACCTCCTGCATCTCTAATTTGTGTACCGCTTTTTAAATTATAAAGATCACCATCTCTAACCTGGTCGAAATTAGGGAATAGAGATCCTTTTGATCCTCGAACAAATATTCCTACATTATTATTTATAGCATAGTTAAGTGCGGCTGTTCCTGCCCAATCATTTCCGTCTAGGCTAGCAACTTTATCTATAATCCCGTCAGGCCATGAACCCGCATCTAATGTAAAATTTAGATTGAAGAAATCATAACGTGCACCCAGATCTAATCTCCATTGTTCTGATAACTGCCATGAATCGCCGGCATAAACAGCAAACATTCTCGAATCTCCAGACTCATTAAGTCCGTAATTCCAACTTCCGGCAACATTATCAGGGGAAACATTTTTAATAATATCACCATTTGCAACATTTTGAACAAGTACATGATTGCCAATAGTCCAGAAATCTTGTGAAGTCCAGTATGATTGGTATGCACCAAGTGTGATCTTATGATTATTCAACTGATTTGTTAAGCTTATATCATTTGTTACAGATTCAAGTTGTTTTTGTACAACCCAAAAACCATAACTTTGAACATAACCTGATGTTAATGTTTTTCCCCCTTCGGTCATTATAGAACTTGTGCCTATTTTGGTTAATAAATTCGATACTGACATTGGACTCCCATTTGGTACAAATCCTAATGTATTTGCATCTCCATTTGTATATGATAGATTATCACGAACCGTCCATCCGCTTCCTAAACCATAATCAAAATTTAATCCGCTCACAATTCCTTTCCAGCCTCTCCCGTTGGAAAAATCAAAGTTAGCACTATCTCCCTGTGCATTTATTTGCAGCATTCTAAAACGAGTTGAATTTCCCAGAGGTGAAAAAGTACCTTCATTATTACCAGTCCCTAAAGCCATTGGTAAAATCCACTGCCCATGGTCATTTGTAAGTCTTGCAAATCCATTTATTACTCCATTGTCAAAAACCTTAGTAAGCTGTGCCGTAAGTTGAGCTCCGTTTTCAGAATTAAATTCAGTATTTCTTATCCCCGGTGAAGTTCTATAGTAGCCGCCAACCATGTAATAGAATTTTTCTGAAATTGGACCGCTTAGCACAGCATCTATCCTTTGCTGGCTGTAATCAGTAGTGGTGTATTTAACTAATCCCATGGTTTGATCGGTACCTTTTTTCAGGTTAAAGTTTGTAGTTAATCCTGCTTCACCATTTGAAAATACGGAACTTGGTCCGCCTCTTAATGCTTCGGTTGTTGCAATGGTTTCATCAATACGGAATATACTGCTTTGTTCGAAGAACGAAAGCGTCTGGGTTCCATAAATCGGAGCTCCATTTATAGACATTGTTACGAACGGCGCATCTCCGGATGAAGGTAATCCCCTCACAAAAATATTTGCTCCTGCAACTCCGCCTGAACTCTCTGACCAAACACCGGGAACCAAATCTAAAGCCGCAGCGGTACTTGAAGGTGATAATCGTTCCATTTGCCGTGGGGATATTGTCGTAATTGCAAAACTAGCATCTTTCTTTTGAATTCCCGATCCGCCTGCTGTACCGGTGATTACCACTCCTTCCATTTGAAGTATATCATCCTGTAATCTTGCATTTTGTTCAACGCTTTTACCGGATGTTATGCTGATCGAAAAATTTTGACTTTTATATCCAACTGCACTAAACTTTAGGGTATAGTCTCCTGCCGGTACATTAGAAATTTTATAATTGCCGTCATTATCTGTAGCTGCCCCCATAGATGTGTTTATTAGTATTACATTTACTCCAATGATGGCCCCTCCCTGCGAATCTGTAACTTTACCGCTTACAGTACCCTGTGCAAGAACATTTATGCTTGATAGAAATAGAAGTGTGAAAAGGAAAATATAAAATCCCCAAAGAACCCTTGTAGTTTTTGTGAACATAGTTCCTCCGTGTTATTGTTAATTTATTTGATTTATTTTGAGGTAAGTGAAATTGTCTCTTTGACAATTGCTTTTCTGCTAAGAAGTGAAATACATTTCTATATTTTGAATTTGAAAGTAGTTGCATTTAGCAATCTTTCATCATTTATTTTTCCCTTTAATCGATTGGAATACAATAACTAAGCCTAAATAAATAATGACTATGTTTCTAAACACAGATACTAAACTAAAATACCTGTTATTTAAATCTTAACTATTTGTACAAATTGATAATTTATTCCCAAATAAGGAAGCTTAAAAAATGTTTAAAGTTATTATTGTGATTAAGTTAACATCTGTTAGATTGCGGAATAATTATTTACTAATTCATTGATCAAAATTAAATTCATCAAAGGAGTAAAATCTTATGAAAACAAATACCAGCCAGGAAGAATATTTACATAGCATTAAGGTTAATTTTGAAAAATATAAGATTATGGGGGATAAAACTTTTGAGCAATTGGAAGACAAAGATTACCAGTTTTCATTGGATGAGGGATTCTAATTCAATTGCAGTTATTATTCAGCATATCAGCGGGAATCTGATGTCGCGTTTTACAGACTTTCTAACTTCAGATGGTGAAAAACCAACTCGTAACAGGGATATGGAATTCGAAGAGCAGCAGCTATCCCAAACAGAATTAATTAAAAGATGGAATAACAGCTGGCAGCTTTTGCTGGATACTCTAAATAGTTTGAAAAACGAAGATCTATTAAAGACTATTTATATCAGGAAAGAAGCTCATTCAGTAATTGAAGCATTAAATAGAAGTCTAACTCACATAGCCTACCATGTAGGGCAAATTGTTTTGTTAGCAAAACATATTAAAAAAGGTTCATGGAAAACCTTAAGCATTCCCAAAAAGAAATCAGAAGAATTCAATAGAGTCATGTTTTCAAAAAAATAAATACCCGGATTAGTTTATACCTCGTAATTTCTGATTCTTGTACACAACCCTATCCTTTTGAATTTATCCCAACTTTTTAATAAATTTAAGTGAACTTAAATATAAAATAAAGATCCCTTAATATCATGAATAACATTTCCAAAGAAGATTATTTAAGTGCTATCTATAAATTTCGGGATAAAAATGGAGAGATAAAGGCAAATCTTATTGCAGAAAAATTACACGTTTCCAATGCTGCAGTTTCAGATATGCTTAAAAAGCTCTCAAACGATGGCCATATTAAATATGAACCTTATAAAGGAATAAAGCTTACTGTAGATGGAGAAGAATACGCAAAGAGAATCGTAAGACGTCATAGAATCTGGGAAGTTTTTTTATATCAAATTGTAGGATTAAAATGGGACGAAGTTCATGATGAAGCTCATAAACTTGAACATTCAACTTCTGATAAATTATTAAATAAAATGGAAGAGATGCTTGATTTTCCGGAATTTGACCCGCATGGTGATCCAATTCCTGGGAAAGACGGTACTTTCCCGGTGCAGAAAAAAACGGTATCACTTTCCAAATTAAAAAAAGGAGATACTGGGTTAGTAATTCGTGTTAATGATTTTGATAATGATTTTTTGAATTATCTATCGAAGATAGGAGTTGATTTAAAGAAGGAAATTATAATCAAAAATGTTCTTGAATTCGATCATTCAATGCTTGTGGGAATTGATGAAAAGGAGATCAATATTAGCAATACGATAGCCACCAACATTTTCGTCGAAGTAAAAAAGAAATAAAATTTTTAGAGAAAAATTTAATGACTTAAAGTTTGAGTTAGGACTATTAAATCTTTGGTAATTCGATTATAACAGGAAATATATTTGTTGAATTATAAATTTGTTAAGGCATTGAAATGCAAAATGAAAAATCTGATGAGGAGTTAAGTGATAATCCCGATGAGATTGAAAAGAGTGATGCAAAGGAATCTAACGGGAGCAGGCACCTTTCTTTGGAAGGAGTCCACGGCACTGTAAAAGTCCCGCATCATACTGCTGGTTTCTGGAAACATTGGAAAGCGTTTGTAGGTCCGGCACTCCTTGTAAGTGTAGGATATATGGATCCTGGCAACTGGGGAACTGATCTCATGGGCGGTGCGCAATACAAATATGAACTGCTGTGGGTTGTCGGTCTTGCTAGCTTAATGGCAATCTTTATGCAGATAATTGCGGCCCGGCTTGGTGTTGTTACAGGAAAAGATCTTGCCCAGTGCTGCCGTGATTGGTATCCTAAGTGGACACGCTGGCCGAACTGGTTGTTTACGGAAGTTGCAATTGCAGCATGTGATTTGGCTGAAGTGCTGGGTAGTGCTGTTGCACTTAATTTGCTATTTCATATTCCAATTCTGTGGGCAGTTATAATCACCGGTTTTGATGTTTTACTCCTTTTAGGTTTGCAGCGTTTCGGGATGCGCACAATTGAAGCGGTGGTACTTATTCTGGTATCTACGATTGCAGTGTGTTACTTCATCGAGATTTTCGTACTTCCGCAAACGCAGCCGGACTTCTTAGAAATGGGAAAAGCCCTCATATCACCAGGCTTTCGTCAGGTTGGAATGCTATACGTGGCAATTGGTATTGTTGGCGCAACTGTTATGCCCCACAATTTGTACCTCCACTCCGGATTGGTACAGAGCAGAAAGCTGCAAACAGATCGATCATCTATTAAAAAAGCGATCCGGTTTAATACTATCGATTCTGTTTTTGCATTGTCGATTGCCTTTTTAGTAAATGCAGCTATTCTTGTGCTTGCTGCAATGGTTTTTTACGGTAAAACGAGTGTGACCATAACGGGTGGAGAAATAGTAAGATTTTCTGCCGATAGCGATTGGATACGTGTAGCATATCTGACTCTTGCACCTTTGCTTGGGGTGACAGCTGCAAGCACATTATTTGCTGTTGCTCTTTTGGCAAGTGGTCAAAGCAGTACAATTACAGGTACTCTTGCCGGGCAGATTGTTATGGAAGGTTTCATGCACTGGCGAATCAAACCATGGGTACGAAGACTTATTACCCGTTCTCTGGCAATTATTCCAACAATTTTCATTATTGGCTTGCGGGGTGATAGTAGTGTAACAGACCTCTTAACACTAAGTCAAGTGGTTCTTGCTCTGCAGCTTCCATTTGCAATGTTCCCGATGCTGCAATTCACTAGTTCCAGCAAAAGAATGGGAAAATGGAAAATAGGCTGGTTTTTGATGATTGCAGGCTGGACAAGTGCATTACTTATAACGGCAATGGATATTTATGGCCTGCCGGATTCGCTTTCAGTTGCGTGGAGGGTTATCTTTGGTGGGTAAACTTTAACCAATAAAGGAATAGCCATGTACAAGACAATTCTTGTCACCTTAGAAGGTACTCCTACCGATAGAGGAATTATAGAACATGTAAAGCAGCTTGCTAAGATAGCAAATAGCAGAGTTGTGTTATTGCATGTCGCTGATGGATGGGCAGCTAGAACTTTTGGTCCTGATGCTGTCGGTCCGGAAATTGATGAAGATACGGCGTACTTAAATAAAATTAAGGAAGAATTTCTTTCTGATAATATTCCTGCCGAAGCTGAAATTTCTTTCGGCGAACCTGCCGATGAAATAATCAAATGGGTTCAAAGTGAGAATTGCGATCTTATTGCAATGAGCACACATGGGCATCGCTTCCTCTCCGATTTATTTCTTGGGTCAACTGCAACGCGGGTACGTCATAGTATTAGTGTTCCTATTCTGCTTCTTAAAGCGAAATAATGTATAGAAGTATTAGATTACCCAATTAAATATTTGTATATATTAAACAATATATTTTATTTACGATATGAATGAAGAAAAATTTGACAGCAAGACTATATCAACTTGGAAATTTCACCTTCAAGATGAAGTTGATGCTGCATACCTTTATAGAATTCTTGCAGATATTATTGATAATAAAAAGCAGCGTGATATTTATAAACAGCTTGCCGGAATTGAGGATAAGCATACAGAAGTCTGGGAAAAATTGCTGAGTGAATACAACATTACATTCGGGAGAAGAGTCCCTTCGCTAAAAGCAAGTATTCTTGCATGGTATTCTAAAAAATTTGGACCCGGCCTGCTTTCCAAGTTTATGTTAAAGGAAGAAGCTTCGGAAGTTAAATCATACCTGGGACTCTACCGGGAAAGTAATTTTAAGCAGACAAAAGATATTGCTTTAGAACTGGCAAAGGACTCGGCACAACATGCAAACCGGTTAATGGAATCCGGTAATTCTTCCGAAGAGCCATGGCATCAATCAGGATCTGGAGGTATGTTAAGAAATGTTGTTTATGGATTTAATGACGGACTAACTGCTAACTTTGGTTTAATAGCAGGAGTAATTGGAGCAAGTGCGGCCCCGCATTTTATTTTAATTTCGGGTATAGCAGGAATGATTGCGGATTCTCTCTCAATGGGTTCTTCCGGTTACCTGGCTGCTGTTAGTGAAAAAGAAGTATATGAACATGAAAGGCAAATGGAAGCAGATGAAATTCGTTTAATGCCTGAACTGGAAACCGAAGAGCTTGCTTTGATTTATGAATCTAAAGGCATGGACAAAGAAGAAGCTAAAAGATTAGCTGTGGAGGCAATGAAAAACCCTGAACAAGCACTTGAGGATAAAGTAAGAGAAGAATTAGGTATAATGGAAAGTTCCCAGAGTCCGTTTAAGGAAGGATGGGTTACCGGAACTGCTACAGCAATAGGAGCTTTAATCCCTGTATTTCCGTTTATATTTTTATCCGGTTCAGCTGCGATCTTGACATCATTTATTATTTCAATGGTATCACATTTTGGTGTAGGGGCTGCAAGAAGCTTTTTCACCGGTCGGGGTATTTTCCGCAGCGGATTTGATATGTTTGTTGTGGGGTTTGGAGTTGCTGCTATAGGATATTTTATCGGCGAGCTGGTTGTAAAGTTTCTCTAAATATTTCGTTTAAATTAAAGAGCAAATCTTTATTTTCTTTCGGTCTGCCGGCTGCTTTTCACTTGAACCAATATTATTTTAATAAAAATTTTTTTAATAATGCATGAAGTAGATATAAATCGTGTTAGGCTTCTTCAAAAAGGAGACGAAAAAAAGGTACTGTGGTTTACTGGATGAGCAGGGATCAGAGAATGCATGATAATTGGGCATTGCTTTTTGCACAAAACCTGTCTTTGGAAAAAAGTGAACCCCTGGTTGTTATATTTTGTCTTCTGCCGGATTTTTTAGGTGCAACATTAAGACAATATGGTTTTATGCTGAAAGGATTAAAAGAACTCGAAGCAGAATTAAGAAATTACAATATCCCTTTTATTTTGTTGAACGGGGAACCGGGAATTGAAATTCCAAAATTAGTAAATGATATTAAAGCAGCTAAATTAGTTGCTGAATTCGATCCTTTAAAAATTAAAAGGATATGGAAGCGGGATGTAGCCAGAAAAATTGATATCCCTTTTTATGAAGTAGATGCTCATAATATTGTTCCTTCCCTTTATATTTCCCGTAAAGAAGAATATGGTGCTTATACAATAAGGCCTAAAATTTTCAAATCTCTTCCGGAGTTTTTAGTTGAATACCCGCAAGTTATGAAAATGAAAAAGTATGAGAGTATAAGCAATGATAAAATAAATTGGAACCGGGTTGAGACCTCATTAAAAATTGAGCAGGGAGTTAAAGAAGTTGATTGGATTAAACCCGGGTTTACCAAAGCGAATGAAGCGCTTAATGATTTTCTAAATAATAAATTTGATAATTATGCCGAATCAAGAAATGATCCTGTTAAAGACGGGCAGTCAAATCTATCACCCTATCTCCATTTCGGACAAATTTCAGCTCAGCGTATCGCACTGCAGGTGCAGAAAATAAACGGGAATACCGAATCTGAAAAAAGCTTCTTAGAAGAATTAATTGTCAGGAGGGAACTAAGTGATAATTTCTGTTATTACAATAAGAATTATGAATCATTTAATGGTTTTAAGAATTGGGCCAAGGATTCGCTAATAAAACATAAAAAAGATAAGAGAGAATTTATTTATACTGCGGAGCAATTCGAAAATGCTGAAACACATGAAGATCTTTGGAATGCAGCGCAAATGCAAATGGTTGCATCCGGTAAAATGCATGGATATATGAGAATGTATTGGACAAAAAAGATCCTGGAATGGTCAGATTCTCCTGAAATTGCAATGAAAATGGCTGTTTATTTAAATGATAAATATGAGCTTGACGGAAGAGATCCAAACGGGTATACAGGCTGCGCGTGGTCAATTGGGGGGATTCATGATAAAGCTTGGAAAGAAAGGGCTGTTTTCGGTAAAATAAGGTACATGAACAGAAACGGGGCGCAAAGGAAGTTTAATATCAATGAATATATAAATAAATTCACTATAAGCTGAAATTGTCTACTTTTTCCTTCCGGTACCCTCATTTTTCAGATCCAATATTAAACAAATAAGTTTTTTGTTCGAAAATATTAACGAAATACTCTATTATATGAGTATTATTTGTATAATAAAAAATTCGGGAGACTACAATTATCTTATTGCGGTTTTGAAAAAATGTTCAAAAAGATAAATGAAAAAATAGGGTTTTTTAAGTTAAAATTCAGGATAATCTATCCTTTAACTCTTTTTATTTTGGTATTATCAGCCGGTTTTTATTATTTCTACACTTCCCGTTTTGAAGCCCTGGCTATTAATTCTTTTAAAGGAAAAATCAGATTTTGTTACACAGTATTTTGTTGATAAACTAGGAGAGAACTCCTCAACAGAAAAGAATAAAAAATTTGATGAAAATATAATTAATAAATATAACGTCGAATATTTTGTACTGATAAATAATAAAGGGCTGGTAGAAAAGGCATACAGCCTTGAAACTGCGGAAAAAAATTACTACACATTTACTGAAGAAGATCAATGGACTAAAAATAAAAAGGTTTTTCGGACAGAAATACCGCTTGTAATAAATAATTCCGATTTGGTTAAAGCTTATGTAGGTCTTTCTGCCGGTGATTATAATAGGTCTATTTATGCAAATAGACAAGAAACCGAAATAATCAGCTTTCTAATTTTTATCTGCTGTTCTTTTATCATTTATATATTGAGCAGCTTAGCTGCAATGCCTATTCTAAAAATAACCATTGGTTCGGATCAGTTTATTAAAGGGAATTTAAAACATAAAATCACATATGTTAAAAATAGCCAGCTTGGTGTAATTGCCAAAGCGCTTAATTATTTATCTTTCAACTGGGATAGTGCGAATAAGAAAATTGAAAGCCTGGACAGGCAGCTAAAAGTAATATTTAGAGATAAAATCGGTGAACTGAATTTAGAAATTAACCAGAGAAGACAGGCCGAGCATTCTTTAAAGCAGAGTGAAAAACAATTTAGGCTGTTGTTCGAAAGAGCTCCGATCGGCATGGTTATTAGTTCGCCTGACGGCAAGATACTAAAAGTTAACAATGCTTTCTGCCAGAGTCTTGGTTATACTGAAGAAGAACTAAAAAATAAAAAACCATCCGAACTTACTTTTTTAGATGATCAGCCCGGTTATATCAAATTGTATAAGCAGCTTCTGGAAGAAAACCTTTCGCATATTTATTTTGAAAACCGGTTTATAAGGAAAGACAAAGAAATCATTTATACTATTGTTGAATCTGTTCTTATAAGGGGGGAGGAAGAGAAGCCTCATCATTTTATTTCCCAGGTTATTGATATAACCGAAAGAAAAAATGTTGAAAAGGAACTTGTTAAAGCAAAAGAAAAAGCAGAAGAATCGGATTTTCTAAAAACTGCTTTCCTTGCTCAAATGTCCCACGAAATCAGGACGCCTTTAAATGTTATTCTTGCAGCTACCCCGATATTAGCCGATGAACTGCCGGAAGGAAATGAAGAGAATGATCAGCTGCTCGATTCTATAACAAATGCGGGTAAACGGCTCCAAAGAACAATAGATATGATTTTGAATATGTCCTCGGTTCAAAGCGGAAATTATGAACCCGATATTGAAGAAGTTGATTTAAGCTGTGAAATGAAAAAACTTATAGAAGAGTTTAACCAGCTAATATCAAGTAAAAATCTTGAGTTAAATTTTTATAATAAGGTCAGCGATTCAGCAATAGTTGCGGATAAGTATACAGTAAACCAGATATTCCAAAATTTGATAGGGAATGCCGTAAAATATACTCCTGAAGGGTATATTGATATTTCGTTATTTGAAAAAGATGAATACAATATCTGTGTGGAAGTTAAGGACAGCGGAATTGGAATGTCGCATGAATATATGGAAAAGCTATTTACTCCGTTTTCACAAGAAGATGCAGGTCATAAAAGAAAATTTGAGGGAAACGGGTTAGGGTTAGCCCTCGTTAAAAAATATGTTGAGCTTAATAATGCCGATATCTCGGTCGAGAGTATCAAGGAGAGAGGTTCCATTTTTACTGTAACCTTTAAAAATTTATTATGGCACAAATTAAATTCGGAAAATAATCTACTCACCAAAGCTGCTCTATAATTTTCAATACAAAATTTTATTCTACTATTCAGTATATTTATTAAAAATTTTATAATCATTAATTAATAATTCAAAATTAAATGAAAAGAGTCCTTCAATGAAAGATTACCGGGTTTTATTATTTTATAAATATACGGAGGTAGGGGATCCTGAAAAATTTAAAGATGAACATCTGGCCTGGT
The DNA here is from genome assembly GCA_963739895.1 of uncultured Ignavibacteria bacterium. Taxonomy (GTDB): domain Bacteria; phylum Bacteroidota; class Ignavibacteria; order Ignavibacteriales; family Ignavibacteriaceae; genus CAVQBP01. Next base: position 22,030 of record CAVUCR010000006.1, on the reverse strand, counting down.
GTATAGACAATAATATTAAAGGTAGAATTTTTATGGCCATGGAAGGAATTAATGGAACTGTATCAGGATTAGCTCCGGATATAGAAGAATATAAAAGGAATTTAAGAGGCTATAAAATGTTTGAAGATATTGTTTTCAAGGAAGATGATGCCGATGAAAATGCTTTTAATAAAATCCATATAAGGGTAAAAGATGAAATCGTAAATTCTAATCTAAAGACTACTTCTTTATCAAACACCGGTAAAAGATTATCACCGGGAGAATTGCTGGAATTTTATAAGTCGGGAAAAGATTTTATTATTGTTGATGCCAGGAACTGGTATGAAAGCAGGATCGGGAAATTCAAAAATGCACTTACTCCTCAATTAAAAAATTTCAGGGAATGGCCTGAAGCAGTTGAATCGTTAAATAACCTCAAGAATAAGACGGTGGTTACATACTGCACCGGGGGTATCAGATGTGAAAAAGCATCGGCCTATATGATGGAACAGGGATTTAAAGATGTATACCAGCTCGAAGGAGGGATTATAAACTTTACTAAAAAATTTCCCGATACGTTTTGGGAGGGAGGTATTTTTGTATTTGATGAAAGAAGAGTTGTTGAACCAAATTCAAAGAATGAATTAAAATATATATCCGGCTGTCATTTCTGCGGCGAACCCACTTCATATTATATAAATTGCCATAACCTTGACTGCGATAAAATCATTGTGTGCTGTCATAAATGCAAAGTTGAACATGATTACTGCTGTTCCGAAGAATGCAGGGAAGCTCCAAATAAAAGGAATAAATATTACGGTTAAAATAGACAAAGGATACCAATAGGCAGTATGCAATTTTATTCTGGTTGCCTACTGCCTACGGGATAATTACCTATTTATTTACCCTTTCCATTCCTTTAGCAGTTTTTCCATTTGATCAAAATCGAAGGGTTTATTATTCATTTCATTCCCAAGCTTAATTGCTTTTTCCATTGTTGAAACAGCTTCTTCTTTACTACCTGCCTTTTCCAAAAGCCTGGCTTTAATTCTTAAATTCCAATAGTTTTCATTAATTACAGTTGAAGCATTTATCCAGTTCATTGCTTTATCCATCTCTACATTATTTTGCAAGCAGTAAGTGGCGGCTTGCATCGGTGTAGACCAATCAATTTCTTTCTCCGCTTTTTCAAGTACAAGTTTTTGAGTTTCCGTAGTTACAGTGAATGAGACTCTCAATTTTTCCCATGTTAAATCTACAATAGAAGAAGTATCAGTTACATTGGCAAATGTAAATAGCATTCTCTCTGTATACGGGGCGGGTTCCGGATTCACATTTATTTTTAAGACAACGTCACCTTCTTTTAAATTCAGAACTTCCCCCTACTTTTGTATTCCCGCTGAATAGGAATGTCCATTCATTCTCTGCCGGTATTGTATGTATTCCGTAAGTTCCGGCCGGCAGCGGATTACCGTTTATTTTAACGGGATCGGAAAAAGTAATTGATGTAACTTCGTTAGCACCTGTTCGCCAGACTTTGCTAAAAGGTACCAATTGTCCCCATATAACTCTATTCTTAACTCCCGGCCGGCTGTAGTATATTGTTACATCGGTAATACCGATAGTTTGGGAAACAGTTGCGTTGGGGCTTGGACGGGGGCTTCTAAAACCTTGGGCGATTAAATTTTGCGAAAAAGCGAAAATACATAGAATCGATATAATCCTTGCATGGATAAATAAGGTCTTCATAGTATTTTTCCTTAATTTTGTTATTAAATTTTATTATTAAGCTTGAAAGGATATAATGAAGTTATATATCGTTTTAAGCAAAGTCAACCGTAAAAAGGAACAAGTTAACCGTATATTTTTTTAACTTGCTTTATTGAAAATGGAATTGAAAGAATCTTCATATAAGGAAGAAATTAAAAAATGGATTCCTTCATTAATAATTTTGCCTATTGCAGTTTACCTTGTACTAAACAGGGGGAAATATACATGGATCGATAATGCCGATCTTGTAATTCACGAAGCAGGTCATATTTTCTTTATGTTCTTCGGAAAGTTTATTCATTTTGCCGGCGGAACATTAATGCAGATTTTACTTCCGTCTGTAATCGCATGGTATTTTTTTAGAAATATGTACCGGACAGGGCTGCAGGTTAGCTTACTATGGCTGGGGCAAAATTTTATAAATATAAGTGTTTATGCTGCAGATGCGCGCACCAGGGTACTCCCTTTATTGGGCGGAAATAAAGCTGGGCATGATTGGCATTATATGCTCGGTGAACTAAGTATCCTTGAATATGACCAGGCAGTAGGATATATTTTTTTAGGGATTTCTATTCTAATTTTTATTGCCGCTTTATTAATGCCTCTTTTAATTAAAGAATAAATTTTATTTTTAAAACCTTATTTCTAAAAACTTAAAGATTTGATTTATGTTTAAATGCACGGCTGTAATTTATATCCTGTTCTCCTTGAATATAACATTAGCGCAGGAAGGATTAATAAAATCATATTATGATAACGGGAAATTAAAATCCGAGATAAGTTATTCTAACAATGTAAGAGAAGGGGAAGCAAAACTATACTATGAAAACGGTAATATAAGGGAAGAAAGAGATTATGTAAACGGGAAGGTCGACGGATTGGTAAAGAAATATAATGAAGACGGGAAGCTGGAGGAAGTCTTTAATATTGAAAACGGCAGGCGGGAAGGTCCTACTTCTACTTATGATTCTGCGGGAGTTTATCTTTCGGATATTAATTTTGAGAACGGGATAAAAGTTATTGATACTTCTTCAGAAGAAGAAAATGAGGTTGCAGAAAACACACAATCGGCAGAAAATAAGTCTGCAAAAACATCGGTAAGGAAAAATAATCCCTCTGAATATCTTCCCCCAACCGAGGAAGAAGAAAAACTCCAGGATGACCCGGCATATTATTTATCTGCTGAAGTTATGCCCGAACCTATAGGGGGATTTGAAGCTTTACAGAAAAGACTTTTTTATCCTTCACTAGCCAAACAAAAGAAAGTTGAAGGAACTGTGAAAGTCCTGGCTTTTATAAATCAATATGGAGATGTAACTAAAGCTGATGTAATTGAAGGGATAGGATATGGATGCGATGAATCCGCAAGAACCACGGTATTCTACAGCAGGTTTAAGCCCGGATTAATTAAAGGGAAGCCTGTGAGTGTTCAGATGATAATACCGTTAAAATTTCAATTAAATAATTAAACTGACCCTGAAAATCATATATCATGGGAATGTAATATCTCCCCAGGGGAGAAGTAAATATTCTAATTATAGCCTTGATTTAAAAATTAGAACAAAAGTAAGCTTGAAATCCAAACATTAGTCTTGTAATGCAGAATAACAAATCTCCGGGTTAAAATAATCCTCGAAAGCGGCAATTGTTTTTTCGAATATTAAAGCCTATTTTTATATCCATTTTCTTAAATAAAATATATTATAAAAAATGTAGAAGAAATTAATATTTTCGAATCACTTAATGCTGAAGGGAGGTCAATATGCTAAGCCAACTACTCCAACCGGAGATAAAATCGTTGATCGAAGACAGAAAACTTAGCGAGTTGAAAGAGATTTTAAGTGATTGGACTCCTACCGATATAGCTGAAGTACTAAAAGATATATCCGAAAAAGAACAGGCAATAATTTTCCGTTTATTACCCATGAATCTTGCAGCCGATACTTTTGAATATCTTGATTTTGATATGCAGGTTGAGCTGCTTAAAGCCATGGGCAAAACTGAAGTTTCATCGATATTAAATGAAATGTCTCCTGATGATCGAACTGCACTCTTCGAAGAGCTGCCGAGCTCGGCTTCAAAGCAGCTTATTACTCTTTTAACATCGGATGAAAGAAAGATAGCGCAGACGCTGCTAGGCTATCCTGAAGATAGTGTCGGCAGATTAATGACGCCGGATTATATTGCAGTTAAACCGGAATGGTCTATAACTGAAACTCTGAATTATATAAGAGAAAACGGGAAGGACAGCGAGACTTTAAATATAATTTATGTTATCGATCAAAAAGGAAGATTAGTTGATGATTTAAAAATCAGGGATATCATTTTAGCTCCCCTTGATAAAAAAGTGATAGATTTGATGGATGAAAATTATGTAGCACTAAATGTTTTTGATGACCAGGAAAAGGCTGTCGGTGTATTTAAAAAATATGATAGAATAGCTCTTCCGGTTTTGGATTCCTTTGGAGTGTTAATCGGAATAGTAACTATTGATGACGTTTTTGATGTTGCCGAAGAAGAGGCTACTGAAGATATCCATAAATTAGCAGGTATGGAAGCGCTGGGAGAACCATATCTAACAATCTCATTTCTTCAGATGGTAAAAAAAAGAGCAGGCTGGCTTGTACTCCTTTTCATCGGTGAAATGCTAACTGCTACGGCAATGGGTTTCTTTGAAAAAGAAATTAACAGGGCTGTTGTACTTGCACTATTTATCCCGCTTATAATTTCAAGCGGCGGCAATTCGGGCTCTCAAGCATCAACTCTCGTCATCCGTGCAATGGCTTTAGGCGAAGTGAAATTGAAAGACTGGTGGAGGGTTATGAGGAGAGAAATCATGTCAGGTCTTTTACTAGGTATTGTTTTAGGAACCGTAGGGTTCCTTAGGATTTCCTTATGGTCGGCGTTTTCCGATATATACGGACCGCATTGGATTTTAATTGCAGCTACCGTACTTTTTTCATTAATCGGCGTTGTTTTATGGGGAACACTATCCGGTTCAATGCTGCCGTTTATACTTAAAAAGTTGGGAGCCGATCCGGCAACATCATCTGCTCCGTTTGTTGCCACAATCGTAGATGTAACAGGGATCGTAATTTATTTTATTGTAGCTATTACCATATTAAAAGGCTCGGGGATACTCTGATCTTAACCATCTATTTTATCAGCCTGCTGTTTTCTTCACCTGAACTTTATCCGGGGAAGGAATTTGTATTAAACTTCTATAAATTATAATATTGTAACAGAGAAAATAAAAAAAGGTAAAATTGAAAAAGATCATATCGGTAGTAGGGGCAAGACCCAATTTTATGAAAGTTGCTCCGATACATAAAGTATTTCAAAAATATAAAACCCAGGCAGCACATCTAATCTGTCATACCGGTCAGCATTATGATAAGAAAATGTCTAAGATATTTTTTGAAGATCTTGAGATGCCTGTCCCTGATTTTTACCTGGGTGTTGGTTCCGGTTCTCATGCCGAACAAACAGCTAAAATAATGGTAGAGTTTGAAAAGGTAGTTAAAAATGAAAAACCTGATTTAATAATAGTTGTCGGGGATGTTAACTCTACGGTTGCCTGCAGCCTGGTTGCAGCCAAGCTTAATATTAAGGTAGCACATGTGGAAGCAGGCCTGCGAAGCTTTGACAGAACTATGCCTGAAGAAATAAATAGACTTTTAACCGATGCAATATCAGACTATTTATTTGTTTCGGAGAAAAGCGGGCTGAAAAACCTGGAGAATGAAGGGGTTAAAGGGAATAAAGTATATTTTGTGGGTAATGTAATGATAGATAGTCTTACTCATTACCTGCCGAAAGCAGAGAAATCAGCAATACTTAACGATTATTCCTTAAATCCTTCTGAATATATATTGGTTACCCTTCATCGTCCGTCAAATGTAGATTCAAATGATTTTCTAAAAGATTTAATTAAATTATTTGAGCGCTTAGCCGAACAAAGAAAAATAATTTTCCCTGTGCATCCGAGAACAAAGAAAAATCTTGAAGAATCCGGCTGCATTAATAATATTTAATAAAAATATAATCTTAACCGAACCGATTGGTTATATTGATTTCCTGGCATTAACAAAAGATTCCGGTCTGATAATAACGGACAGCGGCGGGATACAGGAAGAGAGTACATACCTTGGAATTCAATGCATTACCGTAAGAAACAATACCGAACGCCCCGTTACAGTTGAAGTTGGAACAAATCATTTAGTCGGTACGGATTTGAATAATGTGGAAAAATATGCGATGGAAATCCTTTCCGGGAAAATTAAAAAAGGGGGAATCCCCGAGATGTGGGATGGTAAAACTTCGGAGAGAATAGTGGAATTTTTATTAACAAATTAAAATATTCTTATAATTTTACATTTAGTATCTAAAAGGTTTATTAAGATTCAACTTGAAAAAAGCTTTAACTCTCCTTTCAAAATTGAATTTTTACAAAGAAAATATTTACGCTTTTAATGGTAACCGGTTAATATTAAAATAAAATATCAAATAAGGTTAAAATGAATACAGCAGCAAAAATTGAAAAGAAAACTGTAGTCCTGGGAATAATCGGACTTGGTTATGTTGGTCTTCCGTTAGCAGTTGAATTCGGTAAAAAGTATAAAGTAATAGGATTTGATATAAATGAGAAGAGAATAAAAGAATTAAAATCAGGAAAGGATAGAACCCTTGAAGTAAGCAGCGAAGAGCTTGCTGAAGCAAAGAAATTAACATTTACAACCAAGCTTGAAGAATTAAAGAAAGCAGAGATATATATTGTTACTGTTCCAACACCTGTAGATGATTTTAAGATTCCCGATTTAACCCCAATATTAAAGGCGAGTGAAACTGCCGGTAAAGTAATAAAAAAAGGGGATATAATTGTTTATGAATCTACCGTGTACCCGGGCTGCACGGAAGAAGACTGCGTGCCGGTTATTGAAAAGCTCAGCGGATTAAAATTTAATGAGGATTTTTACTGCGGCTACAGCCCTGAAAGAATAAACCCCGGAGATAAAGAGCATAGAGTAAGCAAAATAAAAAAGATAGTAAGCGGCAGCACACCTGAAATTGCACAAGCCTTAAATAAGCTTTACCAAAGCATAATTGTTGCCGGAACCCACCTCGCGCCTTCAATAAAAGTAGCCGAAGCGGCCAAAGTAATAGAGAATGCTCAAAGGGATATCAACATAGCTTTTGTAAATGAATTATCGAAACTATTTACGATGATGAAGATTGATACACTTGATGTGCTGGAGGCTGCCGGAACAAAATGGAACTTTTTGCCGTTCCGGCCCGGTTTGGTTGGAGGGCATTGTATAGGTGTCGATCCGTATTACCTTACCCATAAGGCAGTTAAAGTAGGTTACAACCCGGAGATTATTTTAGCAGGAAGAAGGATAAACGACCAGATGGGTGCTTTTGTAGCCAACCAGCTGATAAAGCTGATGATCATGAAGGAACATAAAATAAATAATTCCCATGTGTTAGTTTTGGGGATTACGTTCAAAGAAAACTGTCCCGATATAAGGAACTCAAAAGTAATAGATATTATAAATGAACTTAAATCTTTTGGATGCTCTATCGATGTATTCGATCCATGGGCAGAAAAGGAAGAAGTTAAATTTGAATACGGTTTTGATATTTGCTGCAGTATAGATGAAATAAAAGATAAAAAATACGAAGGTGTAATACTTGCAGTTGCTCATAATCAATTCAAAGAATTGGATTTTAAGTCTTTCCGTAATAACGGGGCTGTCGTTTATGATGTAAAGGGAATTTTAGAACCCGGTATGGCTGATCACCGTCTTTAATAAATTATAGGTTGATAAATGCAAAATAAAATTTTAGTTACCGGCGCTGCCGGGTTTATAGGTTTTCATCTCTCCAGAAAATTGTGCGATAATGACTGGGAAGTTGCCGGGCTGGATAATCTTAATGACTATTATGATGTGAACTTAAAGAAAGACAGGCTTCAAATATTAAAATCAAATAAAAACTTTATGTTTCATAAAGTTGACATGAATGAAAGAGAATCTATTAAGAAGTTATTTGAAGAAGAAAAATTTGACTACGTGGTGAATTTAGCTGCACAAGCCGGTGTGCGGTACTCATTAAAAAATCCTTATTCTTATATTGATACTAATATTTCGGGATTTTTAAATATACTTGAAGGCTGCCGTCATAACCCTGTTAAGCATCTTATTTATGCTTCATCCAGTTCTGTATACGGGGCAAATACAAAAATGCCCTTTTCGGTTCATGATAATGTTGATCATCCTGTTTCACTTTATGCAGCTACCAAGAAAGCAAATGAATTAATGGCGCATACTTACTCCAACCTGTATAAAATAAATACAACGGGATTAAGATTCTTTACAGTTTACGGTCCCTGGGGAAGGCCCGACATGGCGTTATTTATTTTTACAAAAAATATTGTTGAGGGAAAACCTATCGATGTTTATAACAACGGGAAAATGAGAAGAGATTTTACGTATGTGGATGATATAGTTGATGGAATAATTAAGCTGATTCCTAATATTCCCGGACCTAACCCTGATTGGAACGGTGATAATCCAGACAGTGCAACAAGCTTTGCCCCCTATAAGCTTTATAATATCGGAAATAATCAGCCTGTAGAACTAATGAGATTTATTGAAGTATTAGAAGAAAACCTGGGTAAAAAGGGAATCAAAAACTTTATGCCTATTCAGCCCGGTGATGTTCCGGCAACCTATGCAGATGTTGATGACCTGATGGCAGCAGTCGGTTTTAAACCTTCAACTTCAATTGAAGACGGGATCTCAAGGTTTGTTAATTGGTATAAAGATTATTATAAGATAAATCTGTAGATTTATTCTTATCTGGTAAAAGCATTTGAAAAAAATTGAAGTTATATGTATAATTTTGCAATAACCGGGGTTGCCGGGTATATAGCTCCGCGTCATTTAAAAGCTATCAAAGATACCGGGAATAACCTGGTGGCAGCTGTTGACCCGCACGATTCGGTGGGAATTTTGGATAAGTATTTTTATAATACAAGCTTTTTTACTGAATTTGAGAGATTTGACCGGCACCTTGAAAAGCTCCGGAGAGGACCTGAAGAAAAGCATGTACATTTTCTCACCATTTGTTCCCCTAATCATCTTCATGATGCTCACATACGCCTAGCTTTAAGGATAGGAGCTAATGCGATTTGTGAAAAACCTTTAGTGATAAATCCGTGGAACCTTGATGCACTTGAAGAGCTTGAAAAAGAAACAGGCCGTAAGATAAATGCTGTCCTTCAGCTGCGTGTTCATCCGGCGCTTATTGAACTGAAAGAGACTCTTCGTAATAAATATAAAGATCATAATGCTGATGTTAACTTATCCTATATTACTTCCAGGGGTTTATGGTACAATTATTCATGGAAAGGGAATAAAGAAAAATCAGGCGGTATTGCTACAAATATCGGTATACATTTTTTTGATATGCTTATCTGGCTCTTCGGAGATGTGCAGAATAATATTGTTCATCTGAGTGAAGATGATCGCGCCGCAGGTTTCCTGGAATTAAGAAGGGCGAATGTTCGATGGTTTTTATCAATTGATAAAAAGGATCTTCCTTCACACAAATCCAACACCGGGGAGACAACTTTCAGATCAATCGAAGTTGACGGCGAGGAAATAAATTTCAGTACAGGCTTTACGGATCTTCATACACGGGTTTATGAGGAGATACTTGCAGGCAGAGGGTTTGGAGTTGAAGAAGCACGTCCGTCGATTAAACTGGTTCATGAAATCCGTACTGCGAAGGTTTCTGATGATTCTCAGTTCATACATCCGTTCGCTGAGAAATACGGAGTTTGAAAAATCAGGCGAGAAAAAAAGAAGTAAATTAACTAAAGAATAATTTTATGTCTAAATATTATATCGATCCTCACGCTGTAGTAGATGATAATGTAGATATAGGCGAGGGAACGAAAATATGGCATTTTTCTCACGTTCAATCGGGCACAAAGATTGGTAAAAATTGCATCCTCGGGCAGAATGTGAACGTTGGTAATAATGTCACGATTGGAAATAATGTAAAAGTCCAAAACAATGTTTCTATATATGAAGGAGTCACTTTAGAGGATTATGTATTTTGCGGCCCTTCAATGGTATTTACAAATATTCTGAATCCGCGCTGTAAATATCCGCAGGCCGGTTCAAAATACTATGTAAAAACCTTAGTAAAAGAGGGGGCGTCTTTAGGGGCAAATTGTACTATTGTTTGCGGTATTACTATAGGAAAAAACGCTTTTGTCGGTGCGGGTGCCGTAGTAACTAAAAATGTTCCTGATTTTGCGCTGGTCGTAGGTAATCCTGCCGGGATAAAAGGATGGTACAGCGAAGCCGGAAAAAAGTTAGTATTTGATGAAGACGGCTATGCTTATTGTGAGAAATCCGGCAAAAAATATAAGCTGGAAAATAACATAGTGACGGAATTGCAGTGATATAATCAGTTCGGCTCCGGTTGAATACTTATTATGATGAAGCTTAAATTAGACAAAATACTTCGTGGAGAATCATTTTTAATTAAATTTAATATGTATTGAAGATGCTTTGTAGAAAGTTTTTTGACTGCCATTTTAAGGACCTATTAAAAATATTTTGATTTGAAGCATAAATTATTTTTAGTAAATTATAAAGCTCATATATTATCTTTTTACTAATTTCTTCTATTGTTTAAGTAAAAAAAACGGGTTACCAGATTTGAAGTATTTATCATTATTATTTCTTGTTATTCTATTTTCTAATAGTAATATATTCGGGCAGGAAGATGTACAGATAGGAAAAAGCTTGAAGTCTCAGATGCAAACATATAGGGGTGCGTATTTCGATTATTCAGACCCGGATGCGATAAATATTAAAGTCCTTGTATGGGGAAATGTTGAATTTCCCGGGGAATATTTTGTTCCCGCCTCCAATTCTGTAAATGATCTGATTGCCCTGGCAGGCGGACCGACAACAAATGCAGAACTTGATGATCTCAGGATTTTCAGGGTGGGTGCTGATTCGGTGCAGCATATGATTAAATTTGACTACAACGATTTATTATGGAATGATAAATTAACAAGACAGATAAAAATACCTACTTTAACAGCGGGAGATATTCTCCTGGTACCGGGTAAACCCCGATTTTTCTTTAGAGATTATTTCAGTATTATTCTTTCTGTTATCTCAGCACTGACATCTATTGCAATTTTAATGGTAACGATATTTAAGAAATAGTATGGAAAAAATGAATAACAATAATTTCGGTAATGAGGATAACGAAGAGTCAAAATCCCTTAAGGATTATTTGCTCCTTGTCCGGAATAACCTTCTGCCGTTTATATTAATAGCTGTTGTATGCACAGGTGCCGCTGTTTATTATGCATTAAACAGTATGGATATATATGAGTCCAAGACAGTTCTAAAAATATCAAAGCCAACAGGAAATATACTGGAAGCACCTATAACACCGGATATAATGGATCTTGGAATGGACCGTTTTATCGCAAATGAGATTGAGATAATTAAAAGTTATACAAACAGGGAACGTGTTGCTGTAGCAATAATAGACAGCTTTAGAACATCTAAAAATAAAAATAAATATTATTTAGTATTAAATCACAGCTGGGGTGAAAAAGTAGGGTTAAAATCAGTCGATTCTTTAGTAATTCTATTGGATAAAAAAGTTTCTGTTGAACAGAAACGGGGGCTTGATATAATAGATATAACTGCTGAATCTCCTTCACCTTACGAAGCAGCATTAATAGCAAACAGTTATGCCCAGCAATATAGAAATCTGAATTTGGAAGTGAACCGTAACCAGTTAACTTTCGTGAAGAATTTTTTAGGAAAGCAGAAATCTGAAAAGCAAAAAGAATTAAGCACTGCTGAAGATTCTTTGAGAAATTTCCAGGAAAAGGGAGGAATAGTTGCCCTGGATGAGCAGGCAACTGCATTAATAGACCAGCTTTCGCAGTTTGAAGCAAAGATGAATGCTGCAAAAATAGACTATATGGCTTCAAATAATATTTTAACCCAGTATAAATCTGAGCTAAAAAAGCAGGACCCGCGAATGGCAAATTACCTGGAGAGCTTAACCTCGGAAACTTATATTGCCGCTCTGCAAAAACAGCTTGCCGAACTGCAGATAAATAAAGACATGGCCCTGGCTAATACTAATTCCAAGATTGATGTTTCTGCAAAGATTAAGGAATATGATCAAAAGATTAGTGATTTGAAAAGCAAACTAAACGATAAAATAGAAGTTATAAAAGCGGGTATCTTTGCAAGCAGCCCTGAAGAAGTAAAAGAGCTGTCTCAAAAAATAATTGAAGAGGATGTGAAAAACAGTTCGTTATTTACTACAATTAACGGACTAAAAGATATTGTTGATAATTACGAGAAGAAGTTTAACAAGCTTCCCAAGACATCCATTGAACTAGCCAGGCTTCAGAGAAACCGTGAATTTTTAGAAAAGCTCTATTCTCTTGTTGAAAGTAAATACCAGGAAGCTGTAATTAATGAACAGTCGCAGCCCGGGAATGTGCTTATAGTTGATAAAGGAAGGATACCGGATAAGCCGGCTAAGCCTAACCGGAAACTCTTAGTATTAATTGGTTTGGTTCTTGGTTTAGGGTTAGCTTTTGGGTACATCTTAATTAAAGACTATTTTGACGATACGGTAAAAACACCTGAAGATATCCAGAGAAAAAATATTAATGTTCTTGCATGGATACCTCGAATAGAGGGGATTAATACCAGGGGTAAGGTTGAATTTATTGTAGCTAATAAACCAAAATCTATTCCAAGCGAAGCATTTAAAGCACTGAGAACGAGGGTGCAGTTTTCTAACGTAGATATAGATTCATTTAAAACAATTTTAATTACTTCTGCAACACCGCAGGAAGGGAAAACTGTTATATCGTTAAACCTTGCAGGAAGCTTTGCCCAGGCAGATAAAAATGTACTGCTTGTAGATTGTGATTTAAGAAAACCACGTATGCACGGTATCTTCGGTGTAAATAAAAATCCGGGCTTGGTTAACTATCTCTTTAACCAGGTATCGTTAGATGAAATATTATGGCGTTCGGATTTAATAGAGAATTTCAGCTATATAACTTCGGGAACCATTCCCCCGAACCCGGCCGAAGTGCTCCAGTCTAAAGCGATGCAGAACTTTTTAGACAGCATGCGGAACAGGTTTGATATGATTATTATTGATTCTCCTCCTATTATTTCCGTAACTGATTCCGAGATCTTATCAAGAATGGTTGACGGATCTATTTTAGTTGTATCGGCAGAGAACACTGAAATCGATATGATGAAGCATGCTGTTGAGCTTATGAAGAACGAGAAATCCCCATTCCTCGGAGTAGTGCTTAACAACTTTATATATAAAACCGGCTACGGCTCTTATTATAAATATTATTATTACTACTCGCATACTTCCAACGGGAACGGCTTAAAGCCGTCGAAAGTTAAGTCTTGACAAGATATAAGATAACCTACCTTCATTATAATTTCGGTAGGTAAAAAGTAAAAAGATAAAAGTACCGCTAACGAAAACTTGTATCTTTTCCCTTTTTTCTGTGTTTCTTCAATTACCCTATCTTAATTGTTAAAAAAAATTAATCTTTATGTAGTGGCAATTTATTTGCTTTATTTTTTAATTTGTGACGGCTATGTTATAATTTAATTTTAGAATGATTTTTTTAAGATCGTTTTATTATAATTAAAGTTTAAAAGTTTAATTAATTGAAATTGCAAAAAAAAGCGGGATGTTATCTATTAAAAGTAAATGATTTAAGGATTTATTATAGATGTGCAGGTGCCGGATAATTATCAACTGAGTAATATTCACACGGAATGAATCGATTATTTATTTGAGAAATGATTATACAATCCACATAAAGAATACCATCAACAATTTACCCGGCTTTTTTTAATATGAATAACCGGGTTCATCTTTATTGAATAATCCGGAACCGCACAAAGCTTATCATTTAACCGAAAGATATATACCATATACTTAAGCATAAATATTTAATATGAATTTCATATAAACAAATTCAATTTCCGGAAAAAGTAATATGAAGAATTTTGAAAATAATGAATACGGCTACGAGGATACCGAAACAAAATCCCTTAAAGATTATTTACTGTTAATCCGGAATAATCTATTTCCATTTGTAATAATAAGCATAGTATGTATAGCTGCCGCCGTATTCTATGCATTAACCAGCAGGGATATATACGAATCGAAAACGGTACTGAAAATTTCGAAGCCGGAAGGGAATATTCTCGAAGCCCCGATTATGCCCGATATAATGGATATGGGGATGGACCGTTTTATTGCTAATGAAATTGAGATAATAAAAAGCTATACGAACAGGGAAAAGGTTGCTAAAGCAGTAATAGACACCTTTAAAACATCGAGAAATAAAGATAAGTTTTACCTGGTAGCCGATCATGAAGGTATTTCAAATAGTAGGACAAAGTCTGTCGATTCTTTAGTGCAGCTTCTTGATAAAAAGGTTTCCGTAGAACAGAAAAGAGGGCTTGATATTGTAGAAATAACAGCTGAGTCCCCTTCGCCGTATGAGGCCGCATTAATAGCCAACAGCTATGCGGGGCAATATAGAGAATTAAACCTGGAAGTGAACAGAAACCAGTTAACATTTGTTAAGAATTTCCTTAATGAACAGAAAGATGAAAAACAGAAAGAATTAAATAAAGCTGAAGATTCGTTGAGGAATTTCCAGGAAAAAGGGGGGATTGTTGCTTTGGATGAGCAGGCAACAGCCTTAATTGATCAGCTTTCACAGTTTGAAGCCAGGATGAATGCAGCTAAGATAGATTATATGGCTTCAAGCAATATTCTGCGCCAGTATAAAGGGGAACTTGCAAAGCAGGATCCACGTATGGCAGATTACCTGGCGAGCATGAGCTCCGAAGATTATATTAAAGCTCTCCAGAAATCACTTGCCGAACTGCAGATCAATAAAGACCTTGCTCTGGCTAATGCAAATTCCAAAATAGATGTAACTGCAAAAGTGAAAGAATATGACCAGAAGATTAATGATCTTAAGCAGAAGCTGACTCAAAAAATGGAAGTTATTAAGGCAGGAATATTTGCAAGCAGTCCCGAAGAGGTAAAAGAGCTCTCCCAAAAAATAATAGTCGAGAGTGTCAGGAATGATTCATTAAATATAATAATCAGCGGACTGAAGAATATTGTAGATAATTATGAGAAAAAATTTAACAATCTTCCTCAAAAGTCGATTGAACTTGCAAGTCTTAAAAGGAACAGTGAATCGCTGGAAAAGTTGTATTCATTAATCGAAGAAAAATACCAGGAAGCATTAATAAACGAACAATCACAGCCGGGGAATGTTCTTGTAGTTGATAAAGGGAGAATCCCCATGAAACCTGCAAAGCCTAACCGGTTATTAATCGTATTAATCGGAATTGTGCTGGGGGGAGGA
This sequence comes from uncultured Ignavibacteria bacterium, assembly GCA_963739895.1. Classification (GTDB taxonomy): domain Bacteria; phylum Bacteroidota; class Ignavibacteria; order Ignavibacteriales; family Ignavibacteriaceae; genus CAVQBP01. The sequence continues at coordinate 6,780 of CAVUCR010000006.1, read as the reverse complement.
CTTGCATTTGGTTATGTGCTGATCAGAGATTACTTCGACGATACAATAAAAACACCTGAAGATATACAAAAGAAAAATATTAATATACTCGCGTGGATACCTCAAATTGAGGGGATGGGAATCAAAGGGAGCAATGAATTCGAGTTTATCGTTGCAAAAAAACCAAAGTCTATTCCCAGTGAAGCTTTTCGAGCGCTTAGGACAAGAGTTCAGTTTTCCAATGTTGATGTAGAATCATTTAAAACTATCCTGGTTACTTCATGTCTGCCGAGAGAAGGAAAAACGCTTGTATCATTGAACCTTGCCGGCAGCATTGGACAGGCAGGGAAAAAAATTCTGCTGGTTGATTGTGATTTGAGAAAACCGAGACTGCATGGAATTTTCGGTGTTAAGAAAAGTCCCGGTTTAGTCGATTATCTTTTCAACCGTGCTTCTCTTGAAGAGGTAATCCACCCTGCTGAAGTGGAGAATATGAGCTATATTTTTTCAGGTACTATTCCTCCAAATCCTGCCGAAGTGCTCCAGTCGAAAGCAATGAAGATTTTTCTTGAAGATATGCGCAAACGCTTTGATATGATTGTACTTGATTCTCCTCCGATTATTTCGGTAACTGATTCAGAGATACTCTCCAGGATAGTGGATGGGACAATTCTGATAGTCTCCGCAGAGTCAACGGAGGTAGATTTAATGACCAATGCAGTCGGGCTCATAAAAAACGAAAGATCCCCGTTCCTCGGTGTTGTCCTAAATAATTTTGTTTATAAAAACGGTTACGGTACATATTATAAATATTATTATTACTATTCGCACCCTGCAAACGGGAACAGCGCAAAGCACGTGAAGTGAGGGATTGATGATTGAAGGATTGATGATTGATGATTGAAGGATTAAGGTATTAATGATGAGGGGGAAGGTTAAGAAGCCGGTATTTAGTATTGAGATATGAGTTTTGGAAGAAACAAGAAACAAGTAAAAAGATACAAGAAACAAGTAAAAAGATCAAAGAATAAAGAGAAGGATATGTTGTCAATAAAACAGGATAATTATTTATCTTGTCGTTCGATATCAAGATAAAATTAACCTTAAAGTACCCTACAAACTTAATAGACATTCTGAATCCCGGCTCTTCCCTGGATTACATTTAGCGGCCGGGATGAAGAATCTCCTGCCTAGAATAATTTAAAGCAGTGCAAGAAAACGGGTAAGAGATTCTTCGTTTCAGTTTGCAATACTCAAATAATAACGAAACTGAACTGCTAGTGACCAATCAGATCAAATAAGCATATTTTCACTTAAAGTCTGTCGTAGCATCAATGTAGGGGATGCAAATTTTGCATCCCCTACAATGCTACGTTGGAAAGGTCACTAATTTAATTATTAAAGGCAACTGCCTTTTAAAAGTCTCAGAATGACATTTAAAAGAGTAGCGGTAATACTAGAATTAATCTGAATTCTGAAGTATATGAACAAATTACATTTGTTAATGCTCAATCAAATTTCCCTGCTGGTAGAAACCTTATTAAGAAATAAACCTTAGTAAAAACAATAAATACCAAAATCCAAACCTTCTGAACTTACGGCGTAGTTTTATACGTAAGAGTTATTTATAAACCTTATACGTATTAAACACTGTATAGCCGGAATCGTTAATCAAAATTAAGCTGAATTTTTGTTACATTTGGATGAAGAATATAATAAGACTGGTAAGCAATACGATTATGATTGTCGTTGAAAGATTGAGTATTGAATTTTTATTTATAACATAAAGAGTTATGCAGAAAGAGATGGAAACATTAAACAAAGCTGTTGCAGATAGATTTAAGAATATGACCGCAAGCAAAAAATTAAATCTTTCCTTAAATTTATATTCATCTGCCCGTGAGCTAAAAAAAGCTGCTATCAAACAATTTCACCCTGAATTAGAAGACTATCAAATCGAAAGGAAAGTAAGGGAAATATTTATATATGCCAGAACTTAACCTTTACCAACTATATACAGAGAAACTGAACAACTGCAAAATTCAATACGCCGTCACGGGTTCAGTTGCTTCAATTATCTACGGTGAACCGCGGATGACTCATGATATTGATATTGTAATCGAAATTAATATTAACAAAGTTGATAGTTTGGTTAAAGCTTTCCCCCTCGAAGAATTTTATTGTCCCCCTGTTGAAGTATTAAAAATCGAAATACTAAGGAACAACAGGGGACATTGCAATATTATTCATAATGAAACAGGTTTTAAAGCAGACGTTTATTTTACAGGCTCAGACATATTCCAAAAATGGGCAATAACTGCAGCCAAAATTTTCAATTATAATAATTCTAAGATTGCAATTGCGCCTCCTGAGTATGTCATAATTAAAAAATTAGAATTTTATAAAGAAGGTCATACCCAGAAACATATTGAAGATATTAAGTCGATAATTTTTAATTCAAGGGAGTTAATAAATTTTTCGCTGCTGGATAATTATATATCCGAATTTGGTTTAATAAAAGAATGGGAGCTTTGCATAATTTAGAAGCTAATGGAAAACGGAAGACCTGCCCGGCGAAGCATTTGCGAAGCCGGATGGAAGATGATGACAAGCGGATAGAAGAGGTACGTTGCAATGTAATTGACCAAAAAATATTTTATATAAAAATAGAACACGGATTTTTATGATTTAAACGGATTAAGACAGATCTTGATTTGAAATTTTTTGGTCAAGCTCTTTGTAATGCATTCTGCAAAACGATATAACTTATCCTATCCGGAATCCATAATAAATAAACCTGATATTATTCTGAATCCCGGTACATAACAGAATAATGTTTAGAAACCGGGATGAAGAATCTCCAACCCCTAATTTGCAGATTACCTAAACCCCCATATGTTGCCGGTTAAACAAAAATTATAATCAATTCTACCGCAATCTTTTTACCATAAACAGCATACTGATCATAACTTGAAATTTTTTCGATCAAGCAGAGTGAAACCAGAATTCAAAAAGTATAACTTAATCCTATCGAGCGGCAGGTATCAGTATCCTGCATCGAGTATCCAGCCGCAAGAACCGAGTATCCTTTACCCGGCATCCAGACAATGCCGGCTGTCCTAAACTGAACAAAACAAGTAAAAATTTCCTGCCGTAATTATAATTCTTAGAATGATAACTTAGTAGTCCGGACATACTTTATGAAGCCGGAAGAAAGCCGAATATGACTCAAAAACGACTTTAGTTTAAAGGCCGCCGGATAACCGGCTGATAACCGCCTGTGAGCCTTCAGATGATTGCCGGTGTCTCATTTATAGTTTGAGGGAAGCAGGGGAATATACCGGAGAATTTTTTACCGCTTTGTATTACAATTTTACTTTCAATAAAAGTCACTCCCGGTAACTCTTAATTTAATATTTTGTGCAAAGATATAAGCCGGATCCGTTTACAGCACCTTCTCCCTAAATGATTTTCATTAAGGTTTTTAAGTCAATAAGCAAAGTATCAAATAAATAAGAATGATAGTATTAATATTTACCGCATGGCATGCATGTTGTTAAAGAACGGCCGTGCGTAAAAAACAAAGATTTGATGATAAATTCTTTTAGTATAAAGGACAGTTTTTAGAGTATTCCGGCGGAGATCCCAATGTTTTGTTCTAATTTTTTATAAAGAGGCAGCATGAAGAACTTTGATGAAACTAATAATAATTACGAGGAAACAGAAACCAAATCATTAAAAGATTATTTAAATCTTATCCGCAATAATCTTTTCCCTTTTGTATTAATTGCTTCTGTGTGTACGGCAGCGGCAGTATTTTTTGCATTAAGCAGTATTAATATTTACGAATCGGAAACAGCATTAAAAATTTCAAAACCCCAGGGGAATATACTTGAAGCACCGTTAATGCCGGATATGATGGGTTTAGGAATGGACCGGTTTGTAGCAAATGAGATTGAAATAATTAAGAGCCGTACAAATAGGGAAAGAGTAGCAAAAGCATTAGTAGATACTTTTAAGTCGTCAGGAAATAAGGATAAATTTTTTCTAGTATTTAATCATAGCCGGGATGAATCAGGAAAATTATTATCAATTGATTCGTTAGTGGAAATATTAGATAAGAAAGTAACGGTTGAACAAAAACGGGGACTGGATATAGTAGATATAACTGCCGATTCACCATCACCCTATGAAGCAGCCTTAATAGTCAACAGCTATGCTCAGCAATATAGAAATTTAAATTTGGAAGTAAACCGGAACCAGTTAATATTTGTCAAGAATTTTTTAGGCAAACAAAAAGCGGAAAAACAAAAAGAACTGGGGATTGCAGAAGATTCACTGAGGAATTTCCAGGAAAAAGGGGAGATTGTTGCGTTGGATGAGCAGGCAGCTGCCTTAATTGATCAGCTTTCACAGTTTGAAGCCAGGATGAATGCAGCTAAGATAGATTATATGGCTTCCAGCAATATACAAAAGCAGTATAAGAATGAACTCAAAAAGCAGGATCCGCGGATGGCGAATTACCTGGAGAGCTTAACCTCGGAAACTTATATTGCCGCCCTGCAGAAACAGCTTGCCGAACTGCAGATAAATAAAGACATGGCCCTGGCAAATAATAATCCCAAAATTGATGTCACTGCGAAAATTAAAGAATATGATCACAAGATAAATGAACTGAAAAGTAAATTAAATAGTAAAATAGAAGTTATAAAAGCAGGAATATTTGCAAGCAGCCCGGAGGAAGTAAAAGAATTATCTCAGAAAATAATTGAAGAGGATGTTAAGAACAGCTCTTTAAGTATTTCAATAAAGGGACTTCAGGAAATCGTAAATAATTACGAGGAGAAATTTAACCTGCTGCCGAAAAAATCAATTGAACTGGCAAGACTTCAAAGGAACAGGGAATTTTTAGAAAAATTATATACACTTGTCGAAGAGAAATACCAGGAAGCTGTAATAAATGAACAATCACAGCCGGGTAATGTACTTGTGGTTGATAAAGGAAGGATACCTGCTCAGCCTGCTAAACCAAACCGTCTGCTTATAGTATTAATAGGTATTGTTCTTGGAACGGGTTTAGCTTTCGGTTATGTTTTAATTAGTGATTATTTCGACAATACAGTAAAAACACCGGAAGACATAAAGAGAAAGAATATCAATGTGCTTGCCTGGATACCGAAGATAGATATTTTTACAGGGAGAGGTAAAGTTGAATTTATTGTAGCTAACCAGCCGAAGTCTATCCCGAGTGAAGCATTCAAAGCATTAAGAACAAGAGTACAGTTTTCCAAAATAGATTCAGATTCCTTTAAAACTTCCTGGTAACATCCGCAGCACCGCAGGAAGGGAAGACGGTTGTTTCATTAAATCTTGCAGGAAGCTTTGCACAAACAGGCAAAAAAGTACTGCTTATCGACTGCGATTTGAGGAAACCGCGCCTTCACGGAATTTTTGAAGTAAGTAAAAAGCCGGGCCTGGTTGATTATTTTTTTAACAAAGCATCTTTAAATGAAATAATAAGGCACTCGACCGTGATGGAGAACTTAAGCTTAATAACATCAGGAACAATTCCGCCGAACCCTGCGGAGATACTCCAGTCAAAAGCGATGTCAAAATTCCTTAATGATATGCGGGACCATTTTGATCTAATTATCCTTGATTCCCCGCCGATTATATCGGTAACCGATTCCGAAATCTTATCGAGGATGGTGGACGGGGTTGTTCTTGTAGTTAAAGCGGAAAATACCGAAATCGAATTGATGACGCATGCAGTCCGCCTGTTGAGAAATGAAAAATCGCCTTTCCTCGGGGTGGTACTGAACAACTTTAATTACAAAAACGGCTACGGTTCATACTATAAGTACTATTATTACTACTCAAATACCGTTAGTGAAAAACAGGAAGAGCCTTCAGAGAAAACAATCGTTGAAATATGAGTATTGAAGCCAGGGAAAAGGAAGAAAAAAGAAAAAAGAAACAGGTAAAAAGATACAAGAAACAAGTAAAAAGATACAAGTTCCTTTAACGCTGCTTTTTATATACCGAAATTTTAATGAAGACAGGTTATCCTGATGCCAGGGCAAGGGAAGAAACAAGTGAAAAGATCAAAGAATAAAGAGAAGAAGTTGAGCGCATTTTACTATATACTTTCCGTATCCGGAATCCATAAACAAATCTGATTTGACATTCTGAATTCCGGTTCGTTACCGGATAATGTTTAGTAGCTGGAATGAAGAATCTCCAACCCTGAATGACTAGAGGACTACCTGATCTAAAAAGCTGCGGTAGTTAAAATGGAAAATGCAATTCGTTAACTGTACCTCGTTAATATTCAATAATCAATTCTCAATGCTCAATCGAATTTCCCTGCTCGTAGAAACCTTATTAAGAAAGAAACCTTAGTAAAAACAATAAATACCAAAAATCCAAACCTTATGACCTTATAGGGTAGTCTGAAACATCCCGATTATCTATAAACCTTATTCAAGCGAAACCTCCCAGCTTTAAGAATGACCAAGAAATATTTTATATAAAAATAGGACACGGATTTTTATGATTAATACGGATTAAGACAGATCTTGATTTTAAATTTTTTGGTCATGCGCTTTGTAATACATTTTTCAAAAGATATAACTCAATCCGATCCGGTATCAGATATCCGGCGTCAAGTATCTAGTATCCAGCCTCCGGTATCGGATACCCGGAATCTATAAAAAACCTGATATTATCGGAATCCCGGTTTCATTATTGAACTATGATATAGCTCATCCTGTAATGAGGGTGACCAAAAAGTCCAATTGT
>CAVUCR010000005.1:0-169973 GCA_963739895.1 uncultured Ignavibacteria bacterium | reverse complement strand
TAAAATGATAGACTAGGATTGATTCAAGTTTGAGTATAGTTGAAAAGATAAGTAATTGTTTTCTTCCGGGTTGTCCAAAATGTAAGTAATTTATTCGAAAATTGACATTCACTTTCTTTTTGGTCAACCCCTTATTTCGAATAAACTTTGAAAAAACACAATTAATATAGACTGTAATGACAATTTTTTACAATCCTTTACCGGAAAATGACTCATAAAACATTCTTTAAGTCTAGATTTGATGTAAAAAAAGCGGGATAGTTATCATGAAATCAAATATCAAAATATGGATTAATTGCTTTACAGCATTTTTTGTATTCGGTTCTTTTACACAAACTGTTATGGCCCAGGAATGGGAAAGATTAGAAAATTTAAAGGGTTACTGGAAATTCAGTATCGGGGATGATATGAATTGGGCCGATCCTTCCTATAATGATGAAAATTGGGAAGAAATTAGAGTTCCGGCATACTGGGAAAATGAAGGTTTTTACGGTTATAACGGGTATGCCTGGTACCGGAAGCATTTTGATTTTCCAAGAGATTATGATGGTTCAACAATATATATTGACCTTGGTGCAATAGATGATATTGACCAAACTTATTTAAATGGAAAAATGGTTGGTTTTTCAGGTTCATTCCCTCCGAACTATCAAACTGCATATAATGCTTACAGGCATTACCCTGTACCTGCAAAGTATTTTAATAAAAACGGTGACAATGTAATTTCTGTAAGGGTATTTGATTCGCAACTCGGAGGCGGAATTTGCAGCGGAAATATCGGGCTTTATTATATTCCCAATGAATTGGTTGCCGATGTTAATCTTGAGGGATATTGGAAATTTAAAACCGGCGATAATAAAGAGTGGAAGCAGCCTGATTTTAACGATAACGATTGGACAACATTGCTCGTCCCGGGTTTTTGGGAATCTCAGGGATTTAAGGATTATGATGGTTATGCATGGTACAGGAAAAGCTTTAAAGCACCTTCTAACCTGGGCAATAAAAAATTAGTCCTCATGATGGGTAAAATTGATGACCTTGACGAAGTTTATGTTAACGGTCAACTGGTTGGCTCTACAGGTACAATGTACGACAATCCGTCAAGAAATACCCACGACAACAATGAATATGCTCAATTCAGGGGATATTATCTCCCCAACGGTATAATAAAAACCGGTGAAGATAATGTTATAGCTGTAAGGGTATGGGATGGATATCTGAATGGTGGTATATACCAGGGTCCAATCGGATTAATCTCACAGGACAAATATATTAAATTCTGGAGGAAACATAAATCGAAGAAAAATGTTTTTGAAATATTTTTCAATTGGGATTAATTTTATATAAATAAAAAATATTCTTTGAAGAAAAATCCCGGGGACACCGGGATTTTTTTTGCTCAGATACACGCCTGTTATTGCTTACCTAAATACTAACACGCAAAGAATTGTCAAAATTAATGACATATTTTTACATTCATTTACTCGAAAATGACACCCGTTACATTTCAATAGTTTAAGTTTGATTTAGAAATTGAATTAGAATTATTCACTGAAAAAATTAAAAGGAGGGACCTAAAATGACAAAGAAAGTTAATAAAGCATTAAAGATAATCGCAGTAGTTTTAGCAGCTGCCTTATTATCAGGGAATGTATTTGCAATGAACAATAATTTAACAAAAATTGTTAAATCAGATATTCCGGAAGCATTTGTTAAAAATTTGGCTTTAGGAATTACATCAGATTGTTCAGGCCTGAAAAAGAGCTGTATCTATTTTGCCGGATTTTACGAAATAGAAGGAATGGTTGAACCTCTTGCAAATCAATTAGCTAAAGAAACCGATCCCAATATAAGAATTCTTATCGCACTGTCATTATATAAAATTGGAACTTCGGAGGCAGTACAAGCCGTCGAAAAATTAGTAAAGAATGAACTCAATCCAAAAGTAAAAAGAATGGGTATTGCGATACTTAATGAACTTCAATTTAATTCCGGAAACTTAAACATTACAAAATACTAATTTGAAAATATAAATTTGAACCTTCATTACCTCCTCCTTAAATGAACCCCGATCATTCGTGATTGGGGTTTTTAATTTTATATTATTTGTTTCCGTCAGAATTGCATCCTTTTATAACTCTAAATTTACTCAAAAACACAAGAAGAGTATTTATTCAGAAATGTTACAAATGTTATTGCGGCTTCTTATAAAATATCCTTAAAATCACACCTAAGTATTTTATTTTTTTTAATTAAAATTTTTCTTTTTATATTGATAAAGTCATCTTAATCTCCCTCATTTCCCGAATTACAGTTCTGAAATTTTTTAATTTTTTCTATGGTCAGATTTATGTAATAAAAGTATACTTGGCAATTAAATTAAAACGGTTAGTTTAAAAGAAGCGAATTAAAATTATTTCTCGGCAGTACTTTAGAAAGTTAAAGTATGAATTATACAAGTAGATTAAAAATTGTTATTATTATTGTTATTCTTCTTTTTTTGCCGAAAGAAACCTGCCAGGCACAGCAAGATTATACAGTTGAACATTTTGATATTGATAATGGTTTACCGAGACAGACCATTATCTGTATTCTAAAAGACAGGCTTGGATATTTATGGATTGGTACAGATTATTGTTTATACAGGTATGATGGATATCAATTTAAGACATTCTTACAAGGAACGGGCGCGAATCAAATTATACATTGCATTCTTGAGGATCAATCAGGAACTCTCTGGGTTGGTACACCCAGAGGACTAAATAAATATAATAGAATAACTGATTCATTCACACTGTTCGTATTACCCATAGATACATCCGCTCTAAAAAGCATTTATGAAGCGATAGGCATAAAGGCTATATGTGAAAGTAGAAACGGAAATATCTGGGTGGGAACAAGATCAGGACTTTATAATTTCAATACCGAAAAAGGAACCTTTAACCTTATTAAAGGCAAACAGGGCGAACCAAATGCACTGAATGGCAAATCGATTGGTGCAATATATCAGGACAAAAAAGGAAAATTGTGGATTGGAACAGGGGGCTACAAGAGTCAAGATGGAGGCCTATTTTTTTTCGATCCATCATCGGGAATTATTAAACAGTTTGTTCATGATCCTTCGAATCCCAAAAGTCTGCTGCAAAATTGGGTCACTGCAATTTATCAGGATAAGCTGGGGAACTTATGGATAGGGACAAATGGAGGGTTGGACAAATTTGATTTTGCAAATCAAAATTTCATTCATTTCAAACATAACGATCATAATGCAAACAGCTTAAACAGTAATGCTATTAAATGTATTTCGGAAGATGATGACGGGAATTTGCTTATTGGGACCTGGACTGACGGACTAAACAAATATAACCTTAAAACCGGAAAGTTCTCTACATACTCATTAAATAACAACATGGAGCGATGATAAAAATATAAATGAATCATCTTTATACATGGACCATTCAGGCATTATTTGGGTAGGAACATACAATAACGGATTATATAAGATTGTCACGCAGTCAAAAAGTTTTTTTCGCGCACAAAATAGTGTTAAAAATGCTGAAAGAATTAGAAACATATTGAAGCAGCTTATCAATAAGTGCAATTTACAGGGATAATAGAAGTATTATTTGGATAGGAAGTTCAGATGGAGTGAAATCAATTAACCCGAATCTTAGCATAGGTCCCGCTTTTTTGAATGGTATACCCGGTCTCGATAATATTGGTAATTCTATCTTCAAAGATAAAACTAATAAACTCTGGGTTGGAACGGTCGAAGGGCTATATGTAATTGATCTTAAAACAAAAAAGTTTATCCGGTATGTTCATGATACAGTTGATTCAAATAGTATATCGGATAATCAAATAACTTCAATTGTCGAGGATAGTAGTGGGGTCATCTGGTTAGGTACTTTTAATCATGGAATTGAAAAATATGATAGAAACAGCGGAACATTTAAACATTTTCCTTTGAATCCACCTGAATCTACTCCACCTGTTTTTAGGTATCAGAGCAGTTTGGTCAATGTTCGTTGATAGCCGTGGTTTTCTCTGGGTTGGAACTTATAAAGGTTTTGCAATATTCAATCCGTCAAATGAAACTTTTAAATGGTATATTCCTCATTCCAATAATGTAAGCAGCCAATGGTATTATTATGTATTCGGTTTTCTTGAAGATCATAATGGTGTAATTTGGCTTGCTACAGGTCAGGGACTTGTCCGCTTCAACAGGAAATCAGATACTTTTACTCTCTATGGAAAATCAAATAATCTGGCTGATGAGAGAGTTTTTTCATTGATTGAAGATAAACATGGTAATATCTGGTTATCAACAACTACCAGAATTTCAATGTTTAACCCGCAGACAAAAAAGTTTAAGAATTTTGGGAAAAGCTACGGATTGAATAAATCTTATAACTCTGCTGCCTTTAAAGATTCATCAGGAAATTTATATTTCGGGAACTATTCGGGAATTATCAATCTTTAATCCCGATAGTTTGTATAGTGATAACCCGGCTCCCCCTATAGTACTTACAGATTTTAAAATTTCAGACCGATCTGTTCAACTGGATTCAAGTATATCTGTTAAAAAAAATATAGAACTTACTTATCAGCAGAATGAATTTTCAATTGAATTCTCCGCTTTAAATTTTATAAATAGTAATCAGAATCAATATTCGTATAAGCTTGAAGGATTTGATAAAGACTGGATTTATTGCGGAACAAGGCACCGGGTAACATATATGAATCTTAATTATGGGACCTATAATTTTAGGGTTATTGGTTCCAACTCTGATGAAATCTGGAATAAAAAAGGGGCTTCTTTAACTATTATTATTTTTCCCCCATGGTGGAGAACAACGTGGGCTTATATTTCTTATGGATTTGCTTTCGTATTTATTTTATATGGTTTACGGCGTTATGAATTGAACAGAGTTAAACTGAAAGATAAAATTAAACTCGATGAAGCAGTTTTAAAGGAAAGAGAAGAAACGGACAAAATAAAATCAAGATTCTTTGCAAATATTTCTCACGAGTTCAGAACGCCGCTTACTTTAATTTTTGGCCCAGCAGAAAAAATTAATTCTCAAACTTCCGATGATATCATTAAAGATGCCGGCATTATCAAAAGGAATTCAAAACGGCTTTTACAATTAGTTAATCAGTTGCTCGATCTTTCAAAATTGGAAGCAGGAAAATTGAAACTTGAAGCGTCTAAAAATAATGTTGTCGCATTTGTAAAAGGGATTGCGCTTTCATTTGAATCATTAGCGGAAGAAAAAGATATCACCTTAAAAATATTTTCTGAAAAAGACTTACTTGAAATCTATTTTGACAAAGAGAAGATGATAAAAATTTTATCGAATATTTTATCAAATTCATTCAAGTTTACTCCTCGAGATGGAAAGATAACTGTTTCGATAACAGAGTGTTCAAGCCTGTCAGGCGAAGCTTTAGAAAAGCCTGGTTCAAGATCAAGTGTAAGTTCAAGTTCAAATAAAATTCAGAATAATGGTATACATAAAAGTGTCGAAATAAAGATAAGCGATACTGGAATCGGAATACCAAAAGAAGAAATTCCAAGACTGTTTGACAGGTTTTATCAAGTTGACTCTTCATATACAAAACAACAGCAAGGCACAGGTATTGGTCTGGCTTTAGTAAAAGAATTGGTAGAACTTCATCATGGAAGAATATCTGTTGAAAGTGAAATTGGACAGTGGACAGAATTTACAATTAAACTTCCTCTTGGAAAGACCATTTAAGTGATGATGAAATTGTTGAAGAAAAGGAAACGAATATCAATCTGAATGAAACAAGGAATCTTATCCTATCCGGTATTGAGGAGAGTAACAAAGGTATCAATTCTAATAATGTTGCTGCAGCGGGTGAAGATAAAACAATCATTCTTATTGTAGAAGATAATTATGACATGAGAGAATATATAAAAGAATCGCTGGATAAAGACTATATAGTAGAAGAAGCAATAAACGGTGAGCAGGGTGTTAGGAAAGCTGAAAACATAATTCCTGATTTAATAATAAGTGATATGATGATGCCTAAAATGGATGGCAATGAATTGACACGTTTATTAAAGAATAATGAAAAAACGAGTCATATACCTATTATTATATTAACTGCTAAATCAGGACAGGAAAATAAACTTGAAGGACTTGAAACCGGGGCGGATGATTATCTAACAAAACCTTTTGATATAAAAGAGCTGCAGATAAGAATAAAAAATTTAATAAATATTAGAAGGAAGCTGCAGCAGAAAATAAGCAAAGTAGAAATGAATGCCTTCGATAATAAGGACAATATTTCAGATAAACCTGTAAAACTTAGAAGCATCGATGAGAAATTTCTAAACAAAATTCAAAAAATAGTAAATGAACATATCTCTGAAGAAGATTTTAGTATTGAAGAACTTGGAAATGAAGTAGGAATGAGCAGGTCACAAGTTCTTAGAAAGATAAAAGCTTTAACTGGTAAATCTCCAAGTCTATATGTTAGGTCAATAAGGCTATCAAAAGCAAAAGGGATGATAGAAAAGGGGGATGGTAATATATCGGAAATAGCATATTCTGTTGGTTTTTCAAGCCCGGTTTATTTTTCCAAATGTTTTAAGGAAGAATTCGGTTACCCGCCAAAAAATTTCATTTTGTGAAAAAAAATTAATACTATTCTATTAGCTCACAAAATTTGTCATGTAAAACTCATTTCGATTTGGACCAATCTTAAAAAGCATCATAAAATTAAATTTTTGACGCATAATATTAATTTTTTGACGCATAATTGTTATGTCTTGCCGCTCCTAAGTTGTTTTATTTACAGCAGGAAAATTAAAACGATAATAAGGAGTAAAAATGAGAAACTTAAAAGTCCTTCTTGTCTTCAACTTGATAATAATTTTTTCCTTTATTGCTATGGCTCAATCTCCTTGGATTTTGCAACGTGCTGTTGGGCTGGTGCAGTCATCGGATCCTCAATTAACCTTCTCGGCAGTTGATAAGAATATTTGTTGGGGTTGTAATTATACAAATTCCCAATTTATCAGAACAACTGATGGAGGAACAACCTGGAAAGTCAATACAGTAGGCGTGGGATTACATTGTTCCAGTATTTCGGCAGTTGATTCTTCTACTGCCTGGGTAGCAGTAGTTAATCCGGGTAGCATATATAAAACAACCGATGGTGGATTAACCTGGACAAAAGATACAACAATTTTTAAAGGAGCTAATTCGTACCCATTCATCGTATACTTCTTCGATTCTAGCAACGGTGTTTGTGTGGGTAGCCCTGTAGGAGGCAATTGGGAGGTTTACACAACCTCAGACGGGGGAGCAAACTGGACGCGCTCAAACAGTATTCCCCAACCTTTGGCTGGGGGAGAGTCTCCACTATTCAATGGTGTAGTAAGTGCTCCAACTGTTGCTGCAGATAATTGTCTTTGGTTTACCACAAGACAAGGATCTATATACGGGACTACAGATTGAGGATTGACCTGGAGAGTTACACGTCATTTTATGGATAACCAACAATTCAGCCCATACCCTGTTGCATTCAAAGACAGTTTAAATGGATTGGCATGCGGTTGGTTATATGGTGCTTCACTTTCACGCACCACAGATGGTGGTGTTACCTGGACGAATATTCCAGTGCCATCCCCCTTAAAGAAATTCACACTTTGGGATATATTTTATGAAAAAGGAACAAGCGGTACTTACTTTATTACAGGTATTGAAAATCATAAAGAGGGCGACCTTACAAAGCCGGGGACTGCATTAACTACGGATGATGGCGCAACCTGGGTTAAGATTAATTCCTTACCGGTCGGACTAATGGATTTCGCTTCTGATGGCACAGGCTGGGCGGTGGGGCAAATGATTCAGTTTATAAATTGATTGCATTTACAGATAAAATGATAATTATCTCGGAACAACCATACCTCGATAGAACCTTTGCAAGAAAGAATGTAGATTCTGTTTTGTTCAAAACCACATTTTTAAATTTTTCTAATCATCAGTTCACAGCTAATCTTATTTACACTAATTTGGAAAACACTTAACAGATTCACTTACTCTATATGATGATGGACTTCACGGAGATTCGCAACAGAATGATGGGCTTTACGGAGTTTATATTCCGCCAATGCATGTTGAGGATTATTTTCTGCTAAATGTAAGCACAACGGAAGATTCAACGAATAAATACATCAACACTCCAATCAATCAATACAGGTATACAACAGTAGGTCCTATAAAGATAGATTCTTTATCAGTATCAAATGTATCGTCTACCGATTACAGTGCTAGATCCTTTTTTAAGAATGAGGGATCATCACTACACAGTTAACGACCTTGAGGTAAAAATATCAACTCACGAATACTATACACAAATAACAACGGATACAATTAGTATTTCAAGTATTGCTCCCGGGGCAACAGCAAGACCAACTAATGATGTTAATATTACTGTAAGTTCACGTTTCTCAGGGATATTCCATCTTGATTTTGAAATTATGAGTGGATGGATGGACATACTGGACAGATTCAATCTCACAAGTAGTAACCGGAGTTGATAAGGTAATGTTTATACCAATCAATTATGATTTATCTCAGAATTATCCTAATCCATTTAATCCAAGCACAACAATAAATTTCGTAATTCCTAAATCATCATTTGTAAATCTAAGTGTGTATGATATTCTGGGGAGAAAAGTATCAACATTGATCAATGAGGAAAAAACGGCAGGGATTTATAAAGTAGAATTTAATGCAATCAATCTGCCAAGCGGTATATACTTCTATAAGATTAAGGCAGGAAGTTTTGTCCAAACTAAGAAGATGGTATTGATGAAATAGATTTTACCTGATTTTTAAATCATTAACGTTTTCTCTTGTTCACATTTTATTTATTTCTAAAAATAACACTTAAGGAGGTCTTTATGAATTCGCTACTTCAGCAAACCAGACATACAATTACAATATTCATTCTTGCACTTGTAATCTCAACGCCGCTGCTTGCCCAGGAAAATGCAACAGAGGGCTGGAATAAAGCACAAGCAGAAATGAAAGCAATGATGGGGAGTGTTCCTGTAATGTTTGAAAAAATGCCTATGGAAGCTCGTGTTAGCGCCTGGGAGTTGTTTAAGTCACTTAATAATCCCAAAACAGCTATACCGTCTAAGTATGGAGAACTGATAGGACTTGCGGTTGCAGCTCAGATCCCTTGTGAATACTGCATCATTGCTCATACAACATTGGCTAAATTGTTTGGAGCAACTGATGAAGAGGTTAAGGAAGCTATAGCAGAAGGAGCCGAAACGCGTTTCTTAAGTACTGTCCTTAACGGTAGTTTGGTCGATATAGATTCATTTAAATCTGATTGGTATAAAACGATTGAATTCATGAAGGAACATCATAAATAGGTCTTTACTCGCTTATATGCAATCCCTTTTGAAGAGAATGAAGACATTAGTTAATGAAGAAAAGCCGGAAGAAAATTAAGAAGTCAGGCCTAATAACAAAAAAAATTTTCAGAAATATATTCCTATATATTGGAAACTAAAAATAATATAAAAATGAGCAAGCCAGTTTTAATTAAATAAGTTAACTTAATTAGAAACTAAAGGAGATTGAAAATGAAAGCGTTAAAAATAATGTTCCCTAGTTGTTTTGTTCCTTTTTTATTCATGTAAAGAAGATGATCCGTTAACTGTTGAGCCTGTTCAACAAACCGATGTTCTGGCGAAACAGCAAAAAGATAATGCAGTTGTTTCAGTTTTTGCAACAGGCTTAAACAATTCTAGAGGACTTAAATTTGGTCCTGATGGCTATCTTAATGTTGCTGAAAACGGATTAGGAGGTTCAAATCCATCAACCGGATCTTGACCTCCTGAAGGATTATGATATCCTTGGGAGAGAAGTAGCAACATTAGTTAATAAAGAGTAGTCTGCAGGAAATTTTGAGGTCAAATTCTCAAGCAATCTTTCCTCCGGTGTTTATTTCTATAGAATTACTGCAGAAAATTTTGCCCGCATAAAGAAGTTAATTATTCTAAAATGATTATTCTCCGCACTCCTGAAATGTAGTGAACACAAATTTGCGTCCGCTGCAGAAAAGATCATTATTGAGTTCCTCTTCATATATTCTCCTGTTAGCCCACGATGAAAAGTCGTGGGTTAATTTAACAATCGTTATAAATTGCTTTACTAAGGTATTTATTAACGTTAAAAAATTTTATTTATAAAATGTTTTACATCTCAAAAATTGAAGTTACATGACTAAATATCCTTAAAATCACAAAGGGCATCTTATTATTATTTATACTCTTGACAATTGAATTTTTTTCTAATTATATTGCTAAAGATACCAAAACCTTCTTTTCCCGAATTACAGTCCTAATTATTTTTTTAATATAATTCCATACTTATGACATAAAGATTTAAGTAGAAGTTTAGCAGTCAGCAGTCTATGCCTGCACTTTTGGGAATGTACGTGAGCTTTTAAGATATGATTTACAAAAATCGGATTAAAATAAAATATCTAATCTTTAATTATACAATTAAATGTTTGATTCCAATTCGTCTTTTTTGTTTTATTGTCATTTTTTGTTCTACATCACCAGTTCTCATTTCACAAAACACAAAGCTAAAAACTTTCGAACATTTAAGTCCCGACCAGGGTATGAATTCATATATTGCTCCATGTATGATTCAGGATAAAGCAGGTTATTTATGGTTTGGTACTTACAATGGTATTGACCGTTATGATGGTAATGGTTTTACCTCATATAAACATGTACCGGGAAATCCAAAAAGCATTAACAGCGGATCCGTTCAGGCTCTTTGCGAGGATATAGATAGTAATATATGGGTTGGTACATCACTTGGTTTGGATAAACTGGATCCGTACCACAGGTAATTTTACACATTTTATTCTGCATCCATCAGGTATAGGAATTGATTTCAGCAACTATATTCTGTCTATTTGTGAAGATGATGTTGATACGCTCATGGATTGGAACAGGTGATGGCTTAAATATATTTAATAAAACCTACCGGGAAATATACGACTTTTAAACATGACAGCTTAAATACCGGCAGTATAAGCAATAATTATATTCATGCACTATTAAAAGATAAGGAAGGTAGGCTCTGGATTGGAACCGGCAATGGACTTGATAAACTTGATAGAAAAACAGGGAAATTTATTCACTACTGGCATGATCCAAAAAATCGAAACGGTTCTATTAGTATTGGGTGGGATAATTCGATTGAGTATTCCTCTAACCTTATCAAATAAATTCCATTTATGAAGATAATTCGGGTATGATTTGGTTGTGCACGAACGGGGAAGGACTTGATTGAAGTTAATCCGAAAGATCCGGCTCATTTAAATCTTATAAACATGATATCAAAAGATCCCGAAAGTCTTACAAGTCTTACAGATGATAATATTGAGGCGATTAGCCAGGATCATGACGGCTTTATTGGATAGGAACAAAATATAACGGACTTAATACATTTAATCCAAGAAACAAATAAATTTACTCATTTCTCATCACGATGACTATAATCCCGGAAGTTTAAGTATTGATATGATCCTTTCAATTTGTTGTGAACGCTCAGGGACTATCTGGATTATCCTCGTTTAACGGAATTAATAAAATTAACCGGAAAAAACTTCCATTCAAGCAGTATAATGATATTGAAAGTTCATGGGATAAATCGTTTGGAACAGGTGAAAAGGTTATAAATGGAAGCAACGGGCAAATTATGGGTTCAAACAGAAAATGGCGAAATGTTAAAATTTGATCCGGAAACCAATACATTTAACCACAATTTAATACTTATGTGACAGGCAGAAATTATATCGCAAAAGATAATCTGGGAAATATCTGGATAAAATCATCTACCGGTGGTATTTATGTGAAGGATAGAAATGGACAAGTTTCCCGCATTAAGTATTCCTCTGGTAAGGAATTCAATCAAAACGTCTATTGCATTTATGCTCCCCATTCAAATGATACTGCGTGGGTAGGAACACTTGAAGGCGGTATTTTTTTTATTAGTAAACGAGTAAAACAATTTCATTAATTAAATCTTTTAATACTTCAATTAAATGTATATATAAAGATTCTTTTGGCTTGCTCTGGGCAGGGACAAAAGATGCCGGTTTGATCCGGTATAATATCTCCCGAAATAAATTTGTTCTATTTAAATCCGATGTAAATAATTACGGAAGCATTTCAGGTGATTTAATTACAGCAATTTATGAAGATAAGAAAAGAAATGTTTGGTTTGGAACAAGTATCGGATTGAATAAATATATTCGTCCGACTAATTCATTCACTCATTATACTGAAATGGATGGCCTGCCTAATAATCTAATATTTGCAATCCAAGGAGATGCTCAAGGAAATTTATGGTTCAGCACAAATAAGGGTATCTCAAAATTAAATCCTGAAACGGGAAAAATTAAAAATTATGATATAACATATGGTTTTACAAGCAACAGATTTTATTTTACCGGCTGCGAGACAGAAAACGGAGATATTTATTTTGGCGGACCCGGCGGAATTACACGTTTCAACCCAGACAGTATAAAAGACAATCCTTATATACCTCCAATTGTCATAACGTCTTTTAGAATATTTGATAAACCTCTTCCTTTCGGAAATAAAATAAAATTACTCTATGATAAAAATTTTTTGTCATTTGGGTTTGCTGCATTAAGTTATTTAAGCCCTGAAAGAAACCAATATGCATATAAAATGGAAGGCATTGATAGGGATTGGGTTTATTCAGGTAATACACATAATGTATCATATACAAACCTGGCGCCCGGTGAATATACCTTTAAAGTAAAAGGCTCCAACAATGACGGGGTTTGGAATGAAGCAGGAACTTCAATCTTTATAATAATTTCACCTCCCTGGTGGAAAACAAGCTGGGCTTATATCTCATATGGTTTAGTTTTAATTCTGACTTTATATGGTTTAAGACGCTATGAGCTTAATAGAGTTGAACTAAAAGATAAAATTAAAATGGATGAAGCGCTTTTAAAGGAAAAAGAAGAAGCAGATAAAATGAAGTCGAGGTTCTTTGCTAATATTTCTCATGAGTTCAGAACTCCGTTTAACATTAATTCTTGGTCCGACTGAAAAAATTAATTTCAAACTTCTAATGATATCGTCTAAAAGATTCAGGCATTATTAAAAAGAAATTCAAAACGTCTTTTACAGCTTGTAAACCAGCTTCTTGATCTTTCAAAACTGGAAGCAGGAAAATTAAAGCTTGAAGCTTCTAAAAATAATATTGTT
Organism: uncultured Ignavibacteria bacterium; assembly: GCA_963739895.1. Taxonomy (GTDB): domain Bacteria; phylum Bacteroidota; class Ignavibacteria; order Ignavibacteriales; family Ignavibacteriaceae; genus CAVQBP01. The sequence goes on along the minus strand of CAVUCR010000005.1, from coordinate 156,649 downwards.
TCATTTGTTAAAGGAATTGCACTTTCATTTGAATCATTGTCAGAGGAGAAAGATATTACATTAAAAATATTATCGGAAAAAGAATTTATCGAGTTGTATTTTGACAAGGAAAAGATGATAAAAATATTATCAAATATTTTATCAAATGCATTTAAGTTTACTCCGCGGAATGGGAAGATAACAGTTTGAGATAAGTTGAGAATGATAAAAATGTTGAAATAAAAATAAGAGATACGGGAATCGGAATACCAAAGGAAGAAATCCCAAAATTATTTGATAGGTTTTATCAGGTTGATTCTTCATTTACAAAAGAATATGAAGGTACAGGTATTGGATTAGCATTAACCAAAGAATTGGTTGAACTCCATCATGGAACCATTTGCGTTGAAAGTGAAATGGGACATCCGAAAATAGCGGGACAGGCTGGACAGAGATTACAATTTACCTCCCTCCCGGAAAAGACCATTTAAGAAAGAGGAAATTTTAATAGATGAGAAAATGTATAAACAGTGATATCCATTTTGATGAAGATAAACTTTTATCCTAAGAATATTAATGAAGAAATCTAACGGATGATACTGATGTAAATTCTTCAAAATATGATAAAACAATTATTCTTGTTGTTGAAGATAATTATGATATGAGAGAATATATAAAAGAATCACTGGACAGAAGATTATATAATTGAAGAAGCAGTTAATGGAGAACAAGGAATTAGGAAAGCAGAAAAAATAATTCCTGATCTTATTATAAGTGATATGATGATGCCGAAAATGGATGGGAATGAAATGACTAAAATCCTGAAGAATGATGAAAGGACCAGTCATATCCCGGTAATAATATTAACAGCAAAATCCGGTCAGGAAAATAAACTCGAAGGATTACAAACAGGTGCAGATGATTATCTTACCAAACCATTTGATATAAAAGAATTGCAAGATAAGGATAGAAAATTTGATAAACATAAGAAAAAAGCTTCAGGAAAAATATCAGCAGAATAGAAAACAGAACACCCAAAGCCGAAGAGAAAAAATTAAAAGCATTGATGAAAATTTTATGTATAAAGTTATGGAAAATAATCGAGAAGCATATTTCGGATGGAAGACTTTAGTATTGAAGATTTTTGCAGTGAAGTGGAATGAGCAGAACACAATTGCACAGAAAATTAAAAGCATTAACAGGGAAATCTACCAAGTATTTTTATAAGATCCGTAAAATTATTAAAAGCAAAAAAAATGATAGAAGAATCAGAAAGGAAATATTTCCGAAATAGCCTATTCTGTTGGATTTTCAAGTCCTGCCTATTTTACCAAATGTTTTAAAGAAGAATTTGGTTATCCGCCAAGTGCTATTGTTAATTGATTCCACGCCATAAAGATTACACAAATATATACTTTCCAGGTTCGTAACTGAACTTATTCGGAAATCTTAATCGTACTCGTAATCTTAATCTTATAATTATACAGAAAGAGTAAGGAATAGATCATATTAAGTTAATTAGACTATTCTAACATGAGCTATAATTTATATAAATGGAACAATAGTATAAGTAAAAGGCACAATAATAATATGCTCCCCATGTTTTGATTTCGTTTATTTGCTGAAGAAAATTAAAAAGGAAAGGAGAGCATCATGAAAGAGTTTTTTTATTTGAAACTGTCAATAATGTTAATAACAATATTTTTATTCGGTTCCGTCTCTTTATATTCTCAGAAGATAAGTTATGGTGATTCGGCATCGTTAGGAAATGGTACAATAAAAGCGTGGATAAAAACAGATTCTGTTAATAATCCCCAAAGCATTGGGTTTACTCTAACTGAAGATGTTTTAACTAACCTTCCAGCAATCGGGACTATGATTCATTTAAATTTACCTAAAAACGTATCTGATACATTATTCAATCATATATTATTTGATTGGAATCCGATGGGACACCCGCCTGCAGGTATTTATACTTTACCTCATTTCGATCTTCACTTTTATATAATTAATAAGCAAAAACGCCTGGCAATACCTGGTGGTCCTGATCCAATTAAAGTAGAACCCCGATTTGTTCCACCTGATTATGTGTCAGATCCAACGGGTGTTCCTCAAATGGGAACTCACTGGACTGATACAACGGCATCGGAGTTTCACGGACATGTTTTTGATAAAACATTTATTTATGGATATGCAAAAGGTAAGTTTAGCTTCTACGAACCTATGTTTACAAAAACTTACCTGGAAACCCATCCACATTTTACAGGAAGCATAAAGCAGCCTGCAGAATTTCAAAAAGAAGGATATTATCCTACAACTTATAAGATTGATTATGATTCGGCTAATCATGTTTACAATTTTGAAATAACAGATTTGGTTTGGCATGCTGCTGCTGCACCTTCGGGCATGCCTATTAACAGATTACAGCTTTGGCTTAGAGCTGATACCGGTTTAGTTTTTAATGGTTCTAAAGTAAGCAGATGGAAAGATCAAAGCGGTAATGGAAATGACGCTATCGAATCAGATACAAGCCGTCAGCCTGAGTTTGTAAACAATGTAATTGACAATAAACCCGTAATACGGTTTGATGGCGTGAACGACAGGTTGGGATTTACAGGCTCAAAAAAAATGAGTCAGATCAGCCTCTTTATAGTTTTCAATAACAAATCCGGTGGGTCAGGACCTAATCCTCCTGGATTTGTACTATCATTAGGTCCCAGCGGCACTTTTATAGCCAATGAACACTTGGCCATTAAAATGCGGGGGATGGATAATGGCGATAACGATATTATTGTTGGCACCGAAGATCATAATGATTATGTTGTATTTACCGGTCAGAATATTGCGAAATACAATGAATGGAGAAACATTAATATTGTCAGAGATGGAACAGTATCAAATACAACGTTGAGGTGGAATGGGGTTTCTGCTCCTTCGTCAGCTTCCGGAGCTAATATTTCTATTTCCGTTCCACTTGGTGATTCCACGGCTTCCGGTGGAGGAATCGGGTCAACTGATAATTTTCCGGATTTGGGGAGAGTCCTAGCAAAATGCGATATAGCTGAAATAATAGTCTATGATACAGTTCTTTCGGCTTCAGACAGGTTATCAATTGAGAAATATCTTAATGATAAATATAATATTGCTGTTACAGCAGTTAATGATCAGATAAGCCGGAGTATACCTGAAAGATTTATACTCTACCAGAATTACCCGAACCCGTTTAATCCTTCAACTACTATAAAATTTTCCATACCGCAAGCTTCTTTTGTAACACTGAAAATTTATGATATTCTCGGTAGGGAAGTTACATCATTAGTTAATGAAGAAAAACCAGCAGGAAATTATAATGTTGAGTTTAGGGGAAGCAATATTTCAAGCGGAGTTTATTTTTATAGATTGCAAGCTGGGAGTTTTACAGAAACAAAGAAATTTATATTAATGAGGTAGTATTAATGGATAACCAATTTAATTTAAGGTCCTCTTCATCCACTATCATCAATTTTTTATCTAGGTCTATATGAAAAAGCTTATTTATATTTTCCCAATTATTCTTGTTATCCTTTTTTTTAAAACTGAAAACATTAATGCTCAAATTCCTAACGGAGATTTTGAAAGCTGGACAAATGGAGGTCTTGCTTCATGGATATATTCCCCATTTATTATAACTCAATCTACCGATAAATATTCAGGAAGTTTTGCGGTTAAAGGAGTTGTCGATACTTTGTTCGGTTCTTTAGAAACACCCTCTTTGCTGAACTATTTCCCTATATCAAATACATACGCAAGTTTAACTGGTTATTATAAGTTTACAGCGATGAATCCCAATGATGTAATTGAAATTGATGTTACAGAGCTTAATGATACTACCTATAATAATTATGGAGAGGGAATTCTATTAATATCCGAACAAACGACATCGTACAAACAGTTTACGGTTCCGATAACTAATTTTGAAGATGCTTCCATTTCAAATCATATGGGTATTGAAATAACAATAACCGATACTTCAAATAATTCTGCATACACACCTGCCAGAGGCTCCTTTTTTATAATAGATGACCTACAATTAAATGAAACTGCAACAGGCATAAATGACCAGGCTTTTTCTCCAAAAGAATTCAAGTTAGAACAAAATTATCCGAATCCGTTTAATCCTTCAACTACTATAAAATTTTCTATACCTCGGGCTTCTTTTGTAACACTGAACATTTATAATATTCTCGGCAGGGAAGTTACATCATTAGTTAATGAAGAAAAGACTGCAGGAAGTTATCAGATACAATTTGACGCAGGGTCACTTGCAAGCGGAGTATATTTCTACAAGATTCAAGCAGGCAGCTATATTCAGACAAAGAAAATGATCCTTTTGCGTTAGAATTTATAGTTTCGCAAAGGATTTGAAATTAAGTATTCTTTTGTTCGATATTCGACGGTTGCAAATATCGAACTCCAAATTTTAAAGTTTTTATTCAAAATATTGACAAAAAAAATATCATAAGGAAAAAATTTATGCAACAATTAAGAACACTTATCGTCCTTGGTTTTTCAGTATCATTTTTATTTTTTTCTTGCTTTAATAAAAGTAGTGCCGGAAACCGGGGTAAAGACACTGTATCTGATAATGGAGGAACATCCGGTGCTTCTTCCTCAGACGATGCCAGCTTTTCCTGTTTGCTTGATGGGAAAGAGTTTTCAGGAAGCGGAACTGATGAGAATATCAATGCAGCCTTCCATCTTAAAGGAGATGACAAAGGACAAATATTTTTTAGATTGTCAAATTTGAAAGAGCCTGGAGAAAAATTGATGTTCGAGGTACCGGGAAAGAAAGGTTCAACCACATTAAGTGCTTCGTCCACTTTTAGCTATATAGGATATATAACCAAAGGCTATATAAACTACCTGGATAATCCCTTAACTGTTACGATAACTTCAATAAATGCTGCAAGGGTATCAGGAACTTTCTCAGGAAAATATGCTCTATCAGAAGGAAGTGGAGATAGTAAAGCAAAGGAAACCATTGCTGTAACAGAGGGAAAATTTGATATCCCATTTTCCACATCGGCTGATTGGAAGAAATTATATAACGCGGAATAAATTAGAGCAGACAGGTAAATATTTTTCAATTAATAATAAATAATAAATTTTATGCGACACTTAAAAATATTTGTTTTTCTTGTTTTTTGGGGAATAATTCTATTCTATTCGTTTACCGGAGATGGAAAGCTAAGGGGAGGCAAAGACAGCATTTCAATGGTTTCATTTTATATTAGTTCCAGCGATGATATGTATTATGAATTAACCACAACTTCAACCGGAAAAAATTTTAGTATGCAGGGAGTTACTAAAATATTTATGTCTTCAAAAGGTGATATGCGTAAAGAAATTAATATGACTAATTCTTTTTCCGGTAATAAGCATACATCTGCAATAGTAGTCATCGGTCATTCAGATAAACCAGATGAAAGCATTTCTATTGATGACGAAGAAAAAACCTACACAATAAATCATATAGATAGAGTTGATCTGAATACCGGAGAAAAAGTACAGTCCACAGTTTCAAAAATCGGTGAAGAAAAAATTTTAGGCTTTAATTGTGTACATGCAAGAATTATTTCGAACATAAGCTTAGGAAACATTTCTTCACATGTAGATACTTTCGATATATGGAAAAGTGATGATGTACCGGTGCCGGCATCTATAAAAAAATTGATGAATCAATTTGAATCGAAAACCGGAATTTTCATGAACAATCCGGAGGTGGCGAAAAAATTGAAACAAATGGGCTGCGAAGGTTTTATGGTTAGGATTAAAATGAAGGGTAAAAGTGCTTCCACTGTAACTGAACTTACTAAAGTGGAGCATAGATCAATTCCTGCGAGTATGTTTCAGATACCAGCGGGATATAATGAAGATAAAAATGGAATGTAAACGAAATTTGACATTTACTTGGACAACAACATTTATTAAATGAAAAAATTTATTTTGAATATTATAATCTTTCCAGGAATAATTCTTTTGTTTATAACATCATGTAATAAACAAAATGAACCGTTACAAAATTTAATTATTAACGGAAGCGCGGAAAAACCCAGATACGACAGCATTCCAGAAGGATGGACAAATGTAAAAGGTACTTGGAGATCTGTTGAAGGCGACAGCATCACTCACGCTTATGCATTTTCACAAAACGGCAAATATCTTTTTTTTGAAGGGCAAGATTCTTTGGGTATACTTCAGCAGGATATCAATCTTGACAAGTATGCCGGCGGTATTGATGCAAATAAACAACAATTTATTTTCATCGGTTATTTAAGATCTTACTTGCAGTATCCTCCTGACCAGACAACAATTACCATTATGTGCTTGGATAAATCAAAAAGTAAACGACTTTACATTTTCAGCAGTGATACTATTTCATCTGTAAGTGAGTGGCGGAAGGTAACAGACACTTTAATTGCCCCGGCTTCCACACGTTTTATAAGAGTTCAAATAATTGCCCGCCGGCGAAATGGATTAGATAATGATGGTTATTTTGATAATATAACACTTACAGCTACACCTGTAGAAAATAATTTGAGCCCTTCTCTATTTATTGCCGGATCCATATGTGTTATAGCAATAATTTTTTGGGTAGTTATAAAGCAGAGAAAGAACAAAAAAGTAGCTCAAATAAAATCCTAAAAAATAAAAATGCTTTCAGGTTAACTTTAATTTGAGTCACTTTAACTTTTTTTAACAATACATTGATATTTATATGAGGGAAAAGTATGAAACATTATATATTACTTTTAATCATGTCAGTTACGATTTATGCACAAAATCCTCCTTCTGATTTTAAACTTATAGCTAGTACCGGAGATGCTGTTCCTTGGGGTGTAGCACAAACTATTACAATACTTGCAAATGGAGATGCTCATTTCACGAACTTTCAAGACGGGGATCCACCAAAATTCTTATTAGATACCAGCTTTACGATAACTTTGAATCAAGTGCAGCAAATATGGCAGGAAATTCAAACTGAAAATTACTTTTCATTAAATTCCAATTATGAAGATTCCACTGTATTTGATGGTTCCATAGCTTTGTTAACTATTACTGCGAACGGAGTAACAGACCAGGTTCGTGTGAAGAATATAGCACAGCAACAAATAGAAAATATCATTTCATCTATTAATTCTAATATTCCTTCAGAATATAATCTAAAATATGTAGTCCCTGAAAAGATTAAATATAATCCCCCAAAATCCATGCAATTCTACTTTTGGTTCGAATTTTTCGATTGATAAAAAAAATCTCTCCAATTTGAAGTCAGTCGAGTTTCTGGCAAAATATAATTCGCCTGCGAATACTAGTGATGAAATACAGTATCCTCATGCTCCGATTGAAGTCGGTTATAAAGAATCACTTTTTGAGGCTGTGGGAAATGGGACAGCAACGTTAAAAGCAAAGGGAGGTTATTATGGTGATGTTGCATCAATTAAAGGTGATGATAGGAAAGAATTGAAGAAAGACACGATAAATATAGAGGTAAACTTGGAATTTTATGGACCTTGCGATAATGATGGGAACGAGGCGAATGTCGTAAGAGATATTCTGCTTAAATGGAATGGCTACAAGACAAGCGGAGGCCAAAATGTCCAATTGGATGTTGGATACTTGTCTCATCCAGGAGAAATCAATCCTCCCGGAACACCTGGTTTTGACAATATTGAACTTGCATGTGGAGATGGAAGATTTAAATCTAATGGTAGAGGATTTCCAAATGTAGATTCGAGCATAGGTGGTGTGTGGTTCCCAGAAGATGAACACTTAATACCAGGAACATTTGGGCATGAAGTTGGACATTTAATGGGTTTGCCTGATCAATACGACGATTGGAATAAACAAACTGATGGAAGCTGGAAGAATAAGAATACAGGAGAAATCTTAAGTGGTGATAATTTTACAAGCCTAATACATAATAAATACCCGGACAACACGCCTGAAATGAATGCAATGGTTGCTGATAAAAATAGCTTAATTTCAATTCCCAAAGCTAATCATTTTAATGATCTAATGGGGAATCAAACTAAACCTCCGCTTCAATCAGATATAGATAAGATTGTTGCATCTTCCGGATTAATAATATATATAGATGAAGGTGATGTTTTCGTAAATACCGGCGGATCCGCAGAATTTTGTAGTTACCCATTCCAGCAATTTATATGTTGACCCTGGCCAAACGAAAACATTAAACGGCATTTATGCTGCTTGTATTGACCATTACAAAGCTATACCTGACTCATCTGAGACACTTGATGTGGCTCCTCCACTTAAACAATGGAACGGAATAAAATCTATAGAACCAATGATGAAGCTGCTAAAGTTGATTGATTCGACAAACAATTATTGTGACTTATATGCTGGAGCATATGCGCAAGAAGCTGTCTGGAAAATTTCAGATAATGTGGAGCCTCAGATATCTGGAGCAGATTCACTTCTAATGGAAGCAGGCATAAACACAAACGAAACCTTTGATTTTCCAAGAATGACATTTAAGGGGAATGAAACTGGCATTTCATCACAATACATACCAGATGAGCTTTTTGCATCCTATATTGAACCTAAATTCGGAGATGCCAGATTGAATAAGCCAATTAATTTTACAGGTTCAGTTTATGCTCCATCGGCGGGACAATTCCAAACAAGTTTTACATGGTTAATGAAATCACCCAATTCAAATTCTAATCAACTTGTTGTTAATGGTTCGAATGCAATTCTTACACCACTTCAAAGAGGTGTGTACTCCTTAAGTCTTAATGTAAAGATTGAGGATTCAACTAATCCTGAAAGAGATATTAATCCAGCAACCACCTCGTATGCGGTTGTGCCGGATAGTAAAACGGAAACATTCGAACATACTAAATTGACTGATTTGTTTTCATGGAAAACATACGGCGATGCAATGTGGAAATTAACAAATAGCGATGCCCAAACAGGTACGTTTTCAGTTCAGCCTGGGAAGATGGGAAGTGACCAGACAGCCACTCTTGAAATAGGTGTTGATCTTCCCTCGGACACCCTATTAGAATTCGGTTTTAAGATGAATGTAAACCTTGGGGGATTGATATTTTATATTGATAGCGTTGCAAATGATTTTATGACCGGTTATTTTGATTGGAATTTTAGATCATACCATATTTCTTCCGGTACCCATACATTAAGATGGGTTTACGAAAACTATAACACAGACTCAACTAATTCTCCACGAATTTGGTTAGATAATATATTTTTTCCAACAAATGCTGCACTTTTTACATCTGTGGAGTCACCGGAAAATATTCCCATAACATTTAATTTATTTCAGAATTATCCGAACCCGTTTAATCCATCTACTACTATAAAATATTCAATACCAAAAGCATCTTTTGTTACATTGAAGGTTTATGATATACTGGGAAGGGAAGTTTCAGCTTTAGTAAATGAACAGAAACCTGCCGGAAGTTATGAAGTTAAATTTAACGCCAGCAATCTTTCTTCAGGTGTTTATTTCTACAGGATAACCGCCACACCGGTTGGCGGGCAAGCAGGTAGTTTTGTAAGCACAAAGAAGTTTATCCTCCTGAAATAATCTGTTGCTCCCTTCCCCGTTATTTACGGCTGTAAGCCGCAGCATGTAGGGGACGCAAATTTGCGTCCCCTACAATCAAAACACACTAATTATTTAACACGTGACAAGTTTTTACAACCGTTTACTTATCAATGACACCTGTTACAATTCAAACTTCTAATTTTACATCAGATATTTAATAACAATAATTCTTAACATAATTAAAAAGGAGTTAGAAAAATGAAAACCAGAAGAAACAGCATAGTAAAAATTGTCACTGTAGTTGCAGCTGCAATGCTTTTATCAAGCAGTGTCTTTGCAATGAACTCTTCAAGCAATTTAAAGACAGAAATTCCGGATAAAATGGTTCAAAATTTAGCATTAGGAATTGCATCCGATAATTTAGGTTTAAAAACCGATTGTATATATTATGCCGGATTTTATGAAATTGAAGGACTTGTTGAACCTCTTGTTGAACAATTATCTAAGGAATCAAATCCAAACACGAAAGTTTTGATTGCTCTTGCTCTCTATAAGATTGGAAGTCCGGAAGCAATGAATGCAATTAAAAATTTAGCAAAGAATGATGTTGATCCTGCAGTTAAGAAGATGGGAATCGCAATACTTGCCGGATTTCAGAATAATCAGTCCTATTCAAGCAATTTAAATGTTTCAAATAAGTGAGTAAAAATTGATAGAAAAGAAATCCAAACTCATCCTCCTATAATAAACCCCGACTATTAAAAATCGGGGTTTATTGCTTCAAAATATTCGTTAGCATCTAATAATTTAATAAGTACTTGTCATAGCATCTATAATCTAATAATTTTGTAATTAAGTCAATCGACATTAATCATTTTAAATCAGATATTAGAAGAATGAAGGGATACATGGATGAAATATAGAAAATTAGGAAACTCAGATTTGAATTTTTCGGCAGTTACATTTGGTGCATGGGCCGCCGGCGGATGGATGTGGGGCGGAACGGAACGGTCAGAAGCTGTAAATGCAATCAGGGCTGCTTTTAATTCAGATATAACATCAATTGATACTGCTCCTGTTTATGGGATGGGTACAAGCGAAGAAATAGTTGGTGAAGCAATCAAGATTTTTCCACGCGGTAAAATTCAAATATTAACCAAATACGGCTTGCGGTGGGATCTTAAAAAAGGACAGTTCTATTTCAAAACCAAAGACAATCACGGTAATGAAATTGATTTGTATAAATTAGCTTCAAAAGAGAGTATCGTGAAAGAATGTGAAAACAGCCTGAGAAGACTTGGTACGGATTACATTGATCTATACCAGATTCATTGGCCCGATCCTACAACTCCGATGGATGAAACATTTGAAGCGGTCAGCTGTCTTATAAAAGACGGGAAAGTACGTTACGCTGGAGTTTGTAATTATGACGCCTCCCAGGTTAAGGAAGCTGAAAAATATATTGGGCTTGTGTCCGACCAGGTTCCCTATAGTATGCTGCGGAGAAGTATTGAAAAAGAATTGGTGCCGTATTTGTTGAAAAATAAAAAATCAATATTAGTTTACAGCCCTTTGCAGTTAGGAATACTTACCGGTAAAATGAAACCGGGCCGGAAATTTCCAGAAGGGGATCTTAGAAACGATTCATTCTATTTTAAAGATGAAAATATCAAACGCATAAATACCTTCCTTGATAAGATTAAACCTTTGGCAAGTGAGAAAAACGCTACACTCGGACAGTTAGTTATCAGCTGGACGACTGAACAGCCCGGTATTACCATAGCATTGGTTGGTGCAAGGAATCCAAAGCAAGCTATGGAAAATGCAAAAGCAGCAGATATTAAATTAAGTTCTGAGGATGTAGAATTTATTACAAAAGAACTTGATAAGCTTGAACTTATTAAATAAAATAGGAATCAACGTAGAGATGAGGTATGCCTCGTCTCTACGGTTTGAACGGAACTAGATTATTAAATCAAACAAGTTCTACAAAACTAATAATTTATTTGTTTCCTAACTCTTTATAAAAATTCTGCAGGATATAAAACGCTTCTTTCCTTTCACCTCTATCGGAAATTAATCCCTTTCTGTTCCAGAAATCCTGGATGCCGGGAAGAAGTCTTCTTGGCGAACGGAAATCCATTAATATCCAGGGTGTCATCCCTTTAATAAACGGGACTTTTTTAAGCATATTAACCTGATGTTTATAAACATTTGCCTGAAACTCTTCAGTCCACCTGGTTATATCATCACCGTGTTTCCCGTATAAAGCTCCGGCTCCGAACTCGCTAATAATTACCGGTTTATTATATGCACATTTCCAAACTAAATGATCGGCTTTTGACGGCAGACCATCATACCAGCCAATGTACTCGTTATCTCCAATTACATCAATATGCTTTCCAAACGGATCATCAATCATTAAAGCAGTATCATCAACATAATGTCTTTCAAGAGCCGCTGTAATTAACCTGGTAGGATCCAGATGTCTTGCTGAATCTGCTAATGAAGTTAAAAATTTTAACCTTACTTCATTTATAGGAGTTTCATTAGACATAGACCAGAGAATTATTGCAGCCCTGTTTTTATCCCGGGTAATCTCTTCTCTCAGCTGATTTTCAGCATTTGCAAGCGTGGATTCATTATCCCACAAAATCGTCCAGTAAACCGGGATTTCCGACCAAACCAGGAGCCCCATTTTATCGGCTAATCGAACCATATGTTCATTATGCGGGTAATGAGCTAACCTTACAAAATTACAATTAAGCTCTTTCGCCCAGCCCAGTAAAATTTCTGAATCTTCCGTACTGAAGGCTCTTCCGGAACGGATTGGAGCTTCTTCATGAATTGATATTCCCCTTAAAAATATTGGTTTACCATTTAATAAGATATCTGTTCCTCTTGTTTCAATAGTCCTGAAGCCAATTTGATCTTTTACCATATCTGTTTCAGATTCTACAATTACATCATAAAGCTTCGGATTATCAGGTGACCAGAGCTTTAAGTTTGCTTCAAAATCCAATTTAGCAAAACCACTCGAATTAGTTTTTACTTTTATCTGAATACCCGCCTCCGGGATTTTTACACTAACATTTTGTTCTTTTTTATCCCCGTCAAGCTGTACCCATCCGCTAACATGGTTTCCAGAACCTTTTTTCAACTGAATGAAATAATCTCTAACAAAAGTTGACGGGACTTCGATTAACTTTACATCACGGGTAATACCGCCGTAATTCCACCAGTCAGTATTTAAAGTTGGTACAGCTTCCCTTTTCCGCTTATTATCAACTTTTACAATAATAAAGTTATTGCCGTCTTTAACTAGGCCGGTAATTTCAAAATTAAAAGGAGTAAACCCGCCGATATGCTCCCCTAATTTTTCCCCGTTCAAATATACATCAGCCTGGTAATTAACAGCACCGAAATAGACAAATAGTCTTTTCCCTGGTTTCTTTATATAATCAAAATCTTTTTTGTACCAGATAGTACCTTCATACAAGAATAACTTCTCTTCTTGCGTATTCCAATCACCGGGAACATTTAGAAGCGCTGATTTATCGAAATCATATTCGACAAGATCACTTTTTGATTGCGGTTTTTGATTGAGAAAAAATCCGTTTTCACTCGGCTGGTAACGGTAATCATAATACCCGATTTCATAGGGGTCTATAACCCTATGCCATTTCCCATTTAAAAGAAATGCAATCTCTGTTTTCTGTGTTAATTATCAGTGATGGGGTTTGTGAGTATATCATTTGCAGCATACATATAAAAGTTAATATAAAAATTTTCATAAAATACCTTCTTATTGATAATTGTTGATTTATGGTTGATGATTTTCAATTTCAATTATAAAATTCACAGGAGGTAAAACTTCATTATTCATTATCCGTAAATCAGCAATCGACAATCGTAAATCCTTCTTTATTCTTCAAGTTCTTTAAATTCGCCCAAAGTTTTGGTAAAAATAAAAATGACCAGTATACCCAAAAATATATTAGCCGCTAAAGTATACCAGACATATTCAGGCTGATTTAAGCTGTCGCGGAAATATCCGTAAAGAGAAGTATATATTACTCCGCTTAAAGCCCCTCCCAAACCTGTTGCTAAAAAATTTGAGCCCATATAAAGTCCGGCTTTTTCTTTCGGAGCTATCCATGTAATATATTCTTGTATCCTTGGGGAGGAGATCATTTCTCCCACTGCGAATAAAAATATTCCAAAGAAAATCCATTCCGATGCACCGATTTTAGCATATCCTATAACTAAAAAGCTTACCCCAACCACAAATAATCCGAATAAAAATGAAGGTAAAGCTTTAAACTTTTCAAATATTCTTGAAATAAGAATTTGAAAAATAATAATTACGTAGCCGGTATTTGCAATGGTTTCACCGAGTATCCGTCTTGTTCCGTTCCCTGTATCTTCGGAAAAAATTGAAGAAAAACCGGCACCAAAAACTCCTTTTAATGATTGGTATAAACTAACTGTATTAAGATTACGATCAATATAAATTGCAAGAAGATTAAAAAACGACCAGAAAGGCAGCCAGAAAAATATTCCTAATAAAATAAGGAATATCAGGAATTTATAATCTGACAGCGCAACCCGCATATCTTTAAACTTTTGTTTAAGGCTTATTCCTTCAATTTCCCGGGGAGGCTCTTTATAAAATAATATTGTAATTAAAAGCATCAATATTATACCAATTGCAGAAGCAAGAAAAGCATAATTCCATGAAATAGCTCTCAGATTACCAGCCACAATAGGTCCGAATGATGCCCCGACATTTACCATTGCATAAAAAATTCCGAAGCCGAGAGTTTTATTTGTTTTGTCGGTTACTACCCTAACCGTACCGGAAACGAGTGGTTTAAAAATTCCGGCGGCTAAACCGATGCTGAGCATTGTTAAAGCAATCCCGGAAAAAGACTTTGTAATAATTAATAGGAGAATTGACGGCAGGTAAGCTAAGTAAGAGACAATAAATACTTTTTTAAATCCATACATATCTGCAAATGTCCCTGAAAAAACCGGTATTACATATGAAAACAATAAAAAGATACTCTGAACTATTCCGAGTTCGGCTTTAGAATAACCGAGATATTCCATATAAATACCGAAGCCCATATAGATTCCGTAATACGAAAATCTTTCTAAAATTTCTATTGTATTTGCTATCCAGAAGACTTTGGGAAAGGCTGTACGATTTTCCATAAAAAACTGAATTTATTTTAAGGATTTATATTTGTATAAAGAATTTATGAAATAACTTTTTAAAAGAAAAAATGATTTATCATCCTTAAACAAGAGATCTTTGGAATTATTGAATAATGAAATATTGGAAAGTTTCTCATGCAAATTAAATAAGGAAAATACCTAACTCACTTCTTTATCTGAAACATCCGTCATAAATCTCCAAACAGCCGACCAGCTATTATTTATTTTTATAAAGGTTTAGATTTCACGTCCAGTCCCGTCATATTTTTTATTGTTTATTTCATAAATAATGCGGTATAAATAATCTGTTATAGCTGTTTTATCAAACACCTTAATATGAAAGTCAGATTCATGAAAACTATAAATTTTACTTTTTTCATAAAAGCCCTTATAACTTTTAATTATTTCACCGATTCCTGTTAAACGGCTTTTGAAATCAGGCGAAATCATTATAATTTCTTCGTGGAAATAATTTCTTAAATCCTCTGCTCTTCCCTCCAACCAGGCTTTGTTAATATTTTTAATAATACTTAATATCTCTGTTTGATTATTATTGAACGCTTTAGTATTTGACATTTTTTACCCCAAAAATGTTTTTTATATGATATTGAGTAACCCAAATATCCCGGAATAATAATTAAGATTGAAAATTTTAATTTATTATTGTTAATTGTTAATTTTTTTGTCCAGTCTCCTCCTCCCGCATTATTCCCTTGATGGACTAGCTATATTTGCTATTTTTGAAATATGAGATTAAAAATAATAACAGGTATAATAATATTTTCAGGTCTTTGTTTAGCTCAACTTAATAATGAATTATCCAACTTTTACATGCTTGGCCAGAACTATGAACAAGCCGGCGAACTGGAAAAAGCTAAAAGTGTATACGAAGATCTTTATAAAAAACAACCTCAAAACTATCAAATTTTTGATGCTTTAAACAGGATTTATATCCTTCTAAAAGATTATACATCATCAATCCGTATAATAAATGATCAAATTAAATATTCTCCACAAAATATAACTGTATATGGAATGCTCGGCACTACTTATTATTTAATGGGAGAAGAAAACAAGGCTTTTAATACATGGGATAATGCTTTAAATAATTTTCCCCCTAATGAAGCTAACTATAGAGCTTTTGCAAATTATGCTATCCAGATGAGAACATTTAATAAAGCAATAGAGTACCTAAAAAAGGGGGAAGAAATATCTAATGATCCGAAATATTTTTCTTATGACCTGGCAAATATTTACGCTCTCACCATGCAGTATAAAGATGCAGCAAAAGAATATTGTTCCATCTTATCAAAAGCTCCTAACCAGATTAATGCTGTTCAAACCCGGATTTTCTCATATATAAATAAACCTGAAGCTTTAAAATCAACTATTGATGTCTTCAAAGATTACAGTGGAAATGATGAAAATCTTAGCTTCGATCATATTCTTGCAAGGCTTTATATAGAAGATAAATCATATAAAGAAGCATTTGCGCTATATAAAAACATTGACGCTAAAAGCAAAGTAAAAGGGACGGAATTATACAATTTTGCTGAGCTTATTTTCGATGAAGATCAATATTCTGTTGCAGCAGATGCTTATAATTATATAATAGACAAATATCCGGATTCTCCTTTTGCTTCAAGGGCGAAGCTTGGATATGCAAGGACATTGGAAGCAAATTTAAGTGCAAAAGATACTCTTGATGATTGGAAGCAGTTTCATTTTATTAATTCGGGAAAATCTGCGGAAGAAGAGAAAGTAATATCTGCCTACATGGATTTAACCAAAATTTATCCGAATTCTGAAGTTGGGTATGAAGCTTATCTGCATACGGGAAGAATAATGCTATACAGGCAGAATGATCTCGCCGGCGCGGAAAAAAATTTTAATAAAGTAACAGAAGAGACTCCCTTTTCAAAGTACGGTGCTGCAGCATACGCGGAAATGGGAAAAATTTGTCTGCTTAATGGAAATCTTGATTCCGCTGAAGAGAATTATTCAAAAATTTTTAGTAATACAGGGTTATCAAAAGAAACCAGGAATTATGCAGCTTTTCAATTGTCAAAAATTTATTTTTATAAGAATAATTTTGAAAAAGCCAGGAAAATATTAGACCCTATCTTTAATGATTTGAAGGATAATTCTGCAAATGATGCAATTGAATTTTCATTTATATTAAATATTTCATTTAAAGATTCAGCCAATCTTGTGATTTTTTCATCAGCCGAATTTCTTGCAGAACAGCAAAAATTTAAGGAGGCTGGCGATAAATATAAAACTATTGCATCTAATCCGCAGGCATTTTTATTGCAGGGAATAGCGCAGCTGAGGGAAGCTCAGATGGAGCTTGCCCTAAATAATTTTGATAAATCCTTAAATTTGCTCCAGGGCATTGCAGACGAAGGAGAAAAAAACATTTATGCCGATAAAGCTTTATATTTAATAGGTAAGATTTACCAGTTTAATCTAAATGAAACAAATAAAGCTGTACAAGCGTATGAAAAGCTGCTTGAAAAATTCCCAAACTCGTTATATCTTGACGAAGTAAGGGATGAAATAATTAAACTAAGGAATAAAACAAGCTAGAGAGTATAATGGCAAAAAAACAAAATCAAAAGATTGTAAAATGTTCATTTTGCGGCAGGGATGGAAGCGAAGTCGGCAGCATGATTGCCGGTCCTGATGTTTACATTTGCGATATTTGTATAGGGAGCAGTGTAGATATTTTGAAAAATAATTTGGCTGCATATACGAATACAAAATCAAAAAGCTACCAGAATCATACTCCCGATTCAATCAAAAAAACTCTGGATGAATATGTCATCGGGCAGGAGAGAGCTAAAAAAGTCTTATCTGTTGCAGTTTACAACCACTATAAAAGAATTAATTCTAAAACATCATTTTTTGAGCTCGATGATGTTGAGATTGAAAAGAGCAATATTTTACTTATTGGACCAACCGGTGTTGGAAAAACGTTGTTAGCCCAAACATTAGCAAAAATACTTGATGTTCCTTTTGCAATTGCAGATGCTACCACGTTAACCGAGGCTGGTTATGTTGGAGATGATGTCGAAACAGTATTGGTACATTTATTACAAGCTGCCGATTACAATCTTGAAAGAGCACAAAAAGGAATTGTATATATTGATGAAATAGACAAGATTGCCCGTAAAAGTGAAAGCACTTCAATTACCAGGGATGTTTCAGGTGAAGGGGTTCAGCAGGCTTTATTAAAAATCCTGGAAGGTACTGTCGCTGGTGTTCCCCCGAAAGGAGGAAGAAAACATCCTGAACAAAGTTTAATAAATATAAACACTAAAAATATTTTATTTATAGTCGGCGGAGCATTTGACGGCATCGAAAAAATAATTGCAACAAGAATTAATAAAAATAAAATGGGTTTTTCTTCCGAACTTAAAAGTAAAAAGGCTGATGATGAATTAATTAAACATATATTGCCGGAAGATCTCCTCAGGTACGGATTAATCCCTGAATTAATTGGAAAAATCCCGGTTATTGCACCATTGCAGTCTTTATCGGAAGAAGCTTTTAGATCTATTTTAACCGAACCGAAGAATGCAATTTTAAAGCAGTATAAAAAGTTATTTATGATGGAAGGGATTGAACTTGAATTTGATACTTTTGCGATTGATGCTATAGTCTCAAAAGCAATGGAAAGAAAAACCGGTGCACGAGCTTTAAGAGCAATTGTTGAAGAATTTATGCTTGATGTTATGTTTGAATTACCGAATAAAGACAATGTCGATAAATGCGTTATAACCAAGGATGTAGTTGACGAAGGCGCAGAACCGATTTATCTTGAGGATAGGAAATCCGCTTAATGGTATTCAAGTCAAAATAATAATTGTATTAAACAAAAAATTTATTATCAGCCTGCATAAGTTGCATGGTTATTAATCTGCTTTTAAATTTAAGTTGTATAGAATATATCCAGAACAAAATAGATAGACTTCATGCCCTTGAACTTACATTTGAACTTGAACGCTGTGAATTAAGGTAAGCTATAGTTATGTTAAAGAAAGTTGTTTTCCTCTCATTTCTATTTTATATCTCTGTTTACGCCCAATCCAAGATATTAATTTACATGGATTTAAAGCAGACCGACCATCTGAGAGCTTACGGTATAACGTATAATGCTTTAACTAAGGGGATAAAAGCAGATTGGCTTTTAAACTATAGAGGCGGGTCATTTATGCTGGATTATAATAATTGGGCAGCAAATGAATGCAGAATTGAAGGTGTCGCATTTGATCCTATTTCTGCTTCACAAGCTGCGGAAATATACTCTACTGTTCAAAGTGATGATAATAACATGGATGTGGTCCGGCTGGAGAAAGCGCCTAAAATTGCAGTCTATGTTCCTCCGGGATTCATGCCCTGGGACGATGCCGTTACTATGGTTCTCGAATATGCAAAGGTACCGTATACAAAAATCTGGAATGACGAAATTCTCCACGGTGATCTTTCTAAATATGATTGGCTTCATCTGCATCATGAAGATTTCACGGGACAATATGGTAAGTTTTATGCCAGCTTCAGTAATGCTCAGTGGTATATAGACCAGCAAATGCAATATGAAAATGATGCAAAGAAAAATGGATTCAAAAAAGTCTCCAATATGATGAAGGCGGTTGCATTGGATATTAAAAATTATGTAGGTCAAGGCGGCTTCCTTTTCGCAATGTGTTCGGCTACAGATACTTACGATATCGCATTAGCTGCACAAAATGTTGATATATGCGCTTCGATGTTTGACGGTGATGCTGCTGACCCGGATGCTAACAGTAAGCTTGATTATTCAAATACGCTGGCATTTCAAAATTTCAAACTTGAAATGAATCCTTATGTATATGAATATAGTGATATTGATATTCAGCCGTCGGAGATTGGGGACCCGGCAAATGATTATTTTACCTTATTCGATTTTTCTGCAAAATATGATCCGGTCCCTACAATGTTAACCCAGGATCACGTTAATGTAATTAAAGGTTTTATGGGACAGACTACGATGTTCAGGAAAGAGCTGATTAAACCTTCTGCAATAATAATGGGAGAAAGAAAAGGAACAGACCAGGTAAAATATATTCATGGAAATTACGGCAGGGGAACATTTACATTTTACGGCGGCCATGATCCTGAAGATTATCAGCATTCGGTCGGTGATCCTCCAACTGATTTATCACTTCATAAAAATTCACCGGGCTACAGGCTAATCTTAAACAATATTCTTTTCCCTGCCGCAAAAAAGAAAAAGCAGAAAACCTAAATATGTCTATTGTTTGTTGTTGACAATTCATTTCATTAATTTTTAATTTAATTTTTAAAACTACAGGTATTTATCAACATACATTTCCATGAAAACAATCAAAATAAAAAACTTATCTAAAGAATTTACTATTGGTAAAATGGTTTGTGTGGGAAGAAATTATGCCGAGCATGCTAAAGAATTGGGAAATGAGGTACCTAAAAAACCGGTGGTATTTTTAAAACCTGCTTCAGCTGTCATTTATTCGGGTGATAAAATTATTAAACCTTCTTTTGGTAATGATCTTCATCATGAAGTCGAATTAGTGCTATTAATCGGGGAAAAAGTGAAGGATTTAAATGAAAAAGAAGCAGAAGATGCAATAATAGGATACGGATTGGGATTAGATATGACTCTGCGTGATGTTCAAAATGAATTAAAAGAAAAGGGAAACCCATGGACAATTTCGAAATGCTTTGATACTTCTGCTGTTCTTTCAGATTTTGTTTTAAAGAAGAATTATAGCCTGACTTTAAACGAAGAAATTTCTCTTTCAGTGAATGGAACAATTAAACAAAAAGAACTGCTTAATAAAATGATCTTTAATCCCGCACAAATTGTAGAGTATATCTCATCTTTAATGACATTGGAGGAAGGAGATTTGATTTTTACAGGGACACCCAAAGGGGTAAATAAAGTTGTATCGGGCGATATTCTTAATGCCGGGCTAACCAGAATTGGTAAATTGAACTGCAGTGTGGCATGATGAAATTACAATGAATTTTGGATGAAAATGATTCATATTCTATGTGTTCTAATGTGTCTATGTGGTTAATAACGTTGGTTATTCGGAATCAAATGGATAGTACTCCCTTTTAAGAACTCTCTGTTATATTTGTAATACACAAAGCATTTATAGATCAAAATAGACAGAATTGACTTATACTTAACTTCAAAAGTTAAATAAATAAGATAATAAGATATTAAAAAATGTTAAAAGAAATTAAATTATATACTGACGGGGCTTCAAGCGGTAATCCCGGACCGGGGGGATTTGGTGCTATTTTAAAATATCAGGATAAACTAAAAGAACTTTCCGGCGGTTTTAGAAGGACTACCAATAACCGGATGGAGTTAAAAGCGGTTATCGAAGGTTTAAAATCATTAAAAGAAAAATGCAAAGTAAATATTTTTAGTGATTCAAAATATATAGTGGATGCAATTGAGAAGGAATGGATTTATAAATGGAAAAGTCTCGGATGGAAAAGAAACAAAAGGCAAAAATTATTAAATCCCGATTTGTGGAAAGAACTGTTTGATTTGCTTCAGAAACAGGAGGTTAAATTATTTTGGATTCGAGGTCATAATGGGCATCCTGAAAATGAAAGATGTGATTATTTGGCAGTAAAAGCATCTCAACAACCTAATCTGCCGGCCGATGAATACTTTGAATCTGTTCCTGAAGATTTATTTATAGAAAAATAAGATATTATATATACGATATGAATAGATTTGTCTAAATCAATAAAAAAGCCTGCCTTATTTGAAGGCAGGCGTGATTAGATTTCAATCTGCATTTTATTAATACCTGTAGTAATCCGGTTTAAACGGGCCTTCTACGGTAACGCCTATATATTCAGCTTGTTCCGGTGATAAAGTTTCAAGTTCTACTCCAAGCTTTTTCAGATGAAGCATTGCAACTTTTTCATCCAGATGCTTTGGCAGAACATATACCTTGTTTTCATATTTGTCTGATTTGTCCAAAGTTCAATTTGAGCAAGAGTCTTGATTTGTGAATGAATTAGACATTACAAAAGAAGGATGACCCGTTGCGCATCCCAGATTAACCAATCTGCCTTCCGCAAGAACTATGATATCCTTTCCATCGATAGTATATTTGTCAACCTGCGGTTTAATTGTATCTTTTGTTTTTCCGTAATTTTTATTCAACCAGGCCATATCAATTTCATTATCAAAATGACCGATGTTGCATACAATAGCTTTGTCTTTCATTTTCCTAAAATGCTTTTCGGATACAATATCTTTGTTTCCTGTTGCAGTAACAACTATATCAGCTTCGCCTACAACATTCTCAAGCTTTCTTTACTTGAAATCCGTTCATTGCTGCCTGCAGTGCACAAATAGGATCCATTTCTGTTACTATTACTCTTACACCGGCATTCGCAAGAGATTCGGCAGAACCTTTACCGACGTCTCCATAGCCGCATACAACAGCAACTTTACCGGCAAGCATTAAATCGGTTGCTCTTCTTATTGCATCAACCAATGATTCACGGCATCCGTATTTATTATCAAATTTAGATTTTGTAACCGAATCGTTAACATTAAAAGCCGGCATCGGAAGAGTTCCTTTTTTCATTCTATCATATAAATCTGATGAACACCGGTAGTTGTTTCTTCCGAAATCCCTTTAATACCGGAAACAATTCAGGATATTTATCGAAAACTATATTTGTAAGATCACCGCCGTCATCAAGAATCATATTGAAGGGCTTGTTATCTTCTCCGAAAAATAAAGTTTGTTCGATGCACCAATCATATTCTTCCAGTGTTTCCCTTTCCATGCATAAACAGGAATCCCTGCTGCAGCAATAGCAGCAGCCGCATGATCCTGTGTGGAAAAAATATTACATGACGACCACTGAACTTCGGCGCCAAGTTCAATCAAAGTTTCAATTAAAACCGCAGTCTGAATTGTCATATGAAGACACCCGGCAATTCGTGCGCCTTTCAGAGGTTTTCGATTCCCGTACTCTTCTCTTAAGCGCCATTAAGCCAGGCATTTCCGCTTCTGCTAATTTAATCTCTTTTCTTCCCCAATCGGATAGCGAAATATCTTTAACTTTGTAAGGTATTTTTTCAGTTTCTTTTTTATCTTCTACTTGACTCATTTTATTATCCTTTTGTTTTTTTATTAAAATATCTATGCATGTTTCTTAAATATCGGAACTAAATCAAGTTTTTCCCATGTAAAATCTTTTTCATTTCTTCCGAAGTGACCGTAAGCCGAAGTCTTCTGATAAATCGGTCTTCTAAGTTTAAGTCTTTCAATTATTCCTTTCGGGGTAAGATCAACTTCTTTATTGAATCATTTTGGAAATTTCCTTATCCGGAATAACGCCGGTACCCTTTGTATCAATATAAACAGAAACCGGTTTTGCAACACCGATTGCGTAGGCTATCTGCACAAGACATTCTTTTGCAAGTTTTGCCGCAACAACGTTCTTAGCGATATGTCTGGCAGCGTATGTAGCACTTCTGTCAACTTTTGAAGGATCCTTGCCTGAAAAAGCACCGCCGCCGTGCGGAGCCCATCCGCCGTATGTATCAACTATAATTTTTCTTCCTGTTAAACCGCTGTCGCCGTGAGGTCCGCCTATTTCAAATCTTCCGGTCGGGTTGACAAAATATTTGGTTTTTTTATCGATATATTTTTCCGGAATTACTTTTTTAATAACATTTTTGATAACGTCTTCTTTAATTTTCTTTTGCTTTACGTCGGCATCATGCTGAGTTGAAATAACAACTGCTTCAACTCTTAACGGTTTGTTGTTATCATCGTATTCAATTGTTACCTGGGATTTTGAATCCGGTCTTAAGTAAGGCATTAAGTCCGTTATTTCTTTTTCTGATGTCGGCAAGTTTTTTTACAAGTTTATGAGCATACATAATCGGCATCGGCATAAGTTCAGGTGTTTGGTCGCAAGCATATCCGAACATAATTCCCTGATCGCCGGCACCGCCTTTATCAACGCCCATTGCAATATCAGGAGACTGTGAATGAATGGCATTAAGCACCGAGCATGATTCGGAATCAAATTTATAATCGGCGCTGGTATAGCCGATTTTTTTTACAGTCTCTCTTACTATATCCGGTACTTCTATGTAAGCATTTGTTGTTATTTCACCGCCGACTAAAACCAAGCCCGGTAGTAACAAAAGTTTCGCATGCAACTCTTGCTTTGGGATCCTGTTTATAAATTGCATCAAGAATTCCGTCTGATATTGCATCACTAACTTTATCCGGATGTCCTTCGGATACCGATTCGGAAGTGAAGAAGATATGACATATGTTTTTTCCTTTTATTAATAATTTAATAAAATTCTATTTCGGACGAATCTCCGGAATTTAAGTCTTTTAAATGTTCCTCTTAATGACCGAGTTATTACCGATTATCGAATTTTCCAATAGAGCTTTAACTACAGTATGCTGTTAGCGCCGACTATTGAATTTTTTATTATGCAGTCTTCAATCTTGCATCCCTTATCAATAGTAGCATAAGGACCTATTACCGAATTTTTAATCTCGTGCATCATCTGCAATAAATACAGGATCATTAATAACAACGTTTTCAAATTTTTTGTGACGCTTTTTTGTCCAAGCAGAAATTTATTTGTAGAAAGAAGTGTTTCCGGTTTTCCGCAATCATACCATCCGTCAACAGGGAAAGTAGTAAACTTTTCACCGGTATTAATCATTATTTGAAGAGCATCTGTAAGCTGGAGTTCACCTTTTGTTCTTATATCCTTTTTAATTAATTCATTCAAACCTTTTCTAAGAGTATCGGAATCAGCAATATAATAAAGGCCAACCAATGCAAGATTCGAGATGGCGTCCTGTGGTTTTTCCACTAACTTTTTTAAATACCATCCTCAATAACAGCTACTCCGAATCTCCTCGGGTCTTCAACTTTTTTTACTCCTAGTGAGGAATGCTTCAATTTGAAGACTGTTTTCAAATCTACATCAAATACTGTATCGCCCAGAATTATAAAAATTTCTTTTTCATCAAAGGTTGGAATAGCAGTATATATTGCATGCCCCAAACCTTCTTTATTTTTTTGTTCAATAAAATCAGATTTCAACTTTGGATATTCACTTTGAATGTATTCTTTTATCATTTCTCCAAGATGCCCGATAACAAAAGTAGCTTTATTAATTCCTTCCTCTAAAAGTTTATCAATAATGTGCGAAATAATTGGTTTTCCGCCAACATTTAATAAAACTTTAGGAGTTGAAAAAGTATGCGGTTTTAATCTTGATCCTATGCCGGCAACAGGTATTATGGCTCTCATTGACATTTAATTTTTATTTAGCTTGTAAAATTAGTTATTCCTAAAAATAATAACAAATGATTTAACTTTATGTTAGTGTCTCACTTTGAAAATGAAACCGGGATATTACCAACCTATATAATTATTAGAAAACAAAAACTCAATAAGTAAGAAATATCAGCAAATTAATCAATTAACAGCTTTTGAGAACTGCTCAAGAGCAAATTCCAGTGATTTTGTATTTTCGAAGAAAGATATAAATTTTTTAATTACCCTGTCAATAACTGTATCCGGGCAGGAAGCTCCGCTGGTTAAAATTATATCTATGGGAAATTTTGGGGGAATAAATTTTTCAGTAAATATTTCTTTTTTTTTATTTATATCAAAATGACTTATAATTTTGCCGGAAACTAGGTCTTCTTCAGATGAAATAAAATAAGTTTTTAATTTTTTTTCACAAAGTTCAACAATATGAGTTGTATTTGAACTATTATAACCGCCAACAACAATAGCGAAATCTGCTTTTTGTTTTAATAATTCATAGGTTGCATCCTGGTTATCATTGGTTGCGTAGCATAAAGTATCACGTGTATCTGCAAAATGTTCTATTATACTTTCTTTTCCAAATTTCTTTATCATTATTTTTTTCAAATAATCCGCAATTGCCTGAGTTTCTTCAGCAAGCATTGTAGTTTGATTTACTACCCCTATCCGTTTAAGATCTTTTTGAACATCAAAATCCCTTGAAAACTTCCCATCAAAAATTTCATAGAACTCTTCTTTTGTTCTTTCTCCCAAAATAATTGAACCAAGCATTTTCGTTTCTTCAATATTTCTTATGATTACCGAGGGAGAATTATTAATTGTATGTGAGAATGTAGCTCTTGTTTCTTCATGGTGATGTTTACCATGGATAATAATAGTATAATTCTGTTTACCAAGCTGTTCAGAACGGTTCCAAACTTTTTCCACGAAGGGACATGTAGTGTTGAATTTATGTGAATCAATACCTATGCCTTTTAATTTATTCTCTATTTCAATAGTAGTACCAAATGCAGGAATAATAACAATATCATCTTTATTTAATTCATTCCAATCAATAATTTGATTTCCTGAAGTATCCATCAGAAAACGGACTCCCCTGCTTAGCAAATCATTATTAACGCCGGGATTATGAATCATTTCACTCAGCAGGAAAATTCTTTTACCCGGATTTTCTTCTATGGTTTTGTATGATATTTCAATTGCATTTTCTACTCCGTAGCAGAAACCAAAATGCCTGGCAATAAAAAATCTTACAGGTCCGAAATCCAATAAAGTGGGGGAAAAATCTTTTTTCCTTGGATCAACTAAATTTCTGTTAAATTTAATTCCGGAAATAAATGAGCTTTTATATATTTGCGGTATGTCAAATTTTTTCATCAAACCAAATTTTCATTGAAACATAAATTTAATAAATATCCATCTCTATTAAAGTACAATTTATAATAAATAATGACCGATTAACATAATAATTATTATGAATAAATGACTATTAAGAAAATTTTAATAAGAAATCATATTTAAGAACTATCCTAATAATGTTTATGAAAAAAATTCATTTTTTTTATATAGCAACCATGTTTTTGCTTTATTCTTCAATAAGTTATTCCCAGGAGAAATTTATTGTAAATCTTAGCAACCTTACCGATGATTTGTTTCATGTAACATTATTCCCCGATAAGCTCTCCCCCGAAAACAATATTTACCAGTTTGCAGCAACAGCCCCGGAAACATATGAAGAAATGGAAATAGGCAGATTTGTTAAATCTTTTAAAGCTTTTGATTCGGATGGAAACGAGATTCAAACAAAGAATATATCTACAAATCAATGGGAACTATCTGCTCCGCAAAAAATTCAAAGGATAGAATATACAATTGAGGATACATGGGATGCCAAAGTTGACAGCGATAAAATATATTATATGTCGGGTTCTAATATAGATAGTGATAATGTATTAATAAATGGTCAATGCGTGTTTGGATATTTTCAAGGGCTGCAATCCTATCCAATAAAAATAAAAATAGAATATCCTAAAGAATGGGAAATTGGAACCGCACTAAAGCCTGATGCGGATGGATTTTTTGATGCACCTACTTTTGATTATGTTGTCGATTCACCGATTCTCCTTGGTAACTTAACCGAAGATTCAATAAAGGTTGGAAATACAGCTATAAAGGTATTTACTTATTCTAAAACAGGACTAATCAAATCTAGTGAACTATTATCATCAATAAAAGATATTTTAGATGCGGAAAGTAAATTTACAAATGGTTTACCTGTAGATCATTATACTTTTCTATTTCACCTGGGAGAAACTGATGCTGGAGCCTGGGAACATTCTTATAGTTCAGAATATGTTTTGCGCGAAGAACCTTTGAATGAATCGAGCATTGGAAATTTAAGATCGATGATTGCTCATGAATTTTTTCATATAGTAACACCGCTTAATATTCATAGTGAACTTATAGCCAAGTTTAATTTTGTTAAACCAGTGATGTCACAGCATCTTTGGTTATACGAGGGAGTTACGGAATGGGCGGCAAATATTTTACAGCTCCGAGATTCACTGATCTCATTGCAAAATTACCTGGATATCATCCATAGAAAAATAATTTTCATGCAGGGTTTTGATAAAAATGTCAGTTTAACCGAACTTGGCATTCACTCCGTGGAAATGCAAAATCAATATATTAATATTTATCCCAGATTTGTCATTAGGTAATAATTTCTAATGGCCGCCATTAGAAAAAACATCACTTAACTTATTTAATTAGAATAAGTTAGATTTTTTTAAAAAATCATATTTTACTGATTTTTATGTATAAAAAAAATATAGTTTTGAGAATAATTTTATTCTGTAAGTTATGAAAAATCAACGCTTTGTTTGAAATCCTTCGTTTTCTAACGACAAATCTGGGTTTATAATAAAGGAGCTGTCGTTGCAGGGTTACTGGATATTAGGCTATTGGAATTATCAAATGGAACCAAAGGACTTAGGGAGGTTATTAATGAACTATCAAAAGAATATGGCCCTGCGAAATCTTTTTCCGAAAATGATTTCTTTGATGAATTTGTTAAAATGACTTACCCCGAAATAAATGATTTTTTTGAAGACTATATTGAAGGAACTGAGGAACTGCCAATAAAAGATTACTATAAAAAATTAGGAGTAGATTACTACGAATCAAAAGGTTTTGACAGCAGCAAAACAAGTATGGGTATTGCTTTGGGAGTTAAAGATAATCGCTTCGTTGTTGCCGGAATCCCGGATAATTCAATAAATAAAGATAAACTTTTACCTGGAGATATTATTTATTCTTTTGACGGGGATGAGTTTACATTTAAAAATGTACGTAGTAAATTTAGAGAATATCAAAATAAAAACATAGGCGATACTGTAAAAACTGTTATAATCCGTGATGATAAAAAAATGGATATAAGTTTGATCCTGGGGCCGGTTGAAAGAAAAGATGTTTTTGAAATAGTTCCCGATCCCACTGAGGAACAAATAGAGTTAAGAGATGCATGGATGAAAGACATGTAAATAATTGAAGATTAATATCTTGCGACTTGATATAAATCATCCCACGCCAAAAATAATTTTATATGTATCCGAAATCATTTCTATCAGATTATTTAATCTACTAGTGATTTAGAACATTAGTTTCCTCAATTTTTGTCACTAAATATCAATAAATACTACTTAATAGTTTCATTTCCGTTCAAAGTCTTAAAATAATTATTTAATAATGGAGGTACTATGTTCAAAAAATTTAATACTTTTTTGCTTTTTTTTCTTTTAACAGGGATTTCAATAAATTATTCCCAGGTCCTCTTTACAGCATCTCTTAACGGAAATAATGAAGTACCGGCAGTGACAACTAAGGGCGCTGCAACAGCTTGGGCAGTTTTAAGTCCTGATATGACCTCATTGACTTTTCATATTACTTATGCACAGCTAGACAGCACATTCACAGCCGCTCATTTTCACAGTGGGAAAGCAGGTGCAAACGGCGGTGTAGTTTTTCCTATCACAACATTCCATGGAAATACAGCTACCGGAACATGGAATAATCTTCCTGATTCCATTATCACTCAATTGCTAAATGGTGGCATTTATATGAATGTTCATTCAATGGCACATCCTAACGGAGAAATACGCGGACAGCTCCACCCTGTTAATGGGATTGGATATACAGCAATGTTGAATGCATCCCAGGAAACACCGGCTACAACGAGCAATGCAACAGGTACTGCATGGGCGGTGCTAAGTGATAAGGGCTCTATGGTGTCATACAGCATCACCGTGGCAGGATTGTCTAGCAATTTTTCTGCGGCTCATTTCCACGTTGGGCCTACGGGCGTTTCAGGCGGTGTAGTTCACCCTGTCTCATTTACTGACAGCAGTGCTATAGGTACATGGACAGATGTTCCCGACACTTTAATAACTAAATTTATAAATAATGGATTATATCTAAATGTACATACTACTAATAACCCGGGCGGAGAAATTAGAGGACAATTAACTCACCAAGGAGAAATCTCTTTTAAAGCTGATCTGGATGGAGATCAAGAAACTCCTGCTGTGACTACTCCGGCACTTGGAACTGCATGGGCAGTTTTGAGCTCTGATATGAAGTCTCTTTCTTATGATGTTACTTATGCAAATTTAGATTCTAATTTTACTGCGGGACATATTCATCTTGGTGCTAAAGGTATTTCGGGAGGAGTTATTCAGCCGCTCTCTTTTATGAATAATAATGCAATGGGAGAATGGAATAATCTTCCTGATAGTATAGTTAAACATTTAATTAAAGAAGACTTATATGTAAATGTTCATTCTATGAAACACCCTGGTGGTGAAATTAGAGGGCAGCTTGAGATGAATACCGGAATCGGATTTACAGCTCATTTAAATGGTGACCAGGAAACTCCTCCGGTTACAACTAATGCCATGGGAACGGGATGGTTTTCTCTTGACAACGATTCACTTTACTTTCAAATTACTTTTGCCGGTTTATCTTCTGCATTCTCGGCAGCTCATTTTCACATGGCTGCTATGGGGGCCTCAGGAGGAGTTGTTAAACCGCTTTCATTCACAGACAGCACTTTAAATTCGGTTTGGGCGGATATTAGTAGTGCTAATCTTCTGGCACTTGTACAAGGAAATATTTATGTTAATGTTCATTCAGGCAATAATCCCAATGGGGAAATAAGAGGGCAGGTTCTATTTACAAATGTCATTAGCGGAAATGTCCCTGTAGAATTAACATCTTTTAATGTTTCATTAAATAAAAACTCTGTTGAACTTCTCTGGATAACTGCAACTGAAACAAATAATTCAGGCTTTGAAATTGAACGAAGCACTGATAATATTAATTTTATGAAAATAGGATATATTAAAGGAAACGGCACTTCTTCAGAATATCATGCATACAAATTTATTGACAACAAAATTAGCAAAACAGGGAAATTTTATTACAGGTTAAAACAAATAAATCTTGATGGAACTTTCGAATATTCTAAAGTTATAAATATTGCTCTTAGTTCTCCCGGTAAATTTGAATTATCTCAAAATTATCCTAATCCTTTTAATCCAATTACAACCATCTCATTTAACTTACCGGAAAAAGCCATTGTTACTCTCAGAGTATATAATATTTTAGGACAACAGGTTGCGGTTTTATTAAACGGACAAAAAGAAGCAGGAGTATACCAGGTTAATTTTGACGGCGCTAACCTGGCAAGCGGAATTTACATCTATAAATTATCAACAAATACAGGAATTTCAGCTACTAAAAAAATGACATTATTAAAGTAGCTTTATAAATTATCCGGGGTTAATGCAATTTTTAATGTATTAACCCCTTTTTTTACACAAAAAATTTGCATGTTGCCTTTCAAATATATTTGGGCTCAAACCGATTTCTTCTCTAAAATCAATCAATTTTAACCGATTCAGATTATTAGATTATAAGATCTATCTTTGTTATATTTATTGTAAATTAACATTATTAATTTTAGAATATATGGAACTAATAGACAGATTAAAAAAGATAAAAGAAAAGTTTGACCAAATAAATCAGCAGCTTTCCGATCCTCAGTTTTTAAATGAACGAACTAAAATAATTTCTCTTAGTAAAGAAAGAAGTGAATTAACAGATATCGTTGAAGTATATGATAAATATTTTAAAATATCTGGGAAATGTTGAAGAAAATGAGGATATAATCTCCTCAAACATTGACAAAGAACTTACAAATCTTGCTGAGGAAGAACTCAAAGAACTTGAAGAAAAAAAATTAAAATTAGAAGAAAAAATAAAAATTTTACTCCTGCCGAAAGATCCTGACGATAACAAAGATGTTATATTTGAAATCAGGGCAGGCACAGGCGGAGAAGAAGCAGCCCTTTTTGCAGGGGATCTATTCAGAATGTATAGCCGTTATGCTGAAGTAAAAGGATGGAAAGTAGAATTAATCGATATAAATGAAACCGGTCTAGGCGGGGTGAAAAGAAGCTGTTTTTTCTATAAGCGGGAATAACATCTATGGTGAATTGAAATTTGAAAGCGGCGTCCACCGTGTTCAAAGAGTTCCTGAAACAGAAGGGAGCGGGCGTGTACATACTTCAGCCGCTTCTGTTGCAGTATTGCCCGAAGCAGAGGATGTTCAGGTCGATGTAAATCCTAACGATTTAAAAATCGACGTCTACAGGTCAGGCGGAGCCGGCGGCCAAAATGTTAATAAAGTTGAAACAGCAATTAGAATAACTCATCTGCCTTCCGGTATTGTTGTACAATGCCAGGACGAGAGGTCGCAGCTTAAAAACAGGGCAGAAAGCAATGAAGGTCTTAAGAGCCAGGCTTTATGATGCTGAATTAAAAAGACATACCGATGAAATCTCGGCAAAAAGAAGAAATATGGTTGGAAGCGGGGATAGAAGTGATAAAATCCGTACATATAATTATCCACAAAACAGGGTGACCGACCATCGAATTGGCCTAACATTATATAATCTCTCCAACATTATGGAAGGTGAACTTGACGAATTGATTGAACAGCTTAAAATCGCTGATCGAACTGAAAAATTGCAGGCGAATATAGAAATGGATTAACCATTCAATTTACTGTCCATCAATATGCTAACCTTTTGTTACCCTTGGAATTTTATAAAGCCGAGATCTCATTATTACTATAAGAACTATTGAAATATTATTTATTTTTAATAGTTTTATTTATTAAATACTTTTCATGTTTTTGTAAGGTTTAACGTTTACGTTAAGCTATTTTCAAACCATAAAAAAAACATTAAAATATATTTGGGGTTATAAATGAAAACTGTAAAAATTATAATAGTCCTGCCATTCTTGACTTTATTCTTTTTCATTGGAAATTCCGGCAATCAGAAGCTAAATATCTATAATAATTATACTGCCGGAAACGGAGCTTTAGATGAAAAAGTTGAAAACCTTTTGAATGAAATGACTCTTGAGGAAAAAATAGATCTTCTTGGAGGAACCGGTTTTGCAACTAAACCAATAAAGAGACTTGGAATACCTGAACTAAAAATGTCGGACGGACCATTAGGTGTTCGATGGGGCGCATCGTCTGCTTTTCCTGCCGGGATTGCTATGGCATCAACATGGGATACGGCTCTAATCAATAAGCTCGGAGCTGCAATTGGTGAAGAAGTGAAAGGTAAAGGCCGTGATGTTATATTAGGACCGTGCGTTAATATTGCACGAATTCCTCAAGGGGGTAGAAATTTCGAAAGCTTCGGAGAAGACCCCTATTTAGCATCTAGAATGGCAGTCAGCTACATTAAAGGGGTTCAATCCGAAGGTGTTGCTGCTACAGTAAAGCATTTCGCTGCAAACAACCAGGAATATCAAAGAGGAATTGTTAATGTAAAAATTGGTGAACGCCCTTTAAATGAAATTTATCTGCCGGCTTTTAAAGCTGCCGTAGAAGAAGGAAAATCTTTATGCATAATGTCTGCTTATAATAAAATTAATGGGGAATACTGCAGCGAAAATAATTACCTGCTGAATATTAAATTAAAAAATGACTGGAATTTTAAGGGACTCGTAATGTCTGACTGGGGAGCCGTTCATAGCAGCATACCTACAGCAGAGGGAGGTCTCGATTCTTGAAATGCCCACCGGTTTTTATTTAAATGATTCAACACTTCTAAATGAAGTAAAAAACGGCAGTATAAAAGAATCAACCATTGATGACAAAGTAAGAAGAATTCTTACAGTTATACATAAACTCGGTTTATTCGAAAAAACCCATGAAGAAAATTTAAAACTGATAAATACAAAAGAACATCAGCGGGTTGCGCTAAAAGTTGCACAGGAAGGAATTGTCCTGCTTAAAAATGAAAATAATATCTTACCAATTAGTAGTTCGAAAATTAAATCAATTGCGGTTATCGGACCTAATGCTGCAGTTGCCCGGATCGGAGGAGGTGGAAGTTCACAAGTTAATCCGGTATATTCAATCAGCCCCCTCGAAGCTTTTAAAGCTAAAACTAGGTAAAAATATGAAGATTAATTATGCTGAAGGAATCAAACTTCTCGGAGAAACTACGGCTTTACCTGCTTCCTTCTTTTATTTACCCGGCTCCAATAACCGTGGTGTAAAAGGTGAATATTTCAGCAATAAAGATCTACAGGGAGAACCCGCTTTTACAAGGATTGATTCCCAAATTAATTTTAACTGGGGTAACGGTGCCCCAAAGGAAGGTTTTAATAGTGATAATTTTTCGGTCCGCTGGACATTTGACCTCAAACCGGAAAAACAGGGAATTATTTTTTAGATATCTTAGGTGATGATGGAGTAAAATTATATTTAAATAATCAGCTCGTTATTAGTGACTGGACCAATCACTCAACTAAAACTAACTCATATAAAATTTTTTTCGAAGCTGGTAAAGTATAGTAATTTAAAACTGGAGTATTATGAAAATTTGGGTGGTGCTGACGTTAAATTGGCATGGCACTCTCCCGATGATATTCTAATTAATAGTGCAGTTGATGCAGCAAAAAATTCAGACATAGCAATTATTTTTGCAGGCACCTCCAATGGATATGAATCAGAAGGTTTTGATAGAGATAGTCTAAATCTCCCGGGTGATCAGGATAATCTTATTACTTCTGTTTCGAAAGCAAACAAAAATGTCATAGTTGTTGTTACATCCGGTTCACCGGTTACAATGAATAACTGGGTAAATAATGTTAAAGGTATAATGGAAAGCTGGTTCGCGGGTGAAGAAATCGGGAACGCTATTGCAGATGTTCTGTTGGGAAATGTAAATCCTTCAGGTAAGCTCCCGGTAACTTTTCCTAAAAGCTGGAAAGACTGCTCGGCTTTTGGCTCATATAAATCCCAGGATAGTGTAACGAACTATTCAGATGGAATATTTGTCGGTTACAGGTACTTTGATAAGGATAATATAGAACCACTTTTTCCCTTCGGATATGGTCTATCATATACAAATTTTGAATATAACAATTTGAAATTGGAAAAATCTTCTAGTAACAATCCCGAGTGGAAATTTGCTTTTGATTTAAAAAATACCGGTAAAAGAGAGGGTTCTGAAGTAGTTCAGCTTTATATTAGAGATATCAAATCTTCATTACCAAGGCCTGAAAAAGAATTGAAAAACTTTAAGAGAGTTACACTTAAACCGGGTGAAATTAAAAAAGTTGAATTCACGGTTAATGAAAATGATCTGTCGTTTTATGATCCTGCAAAATATGGCTGGACTGTTGAACCGGGAGAATTTCAAGTTCTGCTGGGGAGTTCATCAAGGGATATTAAATTAAAACATAGTTTCGAATTGAAAAAATAGAAATAAAGTAACGCAATAGAACATGGATTTAGTGAATTTAAAGAAGAATCTAAATTGATTTCAATAAGTTAAAATCCGTCAGATCAGCCGAATCCGTATTCTATTAAGATCTATATTTTTAATAAATTTCTATAATTTCCTGGCAACAACTAACACTGTCTTTAATGTTTCTGATACTCCTGACGTTTCGTTTATAGCTTCCAAAAAGACTATATAAATTCCCATTCGAAAAGGAGTGCCGTCATCCTCCAAGCCATCAAAGACAATTGAGTCGTTTGAACCGCTCGGCTGGTTGTTTAACAGTGTCCTTAAAAGCCTACCCCTGTTATCAAATATCTTTATTCTTACCTGTGAGGTTTTT
This sequence comes from uncultured Ignavibacteria bacterium, assembly GCA_963739895.1. Lineage (GTDB taxonomy): Bacteria > Bacteroidota > Ignavibacteria > Ignavibacteriales > Ignavibacteriaceae > CAVQBP01. Next base: position 121,272 of record CAVUCR010000005.1, on the reverse strand, counting down.
TGAGAGAGGATATAATTAATTATAGTGAAATCTTCAAAACCGTCGTTATCAGGAGAAAACGGATTTGGTGATACAGATATCTTTTCTGCAATACTATTATTTACATTGAATATGCTATTAATTTTACCTGGTGTTGCGCCAAGCGAATTTACTGAACTGCTCCAATTTAGAGAATTATTACCTTCCAGGTGGGGATTAATTTTTTCTAGGGAGATATTTTTGGTTGATGCAAAATTTTTAATATGCCATTTTTCACTATAGAAGACTGAATCAATTAGGTTTCCTTTCATGTCTTTAAGAATAATTATTTCGTTCTTTGATAATCCCAAATTACCTCTATTTAAAATTGAAATATTTTTAAAACCCGATAAATTATAGTTGTAAAAAATCTGGGAATCTGCAGAGAGTATAAAATAGTCATTTGGCGAAATATTAAAATTAACTTCTGAAAGTTTATAATTATTTCCCAAGCCGTCCTCAATTTTCCATCCGCCTATATTGATTGTGGAACTACTGCAATTATAGAACTCAATAAACTCACTATTATTTATTTCAGGATCAAACATGATTTCATTTATTACTAGATCATTTTTATTATACCCGGGAATGTTGACTAAAGAGTTTTCCTCACCGGGGGTACTTTTATTTTCACTCAAAGAAGTTGCCCAATTTGTGCTGTCATTTGATGGAAGATCAAAAGAAAATCTTTCCAATGAATAACCCTTTTTTCCACCCCAAAATGATTTATATTGCAGACTATCAATTATACCGCCGCGAAAATCATAAATGACAATCCCATCTTCGGCATTTCCGAGTGTTCCGAAGTTTAAAAACTTAAATTTTCCTTTATATTGCGGATGAACATTAATAAATGAAGTGTCATGGGCAATTACAAAATAGTCGCCGGGACTAAGAAGCAAATCTCCGTTCGAAATAAAATATTTTGACGGGTGGGGAAATAAATCACCTATCATCCAATTTTTTAAATTAAGTGTATCAGTTGAAATATTTACTAGTTCAATCCATTCAGGTTCATCATCAGCAGGTGAATACATAACTTCATTAATTAGCAATGCATTTTGTTTAATCCCGGGTTCTATCAATTTTTCAAAATAGTTGTTAAGGGTATCTTCATCATTTATATAATTTACTTTTACAGCTGTTAAAATTTCCTGTAACACTTTATTTATAGGATTTTTCGAAATTACAACAACAGAATCAAATGAATTTACTGTAATATTTGATTCTGAACTTAACAATTGATCCGGCTCATTATCAGAATTTGAATCAAAATAAAACTCTGCACTAAAAGAAGCAGATGACGTTCCATTATTTATTATTTTTGCAGATAATAATACATTATCACCAGGGACGGGAAATCTTGGATTAAATGATAAAGAACTAACCAATACATCATAATTTTTAGGTTTGATACTATTAACTTCTTCCAGGAGTACTTAATTCGATATCAGTCGAACTACCCCAATTTGAACTAAGATTGGACGAAGTTCCAAAAGAAATTCTTTCGAATGAATAGCCTTGTTTCCTATTCCAATCCTTGTAATAAAAAACCGAATCGATGGTAAATTTTCTATCATCCTTTATAACAATTCCATCCATATCATTATTAAGGACAGGCAAATTTAGTATCATAATATCGGAAGAAATTTTCCTATGGTAATTTATAATCGACGAATCTCTTGATATAACAAAATATGATTTAGGCTTAATAAAATGCTGTCCGGTAATTTTAGAAATTGCCGGAGTTGTAATAACATCGGAAATTGTCCAGCCATTTAAATTAATTTTGATATTTGTATTATTGAAAATTTCAATCCATTCCGGTTCACCGCCTGAAGGATAAAACATTATTTCATTAATAATAATTGAGCTTTCCGAATAACCGGGTTTAATTGTCGAATAAACCGAATTATTTGAAGTATCCTGGTCCTTTGAAAAAACTGCCATAACTAAAAGACCTTTCTTAGTCTGCAAATTATTAATCATATAATTAATTGGAATTATATTCGAATCTCCGGCTGCTAAGTTGAAATCAGGTGAAGTATTTATTAAAACATCAGGCAATGAGTCTAAATTTGTATCTTCAAATAGTTTTATCTTAAATATTGCATTGTTTAATCCGGTGTTTAGGATTTTAACCGATATATTTACATTATCATTTGTCAATGGAAATTCAGGTGAAAATAAAATTCCCGCTGCCAGAATATCAAAATCCTTTTGAGTTACTGAATTTATTTTTCCGGGGCTTCCATTCTGTTTGGTTTTCGAAGTTTTCCAATTGGATGAATCAATCGAAGAATTTTCAACATTTATTCTTTCTAAGGATCTGCCTTCCTTTCCACCCCAGGAGGAAGAGTATTCAAGGGAATCAATAACTCGGTTAATTGAATCAAGAAGGATTATTTTATCTCCGCTATTATTAAGAGAAGGAAATTTGTTTATTTGATATTTTGAATCCAAATTATAAAAGTTTGAAATTGTAGTGTCTTTAGCGATAACAAAAAATTCTCCCGGGTTTAGCGCAGCAAAACTCTCAATAACGTTTAATGTATCTTTATCATCCGCTATTGAATAGTTTTTTAAGTTTATAATTTTATTACTCCTATTATATAATTCTATCCATTCCGGTTCGGAGTTGGTTGGTGCATACATAAATTCATTTATTACTATATCATTTCTTTCTTCAACTATCTCTATACCCGTTATATCTATATAAATGATATTATTATCCAAGTCATCGTCGTTTTCAGTTTCAATTAAAGCAATAAAAATATTCCTGCCTTTAATTATATTATCAAGACTAAAAGAGAAAGAGGAGCTGTCTTTCGTACTAATAGGGCTACCATTATGCTGCTGTAGAAATTCATTACCCTGGGGTAAAGAATCTTTATTAATATCTTTAAAGATTTTTATTGTATAATTAGAAGAAGGATTTAGCCCAGTATTTTTAACTTTTAAATTAAATTGAAACGGCTCTCCAATTATAACATAATTTTTTTCAGGCTTAATAAGATTAATAGCTAAATCAAAAATTTTATTTGATACGGAGTTAATTTTTCCGGGTGTTGCCTTATTATTGCTTTCAGAGGATTTCCAGTTTTCTTCATTATTACTTTCCTCCGCGGCTGAAATTCTTTCGAGAGATTTGCCGTTAAGATTTCCTCCCCATGACGGATGGTAACTTATACTGTCAATCAATGCTCCTAAAGAATCTTTAATTACCGCTGCATCTCCTGAATTATTTAAAGACGGCAAATTTGTAATTATTACTTCACACGGGACTGAATAAAAATTAAATATGGATGGATCTTTTGAAATTATTAAATAGTATCCCGGATCCAAAAATTCATCTTCTTTAATAATTTTGATCCGGGTATTAGCATCTGAAAAAGACCAATTCTTTAGATTTAATGATTTATTGGATTTATTGAATATTTCCAGCCATTCCGGTTCACCATTTGTAGGGGCGTACATAATTTCATTTATTACTAAATCGTTATAGTTGCTCGCTGGAGGATAGACAACAAAATGGAAATATTCTGAATTGTTTTCTAAATTTTCATCATTGTTATAAAGTATGTTGAAGATTAAATTATGCATACCTTCCTGAACAGACTGAAGCTGAATATTAATAACAGTTGAATCTTCGGCAGCTAAATTTAAAAGCTATTTTTATAAATTAGTTCCGTAGAAGAACCAGTTGAATCTTCATACAAATCATCAAAAATTTCCACAGAATAATTTTCAGCTGTTTCAGTTCCGTTATTTTTTATCTTGTAAATTATATTTACATCACCATCTATTGTGGGGATTGAAGGAGTAATTGAAATTCTCCCGCAAGATAAATCATACTTTAAGGCTGCTACTGAGTTGCTAAAACCCGGGGTACCATTTATCTCTTCTGAATTAGCCCAATTGTATAGAGAAGTATCATGATTTAAAATAATTTTTTCATCGGATATTCCATTCCCATTATCGGCAGTATAAGTATAGCTTTCTAAAATTTCATCCGCAGAATTTAATAGGGATATTGTTCTATTTGAATTATTAGACATGCCTGAAGACCCGAAAGAATTATCTCCAATTTTAAGAATCAGTACACCCGGGGGGACTATATCTTTATATATCCCCGAATTTATATCATAATCTCCTTCAAAAATAACTGCAAACGATTTTGGTAAGATAATAGTCCCGCTTCCAGTTGAGACAATTTTATCAGGATTTGATGTCTGGTATTTTATTTTGTATTCACTTAAATCTATACTCTCCGTTTCACTTATATTATATAGTTCAATAAATTCATTATTACCTGATTGAGGATTAAACATTATTTCGCTGAAAATAATATTCGATTCTGCCCGGGCAGACATAACTATTGGAAGTAATAATATAAAAAGAAGGATTTTTCCCATTTATTTTGAGGATTTTGATCTAATATAATGATTTTTCAAAAAAATCAATAACCTTTTTTTGAAGGAAGGCGTTTCGACATTAAAAAGTCATAAATTTTATTGGGCATTATTGAAAGTATTTTTGAACCCAGGACTAGTGGGAAAGGGAATTGAATTATAGTTTTTTCTTTTTTGATTCCTTTAATAATAATATCCGCAGCTTTTTCTACATCCATTAGGAAAGGCATATAAAATTCATTTTTATCTGTCATTGGAGTCCGTACAAAACCTGGTTTAATTGTTAAGACTTTTATATTGTAAGGTTTTAATTCAACGCGCAGACTCTCCAGGTACTTGGATGCAGCCGCCTTACTTGCAGAATAATAACTGCTTAACGGATACCCCCTTGAATCAGCTAAACTGGAAACCCCTGCAATAATTCCGCCTGTATTTTTCTTGAAATCTTTAAGAACTCCTTCAATACAATAAATTAATCCGAGAAGATTTACTTTTATCACTTGTTCATATTTATCTTCATCGCCATTTACAGCCCCCCTGTAACTTGTACCTGAATTAAAAATTGCAACATCAATTTTACCGAAAAGATTTTTAATATTTGAAAAAGCTGCTTTTACATTTTCCTTCTTACTTACATCACATCTAACGGTAATTATATCTTTACCAAAAGTACGGAGCTCTTCAGCTAAACCTTCAAGTATTTCGATTCTTCTTGCAGCAAGTGCGAGGTTGCATTTTTCTTTTGCAAGTTTCTTTGCAAGTGCATAACCTATACCGCTTGAAGCACCTGTAAGTAATATGTTCTTATTTTTTAGTTCCAATCATTTTTACATTAATAAAGCCATAATTGCTTTTTGAACATGAAGCCTGTTTTCTGCTTCATCAAATATTACTGAATTTTTTGAATCCGCGATTTCATTAACAACTTCATCACCCCTATGTGCGGGAAGACAATGCATAAAAATATAATCATCTTTTGCATGTTTAATTAATTCCGGATTGACCTGGTATTTGGCAAAAATCTTTTTCCTTTCTATTGCTTCTGATTCCTGCCCCATACTTGCCCAGACATCGGTATAAACAATATCGGCATCTTCAACAGCTTCTACAGGATCATCCGAGATTTTAATTTTACTTCCCGAAACAGCAGCATTCTTCTCAGCATTCCTAACAATATCTTCTTTCGGTTTATAACCTTCCGGTGAAGCTATGGAAATATGCATTCCAAGTTTAGAACAGCCATATAGAAGGCTGTGAGCCATATTATTCCCATCTCCGACATAAGCTAATTTTAAACCTTGAAGTCCATTTTTCTTTTCAAGAATTGTAAATAAATCTGCTAGCACCTGGCAGGGATGAAGAAGATCTGTTAATCCGTTAATAACAGGAATAGAACCGTAATTGGCCAAATCAATAACATCTTGATGGGAAAATGTTCTTATCATAATGCCGTTCAAATATCTTGATAAAACTTTAGCTGTATCTTCAATCGATTCACTCTTCCCTAATTGTAATTCACCTTGACCAAAATACATTCCTAGCCCACCTAACTGGTAAATGCCTGTCTGGAAAGAAACTCTTGTTCTTGTGGAAGGTTTTGAAAATATCATTCCTAAAGTTTTCCCTTCCAATAATCTATGAGGAATATTTTTTTTGATCTTATCTTTTAATTCCCTGCTTAATTTTAGTATTTCATTAATCTCTTCCAATGAAAGATCGTTAATCGAAATAAGGCTTTTCCCTTTAAGATTAATTCTCATTACTTCCTCCTTAAATAATCACAAAATTTTTCAAAATGCGGTAAAAAGGAAACATAATTAAAAGTATTGATACCTTTCTGAAATTCGTAATCTGAAAAATCAGCAGATAAAATCTTAAGTAGTTATTGTTGTTCCGATATTACTATCTGAAAGCAGTGCAGAAGCGTCTGTAATAACAGTCTGCTCTCCGCCATTTTCAATAAAGAGTATAGCCGCTAATATTTTGGGTCCCATACTGCCCGAAGCAAACTCACCGTTATCCAAATATTTTTTAATTTCATTTAGTTTTATTTTGTCAATTGCTTTCTGGTTTTGTTTACCAAAATTTAAATAGACTTTAGGTACATCGGTAAGTATATAAAAACTATCCGCATTTATTTCTTTGGCTAAAAGAGCTGACGCCAAATCTTTGTCTATTACAGCATCGGTACCAAACAGCTTATTATTACTTTTATATACAGGTACACCGCCGCCGCCGGCAGCAATAACTATATTCCCGTTCTCTACTAATTCCTTAATTATTTTTTTATTCAAAACTTCGAGAGGTTTAGGTGAAGCAACAACTCTTCTCCACCCTCTTTTCCTTGAATCTTCCTTAAAAATCCAGTTATTGACTTTTGCAAGTAAATCAGCTTCTTCTTTTAAATAAAAAGCACCAATCGGTTTCGTGGGCTCTTGAAATGCCGGGTCATTAATATCCACCAAAACCTGAGTAATAATTGCAAGTACGCTTTTATCTATTTTATTCTCAATTAACAGGTTTTTCATCTGTCTTTCAATCATATAGCCTATACCGCCCTGCGAATCGGCTACGCAGATATCCAGGGGCATTTTGGGAATTTTATACTGGTTATAACCGGCTTCATTCCTAAGTAAAATATTTCCTACTTGGGGTCCGTTGCCATGTGTAACAACAATATTGAAATCCTTATTTAACAGATTTAATAAATTTTTACAGGTTTCATAAGTATTTTTTTCTTGCTGGGTTATTGTACCGTCTTGATTCCCCTTTAATAACGCATTGCCGCCTAGTGCAACCACTGCTAATTTTTTCATACCGAATCATCAACTAAATTTTCAAAAATCGAAAATTAAGCAAACTATAAACAACAAAAAATAATATTCGATGATAAAAATAGGATTTGGTAGAAATATGGTATACTTTTTGCTCAAAAAAGCATCTTAGAGTGTTGGAATTTTTGATGTTATATCTTATTTTAAATAACAAAAATTATTCCAATGTTTGTCAGCAATATTATACCAGTTGAAGATGTTTTAGTTCGCCCTGAAGTTTTTAATATAAATTTTGAGTGCGATCTTGATAAATGTAAAGGCGCTTGCTGTACTTTAGAAAGTGAGTTTGGCGCACCATTATTAGAAGAAGAAGTTGATAAAATCAAGAGAATTCTCAATATTATCAAGAAGTATTTACCCAAAAGACATGTTTATGAAATTGAAGAAAATGGTTTTTATGAAGTTAAAAATGGTGAATTTTTAACCAGAAGCATTAACAATCGAGCATGTGTATTTGTTTATTATGATGGTGATATCGCTAAATGCGGAATAGAAAAAGCTTTTTTAGATGGAAAAGTCAAATTTAAGAAACCTATTTCTTGTCATTTGTTCCCGGTTAGGGTGTCTAAATTCGGAGGACCTGTTTTAAGGTATGAAAAATTCAGTGAATGTAAGCCGGCATTGGAAAAAGGAGAAAAAAATAAATTATCTTTAATCGATTTTTGTAGAGAATCGCTTACAAGACTATATGGGACTAAATGGTATTCAAAAATAAAGGAAATCATCGGTAAGTAATATGTTAAATTTAACTCAAAAATTATCGCAGCAGCAAAGGTTATCCCCTCAACAAATTCAATATCAAAAATTACTTCAGCTAAATACCCTGGCTTTAGAACAAAGGATTAAAACTGAATTAGAGATAAATCCTGTCCTTGAAGAAATTATGGATGAGGAAATTGATCTTAACCAGGAAAAAGAAAAAGAAGATGAAGTTCAGGATGACTACGAAGATCCCGATAAAGAAGAATTTGATCTTGAAGATTTTATGAATGATGACCAGTTTGAAGGGGACCGGGTAAACAAAAGTAAAGACGATGATGTATATCAGCCGTTAGCCCCGGCTAAAGAGAGCCTTACGGAACATCTTCGTAAGCAATTAAGACTCTTAAACTTGAATGATGATTATTATATGCTGGGAGAAGAAATAATCGGAAATCTCGATAATGATGGTTACCTGACAAGGGATCTCAAAAGTATAGTGAACGAATTAAATCTATTTGAACATGTTGATCTTACCTTAGAAAATGCAGAATCATTATTAAAGACAATACAAAAGTTCGATCCTGCGGGAATAGCCTCAAGAGATTTACGAGAGTGCCTTTTAGTTCAGCTTGAAAATTCTAATTATGACTCATACTTTAAATATTTGGCAAAAGAACTGATGGAAAATTATTTTGACGATTTTAAAAATCGTCGTTTTGAAGCAATTAAACTTAAAATGAATTTAACCGAGGAAAGTTTAAAAGCTACATCGGATCTGATTTTAAAGCTTAATCCCAAACCGGGTGAAGGAAATATTGAATCGGTTGAGATGAATCAGATTACTCCCGATTTCTTAATTGAGAAAGTAGATGACAATTTTGTTATAACCTTAAATGATAGAAGTCTTCCCTCGGTAACTTTAAGCAGGACTTATCTTGAAATGATTAGTACAAACAAAAAGAAAAAGAAAAACGATAGAGATAAAAACACTTATAAATTTTTAAGGGAAAAGTTTGAATCAGCCAAATGGTTTATTGCTTGTATACAGCAAAGACGCGAAACTCTAATGAAAATTATGAGAGCTATTGTTGAAAAGCAATATGAATTTTTTGAAAAAGGTCCTAAATTTCTTAGACCCATGATCTATAAAGATATTGCAGAAGAAATCAGTATGGATATATCAACAATAAGCAGGGTTGTAAATGGTAAATATGTACAAAGCCCAATGGGTATACATGAATTAAAATACTTCTTTAGTGAGGGTTTAGGCACTGATAACGGTGAGGAAGTTTCAAATAAACATATTAAGATAAGATTAAGAGAAATTATAGATAACGAAAACAAAAGAGCTCCTTACAGTGATGATAAACTTACAACAATGTTGAACCAGGAAGGTATTCACATTGCTAGAAGAACAGTAGCAAAGTATAGGGAACAATTAAGGCTGCCTGTTGCCCGTTTGCGTAAAGAAATATAATGTAAAATAATTTAGGGGTAAAATATGATGTAAAATGATTTATGCTCTTGATGTGTTTATTCTGGTATTGTCAATTATTTTATTTGGTTTTTCCCACTCTTTTCTTGCGTCACTGAAAGTTAAAAATTATATTAAACAAAACTATCCCCGATTAATTCCTTTTTACAGGCTTATTTACAATTTAATTTCTTTTTTAACCCTTTATTTGTTTTTTATCTATCTACCGCAGCCTGATATCACCATTTATGACTTAATTAAACCATATGATTTTATTATCTTAGCATTTCAATTTTTAAGCTTTTTAGGCTTAATATGGGCTTTCAGGTATTTCAGCCTGAAAGAATTTCTTGGAATCTCTCAAATTGGAAGATGGTTTAAAAGGAGTTATAATATAAATGATCTGGATGAGAAGATGACATTAAAAATAGAGGGGCCATATAAATATATGAGACACCCCGCATATTTTTTCTCAATTATGTTTTTAATTTTCAGACCGTATATGGATTTAACTTATTTAATTTTATTAGTTGGAATTGTTATCTATTTTTATGTTGGCTCTTATTATGAAGAAAAAAAATTAATTGAAATATTTGGAGAAAAATATAAATCTTATCAAAAAATCGTTCCGAGAATATTCCCTTTAAAACCTTTTCATCCGTATGAGGTCTGATTTTTAAGACATATTTCTAAACATTTTAAAATTATCTTCTTTTTAAAAGTGAACTAGATTATAAAATGTAAAACTCATTTTTGATAAATAAGATAATTGGTTAAAATTGTAAAACAGATTTAATAAATTAATAAATATTGAAAAGTTCTTTATGGAAAATAAAATTAGAGCGACAACAATTCTTGGTTTAATTCATGAAGGGGAAGCAGCGCTTGGCGGAGACGGCCAAGTTTCTCTTGGAAATACTGTCATGAAACATAATGCTATGAAGATAAGAAAAATTGCAAGTGGAAAAGTATTATGCGGCTTTGCAGGAGCTTCTGCCGATGCCTTTACACTTATGGAAAGATTTGAAGATAAATTGGAACAATACAGGGGGAATGTACACCGTGCGGCAGTTGAATTGGCTAAAGATTGGCGAACAGATAAATTTTTAAGAAAGCTCGAAGCAATGCTTGCTGTTATTGCAGAAGATACTGCTTTAGTAATTTCAGGAAATGGTGATGTAATTGAGCCGGATGATAAAATTGTAGCAATCGGCTCAGGGGGAATGTATGCTCTTGCAGCTGCTAAAATGCTAATTAAGTTCAGCACTTTATCTGCAAAGGAGATTGTTAAAGAAGGATTAAAAACTGCTTCTGAAATTTGTATTTACACTAATGATAAAATTAATGTTGAAGTAATTGAAAAATAATTTGGAATTTAAAATGAATAAAATAAAAAAAGACGAATATACACCTTCGCAGATAGTTGAGTACCTTGATAAATATATTATAGGTCAAAATGAAGCTAAGCGCGCCGTTGCAATTGCGTTAAGAAATAGATGGAGAAGACAGCAGATTACCGATGAACTGAGAGATGAGATTTTACCAAACAATATTATCCTGATTGGTCCAACAGGAGTCGGGAAAACAGAAATATCAAGAAGGCTTGCTAAGATGGCGGATGCCCCTTTTGTTAAAGTTGAAGCTTCAAAATTTACAGAAGTCGGTTATGTAGGAAGAGATGTCGAATCGATGATTAGAGATCTTACAGATATCGGTGTTAATATGGTTAAATCTGAAAAGACTTTGGAAGTAAAATCCAAAGCTGAAGAAATTGCCGAGGAGAAAATTCTTGATATTCTTATTCCCCCGGTGAAAAAAACCGCAACACATGCAGGTGAAAATTCTGAAGAAGATGCAAACAACGAATCTCTTCAAAATGAAAAAACCCGTGAATGGATGAAGCAAAAATTAAAAAAAGGTGAACTGGACAGCAAGATGATCGAGTTTGATTCTGCTTCTCAAAATGCTATTGGTATGCAAGTCCTCGGTCCTTTCGGAATGGATGATATGGGAATTAATATTCAAGAGATTATGGGAAACTTGATGCCCAAGAAGAAAAAGAAAAGAAAAACAACAATAGCAGAAGCAAGAAATATTATTACACAGGAAGAAGCTCAAAAATTAATTGATATGGAAGCCGTCCAGAAAGAAGCAATTGAAAGAGTTGAAAATTCAGGGATTGCATTTATTGATGAAATTGATAAAGTAGCCGGCGGAGGGAAGTCTCAAGGCCCGGATGTTTCCCGCGAAGGCGTCCAAAGAGATTTGCTACCTATCATCGAAGGTTCTAATGTTAATACAAAGTATGGAGTTGTAAAAACCGATCATATTTTGTTTATCGCATCGGGAGCGTTTCATGTTTCTAAACCAAGCGACTTGATACCGGAGCTTCAGGGCCGCTTTCCAATACGTGTTGAATTAAAAAGCCTGACTGAAGAAGACTTTGTGAAGATTCTAACAACCCCACAAAATGCTTTATTAAAGCAATATAAAGCCCTTCTTGAAACCGAAGGTGTTAAACTGGATTTCTCAAGTAAAAGCATCAGTGAGATTGCAAAAATTGCTACTGAAGTAAATGAGCAGGTTGAAAATATCGGTGCGAGAAGGCTACATACTATTTTAACTACTTTACTGGATGAAATTCTTTTTGATGTACCAGATAAACTTCCTTCGGATGTTGTTAAAATAACTCCTGAAATTGTAAGAGAAAAGCTTGATGCAATTGTAAAGAATAGAGACTTAAGCAAATTTATTCTTTAATGATATAAGCCCGGATTCTTTTTGATACCGGGTTTATAATTTCATTTCACTCTAAATAAATAACAAATCTTAAAATTTATTTTCGAGAAATTCTTTTTCAAAATTAAATAAATCTCTATTTTATTTAAGATAATTTTTGTTTCCTTCTTAATAAGAATTAAATATACCTTTATAATATTCTGGATATGAAAAAACCTGCCTGGTTTCAAAATAAACTTGCAGTAAAATTTATTTTTTTTATTGTATTGTGTGCAGTTCTATCTTTATCGGGAAATATTAATAACTCAATAAATGATGATGTTGAAAAAGCTTTCACAGCCATTAAAGGGAGTGTTAAACCTGACAGTAATATAGTTCTACTCACAATTACAGGTAATGATATTGACAGGATAGGTCCTTGGCCAATTAAAAGGAGTTATTATGCTTTAATAATAAAAAGCCTTACGGAATTAAAAGTTAAAAAAATTGGGCTGGAAGTTTTTTTGAGTACCAAGTTCTCTTCACAGGCTGTTTATGATATTTTATTAACAAGGGAAATAATTAAATCCGGGAGAGTTGTTTTAGGTTCTGTTGCAGGACAGATGAATTTAAAAGCAGGTAAATATTTAACGGATTCACTCAGTCTACCGACTCCTAAATTAATAAATGAGAAAATAACCATCGGGCATCTGAATTATATTGAAAAAAATGGTTTTTATATCCCACTTGAAATTATTGGTTTTGATAGGATTGAAAAAGCCTTTTCTTTTCAATTATCTGGTTTATCAACAATTCAAAGAACAGGCTATAAAAATAAATTTTATTTCAAGTTGGAAAGACTTCAAAAACTATTCTTTGATTGAGTTTTTTAATCTTTAGAATAGAAAAAGCCCGGTATTAAAAAGGTTAAAAGATAAAATCGTAATAGTTGGTATAACTGATCCTCAAATTGCTTCGGTATTAAATACAAATTTTGATAATGATCTGCCAGGTTTAGGGCTACACGCATTTGCTCTGGATAATCTTTTAAATAACAGATCATTAATTTACGGCTACCTGCAAATATCAAAATATATTTTTATTGTCATCCTTATTTTAATTTTCGTTCTTATTAAAACGGATACAAACAGAAAAATTTTTTTAGTTTATTCCATATCCTTTCTGTCTTTCTTAATTATTTCTTTTTTTCTTTACGGTTTTCTTAATATACAACTGTCGTATTCCTTTTTTATTGCTCCACTATTAATTTTATTCTTTGCTGATATCCTCTTCGGCTTTATAGAAAGCGAAAAACAGCTTAAAGGAATAACCAGTGAAAAGGAAATATTAAATAACTTACTTTCTAAAAAGGAAAATGAATTACTGCACCTGCAGAAAGAATTAAATATAGGAGAAAAAAGCGGGACTGAGTCGTTACTAGAAAAAATTAAAAATATTAAATCAGATATAAACAAATTAAAGGAGAAAGAAGAATATGAAAAAGCAGTCGATATCATGGATGAAAATGCGCTATTTAATTTTTTTGAAATAATATACCATTCAAAGATAATGACAAATATTGTCGATTTAATAAAAAGAATTGCACCTGAGGAAGCCAGCATTTTAATTTTGGGTGAAAGCGGAACCGGGAAGGAATTAGTTGCAAAAGCCATTCATCAATTGAGCAAGAGAAATGATAAAAATTTTGTTGCCGTCAATTGCGGTGCGTTGTCTGACACTCTTTTGGAAAGCGAGTTATTTGGTCATGTTAAAGGTGCTTTCACGGGAGCTGTTGCCGATAAAATAGGAAGATTTGAAGCAGCTGATAAAGGGACAATATTTCTTGATGAAATTGCCGAGACTTCAGAGAACTTCCAGGTTAAATTATTAAGAGTTATTCAAACAGGGGATTTTGAAAAAGTCGGCAGTTCAAAAACATTTCACGCTGATGTTAGAGTAATTGCAGCAACAAATAAAAACATCGAATCCGCTGTTAGAGAAAAAAAATTCCGTGAAGATTTATATTACCGGTTAAATGTAATAAAAATCGAGCTTCCGCCTTTAAGGGAAAGAAAAGAAGATATAGAAATTCTAGCTAGACACTTTCTTTTGAATGATAGTAATGAGATACAGCTTTCACGAGCAGCAATGGACGCATTAAATAACTATAAATGGAAAGGTAATGTTAGAGAACTTGAAGGCGTAATAAAACGGGCCGTTATTTTTACTAAATTTTCGGGAAGAAAATTGATTCAGATTACTGACCTCCCGGAAGAAATTGTAAAAAATCTGAAATTTAATTTTGAAAATCTCGTTTTGGAATCCTTAAGAGATAAAGGCTTTTCCCATTCATCAATTAATGAAACTGCCAGAGAGCTGGGGAACGTTAGCCGTACTTTAGTTTCAGAAAACTTTAGAGGATTTGCTTTTAAGATTTATGTTGAAAATAATTTCGATTTTGACAAAACTGTACAAATAATTTCGGGGATAGAAGATGAAGAAGTAATTCTTAGAGTTCGAAATAAATTAAAAACTTTTCTAAATAACGTGGAAAAAGATTCAGTAAATTTGGAGGGGAACAGCTTCGATGAAATAAAATTTAAGCTTAATTCTAAATTTAAAAACCTGCCACAGAAATTTCATTTTTACCTTGAGGAGATAATTAGAAACTTCATTAAAAATCTGAATAAGTAAGATTTTTTATCTTCAATTTATACCGAATTTCATGTTTTTATACACTTTAACATTTTTTAACAACCATTCACCTAAAATCAATTTATTATTGTTCCTGTAATAATTCTTATTTTTATGCAAAAGGGAGACATAAATGTTTAATAAAAAAGTAATATTAATGCTTCTTTTTTCAGTTATTTTATCAGCACAGGCATTTTCATATGAAAAAAACAAGAATACAGATTGCGATTCAACAAAAACATGGGATTGGGAAGTCTTTAAATCCGAAATTGAAAACTTTCATAAAAAGGGAAAACCAGCAGTCAGCTTTAGTTATGGATTCTCCAAAACAAATATCAAGGGCATAAGTTCATCTTTTACAAAACCAAACTTACTTGAATTAAAGCTTGGGCATATCAGAGAAAACTCTATTGATGAACCAGAAGATATTATTAAATATAGATTCACAAATGCTTTTTTAAGTTATATATCAACCGAATTATCCCACAAAACTAATGCAGACGGTTTAAAGTCTAACTTATGGCGCTTCGGTGGAAGCTGGAGTAAAGGTTACGGCTATAAATTAGGGAACTCTTCTGTTGTGCTTTTTAATTCCGGATCTTTTATATGGTCGCGATTGGATTTAAAAGATTCTCCGGCTAATCCGGTGGATAAAATGAAATTGGATCGATTTAACAATTCCTTCCGATTCGGAACAAGTACAGAAAATGGGATTAGAATTAAAATTATTCCGCTGATTGCTTTTGAAGCAGGTTATGAAAGAGCCATAATATTTGAAAGACATCTCTTCTGGAAGTGGCTTGGAAGCGAAGTGATTTATTTTGCAGGTCAAGGAGCTCTTGATGCTTTTATAAATGAAATCGAAAACTCATCTCCGTTTGCTGTCCCTGTTGTAAGCTATATTCTTAAAGGTGCTTTGTCTTATGGAATGTACCAGCTAAGGCAGGAAAAAATGAATTGGCCTTTTAATACTGCAGCCCCTTTAGCTTATGATCAATTTAAATTTGGGATAACACTTGTTTTTTAATAACAGTTTAGGCTGAAGCATTTTTAACTTTTTTTAGGTATAAAGTATAACTGCTTCAGCCCAATTGAATATTTTTAATGTAAAAGTAACAATACCCTATCTAACCTAATTGATCCGATTAATCTGAATAAATCTGAAAAAGGAATATTCCTATCCCATGAAAAGAGAGTGATGAATGCTTCTCCTACAACAGCATCCCTTGGAACAAAACCCCAAAACCTGCTGTCTAAGCTATCGTCGCGATTATCTCCCATCATAAAGAAATAATCTTTTTTAAAAGTATAAGAAGTTACCGGTTTGCCTTCAATAGTTACATGGTTCCCCTCAATTCCCACTACCCTCTTTCCATATTCACGATCAATAGTTGTTCGCCATTGTTCAACATTATCTAAGTTGAGAGGTATGGTAAAACTTTTTTTGGGGACAATCAGAGGGCCGTAATTATCTTCATTCCACGGCATTCCTTTAGGGAAAATCCTTGGTTCAATATACCCTTTTGGTTTAGCAAAAGGATTTAAATATTTAATGTGGGATGGAATCCAAAATTCTTTCCCGTTAACAAACACAACTTTATCAATTACCTGAATTGTATCACCCGGAACACCAATACATCTTTTAACATAGTTTACCCCTAGTTCCGATGCTCTTAAATTATCTCTTTCACCAGGCCATTCAAAAACTACAATATCTTTTCTATGTGGTTCTCGAAATGCAGGCAGAGTAAAATATGGAATTTTAATTTCTGTAAATGGAATATAATGTGGTGATGATGAACCGTAAATAAATTTATTAACCAGGACAAAATCTCCTACAAGAATAGTGTCTTCCATAGAACCGGTGGGGATTCTGGTATTTTGAATCACGAAAGTAATTATAAGAAAAGCTGCAACTGCCGCAAAAAATAGCGATTCAAAAAATTCTTTTACTTTTTCCTTAGGTGTTTTATTCTGCTTCAATTCTTCTTCGGTTTTTATACCGAAAAATCTTTTTACTCCATTTTTAAATGACAATTTTTGCTCCGTTTATTACTTTATTATGCTTCTTTTAAAGAATTTAATTTATTTCTTAAAACTTCATTTACTAATCTAGGATTCGCTTTTCCTTTAGTTTCCCGCATAACTTGACCGACAAAAAAACCGAATACTTTTTCCTTTCCGTCAAGGTACTGCTTAACTTCGTTTGAATTTTTCTCAAGGATTGAATCTACAATATTTTCTATCTCGGATGTATCGGTTATTTGGATAAGATTTTTTTCCTTGACTATCTCCAACGGCATCTTATCCTCTTTTAACATTTGCTGAAAAACATCTTTACCTATTTTACCATTTATAGTCCCATTATTAATGATATTTATAAGCTCGGCTAAATTCTCTGGCTGGATCGGAAAATTATCTATATCAACTTTTTCTTCATTTATTGATTTTAAAACATCCCCCATTATCCAATTACTTGCAGATTTATAATCGTTTGTTTTATCGACAACTTTTTCATAATAATCTACAGTACTACGATTTTGTGTGAGCAATTCTGCATCATACTCAGGCAACTTGTATTTTGTTATTAGCCTTTCTTTTCTTTGTTCAGGTAATTCAGGGAGATTTTCCGATATTTCTTTTTTCCATTCCTCATTAACGATTACCGGCAGCAGGTCCGGTTCCGGAAAATACCTGTAATCATGTGCTTCTTCTTTACTTCTCATTGGAAGAGCTTCATTAAAATCAGCATCCCATAATAATGTCTGCTGAAAGATTTTGCCTCCTTCTTCAATAATTTCTATCTGCCTGTTTATTTCAAAATTTATTGCTTTTTCTACATTGCGGAAGGAATTCATATTTTTAACTTCGGTTTTAGTACCCAACTTTTCTTCACCGATTAATCTAACAGAGATATTGGCATCGCATCTCAACGATCCCTCTTCCAAATTTCCATCACAAATTCCAAGGTATTGAACAATTTGTTTTATTTTTGAAAGATATAAATAAGCTTCCCCCCCGCTTCTAATATCCGGCTCGCTTACAATCTCAATTAAAGGAATTCCGCACCGGTTTACATCAACAAGTGTATCATAACCCTGGTCATGAATAGATTTACCTGCATCTTCTTCCATGTGGATTCTTTTTATACCAATCGTTTTACTTGAACTATCTTCCAAGTTGATATTTATATGTCCATCTTCACAAATAGGCTGTTCATACTGGGAGATCTGATATCCTTTTGGGAGATCCGGGTAAAAATAATTCTTCCTTGCAAAAATTGATTTTTCATTAATAATGCAATTTGTAGCTAATCCCATCAATACTGTGAATTCGACTACTTTTTTATTTAAGACAGGCAACACACCCGGATGACCTAAACATATTGGGCAAGTATTCGAATTAGGTGCATTTCCAAATTGAGTTGAACATCCGCAGAAAATTTTTGAGCTGGTTAATAACTGGGCATGAATTTCCAATCCAATTACAGCTTCGTATTTTGAATCCATTTTCCTTTGATTTTTAGAATGTTAAATATAAAAAAGAAAAGCAATATATGGAAAGACAATAATAATGCTTTAAAATGGAATGAAACAATAAAATCTTATAACTTATCTAATTTAATTTAACTTTCTTTTCGACGGAATTCAACAACGAATCATCTTTTACCAAGTGTAATATTTTTACTATATCATTATATAATATTCTATCATTCTTTAAGGCAGAAACCTTTTCTCTTATCTTTTTATAAGCTATTTTGGTTCCATCTCCGCACTTAAGAGGCTTTAAAAATTCCACTGCCTGAGCTGCAGTTAGAAGTTCAATAGCCAGAACGTTCTCAAGATTCTGCATTATTTTATAACATTTCTGTGCTGCAATTGAACCCATTGAATTATGATCTTCCTGGTTTGCCGATGTTGGAATCGAATCAACGCTAGCAGGATGGGCCAGCACTTTGTTTTCGGAAACAAGACTGGCTGCCGTATATTGCGCGATCATTAGCCCAGAATTTAATCCGCCGTTTTCAGCTAAAAATCTTGGCAGACCGCTTAAATTACCATTTACCATCCGTTCGATTCTTCTCTCCGAAACATTGGCAAGTTCAGATAAGGCTATACTCATAAAATCCATAGCCAGAGCCATTGATTGTCCATGGAAATTGCCTCCTTCAATGTGTTCACCGGTTTCCGGAAATATAACCGGATTATCATTTACCGAGTTTATTTCAATTTCAACTCTTGATATGACATAAACAATAGCATCCCTTGAAGCTCCATGAATTTGGGGTACACATCTAATTGAATAAGCATCCTGAACCCTTAAATCATTTTCAATATGCGAATTTCTTATTTCACTATTTTTAATTAAAGATAAAACATTTTTAGCCGAAATCAGCTGTCCGGGAAACGGGCGTAGCAAATGAAGTCTTTCATAAAAGGCTTTATCCGTTGCTCTTAAGGCTTCATGAGATAGTGCGGCACCAACATCAGCCAGCTTGATTAATTTTTTTGCACGGATAGAAATAAATGCTGCAAAAGCAGTCATCATCTGAGTCCCGTTTATTAAAGCTAATCCCTCTTTGGCTTCTAAAACAGCTGCTTGAAGATTATACTTTTTCAATCCCTTCTGAGATGATATAATTTCTGTTTCACCGGCTTTATCATCAATAATATTTTTTACTAATTGAACTTTCCCTTTCCCGATCATTGCTAAGACAAGATGAGCTAGTTGAACTAGATCACCGCTGGAACCGACCGAGCCTTGCGAGGGAATAACCGGGATTATATTATAATTAATCATTTCAATTAATAATTCAAGAGTAGATAACCGGATCCCGGAATAACCTTTTACTAGTGCGTTCAACCTTAAAAGCATCATTATTTTAACAATTTTAGGAGGGAGGTTATCACCACATCCGGCTGCATGGCTAAGTATTAAATTTTCCTGGAGCTGCTTTAGGTTTTCATTTGAAATATTTACATTAGCAAATTCTCCAAAACCTGTAGTTACACCGTATATTACTTCACCATTCTCAACCCATTTTTCTACTATTTTTCTTGCCCTATTAATTTTTTTTACCGATTCTTTAGATATAATTATGGTAGGATTATTAAAAAGGAAAAATTCAATTTTATCAATAGTTAACGAATTTCCGTTAAGAATAAGTTTTTTAGGTTCCATTTATCAATTTTTTAATTTTGTTAGAATTTTCCCGGTTGGTTTTATATGTAATGTGAATCAAAGAATCATCATAGTTTGTTGAAATAACTTCAGCCATTGAATGAATTTTAGCGGCAGTTTTCGAATCTGCTAAGGCAAAATCAATCTTTTCCTCAAAATATGTTTCATTAATTAAATTAGTAAGCTTTTCCTTAAACTTTGAAATGTTAATTCCCCTTTCGGCAGAAATAACAACAGCATTTTTATATTTATTTCTTACGTAGCCTATTCTATTTTTATCATCAGTTATATCTACTTTATTAAATATCTTTAATTCGCTCTTTTTATCTGCACCAAGATCTTTTAAAGTCTGCTCAACAACATTTATATGATCTTCGAAATAAGGGTGTGAAAGATCAATAACGTGAAGAATAATATCTGCATCCCTGACTTCATTTAAAGTGCTTTTAAAAGAAGCAATTAAATTGGGAGGAAGCTTTCGAATAAACCCAACAGTATCACTTAAAAGTAATTTCTGATTAATTCCAATATCTAAAGATCGGGTTGTGGAATCAAGAGTAGCAAAAAGCTTATCTTCTGCAAATACGCCGGACTTTGTAATTAAATTAAAAAGAGTTGATTTCCCTGCGTTTGTGTATCCCACTAGAGAAATCCTGATAAAATCTCTTCTGCCTTTACTTTGCGTTTCTCTCTGTAATTCAATCTTATTCAATTTATCTTTAAGATGACTAATGCGCGTTCTTATTATTCTTCTGTCGGTTTCAATCTGCGTTTCACCGGGACCTTTAGTTCCTATACCGCCGAACTGTTTTGAAAGGTGAGTCCATGCTCTTGTCAATCTTGGCAGCATATACTGGAGCTGTGCAAGTTCCACTTGCGTTTTTGCCTCTTTAGTTTTAGCCCGAGAGGCAAAAATATCTAAAATTAACCCACTGCGATCTATAATTTTTCTATTAATAAGATTTTCAAGATTCCTTAACTGGACAGGTGATAAGTCATCATCAAATATAATTAAATTGATATTATTTGATTCTACTAAAGCCGTTAATTCTTCAGCTTTCCCCTTTCCAATAAAGTAAACCGGGTCAATAGAATACCTATCCTGGATTATTTTAATTATTGTTTCGGCACCCGCAGTAAATGCTAATTCTTCAAGCTCTGTTAAGTGTTCTTCAACTAATTCTTTATTAATATCTTTTGTGTTAAGAGCGACCAATATTGCTCTTTCTATTCCATTCCTATTTATATCTATCATATATTGTGAAGCTGAACTCCTTCTATTATTTTTATTAATAGCAGATAATTTAACAAATTATTTAATAAAAAAATTATTGCAGTTAACTTATATTTACTATTTCTTTTTTTGAATTTCTTGCAACCAGCATTTCTATTATAGCTAGAATTAACACTATAAAAATAAAATATTTCCACAGTTCAGAACCAAAACGTGACTGCAGAATAATCTCAGCCGGGTTTTCATTTTTATCAATTTTAATATAATGGCCCTTAAAATTTATTTTGTCCAGGTAATCTTTAAATTCATCACCATTTAAATATTTCACAACTGATTCTAATGGATTCGTATTAATAGCAAAATCATCAATTATTTTCTTACCCGAATAAACCTGGTAATTACCGGGTATACTTGTATTATCATAACTAACATAATTCGAATTAATTTGTTCATTTAAGGTTATGTATTCCTCGGATTTATTCGGCTTCTCAATCTTTATTTGAGGTAAACTCTGGTTTGATAAATCAATATTAACACTGCTTTCTACCAAATGTTCATTTTCGGTTTTATCTTTTGAAGCCAGGTAAAATACCGATTTATTTATTAAGGGAACAAAGATGCCTTTTATAGGAAAATTACTCCAGCTAAGCACAGGGGCAGTATTCAAGAGGAAAACTTTTCCCTTTCCAATTTTATATTCACTTAAAAATGATGTACCGTCAACCAATGAGATTATGTTTTTCCCTTTCCCTTCAGTTGTAATTTTGTAGTGATAATAAATATCCGGAGATTCGATTTTTTCCTTTTCTTTGGAAAAAATATTTTGGAACAGTGGATGGTTTAGATCTACTTTTTCGAATGTTACTGCATTATTGGAAGAATTAATTTTTCCTACCGTTCCGTTTGGTTCAGGAAGCCCAAGTCCCAATAATGCTCTTTTAAAATTTTCCATAGAAGAATTTAATCCAGGCATTAAAAACAAACCGCCGCCGTTGTTTATAAATGATTTGATCCTGGGAAAATCATTAAAATTATCGGTACCAATAAGAATCAAAACATTAAACTGATTCAAATCAAAAGATGAAATTTGATTTATATTTTTCGCAGTAATTTTAATTGCTTTATCTTCGCCGGCTGTTAAAGCTAAATTTACAAATTGAGCATCCTGGTTTTCCTCAGTGAAAACTCCAACATGTATTTCAGCCGGGATGTAAAAAGTTATATATCTTTTATTATCCTGCAAAATATCATCATCTTCTATTTCTGCGAAAGCATCAACATACCCTGAAGATTTGACAGATGATTCCATAGTTAAAATTTTGGTCTCGCCCGGTTTTAAATTTACACTCTGCTGAGCGCTTCTTTCATTATTTATAAAAAGAGAGACCACAGAATTTTCGGCTGATTTGGAAGAATAATTAGTTACCGTTACACTATAATTGACTGGTTTATCTTTTTCAAATATCTGTGTATTAACTTTCAAATTATCAATTCCGATATTAAAAACTTCTTTTCCTGAATAATTAAAAGTATATAACTTCACCTTATCATTTAATATTTCACCCAAGTTAGACAGAGACGACTGTTCATAAATCCGGTCCTTCTGAAAATCACTTAAAACATATATTTCTTTATTAAAATTTTGTGATGTTGAAAGAATTTTTGCTGCCTCAACAATTGCATCATTCAAATTACCGCTGTAATACGATATCTCAACTATTTCGACTTGCTTTTTGAAATCAGCCAGATTTGAAGTTGGTCTAATTTCATTAGTACCGGCCAGCCGGCTTGACTGATCAGATAAGAGGATTAATGCCGCTTCATCGCCTTCCTGAAGCTGGTTCAATAATCCTTTTATAGTTTCTTTTGCCTGGTTTAAGTATGAACCGTTGTTATCAACAACAGACATGCTGAAAGTATTATCAAGGATAAAAACAGCGGTAGTTTTTGCAGCAGAAGATGCACCGCCTATTGATATCCCTTTTAATGTAGGTCGTGCAAATGCCAAAACAATAAAAAGGATTATCATAATCCTTAATGCTAAAAGCAAGAGTTGTTTAATTTTAATCTTTCTTATTTTATTTTTTTGCAGTTCTTTAAGAAATGCTAATGAGCTAAAGTCAATTCGTTTTAATTTTCTCAGGTTTAGGAGATGAATTAAAACCGGTATGGAAGCCGCAAGCAAACCAAATAAAACTAAAGGATTAAGGAATATCATTTAATAGTTTAAAGCGTAATTTATTTTTTCTAAAAATATAATTCTGAATAATAGAATGCTATGTATGTAAATTGGGTAAAAAGGCTTTTATAGATGACTATCCCTAAATATTTCAGCCAATTAAATCGAAATAATTGAATCGAAACAAAAAACGGAAACTAGAAATATAGTCTCCATTTTACATTTAAATTATATAACTAATTTACTTCTTATTCCGCTGTGCAATAAGGTTAAGAGCACTTCCTGCTTTAAACCATTTAATTTGTGCTTCATTCATTGTATGATTTAAAATTGCCTCATCTTGTTTTCCATCTTTATGCTTAATCATAAGTTTCAATTGCTTATTAGGTGCCAATTCCTTTAAGCCTATTATGCTTACCTTATCATCTTCCCGTATTTTATCATAATCGGCGGGATTTGCAAATGTAAGAGGAAGCATACCTTGCTTCTTCAAATTTGTTTCATGAATTCTTGCAAAGCTTCTCACAATAATTGCTCTGCCGCCCAGGTGTCTAGGTTCCATGGCAGCATGTTCACGGGAAGAACCTTCACCATAATTTTCATCGCCAACTATAACCCAACCGTGATCATGTTTCTTGTATGCTCGTGCTACATCCGGGATAGAATTATATTCACCGGTAAAACTATTTTTTACTTTCCCTGCATCCCCGGTAAAAGCATTAATCGCACCTATAAACATATTATTTGAAATATTATCGAGATGCCCTCTAAATCTTAACCAAGGACCAGCCATTGAAATATGATCAGTTGTACATTTTCCTTTTGCTTTTAGAAGGACTTCCAAATCAACCAGATCTTTTCCTTCCCATGGTTTAAACGGCGTAAGTAATTGCAGCCGTTCACTATCCGGCTTAACAACAACTTCAATATTGGAACCATCTTTAGCAGGAGCTATAAATCCATTTTCTCCGGGATTAAAACCTTTTAAAGGCAGTTCATCTCCAACCGGTGGTTCTAGCTTTACTTTTTCACCTTTCTCATTCTCGAGTTCGTCGGTTAAAGGATTAAAAGATAATCTTCCTGCAATTGCAAGAGCAGTTGTTAATTCCGGGCTTGCAACAAATGCTAATGTTTCAGGATTTCCATCATTCCTTTTTGCAAAATTTCTATTAAAAGAAGTAACTATCGTATTTTTTTCTCCTGTTTTAATGTCCATTCTTTTCCACATACCAATACATGGGCCGCAGGCATTTGCCAGGATTAATCCGCCAAAATCGCTCAAAGTTTTTAACTGTCCGTCTCTTTCTATTGTTGCTCTTACCTGTTCGGAACCCGGGGTAACCGTAAATTGAGATTTTGATTTTAATCCTTTAGCCATAGCCTGTTTAGCAATACTGGCTGAACGATCGATATCTTCATAACTAGAATTTGTACAACTACCGATTAGTGCAACTTTTATTGTGTCGGGGTAATTATTTTCTTTGATAGCTTCTTTCATCTTGGAAATCGGCCATGCCTTATCAGGAGTAAACGGACCATTTAAGTGTGGTTCCAGTTCACTTAAATTTATTTCTATAACTTGATCAAAATATTTTTCAGGATATTCAAAAACATCTTTGTCTGCGGAAAGTTCATCTTGCAGCCCTTCTGCAAGAGCAGCTACTTCTGCACGGTTAGTTATCCGAAGATATGCGGACATTTTTTCATCAAATGGAAATACGGAAGTAGTTGCTCCAATTTCTGCTCCCATGTTACAAATAGTTCCTTTACCAGTACATGAAATTGAAATTGTACCTTCACCAAAATATTCCACAATAGCACCAGTTCCACCTTTTACAGTAAGAATACCCGCCAGTTTTAGGATAACGTCTTTTGGTGAAGTCCAAGGTTCAATTTACCAGTTAGTTTAACTCCAATAAGTTTTGGCCATTTCAGTTCCCACGGCATTCCAGCCATAACATCAACAGCGTCAGCGCCGCCAACTCCGATTGCAATCATTCCAAGCCCACCGGCATTTGGAGTATGGGAGTCTGTTCCAATCATCATTCCACCGGGGAATGCATAATTTTCAAGTACTACTTGATGTATAATTCCTGCTCCCGGTTTCCAAAAACCTATCCCATATTTCCTAGATATACTCTCAAGAAAATCATATACTTCTCTATTTTCTGATGTTGCCCTTAAAAGATCATCATGCGCTCCTACCTGAGCTTGAATTAAATGATCACAGTGAACAGTTGTAGGGACAGCTGTTACTTTTTTATTTGCAGACATGAATTGCAGTAATGCCATCTGAGCAGTAGCATCCTGCATTGCAACTCTATCAGGAGCTAAATCGGCATAATCTTTTCCTCTTTCCAAAATAGATGATGGATTCTCCCAAAGATGGGTGTATAATACTTTTTCGGCATAAGTTAAAGGTCTGTTTACAATTTTTTTAACATTATTCAACTTTTCCCTAAAGTCAGAATATCTTTTTTTAATCATCTCGATGTTTGCAGCCATAATAATGATCCTTAATTTTTATTGCTTAATTTTTTAACAAAAATAATAAAAATGTAAATAATTTGCTTTATAATAATCCAAACTCTATGAAATAACAATTCTTTATGTTCATTTCAAATTTATATGCCTTTTTTACATCTTCAAGTAAAGATTACCGGTCCCATTCTTAGAGAAATCTATTCACATGTCTTTATTTCATAATTTATAAGGAATCATAGGCATAAAAATTGTTTATAAGTATTTGCATAACATATATCTTTATTTATCAGATTTTGGGATTGAGTATAACAGTAGATGTTATTATGCTTTATCTTTATTTCATTTTTTTGAAAACAATTAAAATACAAATTCTTTTAAGCAGATGAATAAAAAAGGAAACAGATGAATACCGGGCAATCAATGCTTGCAATTGGTGCAATAATACTATTATCAACAGTGGTTTTGAGAGTGAATAATAGTTTCCTAACAACAAATGAAATTATGATGGATTCAAAATTTGGAGTGTTAGGTATTTCCCTTGCTCAATCTGTTATTGAAGAAGCCAGCAGTAAAGCATTTGATTCACATTCAGAAGGAGTTGCAATAAATGATAAATCTCTACTTACACCGCCGGACAGTTTAGGAAATTCCGATGATGATTTTCCTGATTACAATGATTTTGATGATTATAATGGCTACACAAAAGATATTACAAATCTTCCATCAGCAATATTTCATATTTCTTGCATTGTTGGCTATGTTGAAGCGGCGAATCCTGATGCAGTTGTAAATCATAAAACATGGAATAAACGAATAACCGTTTTGGTAACAAGTGAGTCTTCAAAGGATACTGTAAGGCTTTCATCGGTTTTTAGTTATTGGCATTTTTGATAGGAATACAAAATGGGTTTTAGCACTATATTAGATATTCTTGGCTCCATGATAATTGGAGGATTTCTTATGCTTTTACTCTGGCAAATCGATGATGCCGCTGTCCAAAATGTATTTAACAATTCCGAAGAGTTAACTCTCCAGCAAAATTTAGCAACGACCTCAGTGATATTGGAACACGATTTTAGGAGAATTGGTTATTGTAAAAATTATAGCTTAATTCCAAAAACAAACGTAATAGTTTCGGCAACCGATACTAGTATTTCATTTTTAACTGACGTTAACGATCAGGGTAACGTCGATGTTCTAAAATATTATATAGGTCCAACTTCTGAATTGGCTTCAACCCCAAATCCACGAGATAGATTCTTATATCGTGTAGTTAATAATGAAACGCCTGTTGGGGTAAATCTGGGTATTACACAATTTAACCTTATTTATTTTACTGTATATGGCGATACACTTCATACACCAATTACAGATTTAAGCTTAATATCTACAATGGAAATAAATATTTCTGTAGAAAACGTCGTTGGTTATGGCGGAGTTGATGACAATAATAAATACTCCAGTGCTTTCTGGAGGCAAATAAGATTAGCAGCAATGAATTTATCAAAAAGATAAGAGGTCAATATGGTCGGCAAAGCAGCTCTTCTTTTAGTAATGGGTTTTAGTATGATCTTCCTGACATTTGGTTATCGCTTTAATAATGTTTCGACCCAAACAGTTCAAAATTATGCAGATTACTACAATGAAACTGCAGCTTATAACTTAGCTTCGAGTGGAGCAAATATGGCTGCTAATCAAATTTTCTTGGACAATAGCTGGACAACAGGCTATTCAAATCTTCATTTAAATGGAGGTGTAATAAATGCATCTGTTCAAATTATTAATGTGGCACAAAACATAAGAAAAATTGTTTCGGTCGCCACCTATGGCGAGAATGATGCTACAGTTGAAGTAACTCTCTCTCCAAACAGGTTCTCACAGTTTGCTTATTACTCTCAAAGCGAAGGAAATGAAATATGGTGGACCGGAAACGACACCGTGTTTGGTCCATTTCATACTCAAGGTAATTTGTTGGCTGATAATCATCCTGTATTTGGAGTAACAGGATATAGAACTACTATTCAAGGGAAAATAGTTTACCATGATTATTATGCTTCATACGGGATTAATGAGCCGACACAAAGGTCTTCTAATTCTCAAAAAAATGCGTATAACAATAGTATCTCTAGTGATGCACCTGTTTTCCATGGTTCATTTGAATCTGGTGTCGATGAGCCATTGCCAACAAATGGTTTACAACCTCTTAAAGATGCAGCAACATCGGGAGGTAAATTATTTAATTTACAATCGACTTCTACATTAAGATATCAAAATTTTTATATGACATTTAATGCTGATCAAATTACTTATAGAACAGTTGGACAAATACGTTCGGGGCACTCGTGGGTGAGTTTTGATTCGTCCTATACTGTTCCTGCTTCTACTTTAGCCCCTGACGGCGTAATTTACTTGGATGGCAAAAATAAGGATAATGAACCTTTGGATATAAATTTAAAAGGTACTGTAAAAGGTCAATATTCAGTCGTAAGTAGCGGGAATATTTTTTTAGATGATGATATTGTTTATAACTCCAATCCTAAAACTAATCCTAACTCTACGGATGTACTTGGTATTATTGCACAAAATAATGTTTATATATCAGATAATAATAATACTACTAATATTACTATAGATGCTGCTATTTATTGTCAGGATGGAGGCTTTGGGGCGTATAATTATGCTGGTAGAAGTGTAGATGGCGATATAAATTTGTACGGGGGGGTAACTCAAAATACAAGATTAGCTGTTGGAACGTATACTACAAACCATGGGAATACAACTATAGCCAGCGGATTTAATAAAAGATATCGCTATGATGAGCGACTAATGAGCATGTCTCCACCTGTGTTTCCAACAATGAGGGGATTTCAAATCGTTTCATGGAAAGAATAATCTCAAAACTCAACTTATCTCTTTTTTAAAAAGCTAACATTTTTTGTTAGCTTTTTCTTAAAATATCAACAATGTAAAAATTACCGAGACTATTTCCACCTATAATTTTTTTTATTCTGAATTCAATCAATAACCTAAGTTTTTCCGGGGCATTTTTTTTGCTGTTATATATACAGAGTGCTTATAAGGAGATAAAAAAATGAATTCCAATTCCCTATTATCGATGGGGGCGCTAATTATTTTAGCTCTCTCATCATTAAACTTCAATTCGTCAATACTTGAAACTTCAGGTGTAGAAATTGAGAATAAGGTAGCTTTAACTGCTTTTTCTTTAGCCGATGATTTAATAGAAGAAATTAAAGGCAAAAGTTTTGATGAAACGACAAAACCATTTCCCACAACAAATCCACTAAGTTTAACACAGGCTGCTGATTTAGGTCCGGATTCCGGTGAAACCTATACTAGTTTTGATGATATCGATGATTATAGTGGTTATAATTTCCCGGATATCAGTGCACCACATGCAGAGAATTATCACTTAGAGTGTTTAGTTCAGTATGTTGATAAAGATGATCCTGATCATGTTAGTACAGTACAGACTTTTTACAAAAAAGTAACCGTAACAGTAACTAATCCATATATGAAATATCCTGTTTCGCTTTCATTTATTTTTACTTTAAAATCGGCTAATACGATGGACACAATTTTAGATTTATTAGGTGCTACATTTGTAGGTGGTATAATTTTACTTATAATGGTTAATATTTTTGTCTATTCATCTCAAAAAAGATTCGCTTCTGCTTCTGATCTCCGGATGCAGCAAAATGCTAAAACTTTAGCTGAAATAGTAAACAATGATCTAAGGAAGGTCGGCTTTAAATATAATAATACAGCCATAATAACTGCTGAACCTCAAAAATTTTCTTTTTATGCTGATATTGATTCTAACGGCACAGCCGATCAAGTTACTTATTCGATCAGTGATTCTACTGAAGCTTCGGGGACAGTAAATCCGCGTGATAAAGTATTATACAGAATAGTGAACGGAGATACATCGAAAGGCCCATCACTAGGATTAACAAAGCTTAATTTTACCTATAAAAATTTTTATGGTAACGAAACCTCTGCTTTGGACAGCATTAAATATATTAAGGTTGAAATGTGGATTGAAACTACGGAACCAGTAGATGATAAGTATCCTTTCACTTACTGGGAAATGAACGTTAATCCAAGGAATATTAATTAATAATTTTTATAGTATAACATACAGAGGTAAAAATGCTTGGAAAAGGTGCAATAATATTAGTAATGGGAGCTGCAGCAATATTAAGCATGTTAATCTTAAATCTTAATGCTAATGCAACTTCGGGAGTTGAAACAACTGTCGACTTTTATAAACAAACACAAGCAAGATTAATAGCAAATTCCGGCGTAGAAATATATCTTGAAAAATTAAGAAGGGATAAAAATTTAAAGGAACCTTTGATGATAATGATCTTCTGGAGGGAAAATATAATATACTTATTTATGGACCTGATTCCGCTTTAACAATAAAATCTGAAGCTGAATTCGAAGAAGTAAAACATACAAGTATTGTTACTGCAAAAAGAGATCAGGTAACAATGCCTAATATAGATGCTGCATTTTATGTTTCTTCAGACAACATGGGATTAAACTTAAATGGAAATGTTGATATAGATGGCAATGACCATAATACCGATGGGAGTGCAGGACCAAATCCCTCAGTTCCAGGCTTCGGTGTAGATGATCCGACTGATAGTGCCTACGTCATCAACAATATCAAGCCCAAAATTTCTAATGCTATCAAAGGAGCAGGCGGTCCTCCGAGCGTAAAAACAATCGAAGATACTACCGATTGGTTAGCTTTAACGGAAAATATTATCTTTGCATCGGATATAACTTTACCCTCAGGAACTTACTCTTCAGGGACATATATGGGCACACCCTCAGAACCTAAAATAATTCATGCAAATGGTGATGTCCATTTTTCAGGGACAATATCAGGTGATGGGATATTAGTTGTGAACGGAAATTTAACTTTAAGCGGACAATTTACATTTAGAGGACTAATCATTGTCTATGGACAATCCTCAATTAAAACTGATATTGTTGGCCAGGGGAACGTTTTTGGCAGCACTATTTGTGTTGGAAAAAATGTAGATATAAAAGCTACCGGGAATGCGGGATTGTTTTATAGCAGTCAGGCCATAAATAATGCCAAATTGAATTTAAAATCTTCGAGATTTGTAATATTAAGCTGGTGGGAATAGCAAAGATTAAAAAATGATTAAAAAATAGAGCAAAATTATGGAAGGAAATAAAATAAATAAAAAAGAAGAACTACTTGAAGCATGCCATGATTTGAGATTACCTGTTGCAGGAAATGAAAGTCTAAAGACCCTGGAATTATATATCCAGGCTGCATATGATGACTTTCAAGTTAAAGGCGATTCTCACTCCGGTTCAATAGATTCACAAGAGAATTCTATTGAAGAGGAAATTAACTACGGAAGTATTGGAGATAAAAGCTGGCGGTTCAAATATATTCTTAACAAAATCCTATTCTTCTTATAATGAAAAGTTTAAAA
Source organism: uncultured Ignavibacteria bacterium (assembly GCA_963739895.1). Lineage (GTDB taxonomy): Bacteria > Bacteroidota > Ignavibacteria > Ignavibacteriales > Ignavibacteriaceae > CAVQBP01. The sequence goes on along the minus strand of CAVUCR010000005.1, from coordinate 89,841 downwards.
ATTAAAAATAATATACTATAATTTTAATTTTTAAATTCCAAAATCATCATTTCTGATTAAAAGAAGAACAGCGGATTGGGGAACAATTAAGAATTTTTCCCTTTCAAACTCGATCTCAAAAGCTTCTTTACGCAGAAAAATTGCCAGATCCCCTTCCTTTGCCTGCAGCGGAATATATTTAACATGTTCTTTAGATTCTTTCCATGGTTCCTCATCAACTTCTGCAGGAAGCGGGTATCCCGGGCCAGCTTTTATTACGTAACCGCTTTGAATCTTTTCTTTTTCGGCAACACCTGCTGGTAGGTATAGACCGGATGATGTTTTAGCTGCATCTTCTTCCGGTCTAATTAATAATCGATCCCCTACTACAATAAATCTTTCAATATTTTTCAATTTGAGCTGCATTATATAATTAAAAATAAATAATTCTTTATTAAGTTCTTGTGGTTTTTACAAAATAATTTAATGAATTAGGAAACAATTTTACAAGGTTAAAGCCTATATTTTTTAAATAATTTTTTAGCATTATACTTTGGATTATTTTAGCAGTAATTAATCTTCTTTTGAAGAGTTCTTTCCATTCAGCAATATATTTTCTTTGTGATATAATTCCGTCAATGTTTTTTTCTCTCTCTTCCAATAAAATATTAGATAGTAATTTTGCAGACTCAAATGCCATACCAATTCCATCACCAGTCAGCGGTGCAATTACGCCTGACGCATCTCCGACCATATAAATGCCGTTTTCTACTAGATTTTTTTTACCAAAATAAATATTGCCTGTTCCATATAGAGAAGCATTCTGAAATAGCAGCTGCGGATCAGCTTTAAATAAATTATGGAACTTAATATTTCTATAAAACAAATCAATTAAATGTTGTTTTACAGGTTTAACATAATTATTTCGGTTTTCTAAAAAACAAACCGTAATCATATTCTCATTAACAGCATTTATACCACAGTAAATATTTTCATCTGCATAAATTTGGATTTCGCTTTTATTAAAGTTGTTTAAATATTTTTCATTAATATGTAACTTAATTCCTGTTAGTCCGGATTTTTTATTTATAAAATTTCTGTGCAGCATTTTATCTAGTATATTTTGTTTACCGTAAGCGGCAATTACATTTTTAACAGTTACGATTTCTCTTTTGTTTAATGAATTGAAAATTATTTGATAATCATCTTCCATTTTAATAATTTCAATAACTTCGGCAGGGTGATAGATACTTACTCCGTTTTCTTCTGCTTGTCTTAATAAAAATCTATCAAAGGTTGATCTCTTTAATGAATAAGCATTAAAATTGAAATGAGTTGAGATCGATTCACCATTATCATTAAAATAACGGAAGGAATTTATGAGATTGGGTTTAAGTGCATTAAATTTATCAAAAAGGTTTAATATCTTTAAATTTTCAATTACCTCTTTTGAAAGAAACTCACCGCAAATTGTTTCTCTGGGGAAACTCGTTTTTTCAAATAAACAGACTTTAAAACCTTTTTTTGCTAGATTTATTGCGGTACTTGATCCTGCGGGTCCTCCACCTATTACGGCTGTTTCATAATCCAGTTTCATTATGTTATAAGTATAATATAATTAACCATCTGAAAGACCATTTTCGTTTTATTTCAAATTCTGAAAATTTTGACAAATTTAATATTTCCAAAATTTCATTTTTAGTAAAACCGCGTGCAACTGAGATCGGGGCATCATTTTTAATCATTTCACTTTTTGAAAATATTATAGTCAATATCTTAATTCCCCAATAGGCCAAAATGTTTCTTCGAAGATCATTTATAATTATTCCGTACTTAGCTGTTTTTTTAAAAAAACCAAGTATGCTTTTTAATTGTTCTTTATTAAAATGATGTAAAAAAAGGGAACAATGAACTATATCAAAACCATTCCATTTAAATGGGGGATGAAAAATATCAGCGCATACTACTTTTGTTTTGGGTGAACTTAATTTTAAATATTTGCATGCCCTTATATTTTTATCGACGCTGAAAATTTCAAGTGCTGCATTCTCAGATTGCATTGATAAAAGCGCGGTCGAGGCGCCTGCTCCAACGTCGAGGACTTTTAAATTTCCGTTTATAAATTTGTTCAGAACTTTTTTTATGCCTTCTATAGATGTGCTATTTCCCCCGAAATATTTATTTATATTTTTCAATTCATTGAGTGCTAAATCTATTTTTTCATCTTTTATTGAAAAATCGTCCATTATTTCAGTTAAATTACTTCTGTTGAAAAGCACTATGCTCCTTTCATTAATACAACTTCCATGGTTAAACCCGGACCGAAAGCTACGGCACACACATTATCATCCTTTTTTAGTTTCCCGGAATTAATAATTTCTTTTAATACAAACAAAATTGAAGCTGAAGACATATTGCCGAAATTTTTAAGAACTTTTCTTGAAGGGATCATTTTATTCACAGATATTTCCAAGCCATTTTGTAATGTATCCAAAATTGCTCTGCCGCCCGGGTGTAAAGCCCAATGCTCAATATCTCCTGGTTTAAATCCCTGGGAATTTAAAATCAGCTTCAATCTGGGAACAGCTTCATTTAATATAATTTTAGGCAGATCAGACGACAAAATCATTTCAAATCCATAATTGCCTATTTTCCATCCCATGTACTCGGAGGTATTTTCAAATAAAACAGAATGGGTTGAAATAAAGTTTAATTTAATTTTACTTTTATACTCTTCCGAATTAGAAAACAATACTGCTGCACAACCATCTGCAAAAATCATATTTGCAAGTATATTATCCCGGGAAGGTTCTACCTGCAAATGCAGGCTGCATATCTCAACCGAAATTAAAAGGCAATTCATTTCAGTTTGATTTTCCCGTTGCATTACCTCCATAATAGAATTAAGACCTATTAATGATGCAGCGCAACCCATAAATCCAATATTGGTTCTTTTAACATTAAGAGGAATCTTAAATTCTTTAATAATTTCATAATCAAGTCCGGGTGCGAAAAAACCGGTACAGGAAATTGTAATAAGTCTTTCGGTATTATTCAGAGGCAAATTATTCTTTTCTATCAATTTTTTAACGGCTTCTTTTGCCAGTATAGTTGACCATTTTTTATATTCTTCCATTCTAATTTGGGTACGGGGGATTATAAAATTTCCTCCATCGGAATAAAATTTTTTATCATTTATTTTTTCAGCGTCAGGAATTACAATATAACGGTTCTCAATTCCAGAATAATAAAATGCAGCATCAATTAATCTTGAAACTGCAGGCTTTTTACCCATTCGTTCCTTTAATCCTTCTGCAGCTTTTTTTTGAGAAACTTTATAAGGCGGTGTGGAAGTTGATATATCAATTAACATAAATCCATAATAAAATTTAATTTCAGATAGTGTAACTTATAGGAATAAGATGACAAAAGTTATGATACAGATATATACTAATTATAATGCTATTTTTCCTAATAAATCAATTTGGTTTATTATTAAAACATTAAAAATTCAGCTTATTTTATCTAATTAAGCAATATAAGAAATCAATAATGAATACTTAACATATAATTTGTTATTTTTTAAAATTATATTTTGTTAGAATTAAATATATGAAGAAAGTTTTATTTATAACTTATTTTTGGCCTCCTTCAGGGAAGGCTTCTCTACATTGGCCATTAAAAATGATTAAATATTTACCCGAGTACGGATGGGAGCCTTCGGTACTTACAGTTTATGAAGATACTTTTTATCAAAAAGATGAAACATTGCTTAAGGATGTAGCACTTAATCTTAAAGTAATAAAAACAGGAACCATAGAACCATTCAATATTTACAGAAGACTTTTAGGGAAAAAGAAAGATGAACCTTTGGTTGCGTCAGAAAGCATGTCGCAAACCAAAAAATCTTTCAACCATATGCTTTCCCTTTGGATTAGAATGAATTTATTTGTTCCTGATGCAAGAATTGGATGGTTTTTCCCGGGAGTTAAAGAAGGGAAAAAGTTTTTATCCGAAAATAAAATTGATGCTATTATAAGTAACGGACCTCCTCATACAGCACACTTGCTCGCCCGTAGATTAAGTTCGTTATTTAACATTCCACACATACCTGTTTTTATTGATCCCTGGGCTGACATTGTTTATTATAAGGATTATAAGCGGACAAAACTAACGCAAAAATTTGATAAATATCTTGAAGAAAATGTTATTAAAAAAGCAAAAGAAATTGTATTTGTTACTGAAACAATGAAAAGCGATTATATAAAAAAATATCCGGCAATAAAAGATAAATCACATGTTCTGTATTGGGGATACAATGAAGATGACTTTAGTGAAATTGAAAAGGAATTAGATTACTCTAAACCGAATGAAGAGATTATATCTCATGCCGGAAATATGTACGATTATAAAAATCCTGTTTCTTTTTTTGAATATATAAAAGACGAAATAAATAATGGAAGGAAAACAAAAATTAAATTTATCGGGACTGTCAGTCCCAAAACAAATGAAATAATTAATAATATAAGTATTTCCGAAAGCTCTGAATACCTTGGATTTTTACCTTATAAACAAATGTTAAAAGAATTACTGAAGAGTGATGTATTAATGATGATGGTTACGGAAAAAAGGCATGTACCGGGAAAACTCTTTGAATATTTAAGAACAGGCATACCAATTTTAGCTTTTGGCGATGATAATGAGGAAGTTAAGAAAATTCTTAAAGAATCAAACGCCGGTATGATTTTTAGTTACAATGAAAGCGCAAAAGAATTTTTTGATCTTTCTAACGCAGGATATAAAAGATATAAGACTGATATTTCATTAATTAAAAAATATGACAGGAGGAATATTGCAAAAGAACTGGGAAAAATTTTGGATAAAGTAATTGATTAGATTTTAATAACCTATTTTTCTGCTACTATAAAAATTGAAGTTGAGAGAAAGGGAACATTTGTTGTATCACCTTTAAATATGTTCTTTAACAGAAATGATTTTAATTTTCCTTCCTTCAGTACATCGAGAGGTGCTGTTATATATTCTGCACTAATAATTTTAAAACCGGCATTTTCCAACAATTTCTTGATTCGTTTTTTTGTATAAATTCTTGCGTTAGCAAATTTTTCATGGAGAAAGCGCGGAAGCCAGGAAAAGAAAGGAACCCTGTTCCAGGGTAATAAGGGTAGCTTGGCACCATGTGTCTCAAATATCCACCATTTGTTCGGTACAGATATAGCCGCTATACCGCCATCCTCCAAAAGATCGTAATAAGCTTTTACATTATTTTCATCCTTTAAGTGTTCAATTACCTCAAAATTAATTATTCTATAAAATTTCTTATTTAATTTTTCTTTTTCGATATCAAAAACCTGGAATTCACAATTACTTACATTAAGTTTCTTCTTTAACTCCTCAAACTCTTCCTTATTCCCTTCAAACAACTCAACTCCTAAACAACTTTTCATACTATCTGACAATAAAAGCATTGATGCACCATTACCGCATCCTATTTCCAGCAGATTTAATTCTTTGCCTACAAAATTAGGAATTTTCCTAACCAGGTTGATTCGTTTTTGAATTATCCGGTCATTAAAATCGGCGGGGCGGCCTATATAATGATTATCAATAACCAGTTCATCAGGAACTCTTTCTTCGTATCTCATAACTATTCATAATATTTAAACAAGATTATGGATTTAAAATACAAAAATCAAAAGAAAAAAAATTGAAAATCAAGTAAGATTTTAAATATTCTACTATTTCATCTCCAAAAAGCAACACCTAAATGAAACTAATATCTTTAATATATCCCGAATAATAAATTTTATAATCACTATTTATAATAACTGAAAATGGATAGTTTATTTTAGTACACCGTCCGTTTGATACATCAGACAATTTGAAATACCAGGATTAGCATCATTTTTTGACCAATTTATACCATCGTTCGAATAAGTCATACCTACAGCATTTTGGACATTACTACTATATGTCATTTTATATTCATTATCGCTTTGCACAATAGTTGCATAACCAATACTACCCTCTTCCCAATTCTGATCCGCAATTAGAATCGGATTGTCTTCATACTTTGTCCAATGTATACCATCAGAAGATGTCGCTAAATTTAAATTAAATGTATAATCATTTTCGGGACTTGCTTCATAATACATATAGTAGAGATTATTAATTTTTAGTACAGAATGAACTCCTAAAAAATACTGACTGCTGGTTGATTGCAATACAGGATTAGAATATTTTTCCCAATGAATTCCATCGGATGAAGCAGCTAATCCAACTTGCCATGGCTGATGTGCTTCAACTGCAGCACTGTAATAAATTTTATAAACGCCATTTTCTTTAATTACAGGACCTGTTGTAACAGCTCCCGCATCCCAGCTTCCTTGTTGCCCAAGGTCAAGTACAGGACCGTCACCTATTATTTCCCAAGTAATTCCATCGTTGGATTCGGCATAACTAACAGTTGAATCCCCATTACTTTCTAAATTTTTATACCGCATCTTATAAATACCTGCTCCATTTGAAGAATTAGGTTTATTTATTCCAGCCAAATTTTCTTTTGAACAGCTGTTCAAAAGAAAAGCAATTATTAAAATTGTTATAAAAATTATTATATTCATTTAAATCCCCTTTTCGAATTTTAGTTTGTAAATTTTTGATACGAGTAAATTTTTTTATTCATTTGAAACTATTGCAACTGTTCCTTCATCACTGCCTATATAACCGGTATAATAAATTCGATATTCAGAATTAATTCTAACATAATCAGGATAAGCAATTTTGTATGCCCAGTTATTAAAAGTTTCTTTAGCGGTAAAAAATGGATTTGAGTCTGATTTTATCCAATTTATACCGTTTAAAGAAATTGCTTTTCCAAAAGCCCAAATATTTTGATTGCAATTCATGTAGACCATTTCATATTTATTATCTCTTTTTAAGACTGTTGGAAAAAAGACCCCTGTTCCTTCCCAGCTTTTCAGCGGCTTTAAAATCGGATTCTGACCATATTTTTGCCAGTTTAATCCATCCTGAGATATTGCCAAACAAATAGAATAATAAGGATAATTACGAGTTGAATAATACAAATAATATTGACTATCAACTTTAATTACACTTGATGCAACAATTTGGATATTCGTCGTCAGCTTGGTGTTAAATACAGGTGCAGTATTTTTTTCCCAGTTTATTCCATCATCTGAGACAGCATAGCCCAATACACCATTCTCCATATTGATCTCTAAATCCATAGTAATACATTTTATATTTCCCATCTTCATATATAATATCACCAACGCATACGGAATAATCATCCCAATTACCGTAATTTCCAGGTTTAATTACCGGTTTATCATAATTACTATACCAGTATATTCCATCCGAAGATTCTGCGTACCAAATTTCAGCGGAAGCAGAAGCAAATAATTTGGTATACCACATTTTATAAACACCATTTATGTATAGAATTTTAGGTTCAATAATTCCATAAACATTTGATGCATTGGTATCTTTAGTATCTTTAGAAAAAATTGGATTTTGATTATAATCCATCCAATTGCTGCCCCATTGTATATAAATATTAATATTACCCGTACCGCTTCCAACTGGTTGGAGAGTTAAATAAGCATTAATTGTTTCATCTTCAATAATTGTTACCTCGGTTTCACCGCTATATATTATATTCCCATAGGAATTTTCAGCATCGATTTTCAAATGCCATTCCCCAACAGGTACAGCTTCAAAAGAGATTACGATTAATGAATCATCAACTATATTAACACCAGTTTTTAATGTGTCATAGTTCGATCGAGATAATTGTGCACTAAGAAATTGGACTTCGGAAGGAATGGTTCCTTTATTAATCTTTAAAGTAATTGAACCTTTTGAAGAATTAGGTTTATTTACTCCAACTAAATTTTCCTTTGAACAACCAAAGGATAAAAGAAAAAATATAAGAGATAATTTTAATAATAGTGAGGTTTTCATTTCACTCCCCGATTTTATTTTAAATTAAAGTTGTCGAATTACTACTTAATAAGCAATGAATTCTTTTATATAACCTCTGAAAATGAATTATATATTTGTATGTATTTTTTTGAAACAATTTCCGGTGCAAAATTATTTAACACTTTATCCCTTGCTGCTGGCTGGAAATTTTTGCCTCCTAATTTTTCCTGCAAAATCCAATCAATACCGTTTGACAAATCATCAATAGAAAAAGGTTCTGCTAAATAGCCATTTTTTTTATGTTCAATCATATCCGGCATTCCGCCGATATTAAAAGCCGCAACCGGCGTGCCACATGCTAATGATTCCATTACTGTATTTGGTAAATTATCTTCTACTGATGGCGCCACAAAAACATCTGCACAATTGTAGCTTAATGCAATTTTTTCATCAGTATTAATTCTTCCCAGAAAATTAGTTTTGAAAGGAATGTTAGACAATAATTCTTGATTAGCAGAGCCAAATACAATTATTTCGACTTTGTTTCTTAATGAATCATTGTTTTTGTAAAGTTTAATTAAACTCTCCTTCAATAGACAAAAGCCTTTTCTTTTATCCTTAACAGTCATGGTACCAAAAAGAATATAAAATTTATCTTCAGGTAAATTAAAAGCTGAAAGTGCCGTATTCTTTTCAACCGGCTTATATATATTTATATCTAAAGTATTAGGAATTGCCGTAATGGTAAAATTTTTTAATAAAAAACTTTTTTTAACTTCATGAGCAAGCCAGTTACTACAAGTAACTATACTGAAGTTTAATCTGTTATATAAAGAAATTTTTTCTGAAAATATTTTATGAGAAAAATCATTCTTACCGGGAAAACGCAGAGCAGGACATTCTAAACAACTTGATTTATATTTTTCACAGTCCAAACTATAATGGCAGCCTCCGGTAAAAGCCCACATATCATGAAATGTCCAAACAATCGGTTTGTTTAATTTTGCAAGAGAATAAAATGTTTTAAAAGAAAAAAATCCTTGATTTATCCAATGAAGATGCAGAACATCAGCTTCTTTAATAAGAGGATGACCTACAATATTAACACCACAATACGGATAAGAAAATCTGCCTTTTTCCTTTACCGTTAAAAAACGTATGAAAAGATAATCTAAAAGAAATCGATTGGCATATTTAAATTCATTTATATATGAATTAACAAAAGGGAAAACGGTATCATCATTGCTGATTTTTTTTTGCACAAGCATTGACGAATTTATGCCTGCATTATTTAGCGCTTTATTTAAAGAATAAGCGGCTCTTGAAGCTCCCCCTAATATGTCCGAAACGCATATATGAATGATTTTCACGTAACTCTTTTAACCAATATTATGTTATTATTGTAGAGACTTTTATTGTTTGGTAATATACCAGAAATTAGTATTCCGATAATAGTGAAGGGGGAAATAAATAAAATATTAATAAAAATATTTATGTATTTATTTTTCGTATAAAGTTTGTAATACAGATATAAATTCCAAAGTTGAAAAACAGTTTCAAGAAACTTAGTGCTTTTTTCCAAAGCGATTACTTTAAAGCCATTCTTTTCCAATAAATGTTTTATTCCATAACTTGAATACCTGCCAAAATCATATGGAATTTCATGCTCATCCCAAACGAAAGGGACTGTAAATAAAGCTCTCCCCTCTTTTTTTAACACTCTCCTTAATTCATTTAGTATGTCTTCTAAATTGAATATATGTTCAAAAACCTCACTGCTGAAAAGCGAATCAAAAGCTTCATCTTTAAATGGAAGTCTTTTACCATCATAGTACACATCTATTTCTTCCAGTTCCTGCTCATGTGGATGTCCTCTATCAATTATATCTACTCCATAATATTTTTCAACATTAAAAAATTTTTTATATGGTTTTGAACCGCATCCGAAATCGAGTAAATTACCATCCAATTGTTTTGAATATTTTCTAATCCCATTCACTAAACCTCTTCTAATAAAAAAGAAAGGATTAATAAAAATCCCAATAAATCCGGGATTGAATGTTTGATGCGTATATATTGAAAGTAATTTATTTATCAATTTTATATGCGAAAATATTTAATTGTAAATCCATTTCAGGATAGTTTTTATTTGTTTTGATAATAAAGGGGATATTTCTATCGACCGGCTGTTTAATAAAATATCTAAAATTATTTTCTGATAATATTTTCAGAATTACATCAAGTTCCTGAGGTTTATTTATAAATGAATGAAACTCGATAAAAATATTCTCAACTTTATCCAGGCTTTCTTTACAATCTTTAATAACGTCAATTTCAGCTCCTTCAATATCAATTTTTAACATGTTAATTTTTTCTTCATTGTCAATTAAATCTTTAAGTCTTACAGAATCCACTTTCACCCTATTTTTATTACCATAAATGGATGCTGCATCTGCACCTTCCAGGGAGATTTCAATCCCATTATTATTTATCCAGACAGCTTTATTTATAACCTTTACATCTTTTTCATTGATAAGATTTGATGAAAGAACCTTTGAAATTTCAGAATCTGCTTCAAATGCTTTTATTCTGGCATCCGGAAAAATTCTTTTAAAATATAAACAGCTTGTGCCAACATTAGCACCGCAATCATAAATTAAAGGTGAATTTTTTTCACAATTAAATTTATAAATCTCATCAACAAATATTTCCTGGAATTGCCAGATAAATGAAAGGTGATCAACTATGGTAATTTTATTTTTTGTTATTTTGATATCATCTCTTGAATACCTTGGCTTATCACCATATAAAATAACCAGTTTTAAAAATGTTCTGTAATTAGAATTAGTAAAAAATCTATATACATCTTTAAATAAAATTTCTAAAAAAAGTTTCATTGATTATACGATAAGTTGTATTTGTTGTTTGTTACAAAATTAAAAGCATTAATATATCCGCTAACTACTGTATGAATATTTACTTCGTTTTTAATAATTAAACCAGAATTTTCACCCATTTGAATTAATTTTTCCTTATCGCTAAAAAGTAAATCTATTTTTGCAATCAAATCGTTAAGATTTCCCTCTTTAAAAAATTTTCCGTTATAATTATCTCTGACCAATTTTTTTTTCTGTACCATCACAAACAGAACATATAACCGGTTTACCAAACACCATAGCTTCATTTATTGAGAGTCCGCCTATTCCGGCTAATATATAAATCGAAGATGAGACCAGGTATCTGCCCAGGGTGACGGTATCATAAATAGAACCGATAAACTGTATATTTTTTTCAATTTTAAGTTGTTTTGCCAGTTCTTGCAATTTTTCTTCCTCAGGACCCGAACCTATTACTATTAATTCAATGGAATTATATTTTTCTTTTAGCTTTGATACTGCATTAATTAACAAATCAACTTTCTTCCATTTAACAAGCCTGCCCACATGAATAATCCTATAAAAATTTTCGGGAAGGATCGGGCTAAGTTTTTTAGCTTCGTTTGCAGAATTAAATAGTATATCTGTATTTGGTGAATTATATGTTATGAAAATTTTTTTTTTAGCAACACCATAACTACCAAGAATATCATAGGCATCTTCAACATAATTAACATGTGCATCGATTAAATTAAGATATACTCTGCGAAAAACAGAAAGAAAAAAAATATTGATTTTATTCGACAAATTTTTTTGAAATATCCCTTCTTCATTTATAATATTAGACTTGAATGCTAATCCATCTTTAAATTTTGGAACTCCGAACGGAATACTTTTATAAATTATTTTTATTTTATTTTTTTTTAGACGAAACAAGAATAAAGGACAAAAAATCAAGCTTAAGACATATGGCCAGATAATTACTATAACATCCGGTTTTATTTTATTTATTAATCGATAAAGGTTTTTTAAAAAAGCTTTTTTATACCATGTTTTATATTCAGTAGCTTTAATTAACTTAAAATTAATCCCTTCAGTAGTCTGGAATACCCCGTTTCCCAAGGTTTCCCCTTTTGATTCCGGAACGACGACAATAATTTCCAAACCATTGACTTCGTTTAATTTACTCAGAACATAATTGTAATAATGCGGCAGCCCGCCAAATGTAAATAATACTTTCATAAAATAACTAAATTTAGAAATTTGCTTTGGAATTAGTCGAAGTTAAATTGCCATTTTTATCAAAGACATAATAATAAAATACAGAATCCCAAAGGAACATATTAGTAAAAAGATCCTTATTAACCCTGTAAGCTCTTCTTATTGGATTACCAAACTTTGAATGAGCCATGTAAAATAATTCTTGGTCTCCTGTATCCCTTCTTTCTTCTTCACAATACTCAATAAACACCAAAGATTTTCCAACTTTTGAGATATGCCATTTATGAAAATGCTTTAACCTGGCAAAATTAAAGATTATATCAGAAGTTCTTGTAGGAACTTCAATATAACCTTTCTTTCCTACACGCATAATTTCTTCACAAGCTTGGGTAGGATTATCTACATGCTCGAGAACATGAGCACAATAAACAAAATCCAATGAATTTGATTTGTAGGGAAGATTTTCAACACTGCCGGTACAAAAGGGAAGATTCTTTGTCAGCAGCTTATTATAACGGTGCTGTGTTTTTCCAGGGAATCTATCAATTAAAAAATTAGCGTATGGAAAAGGTTCTCCACCACTACCAACATCTAATACTTTTGATCCCGGCGGAATTTCGAATTTAATGAACCTTTTCTGGTAATCATTTTTTTTTTCGCCTGAGATAAATTTCCTAGTATAAAGTATGAAGCCAAGCGGATTTTTAGAGAATATCTTTTTTATAATACTCATTAAATATTTTTAATTTAAGTTGATGAATTTATTAATGATTATTGAAAATTTAATTTAAATTCAATTGATATTAGCAGCATGAAACAAACCCAATCAGATTCCAAGGCAATTATTTTCTCTATAAAAAATCGTTGTTGTATTTCTGTTTACAACAATTGGAAGGTTTCCGATAAAGTCGAGTCTCTTGAATCCATTATTAATTAATAATTCAATTGATGGTGCATATTCAGCGACTTGAGTATTATCGTAAATAACTATCCCATCTTTTGTTAATTTGGTTATCCCATGCTTAACACAACTATTTCTGTCTCTCCCATCAATTATTACAATATGATAATAACTGCTGCTGTTCAAAATTTCCTTTGCATAATCTCCGTCCTCCTTCAATTCTCGAAAAATAACTTCGGCATTGGGAGGAAGTTTGCCTGATACAAAATCAAACCAACTTTTATCATGCTCAACAGCTTTAATTGATTTCACTCTTTTTGCGTACCATAATGTTGAGTTCCCGCAGCCATATTCAAAAACATTAAAGTTGTTTTTGAGCCTGGGTTCAACAAACCTAATAAAGGAGTAGGTATTCCAGGGAATCGGATTTCCATTTCTGTCTACAGATTGTTTTGTTTTAAAGCTTTTATACCAGCCGTCTTCAAAAAGTGCCCCGTTAAGCATTAATTGAATTGCTCCACCGATATTAAGCTTATTTAAAATAGTCCAGACAATATTTTTAATTTTTCTTATCAAGTTATTTCAAATAATTTACTTGGTCAAATTATCTTTCCATTTAGCCGGGGATTTCCATTTATTATAAAACTCCCGGATTGTTTTCAGTTCTATCGGTTCGTAAAAATTCCACAAAAGAAGTGAAAAAGGAAATATAATGAAAAGTGAAATTTTAACTAAAAATCTAATTGTTAAATTGTAATCATTGAAAATTGTTGATATAAAATAAAACACTATTCCAATAAGAAATAATTTCAATATTTTTGAATTTTCAAACGGTATTTTGTAACATTTATCAGAATAATAATAAGATAATATATAAAGGATAACAAAAGCTATCAAGGTTGTATATGCAGCAGTAATCATTCCGAATTTAGGCATTAAAATGATATTTAATAGAATATTTATTGCAGCAGCAGCTATCGTAGTGTTAGCAACATATTTTGTTTTCTTTGTAAGAAACATTCCCAGTGAAGCAATGATTCTCATTCCAAAGAAGATATAAGATGCGGTTATTATCGGGACGATTTTATATGCAGGCCAGTATGCAGGATTTAGTGCAAATATTTTTATTACTTCTTTACTAAAGATTGACAATCCTAAACCTAACCACACCAATCCAAAGGCTAAATATGTCATCAATTTGCTGTAATAACGTTTATCACCTTCCTTATTATACATTTTATAGGCTTGCGGCATAAGTGCTAAAGTAAACGGCATAATAAAAAACATGTTTAAAATACCTGCAAAACGATAACCAAGATCATACAAACCTACCATTTCGTTATCTGTAAAATATTTAATAATATACCTATCACTTACATTTAATAGCATCATAGCAAGAGAACCAAAGATAAGCGGTATGCCGAATGAAATAGTTGCAAACATTATTTTTTTAGAAAATTTTATTTCCAGTTTTTTAAATAAAGCCGCAGTTAAAATAAAAATAATTATTGTCTCGGCAATTAAATATGAATAAAGAATTCCGGTAATTTTCAAATGTAAATAAGCAACAAAATAAATTGTTAAAAAAAGAGTTAATAATAATTTTGATACATTAAAGATTGTATAGCTCAAAGATTCTTCATCTGCTCTAAGTTTATTCAAGAATATATTGTTAATTACCCGCGCAGCAATTATATAAAGAGATAATCTTAGGTAAGAATAAAATTTATCCGGATCTGAAAATATATGTGAAATGTAAGGAATTAAAATTTCACCAAAAACAATAAAAACGACACAAATTATTGTTGAAGAGGTAAGTACGGTAAAAAAAACGCTTTTTTTCTCCTTAACGAATTCATCGGAATTATTTAACATAACCAGGGCTTGACCCTGGCCCAAATTAATTAATTCTACTAGTATAAGAATAGTAACATCGATTATTCCTAATATTCCAAATTCAGCTAATGAAATATAGGTGGTGTATAAAGGAAGGAGAATTACGCCGCTAGCTTTTGTGGCAAAATTACCAATACTATAAATTGCTGATTGTTTTAAAAAATACTTTAGCTTATTTAACATCCTTAAATTTCAAAGACAAAAAAATTAATCTTTTTTTATATTTTTCTTTTTTAAAAATCAAAGCAACAATTAAAATTAGTATTAATGACGAACTTAAAATCAAAGCTATATATTTACTCACATAAAAACTTTCGGGAGCAAAAGTAAATTCTATCGAATGCCTGCCTTTGGGAACTACTATACCCATAAACCCGTAATCGGCTTTATATATTTTTGTTTTATTACCATCAATACTGGCTTTCCATCCATATGGTATATAGTTATTGCCTAAAAATAAAAAATTGTTGCCGGATGCATTTGCATCTACTTTTATTAATTCATCTTTATAATCTAAAATTCTTGCATAAGCGGTTGAATCTACTGGCCCTACATCGATCTTTTCGCCGGTAAATGCAACATTTTTAGGATCGAATGATGAATTTTTTATTCTATTTAATAGACTCATTCCTGTATCTATTTTTACGCTATCCACAAAATAAATTCTAGGTAAAGCATCTTCATCTCTATATACAATGCTTTTATCAGATTTATTTATTAAAGAAAATCCGGCAAGATTAACCGGTTTGCTTGTTACTATATATTTAACATTTAACATCCTCCATAGGGTGGGATTTGCCGGACCTACCACATCAATTATATCCTGAAATTCACGAGGTTTAATAGCAGAATAGCCGTATAAATCCTCCAAAAGAAAATATGCATTGAAATTTGCGTTATTGTTAATAGCTCCGTAAGACCCATCCTGCTTAAGATTTAATATTCTAAAAGGTTCTTTATCTCCTTGATTTTTAATCGCAGTTACATATTCGGGTTGAGTGTAAAGGTTTTTCAAATCAGGATTATTTATATAATCTTCTCCCCTTGCATCAATTCTCCAAAGATCAATTACTGTCATAAGAATAATAATTAATACAAGGAAATCACCACTGATTTTCAAGTTTATATAACCGACTGCGGCCCAAAATGTTATTGAGAGAAAAGCAAATGCAAAAAGCAGATCACCGGAAAACATTCCGGAAGCATATCCAGCAAGAGCATTAAATTGTTGAGCCAGCCTCGGCTGGTTCTGCTGGATTGATGCAGCATAATCGTTAATCCTTGAAGTAAACCATCCTGCTATTGCACTATTCAATAATAAAGAGAGTACAAAAACTGCTAAAGAACCTATGGCTAAATTCTTTATCAGACTTTTTAATTTATCATTATTTTCATTCCTTAAAGAAATAATGCGCATTAGTCCAAACCCGGCTAAGACAGGAATACTTAACTGGACTAAAACCAATATCATTGAAGGAACCCTGAATTTATTAAAACCAGGCAAATAATAAAAAAGTAAATCAAACAGTACCGGAAAATTTTTTCCAAATGAAATGATTAACGCAATCCCCGAAAGTATTGTTAAAAACTGGACAAACGGATCTTTCCACCTTGTAAATATTCCGAAAAGAGCCAGAACAAAAACAATAATTCCCATATACCCTACCGCTACATCAACAAAAGGCATTTGACCGAAATAAGTATTTACTTTTACAGGTTGATTATTTGTTAAAGGACCATTATAAGTTGAACTACCAAAGCCGTAATAAGACGGGATAATAAACGTCATAACTTCTTCAGGAGAAAAAGACCAGCCGGTATGATATTCATAATATTCTGAAGTGTTTTGTTCGACTTTTCCGCTTGTTTTATCTAAAATGCTTTCAGTACCGCGGGTTGAATAAGGGGTATATTGGTATATCTGGCTTATGTTGTCAGATTGAATTAAAAGAGCGATTATTAAAGAACCTATAAATACCCCTGCTGACTTTAATATTCTGTTCCTGTTTTCTATTTCTTTTTTTGCGAGCGATCTTACAAAGAAATATATATAATAAATTGTAACAGCAAATAGAGTATAAAAAATTATTTGGGCATGAAAACTTTGTATTGACAACTGAAGCGTTATTATTAAAATTAAAATATCAATAAGACGGATTTTATTCTGGAATTTCAGGAGCATTAAAAAAATTAATGGATAAAAACCTAATGCTGCCAGTTTAGTTACATGTCCAATAAAAAGGAAGACTATAATTCCCATGCTAAAGGATGTTGACACTGCCGAGAATAGACTAACAAGAGTATTTTTAGTTAAATATTTAACAAGAAAGAATGAAGTGATTCCGAGAATTATCAGATAAATTGTCCATGCTGTATAATCTGATGAAAAAATACTAATAAAAACTTTTTTAACAGAAGTAATTCCAACATATATAAGATTGAACCATTTATAACCGGTCCCTAATGCATAAGCTGGCATTCCACAAAAAATATAGGGATCCCACAAGGTATAACCATCTTCATGGTTTTGCACATAAGGCTGGAGGCTTTTACTGGTTACTATATCACCAGCCTGAAAAGTTTTGCCCCCGAAGTATAGGGGATTTAAGAAGATTAAAAATAAAATGAAAATAACGAGGATTACGGCAAGCACATGATACTTCCGCGGAATAAATTCTTCTAAATTAAATTTAGAAAAGAAAGTCTCTTTTGCCACTTTCTTTTGTGATTTGGTCTTTCTATTTGTTTTGGACATTAATTTGCCTGATAAAATTTTAAATAATCTTCAAATTAGTGTTAACCAAATTTAATTGCTTAATTTTTAAATTGTTACACGGTTATGATTTAAAAATATTATAACAGCAATTTAACAATAAAACGATATAACCTGGATTAATTTAGTTAGTAATTCATTTTTAAAATCAATAATTTATCAATTTCATCATACCATCAACAAATTTTTCCCATGAATATTTTTCTAATTCTTCTTCAATATTTTCCACAAATTCTTTTTCTTTATTTTCCGAATAAAATTTAATTATTGTTTCTGCTAAAATTACTGGATTCTCTTTATCAACAATAAACCCGGTTTTATTATTTTTTACTACTTCTGCCAAACCCCCAACATTTGTGGCGATAACTGGTTTCCTGAAGTTCATAGCAATTTGCACTATACCGCTCTGTGTTGCATCTTTATAAGGAAGTATAACAGCATCGCATGATGAAAAATAGTATTTAACTTCTGAAGTTGGAATGAAGTCGGTATGTAAATAGAGTTCGTCCTGGATTTCAAGTTTTTCGATTAACTTTTTATAATTATCTTCATTACTGTAAAATTCTCCTGCTATAATTAACTTCAAATCTACTTTATCTTTTAGTAATGCAACAGCTTCCAAGAGATTATCAAGACCTTTATAACCCCTAATAAATCCGAAAAATAATATCGTCTTCTCTTCATTTATACCTAGATGTTTTTTAGCAGCTGATTTTTCAACAGATTCTCCAAAAACAGAATAAATTGGATGGGATAAGAATTCGTTTTTAACATTAGGCATAAGGTTCAATAAATCCTGCTGTACTTTTTTTGATAAGACAACAAAAAAATCAACCGTATTAAAAAAATATTTAGTAAGACTTTTATCTCCCGGTTTATTTTCATGAGGAATTACATTATCACAAATAACCAATATTTTTGTTTTTTTATTTTGTTTGGCGATTCTTGATATTGTTCCGAAACAAGGGGCAAAAAAAGGCATCCAATATTTATAAATTAATAGGTCCGGTGAATCTTTTTTTATTTTCAATCCAACTCTTATCCAGTTTAAGGGATTTATAGAATCAACTGCTACAGAAGTTGGTATTTTTTCAACCGTATCCCCGGATTCAATTTGAGATTTCCCGGGAAAAAAATTGATGGATACTGTCTTTTGAATGTCATATATATTTACTATATTATTTTTTCTTAATTCATTAAAAAGCAGTCCTACAAAATGAGAAATTCCCCCCCTTAACGGATAGGCAGATGAAAGAATGGTGATTTTCATTTAAAATAAAAGTTTATCAATTGTTTTTACTACACGATCAACTTCAATAAATTCCATGCATTTATATTCATCATTAACACACACAGGTTTGTAAAAACATTTGCATTCTTTACTTGGCTGAATAATTTCACCCAATCCATAAAGTTCAAACTCATATGGATTGAAGATATTATTAAATAATACAATTTTTTTACCCAGGCCTAAAGTAATATGCATTGCCATCGTTACACCGGTAACTATAAGATTACATTGATCGACAAGACTTATAAATTTTTCAAGGTGAAAATGTCCTAAATATTTTCCGCTTGTTTGTTCAGCAAAATATTTGTTTTTTTCATCTTCCTGTTCACCTCCCAGGAATATGACTTCATAATTCTTACTAATCAGGATTTTTGCAAGTGTAATCCAACTATCATCCGGCCATAAACGGGAAGTCCATCTTCCCCCGCATCCAGTATTTAAACCAACAATTTTTTTTGATTTATTTAATTTCCATCCGGATTCATATTGAGGGAAGGAAGATAAAATATATTTCTCACCGCTAAAACTGAAACCGCATATTTCAAATATTTCTTCTATATAATTTTTTTTATTTTGGAGACTTATGTCGTCAAAAATTCCTGTAAAAAACTTATGTACAGCAGCTTCATCGGCAGGGAAAGGATTGCCGTCTTTTAGGATAAAACCTTTTTTTATTTTGGCAGATAACTTATTAATAAGAGCACATGCTTCTTTATCTTTATCAAGGTTATAGATTATATCAAAATCAACTCCTTCTAAAAAGACAATTCCTTCACTATTAAATTTTAAAATTACATCTACATTTTCCGGCACAATAGAAGGTGTATGGGTAAGCCAATAAATTTTTGCATCAGGGTATTGTTTTTTAATCGGTTCTAAAATAGGAGTAGATCTTATTACATCGCCAATAGCTCCTAGTTTTATAATCAATATTTTCTGTTTTGTAGGAAGATAGTAACTGCAGTCTTTATCTTTTTCATCAATACAATGAACACCATGAAGTTTATTAGGTCTGCAGGGAATATCTCCCCTAAAATACCGGCAATCAAATTTAATATCGGATAATTTCATAAGAGTTAATAAAGAGGAATTTAAGACATTTGTAATTTGAAAATACGACTACCCTTTTTCTTTTATTTCATATTCTTTTTCATTCATAAAATTATTTACCATCATTTCTCCAAGTAGTCCTACCGAAAAGAACTGAATACCAACTATAATTAAAAGCATACCTAAAAACAGCATAGGCCGGTTGCTTAAGTAATGTCCCCTGATCCATTCAATTGTCAGGTATCCATTTACTATTAATCCAACCAAAAAAGATAATGCTCCCAAAAATCCAAATAAATGCATTGGGCGCTTTATATATCTTGTAGTAAAGATTACGGTAATCAGATCAATAAAACCTTTAAAAGAAGCGGGAAATTCCAAACTTTGTTTTTCCATATCTCCTGGGATGATGCATAACTTCAACTTCAGAAATTTTATAACCCTGCCAATCAGCTAATACAGGCATATAACGATGCAGCTCACCATATACTTTAATGGATTCAACAACCTCCCTTTTATATGCTTTTAAGCCGCAATTAAAGTCATGAATTTTTATACCCGACATTAATCGAGTTATAAAGTTAAAAAATTTTGATGATTTTCTTTTTATAAAAGGATCCATTCTTTTCTTTTTCCAGCCGGAAACTAAATCATATCCTTCGTTCAGTTTATTAATTAAATTTGGGATTTCGTGAGGATCATCCTGGAGATCAGCATCCATAGTAATTACTATATCGCCGTTCACTTGTCTGAATCCAACTTGGAGAGCAGCCGATTTGCCATAATTTTTTCTAAAACTTATATATTTGAACCTTTTATCTTTGTTACAAATTTCGCGTAAAATTTCTAATGATTTATCTTTACTTCCATCATCAATAAAAATAACTTCCCAAGCATATCTTACTTCATATAAAGCTTTTCTTAGTTCATGAGATAAAGGTATTAAAGATTCTTCTTCATTATACAAAGGAATAACTATTGAAATTTTTTTATCCTCACTTTTCCCCCTTGAAGGTTTTGACCTATACCTTTTGTTGTAATAACCTCTTTTCCTCGGTGGATTTGATTTTCTGTTTGTATCTCCCGGATTTTTTTCGATGAGTCCCGTGAATTATCCTGAGTTTCACTTTTAATAATTATTTCGTTATTATTTTTTTCTTCCACTTTGTTTTTCGCTAAAATTTCAATAAAAATCTAAATTTAAACTATTTTACAAATTAACCTAATTATACAGTTAAAAACAATTTATTGTTACGAATCCATTTAGGGAAAATTAATAAAAAAGCTGATAAATATTAAAAATGTCACCTTTTCTAATCTTGACAAATAAGTATAGATTCATTAGGTTTGAGTAGTAAATTTTCATTCTATTGGTTTAATCTGGAGATTTAATGAGTACAACTGAAATAGGAACAATTGAAGAGTTAGCAAATAAAGAGTATAAATATGGTTTTGTGACTGATATTGAGGCTGAAAGCCTGCCGAATGGTTTGAATGAAGATATTATTAAACAGCTGTCTTTGAAGAAAAACGAACCGGAATGGATGCTTGAATGGAGATTAAAGGCTTACCGCCAATGGTTGAAAATGAAAGAGCCTCATTGGTCAAATGTAAAATATCCAACGATTGATTATCAAGCTATTTCTTATTATTCGGCTCCAAAGCAGAAACCTCAATTAAATAGTTTAGACGAAGTTGACCCTGAGTTAAGAAAAACTTTTGAAAAACTTGGGATTTCTTTAGAAGAGCAAAAAAAGTTATCGGGAGTCGCGGTTGATGCAGTTTTTGACAGCGTTTCAGTAGCAACAACTTTCAAAAAAACACTTTCGGAATATGGTATTATTTTCTGCTCTATTTCAGAAGCAATTAGAAATCACCCGGATCTGGTAAAAAAATATCTAGGGAGTGTAGTTCCTCATACGGATAATTTCTTCGCTTCCCTTAATTCCGCTGTTTTTAGCGACGGTTCTTTTGTATATATACCAAAAGGAGTTCGCTGTCCGATGGAACTTTCAACCTATTTCAGGATCAATGCAGCTAATACAGGACAATTCGAAAGAACATTAATTATTGCAGAAGAGGGAGCTTATGTAAGTTATCTGGAAGGATGTACAGCTCCAATGAGAGATGAAAATCAATTGCATGCTGCTGTTGTAGAAATTAGTTGCACTGGATAATGCAGAAATTAAAGTATTCTACCGTTCAGAACTGGTATCCAGGTGATAAAAATGGTAAAGGGGGCATCTATAATTTTGTAACTAAACGCGGTATGTGCAGAGGAGTCAATTCAAAAATTTCCTGGACTCAAGTGGAAACCGGCTCCGCAATTACATGGAAATATCCTGGCTGTATTCTGCAAGGCGATAATTCAATTGGAGAATTTTATTCGGTTGCTGTTACTAATAATTACCAACAGGCAGATACCGGCACAAAAATGACTACACATTGGAAAGAATACGAAAAGCACAATAATTTCAAAAGGAATTTCTGCAGGAAAAAGTAGATAATAGTTATACCGGGTTTGGTTAAAATTCTTAAAAAAGCAGACGGAGCAAGAAACTTTTCACAATGTGATTCACTTACTCATTGGCGATAAGTGCGGGGCTCATACTTTTCCTTACCTGGAAATAGATAATCCAACTGCATCAAGTTGAACATGAAGCAACAACTTCAAAAATCGGTGAGGATCAAATTTTTTATTGAACCAGAGAGGAATCTCAACTGAAGAAGCAATTGGGATGATTGTGAATGGATATGCAAGGGAAGTATTTAACAGAACTTGCCGATGGAATTTGCTGTTGAAGCTCAAAAATTATTAAGATCAGTTTGGAAGGAAGTGTCGGATAATTTCGTCAACCAATTATTCAAAATATATTATCAAATTTAATAAATAGTATTTCAATAAAGGAATAAAAATGTTAGAAATTAAAAATCTTCACGCAAATATAGAAGGTAAAGAAATCTTAAAAGGAATAAATCTTAAAATAAATAAAGGTGAAGTTCATGCAATAATGGGGCCTAACGGTTCCGGTAAAAGCACTCTTGCTCAAGTATTGGCAGGAAGAGAAGAATATGAAGTAACCGACGGTGATGTAATTTATCAAGGAGAAAACCTTTTAGAAATGAAACCTGAAGATAGAGCACGCGCAGGTATTTTCTTAGCTTTTCAATATCCTGTTGAAATTCCAGGTGTAAGTAATACAAATCTTCTTAAAACAGCATTAAACGAAATTAGAAAATATAGAGGTGAAGAACAGTTAGATGCGATGGAATTTCTTTCTTTAATTAAAAAAAGAATGGAGCTTGTTGAATTGGACAAGGCTTTACTTAGTCGTTCCGTTAATGAAGGATTTTCAGGTGGTGAAAAAAAGAGAAATGAAATTTTCCAGATGGCAGTGTTAGAACCAAAATTAGCTATCCTTGATGAAACTGATTCAGGTCTAGATATCGATGCTTTACGAATTGTTGCAAATGGTGTAAATAGATTGAAAAATAGTGAAAGTTCTACCATTGTTGTTACACATTATCAAAGGCTGCTCAATTATATAATTCCTGATTTTGTTCATGTACTTTATAAAGGAAAAATAATTAAATCAGGCGGGAAAGAACTTGCGCTTGAATTAGAAGACAAAGGGTATGATTGGCTAAAAGATCATATTGACGAAGTTGTTGAAACCGGTTAGTCTAAGGTTAGTTATAATCCTAATCTTATTCTTTCAGCCAAAGGCTGATCTGCCTATGGCGGAAATCTTAATTGGAGAATAAAAAATAATATGAATGAAATTTTAGATTTAAAAAATTGGTATATACAAAAATTTGAACATCTTGAAAATAATTTGAATGGAGATTCACAAACTATTCATTCCTTAAGAAGAGATGCTATTTCGTATTTCTCGGATTTGAAATTTCCCACATTGAAAGATGAGGAATGGAAGTACACAAATATATCTCCATTACTTAAATACAATTTTAAACCTGCTGATCCGAAGAAAAAAAATGTTCTTATAAATAAGGAACAAATAGATAAATTTTTATTTGATAAGTTGGAACACAGCCTTCTTGTATTTATTAATGGGCACTTTTCGGAAGATCTTTCTAACATCCAGGATTTACCTAAAGATGTTATAGTAAGTAATATTGCATCTGCAATAAGTGATCATGCGCCTATTGTTAAAAAGCATTTTGGTCAATATGCAGATTATAAAAATCATATATTCACTGCATTAAGTACTGCTTTTATCAAGGATGGTGTATTCATTTATGTTCCCGATGGTAAAATAGTTGAACACCCGATTCATGTTCTTTTTCTTACTGATTGTAAAGAAGAGAAACTTCTAATTCAGCCCAGAAATTTATTTGTTGCCGGTAAAAATTCGCAGGTAACAGTTATTGAACATTATACTTCACTTGAAAACTGTATTTATTTCACTAATGCCGTTACTGAAATAGTTGCAGATGAAAATGCTATTGTTGATCATATAAAACTTCAAGAAGAAAGCATAAATGCTTTTCACATTGCGCGGATGGAAGTTGACCAGGAAAGGAACAGCAGTTTTACTTCACACTTAATTTCTACCGGCGGGGATATTTCCCGCAACGATTTCAATTCCTGCTTCAATAATGAAGGCGGTGAATGCATGCTAAACGGATTATTTTTAACAACCGGCACCCAGCTATTTGATATCCATTCACTGATTGATCATGCAAAACCTCACTGCAACAGCCATGAACATTACAAAGGAATTCTCGATGATAAATCAAGGGGTGTATTCAACGGCAAAGTTATGGTTAGAAAAGATGCACAAAAGACAAATGCATTCCAGGAGAACAATAATATAATTTTATCGGATAGCGCTTTAATTAATACAAAGCCGCAGCTCGAAATTTTTGCAGACGACGTTAAATGTTCGCACGGTGCAACTATTGGACAGCTCGATTCAGAAGCTATGTTTTATTTGAAATCAAGAGGAATCGGTGAAGAAACCGCACGTACTATTTTAATTCATGCATTTGCACGTGATGTTATAAAATCAATAAAAATTAATGAAGTGAGAAATTACCTCGAAGAAATTTTAAACAAAAGGTTTAACAGCTAATTATATAGCTCGAAGCGAAGCTCCGAGAATATTTTTCTTTATTCTATAAATTCAATGAAGAAATTAAAAAATGAAAGTAGAAACTCCTCATATTGAAAAGACATCTTATGATGTAGAAAAGATTAGAAGTGATTTTCCTATACTAAAAGAATTAATTCACGGAAAACCCTTGTGTTATTTGGATAATGCTGCAACTACTCAAAAACCTCAAGCGGTTATTGACAGCATTGTTAAATATTATTCTACCATAAATTCCAATATACATAGAGGAGTTCATTATTTAAGCGGCTCCGCTACAGATGCTTATGAAAAAGCCCGGTTAAAAGTTAAAGATTTTATAAATGCTTCAAGTGAAAAAGAAATAATTTTTACACGTGGAGCTACGGAATCAATAAATCTCGTTGCCAATTCCTTTGGGAGAAATAATATTAATGAAGGTGATGAAATCATTATCTCCGGTATGGAGCATCATTCAAATATTGTTCCCTGGCAATTAATAGCTGCAGAAAAGAAAGCAGTTATTAAAGTTATTCCAATTACCGATGATGGGGAAATAATATTTGAGGAATTTGAAAAATTAATTAGCGAGAAAACAAAAATTGTTTCTGTTGTTTATGTTTCTAATTCACTAGGAACCGTTAACCCTGTAAAACAAATTATTGAAACTGCTCATAAATATGATATCCCAGTCATGATTGATGCTGCACAAGCAGTAAATCATTTTCCTGTTGATGTGCAAGAATTAAATTGTGATTTCCTTGCATTCTCTGGACATAAAATTTATGGTCCAACCGGGATTGGTGTTTTATACGGGAAAGAAAATCTATTAGATCAAATGCCCCCTTTCATGGGAGGCGGTGATATGATTTTAAAAGTTACTTTTGAAAAATCAACTTACAATGAACTCCCTTTTAAATTTGAAGCAGGCACTTCAAATATTGCGGGTGCTATTGGATTAGGAACTGCACTAGATTATGTCACAAATATCGGACTGGAAATAATTTCCAGATATGAGAAGGATCTTTTAGATTATGCTACGAAATCTTTAAAGCAGGTTGAAGGATTAAAAATAATCGGAAATGCAGGAGAAAAAAGCGCGGTCCTTTCTTTTGTGTTTGAAAATATTCATCCACACGATATCGGAACATTTTTGGATTTTGAAGGTGTAGCTGTAAGAACAGGACATCATTGTACACAGCCGGTTATGGACAGGTATAATATTCCTGCCACAACAAGAGCATCCATTGCAATGTACAATACGAAAAGCGAAATAGATGTTCTGACTAACGGATTGAAAAAAATTACAGAGGTTTTTAAGTGATTGATTCTGAATTAAGAGAACTTTATCAGCAGGTTATACTAGACCATAATAAGAGCCCGAGAAATTTTAGAAAAATTGAGAATGCTAATAAATCTGCAGAAGGATATAATCCTTTATGCGGTGATAGAATAAATATCTATTTAATAGTTGAAGATAATATCGTAAAAGATATTTCTTTTCAAGGATCCGGCTGCGCAATTTCAAAAGCTTCTGCTTCATTGATGAGTTCAATAGTAAAAGGAAAAACAGTTAAAGAAGCTGAAGAATTGTTTCATAAATTCCACAACTTAATTACAGGGAAACTCGATGATGATTTTGATCTGGACGAAATGGGTAAATTAGCTGTCTTTGCCGGGGTCCGCGAATTTCCTCTCAGAGTAAAATGTGCAAGTTTAGCCTGGCATACATTAATGTCGGCAGTAAATGAAAAAGAAAATAAAACTGCAACTACAGAGTAATTGTTAGCAATTAATATGTCTGAATTAAATAAACAAGAATTAGAAGAAAAAATTATACAGGTATTAAAAACCTGCTATGACCCGGAAATACCGGTCGATATTTTTGAATTAGGTTTGATTTATGAAATTAGAATTAGTAACTCAAAGAACAGCGGTGCAGATGTAAATGTTAAGATGACTTTAACATCCCCTGCATGCCCTGTGGCCGGTTCTTTACCGCCGGAAGTTGAAAGTAAAATAAAAACTCTTCCGGAAATTGATGATGTGAATATTGAATTAGTCTGGAATCCTCCATGGGATAAAGATATGATGTCGGAAGTTGCCAAATTAGAATTGGGATTTATGTAAGATTAAAGTCAAAAATCAAAAAATTTTTGACTTTTGACCTTTGATTTAAAGTGGTAAATAAGATCGATTTTTTATGAAATCAAAAATAAGGAGTAAATATGTTTAATATTGTATCGAGACCACCGATTTATGATCAGGATGCAGTTCAACCAATGAGAGATGAATTAATAGCTGTTGGTTTTGAAGAACTACTTTCACAAAAAGATGTTGACAAGGCGATTAATGTACATGATGATAAAACAATTTTAGTAATGATAAATTCCGTATGCGGCTGTGCTGCAGGTTCTGCACGTCCGGGTGTTTCTCTGGCCTTACAAAATGATATAATTCCTGATAAACTTTATACCGGATTTGCAGGACAAGAAAGAGATGCAGTAAATAAAATTCGTCAATATGCAGCTGAATATCCGCCATCTTCACCCAGCATTGGACTATTCAAAAACGGAAAATTAATTTATTTTATGCAGCGATATGATATCGAAGGAAATGGCCCTGATACAATTGCAAATGAATTGAAATCTGTTTTTAATGAATATTGTTCAAGAAAAGGTCCGTCAATTAGTCCTGAAAATTTTGCTAAAATAATGTATGCAAAAGCTTGCGGTTCAAAAATTCCTTTATTTTCGGATAAAAACTGATATTTAATAAGAAATAAAATTAAATGGAATTAAACAGAAATGTTGTCGGGTGGTTCGAGATCCCTGTCAGTAATATGGAACGGGCTATAAATTTTTATGAAACTGTACTCGGGTTTAATCTTGAACAACATAAATTCGGCGGTTTCGATATGGCCTGGTTTCCAGATGCAGATAAGCCGGGTTCTCCCGGCTCATTGGTTCATGATGAGAAATTTTACAAACCTTCCCGGGATGGAGTACTAATTTATTTTAGTTCACCATCCGGTGATTTGAAAGTAGAATTGGATAAAGTCGAATCGGCAGGCGGAAAGGTTTTAATACAGAAAAAATTAATAAGTGAAGATATCGGCTATATGGGAATGTTTTCAGATACAGAAGGTAACCGGATTGCTCTTCATTCAAAAGAATAATAATGATAAAGATAAAATAAGATGAAATTCAGTTCACAAGAAGAATATGGCTTAAGATGTTTAATAAGGATCGGCAAATCCAATTCACCCAATGGCTTAACTATTCCCGAAATAAGCCAGCTGGAAGGATTGTCTGAAGCACATGTCGGAAAAATTCTTAGGATTTTAAGATTAGGAGGTTTTGTCGAAAGTTCACGTGGACAGACGGGAGGATATAAATTATCAAGACCGGCAGATGAAATTATAATTGGTGAAGTATTGAATGTTTTGGGAGGAAAGCTTTTTGAATCCGGTTTTTGTGAAAATCATTCAGGTATTGAAACCATTTGTACTCACACGATTGATTGTTCCGTCCGTTCACTCTGGAGTATAATTCAAAAACTGCTGGATGGTGTATTAAGCAAAACAACCCTGCAAAATCTTTTGGGAAGTGAAGAAGAGACAAGAACCATCGCAATTAATATATCGGATGATATAGATATTCCAAAACTTTCCACTAATTAGTTCGAAAATTTTATTCACAGGAATTTATTTAAACTTTTATTTCTTGAAGTTTTATTTCATTTCGACAGATCCTCTGGATTATCTTCTGTTGTCTTTATAAATCCTTCTTCTATCAGACTATCGTTTGATTTATAAATTACTATTGTAACTTGGTTAGAATCAAAAAACCCCAACGATTCGATTTTTATCCCGTTTATCTTTTTATCGATCTTAACTTTGCAGTATAATTTATCATTAAAAATTAGGTCGTTTTTTATTCGTGATTTTTTCTCCGGGATATTTGATAATGCCCAATAAATTCCTTTTTTTGCATTTTGAAACGCAGAATTAATTTCATTATCAGTTTTAGTTTGAGCAGCTATACACGCAGGTAATAAAATAAAAATAAATAAATATTTCATTTGGCTCCCTTTTAATTGAAGAGGTGATTATCAATATCAGTTTAACCGGAAATGCAATATTAAAATATTTAAATTAATTTCAAATGGTGAAACATGGAAATAAAAAGATAATGATCGATCCATATCAAAAATAGTCAAACCTTTTCAGGAATTTATACACACAGAAGCTTCCGGCGGAATATTACTTTTAATATGCACAATATTTGCGCTTATATGGGCAAACTCCTACTTTTTCAGAATCTTATTTTAATTTATGGCACACCAAGATTTCTATTATTATAAACAAAACTGGATTAACCTATTCATTGCATCACTGGATAAATGACGGTTTTATGGTAATATTCTTTTTTGTTGTCGGTCTTGAAATAAAAAGGGAATTTCTAGTGGGAGAATTGTCTTCATTCAAAAAGGCATCTTTGCCTGTAGCAGCAGCAATAGGCGGTATGTTGTTCCCTGCGGGATTATATTTGTTATTTAATGCTGGTGGTGAAGGGGCTACCAGGATGGGGAATTCCAATGGCAACTGATATTGCGTTTGTAATTGGTATTATGGCTATACTTGGTTCAAAAGTTCCAGTGGCACTAAAAGTTTTTGTTACAGCTCTTGCAATTGCAGATGATATAGGCGCTGTGTTGGTAATTGCAATTTTTTATACTTCAGAAATTTCTATTATTAGCCTGGCAGTAGCAGGAGGAATTTTAATATTATTAATTACTGCTAATCTGCTAGGTTTAAGAACATCTATTAATTTACACTATCCTTGGAATCGGATTATGGCTGGCATTTTTAAAGTCGGGAGTGCATGCGACCATTGCCGGAGTTTTACTTGCATTCACAATTCCATCTTCTTCAAGAATTAACACCAGGGAATACACAAAAAGAAATAGTAAACTACTCCAGGATTTTGATGATGCGGGTGAAGAAGGACCGAATGTTTTAACTAATGAAGAGAGACAAACTTATGTGCATGAAATCGAAAGAAATAGTGAAAGAATTTTAACGCCTCTCCAAAGGTTTGAACACGGTTTAGCTCCATGGGTATCTTTTTTAATTATGCCTTCCTTTGCACTTGCAAATGCAGGCGTTTCACTTGGTGAGGGATTGATTGAATCATTATTAAATTCTATAAGTATAGGGATTATTGCCGGATTGTTTATAGGAAAACAGGTAGGTATTTTCCTCTTTTCCTGGCTTTCAATCAAACTGGGATTATCATCAAAACTAATTGGCGTAAACTGGAAAAACTTATACGGTGCAGGAATTCTTGCAGGAATCGGTTTTACTATGTCATTGTTCATTACAAATTTAGCTTTTGCAGATAATGAATTAGTAGAAATAGCTAAAGTAGGAATTCTATTAGCTTCTTTAATTTCGGGTGTTGCTGGTTTTATTATTTTAAGTTACGGGAAAGTTAGTGAACCTACCAACCTTGGAGAGTAAACCATATGGATTTGATTTCAAAAAAATAGTCCAAATTATTATTAAATTTGAAATTGAATTTTTAATTATTGTAGATAAAGGAGTAAAAATGATTAAATTAGTTTTAATTAGACATGGTGAAAGTATTTGGAATAAGGAGAACTTATTTACAGGCTGGACGGATGTTGATCTATCAGAACATGGAAAACAGGAAGCAAAAAAAGGGGGCGAATTGATAAAAGCAGAAGGATATAC
Source organism: uncultured Ignavibacteria bacterium (assembly GCA_963739895.1). GTDB lineage: Bacteria > Bacteroidota > Ignavibacteria > Ignavibacteriales > Ignavibacteriaceae > CAVQBP01. The sequence goes on along the minus strand of CAVUCR010000005.1, from coordinate 59,038 downwards.
TTTTGACATTGCTTATACCTCTGTTTTAAAAAGAGCAATTAGAACATTATGGAGTGTTCTTGATGAACTCGATTTAATGTGGATTCCCGTTGAGAGATCATGGAGATTAAATGAAAGACATTACGGTGCTTTGCAGGGATTAAATAAGGCAGAGACAGCAGCAAAATATGGTGATGATCAGGTTCATATCTGGAGAAGAAGTTATGATATACAACCCCCCGCCCTTGAAAAAGCCGATGATAGATATCCTGGCAAAGATCCAAGATATAAAAATCTTTCTGAAAAAGAATTACCGCTAACCGAATGCTTGAAGGATACTGTTAATCGTTTTCTTCCATATTGGAAAGATACTATCGAACCAACTATAAAGACTGGAAAGAAAGTACTTATTGCTGCCCATGGAAACAGTCTAAGAGCATTAGTAAAATATTTGGATAATATTCCCGATGAAGAAATTGTCGGGTTGAATATTCCTACAGGCGTACCCCTTGTTTATGAACTGGATGAAAATCTAAAACCTATTAAGCATTATTATCTCGGCGATGTTGCAGAGATAGAAAGAAAAGCTAAAGCTGTAGCTAACCAGGGAAAAGCTAAATAATTACTAAGTCAGCTGCAGGATCAAACTTTAATATTAATCAATATTAAATCTCAATTACCCGCCAATGCTAAAAGGCGGGTTTTTTTTCAAATCTTCTATTTTTTGGATAGTTTTGAATAATGTTTTAAATTGCTGTTCAATATCAAGCATAATTATAATAGAATAGGAAATTGAACAAAACTAAAATAGTATTAGGCTCCCTTATTATCATTATTTTATCATTGTCTATTTACTTCTTCCAAATCAGCCCCTCAAAATCCGAAAATGAAATTTTAGAAAAACCTGCCCCAATTCTAAAACCAAATGAATTTGGATTGTTTACCGATTCATTAAAGGAGTCGCACCAAATTATTAAGCGTAATGAAACATTTGGCTCTATACTTTCAAATTTTAACATCTCCCCTGGAATGCTACTAAAAATTAAGAAAGCCTCACAAGATATCTTTAATATCAGGGAAATCAATGCAGGTAATAAATATCATGCTTTTACTTCCGGAGATACTGTTAATTCTCTTAAATATCTAGTCTATGAAAGAAATCCTGTAAACTTTACGGTTTTTGATTTCCGTGATTCCATAAAAGTATATAATAAAGAGAAAGAAGTTGGATATAAGATAAAAACGGTCTCAGGCGAAATAAATTATTCACTATACAATTCTCTAACTGAAAAAGATGTTGATCCCGAATTAATCTATAGACTTGCAAAAGTATATGCATGGCAGGTTGATTTTTTCAGACTGCAAAAAGGAGACACATATAAAGTAATTTACGAGGAGAAATATGTTGATAACAAATCAATAGGTATTAGTAAAATAGTTGCAGCTGATTTTAAACATGACGGTGAAAATTTTTATGCAATTCGTTTTAAGCAGAATAACGAAAGCGAATTTTTTGACCAGGACGGGAATTCATTAATGAAGGCTTTTTTAAAAGCTCCCCTCGAATATTCAAGGATCAGTTCACGTTATTCTAAAAGAAGGTTCCATCCAATATTGAAGAGATTCAGGCCTCACCTCGGCATAGACTATGCTGCACCAACCGGAACACCGATAAATTCCGTCGGAGATGGAGTGGTAATTGAAGCTTCCTATTCCAGCGGAAACGGAAAGTTTGTAAAAATCAGGCATAACAGTATTTATTCTACACAATATTTACATATGTCTAGAATAGCTAAAGGGATAAGACCCGGAGCTACAGTAAAGCAGGGAGAACTAATTGGATATGTAGGAAGCACGGGGCTTGCAACAGGTCCTCATTTGTGTTACAGGCTCTGGAAAAATGGTGTTCAAATTAATCCGCTAAAAGAGAAAATGCCTCCTTCACACCCCGTAAAAGAAGAAAACCTCAATGCATTCAACAAAAAGAAAGAAATCATTTTAAAAGAATTAAAAGAAATCGCCTTACCTTCGGAACAAAAAGAGAATACTCCGACTTAAATCATTTATATATTGATTCAGCGTTTGCAATAAAGGCTGTGAATTATGGTATCACTTTTCACATGATCTCTCAGAACTAATAATTATATTAGAAGTGTTTTAGAAATGTATGTGAAATTAATTGAAATATTTTAAATCACGATAAATATAAATTATTTGATACCAGCTAAATAATTTGCAGCATAAAATCGCATTGCTTTAAAAAAAGAAAGTAGCTATGCCTGAATTACCTGAAGTAGAATCTTTTAAAAAATATATAGATTCAACTGCACTGCATAAAACAATTATTTCTGCAGATATAAGAAATACAAAAATTCTTGGGAAAGTGAATTCTGCTTCACTAAAGAGAGCTTTGAAAGGCGCTAAATTTAATTCAACTATAAGACACGGCAAAAACCTGTTTGTGAAGTTATCGAATGAAAAGTGGATCGCTATGCATTTTGGAATGACCGGTTATTTAAAATATTTCGAAAAATAAAGAAGATGCACCCAGGCATACGAGAGTATTAATAAAATTCAATAATGGCTATCATCTTGCATACAGCTGTACAAGAATGCTTGGGAAAATTGATCTCATTGACGACGTACCCAGGTATTTTAGAAAAAAAAGGATTGGGCATTGATCCGCTAGAAGTAAAATTAAACGTAAAAGATTTTTACAAACTATTAAATAACAGAAGCGGCTCAATAAAATCTTTTTTAATGAACCAAAATATTATAGCAGGAATAGGAAATATCTACTCGGATGAAATACTTTTTCAAACCGGAATTAACCCGGCCACTAATGTAAATAAACTGAAAGAAAATGATTTAAAAAATATTTATCAAAAAATGAATTCCGTATTAAAGAAGGCTGTTTCGGTAAATGCTGATCATGAAAAACTTCCGCGAAATTATTTAGTTGATAATAGAAAAACTGGTGCAGATTGTCCGAAATGCCGGGGTAAAATAAAGAAACAGACTATTGGCGGAAGATCCTCCTATTTCTGCGATAAACATCAGAAGAAAAACTAGGAGGATAAAATATGAAAAATAGTTTATATACCTTATTATTAAGAATATTATGTAAGAATAAGTTCAATGATAAAAGCTTATATTAACAATATTTTCTAAAATTATGATCTCTACTTATTTATACTTAAAATTTGTAAGAAAATATGACGAGTGTAATACCAAAAATTTAATTGAGGTTAATTATGCAAATACCATTAGAAATATCATATCGTGATGTTTATAAAACTGATGAACTGGAAAACTTAATAAGAGAAAAAGCAGGCAAACTTGAAAAAGTGTGTGATCATATTACAAGCTGTCATGTTGCAATTGAAAAGCCGCAAAAGTCGTTAATTAACGGTTCCCCCTACCGGATACGGATAGATATACGAATTCCTCCGGGTCATGAACTGATAATTAAAAGAGAACCTGGAGAAGGTAATATGGACGAATCTCTTTTTGCAATTGTAAGAGAGACTTTTGAAGCAGCTAAAAGAAAAACTCAAAAGTTGTGTAAAAAACAAAGGAGTAAAATAAAAAATCATCCTGCTCAGGAGACTGTCGCTATTGTTTCGGAATTATATCCCGAGAATGGGTACGGTTTCATAAAAGACTCTTAACGGAAGAGAAATTTATTTTCATAAAAATAGTGTGCTGCATAATGAATTTGAGAAATTGAAAGCAGGTACCGGTGTAAGGTTCTTTGAGGAAGAAGGCGCTAAAGGACCGCAGGGCAAGTACAGTACATATAGTCGATAATCCATCTGCCTAAAGAAGATTGATGTTTTTTTAGGAATTCCGAAAATGAATGAGAGGATTTATTAAATCTTTTTCAAAACTTCATCAGATGCATTATTCTTACATCGAAAAGTTACTCTATCATCAAGCAAGGCTAAGCTTAAATAGATTAGGAAATAAATAACAAAAAGGTTTTTTATGAGTTTCAACTTTATACCGGGGAAAAAGGTCGAAGTACCAGAATTAGAATTTAAAGAAGAAACTTCTCTTGCAGGGAATAAAACTGCGTTAATCATTGTTGATATGCAGAATGATTTTATAAAGGAAGGGGGCAGCTTGTTAGTCCAGGCTGCTAAAGATACAATACAATCTATTCAATTCTTGGTTGATTCTTTTCGCAAGGCCGGTTCTAAAGTTATTTATACCCAGGATACACATTTTGATGGGGATAAAGAATGGGAAATCTGGCCCGTACATTGCAGAAAAGATTCATGGGGATGGCAGATAATTGATGAATTAAGTCCTCAAAAAAATGATATGGTTTTTCAGAAGAATAGATATGATGCATTTTACGGAACATCTCTTGAACATTATTTAAAACTTTGGGGAATTGAAAATTTAGTCATTACCGGGACAGTGTCTAATATCTGTGTCGCAAATACAGCTGGTTCGGCAGGATTGAGATGGTATCATATTATAGTTCCTGCTGATGGAATTTCTGCACAGACTGAATTTGACCAGGCACTGACACTTAGACAGGTCTCTTTTCTATTTAACGGCACTATTTTAAAATCCTGTAAAAATATCATTTTAAAATAAAACTCTTTCCCTATAAATCGTTTTATAATTTCCACTTAAGGGGATAATTATTTAATCATATTTAATTATTTAGTAAATTTGCATGTCAATTTTGAGATAGAAAAAAAATAAAAGTTTATTTATTGACATAAATTACAGCCCTTTGACTTTTAGAGAAGTAATTTTATAATTATAAAAATATCCAAAAGAGGAATTTTAAGAAAGGAATTTTATTAATGAAGGGAAATGATAAAAAGAAAAAAAATTCTTTAGATGAACTTTCTATTAATACCATTAGAACTTTGTCTATGGATGCTGTCCAGAAAGCAAATTCCGGGCACCCGGGAACTCCTATGGCTCTCGCCCCGGCAATATATATATTATATAAGAAACACTTAAAGTTTAATCCCAAAAATCCCAAATGGTTTAACCGAGATAGATTCATTTTATCAAACGGTCACGCATCAATGCTTCTTTATTCAACTCTTTATTTAATGGGTTATGATGTAACACTAGAAGATTTGAAAAACTTCCGCCAGTGGGATAGTAAAACACCAGGCCACCCTGAAATTGAAAGGACACCCGGGGTTGAAACCACTACGGGCCCTTTAGGACAGGGATTTATGAATGGCGTTGGGATGGGTATTGCCGAAAGACATCTTGCCGCAATTTTTAATGTAAAGGGACAAAAAATTGTTGATCATTATACATATGTATTCTGCAGTGATGGTGATTTGATGGAAGGTGCTTCTCATGAAGCAGCATCAATTGCCGGACATTTAGGGCTAGGAAAATTGATCTATTTTTACGACGATAATCATATAAGTATTGAGGGTAAAACAGAACTTACTTATTCGGATAATGTTAAAAAACGTTTTGAAGGCTACAAATGGCATGTCCAGAATATTGGTGAAAAAGCTAATGATATTAAGGTTATATCGGACGCAATTGATAATGCAAAAAAAGAAAAAGATAAACCATCGCTGATTATAATCAGATCTCACATCGCATATGGTTCACCAAATATGCACGATACACCCGAATCGCATGGTTCACCTCTTGGAGAAGAGGAAATAAAACTTACTAAAAAATTTTACGGCTGGCCCGAAGATAAAACTTTCTATGTACCTGATGAAGTATTAGCAAATATGCACAAAGCGATTGATAAGGGAGAAAAAGTCGAAGGAGAATGGAATGAAAAATATAAAAAATACAAAAATGCTAACCCTGAACTTGCAAAAAAATTCGAGAGTATATTAAAATTAGAGCTGCCTAAAAACTGGGATAAGGATATCCCTGTTTTTAATGCATCTGATAAACCAATAGCTACGAGATCAGCAGGCGGAAAAATTTTAAATAGTATTGCTGAACATTTACCGTGGCTAATAGGCGGAAGCGGCGACCTTTCTCCGTCAACAAAAACACTTTTAAATAATTCTGATTATTTTGAAGAAGGACATTATGAAAATCGTAATTTTACGTATGGTATTAGGGAACATGGTATGTGCGGATTAAGTAATGGTATGTATTTACATGGAGGAGTAAGACCATTTGCTTCTACATTCTTTGTCTTTACAGATTATGCCAGACCTTCAATAAGATTGGCTTCCTTAATGGAAATACCTATTATTTATGTTATGACTCATGATTCTATTGGATTAGGTGAAGATGGTCCTACTCATCAGCCTATAGAACATTTAGCCTCATTAAGAGCAATGCCTAACATGTTTATTGTTCGTCCTGCAGATGCAAATGAAACTGCATATGCATGGAAAGCCGCCATTAAAAGAACTAACGGACCAACAATGCTTGTTCTTTCACGCCAGAATTTGCCGATCTTTGATCGTAATAAAGTATCACCGGCCGATGGTGTTCTTAAAGGTGCATATATACTTTCAAAAGAAAAGTCTGACAAACCTGATATTATTTTAATCTCTTCGGGTTCCGAAGTATATTTAATTCTGGAAGCACAAGAAAAACTTCAAGAGAAAAATATTAATGCAAGAGTTGTCAGTATGCCCAGCTGGGAATTTTTCAGGGAACAAACGGAAGAATATAAAGAGGAAGTGCTCCCCCCAGATGTTAAAGCTAGAATTGCAGTGGAAGCTGGTTCACCACTTGGATGGCATGAATGGGTTGGTAATTCAGGAGTTATTATGGGAATTGCAAAATTTGGTGCAAGCGCCCCATATAAAGAGCTTTATAAGCATTATGGGCTTACAGTTGAGAATATTGTTGAAAATTCAGAAAAATTATTAAAGTAGAAATTTACATTTATTAAAAATATTTTTTCGAAAAGGAAATGAATTAAAGGAGAAATTTCAAAATGAGTGCACTATTAAAACTAATCGATTATGGACAAAGTTATTGGTTAGATAATCTTACTCGCAAAATGATTAAAAGCGGTGAATTGAAAAAAAGAGTTGCCAAGGAAGGATTGCGAGGAAATACTTCTAACCCTGCAATTTTTAATAAAGCAATATCAAGCGGGAATGATTATGACCAGCAGATCAAAAAATTAGTAAACGAGAAAAAAACAATCGGTGAAATTTATGATGGATTGACAGTGAAAGATGTTCAGGATGCCTGCGATATATTAAGACAGGTTTACGATGAATCAAACGGACTTGACGGATATATAAGCTTAGAAGTTTCTCCTTATCTCGCTCACGATACCGTAGGAACAATGAATGACGCTCGCAGGTTATATAAGGCTGTAAATAGACCAAACTGCTTTATAAAAATACCGGGGACAAAAGAAGGCGTTCCTGCTATTGAACAAATGCTGTATGAAGGAATAAATATTAATGTTACTCTTTTATTTTCCATTGCCAGTTATGAAGCAGTTGCATATGCATATGTAAGGGCTCTCGAACGAAGAGTGGAAGATGGGGAACCTGTTGATAATGTAACCTCGGTTGCAAGCTTTTTCCTAAGCCGAATTGATGTTTTAACTGATCAGCTATTGGGCCATCTTATTATTCCCGAAAAAAACACAGACAACGATCCGCGCCCCGAATATTTACTCGGTAAAACGGCTGTCGCAAGTGCAAAGTTAGCATACCAGAGTTTTAAGCGAATATTTTCCGGGGATAAGTGGCAAAAGCTTGTTGATAAAGGAGCCCGGGTTCAAAGACCACTTTGGGCAAGTACAAGTACAAAAGATCCTCTTTACAACGATGTTAAATATGTTGAACCTTTAATTGGAAAAGATACGGTCAATACTATGCCTGAAGTTACGATATCTGCTTTCGCGGATCATGGGAGAATTGAACCGGATTCCATTGAAAAAGGTCTGGATGAAGCAAAAAAGGTTTTCGACGATCTAAAAAAGATTGGAATTGATATTGACTTTGTTACGGATCAATTAGTGAATGAAGGCATTCAGAAATTTATTGATCCTTTTGATAACTTGATGGTTACACTTGCAAAAAAGAGGAAAGAAATTTTAGGAGATAGTACTGGTTTTCAAAAAATAACTTATGGTAAGTCTGAGTCCCAAGTAAAAGAAGCTTTAAAATCACTGGATGAAAAACAATTTACAAGAAGACTTTTTGCAAAGGATCCTTATTTATGGAAATCAGATGAAGACGCTGTTAAAGCTATAAGAAACCGTTTAGGCTGGATTAACATAAACGATTTTATGGAGAGATCTGATGCAATTGTAAATTTTGCAAAAGATATTAAACAGGAGAAATTTAAATATGTGGTCCTGCTGGGAATGGGTGGAAGTAGTCTTTGCCCTGAAGTTGCAAGAGAAACATTCGGCTCTAAACCCGGATTTCCTCAATTACTAATGCTCGACAATACCGACCCGGCTGCTGTTAAAGACGTGGAAACAAAAATTAACGGGAAAAAATCTCTTTTTATTGTAGCAAGTAAATCAGGAACTACAACAGAAACTTTAAGCTTTTATAAGTATTTTTATGAATTGGTAAAGAACAACAATTCTAATAATCCCGGCGACTATTTTATTGCAATTACTGACCCCGGGACCTCACTTGAAGATGAAGCTAAAAATAAAAACTTCAGAAAGGTTTTTACCAATCCCGAAGATTACGGCGGAAGATATTCTGCACTTTCTTATTTTGGATTGGTTCCCATGGCTCTTATTGGAATTGATATTAAGAAAATACTTGACAACGCTCGTCAAATTGAGATAAGCAGCGGGGCTTTCATTCCTTCAAATGCCAATCCTTCAGTTAACCTTGGAACATTTCTTGGAATAAATCAAAAGCAAGGAAGAGATAAAGTAACTTTCATTTTATCAGAATCGGTAAGTGCTTTTGGTTATTGGGCTGAACAGTTAATTGCCGAAAGTACCGGGAAAGAAGGCGAAGGCCTTATACCTGTTGAAGGTGAAGTTCCGGGCAAACCTGAAGTTTATACTAATGATAGACTTTTCGTATACTTATTTACATCAGATGATGATGAGAAGAATGAGAAAAAATTAAAAGCATTGGAAAAATCCGGTCATCCTGTTGTTAGGATCGAGCTGCCAAATAAGTTAGCGCTTGGTGCTGAGTTTTTCAGGTGGGAATTAGCTACTGCAACAGCAGGTCGGATTATTAATGTTAATCCTTTTGATGAACCTAATGTTGCGGAAAGTAAAAAGAACAGTAAAGATTTGTTAAAAGAATGGAAAGAGAAAGGTTCGTTTGGAGAAGGTGAACCTATACTTCAAGTGGACGGGATTTCGGTATACTGCAATGAAGCTGCAGGCTGGATGTTTAATGACAATAGAAAATCAATTAAAGCTTTTTTAAATGGTTTTATTAACCTTGCAAAACCTCAGGATTACTTGTCTATGCTTGCTTATTTTTTGCAAACCCCTGAAAGAGAAAAAATATTGCAATCAATAAGGATAAAACTAAGAGATAAACTAAAAGTTGCTACTACACTCGGTTATGGGCCAAGATATATGCACTCTACTGGGCAACTGCACAAAGGCGGACCTAATAAGAATGTGATAATTTTATTTACTTATGATGCAGAAGAAGATATTGTTATTCCCGGGAGTGATTATGGTTTTGCAACTTTGCAGCGAGCCCAGGCTTTGGGAGATTTTAGATCATTAAATAATAAAAACAGGCGTGTAATAAGAATTCATCTTGGAAAGAATGTTGAGCAATCACTAAAAAAATTGGAATCGAGCTTGAAGAGTGAGTAGCATAACTACCATATTTTTTGATATTGGCGGGGTAGTTTTAACTAACGGATGGGATGAGGATAATCGTAAAGAAGCTGCAGAATATTTTAAACTTAACCTGGATGAGATAGAAGGAAAACATAATGAGATATTTCCTGATTTTGAAAAGGGGAAAGTTTCACTAAGTTCGTACGTAAAAAATGTTATTTTTTATAAGAAAAGGAATTTTAGTCCTGAAGACTTTATAAATTTTATCAAAAGCAGGACAAAACCATATAAAAGCTCTTTGCAAATACTTGAAAGACTTGCCGGAGATAAGAAATATTTATTATCAGCTGTTAACAACGAATCATATGAATTAAATCTTTTCCGGATAAATCATTTCAAACTTTATAAATATTTTACAACCTTTTTCAGCTCGGGTTTCTTAAATACAAGGAAACCCGAACCATTAATTTATAAAATTGCTCTTAATGTACTTCATAAACATCCTTCGGAATGTCTATTCATTGATGACCGTATTGAAAATATTGAAGAAGCCAATAATCAAGGAATTCAAACTATCCATTTGATCGATGTAAAAGAATTAAAGAATTTATTGCTGGGAAAAGGTATATACTTTAGCAGCAAATAATCCGGTTACTTGATCCAAATTATTTTTTATCTGAACAATTTTTCCCACTTTTATAAAAAGAATAAAATATTTTAAGGAGTTGAAAATGAAGCTAGGTTTAATAGGGCTCGGAAAAATGGGGGGAAATATGGTTAAAAGATTAATAAAAGATAACCATGAAATTGTTGGTTTTGATCTTAATAAAGAAAATGTAAACCAGGCAGTTGTTGATGGAGCGGAAGGTGCGGAGTCAATTGAAGATTTAATAAAAAAAATCCCCTCTCCAAGAAATATCTGGATTATGGTGCCGCACGGTGATCCGACAGAAAAAACTATCTCAAAATTATTGGATAACCTGGATAAAAATGATTTAATTATTGATGGCGGTAATTCAAATTATAAAAATTCAATTAAAAATGCCGAGCGGTGTAGTCAAAAAGGAGTAAAATTTATAGACTGCGGAGTGAGCGGTGGCATCTGGGGATTGAAAATTGGCTACAATTTAATGATTGGGGGAAGAGATGAAGATTATAAGAGGATGGAACCGATATTTAAATCTCTTGCTCCTGAAAATGGTTATGCATTGGTTGGAAAAAACGGGGCAGGTCACTTTGTTAAAATGATTCATAATGCACTGGAATATGTTATGCTTGAGGGTATCGGTGAAGCTTTCGAATGCATGTACAGATCAGATTTTAATATTGATCTCCGGCAGGTAGCTGACCTCTGGCACAATGGATCGGTTGTAAGAAGCTGGCTTATTGAATTAGCTGCAAAAGCTTTTAAAGAAGAGAAAAATAGCCTGGAAAAAATTGCACCTTATGTTGATGATTCGGGGACTGCAAGATGGACTACTGACTTTGCTGTTGAAAATGCGGTTCCGGTTCCAACAATAACCATGTCACTTTATAAAAGATTTGCCTCTAGATTGGATGAACCGTTTTCGGATAAAGTCATTGCCGCTTTAAGAAATCAGTTTGGAGGACATGCAGTAAAGGAGGAATTTGTTCATGGAAAGTAAAAACGTAAAAGTTTCAGAAAAGGGAATGTTAAAGCCGCAACCCCCGGACCCATGTATAGTCGTAATTTTTGGTGCTTCCGGAGATTTTGCACACCGTGAACTTATTCCTTCTCTTTTTAGTCTTTACTGTATTGGACTTACGCCGAAGAACTTTGCCATAATTGGATTTGCGAGAAGAGATTACAGTGATGATAAATTTCGGAATGAAATGCACGAGACTTTGAAAAAATCGGATGGGTGCAGTGAGGAAAAATGGCAGAAATTTGCAAAGAATCTTTTTTACGTTCCAGGTGATTTTAAAGATGAAGCGGAAAATTCATACAAAAAATTAAAAACAAAAATCAGTAAACTTCAAAGTGAAATGAACATTGATGATAATGTCCTCTTTCATCTTTCAACCCCGCCTTCATTTTATGATATTATTATAAAAAGATTAGCTTCTTCCGGATTATCCAAAAATGAAAAGGGCTGGCGAAGAGTTATCATTGAAAAACCGTTCGGACACAATGAAAAATCTGCTAGAGAACTTGATGCAGTAATATTGGAAGTTTTTAAGGAAGAGCAGATATTCAGAGTTGATCATTTTCTTGGAAAAGAAACTGTTCAAAATATGCTGGTTTTCCGGTTTGCAAATCCCGGCTTCGAACCAATTTGGAATAGAAACTATATCGATTATGTTCAAATTACTGTAGCAGAGACTTTGGGAATCGAAACACGCGGTAACTTCTATGAAAAAACGGGGGTCATAAGAGATATGGTTCAAAATCATTTGCTTCAGCTTTTATGTATGACTGCAATTGAACCGCCCGTTAACTATGATTCTCATTCCCTTAGAACTGAAACAAATCAGGTTTTAGAATCTGTCTGTAAAATTGATTTAAAAAAAGATGTTGTTCTTGGGCAATATGATGCTGGGCAAGTTAACGGAAAAAAGGCACATTCATACCGGGATGAAGAAAACGTTGCAAAGGGCTCTACAGTTCCTACTTTCGCCGCTTTTAGAATTCGATTGGATAATTGGCGATGGGCCGGCGTTCCTTTTTATCTTAGAACTGGAAAAAGAATGGGGCAAAAATTAACAGAAATTACTATCAGGTTTAAACCTACTCCGCATCTAATGTTTCCTGAACAACATGAGGCAGACAAAAAACATAATTCACTTAGTTTTAAACTTCAGCCCAATGAAGGAATTATTTATACATTTACAGCAAAACAACCAGGTGCGGAACTAAAGTTAAAGCATGTAGATTTGAATTTTGAATATGCAACCGCATTCGGTATAGATGAACCGCCAAGTGCATACCAATGGCTTCTATTTGACGCTATGAAAGGAGACCAGACTCTTTTCCCAAGAGCGGACTGGATTTATAAAGCCTGGTCGATAGTCGATCCGATTATCGAGAACTGGGAAACTAAACCGTGGATAAAATTCCCTAATTATAAATCTGGCACATGGGGACCAAACGCAGCTAAAGAAATGTTAAATAAAGACGGATGGCAATGGGATGTTATATAAAAAAGTATAATTATAAATATTTTCTATGATTCTTAATTTTGCTCTTACTCATAATCTTATTCTGTACCCATTAAAAAAGTAAGAGTAAAGATTACAATTAAGAATAGGTAAACTATGAAGAAAAAATCCTATGAATCAGAAAAATTTGATGCCGTTATAATCGGTTCTGGTCAGGCAGGAAATCCCCTCGCCAAAGATTTAGCCTCCAACGGTTGGAAAGTTGCTGTTATTGAAAGGAATTATGTGGGCGGGAGTTGTATAAATTACGGATGCACTCCTTCGAAAACTATGGCAGCAAGTGCTCAAATGGCTGATTCTGTAAGAAGATCTTCAGAATACGGGATTCATTCTTCTTTATTAAAAGTGAATATGAAAGAGATTTACCAAAGAAAGAAACAAACAGTTGATAGCTTTAGAAAAGGTACCTTAAATAGATTGAAAAGTGAGGAAAATGTTATTCTAATTAGAGGAGAAGCTTCTTTTCTTGATTCAAATACAATAAAAATAAATTTAAAAAATAAAAGATTTCGAATTATTAATTCAAATAAAATTTTTATTAATACTGGTGGAAGACCAGCCATCCCGGATATAGTTGGTTTGGATAAAATTTCATATTTGGCTTCCACTTCAATAATGGAACTTGAAGAACTGCCGGAACACCTTATAATCTTAGGCGGCGGATATATTGGTGTGGAATTCGGGCAAATGTTCAGAAGATTCGGAAGCAATGTAAGTATCATTCAGAAAAGCAGCCAATTATTGAGCAGAGAAGATCCGGACATTGCAGGAGAAGTTAAAAAAATATTTGAAGAAGACGGCATAAATGTAATATTAAACTCTGATATAAAGAAAATTGAAAAGAATAAAAACAAAATTTCCCTCACTATTGCTGCAAATAAGAAAATGAAAATTATATCAGGCTCGCATCTTCTTATTGCAGCGGGGCATAGACCTAATACAGAAGATTTAAATCTCGCTGCGGCTGGTATTATAACCGATCAGAGAGGTTACATAAAAGTGAATGATAAACTAGAAACAAACATTGAAGGTATTTATGCACTTGGAGACGTGAAGGGAGGTCCTGCTTTTACTCACATTTCTTATGATGATTACCGAATTGTGCGGGATAATATTATGCATAATAAAAATAGGACTACCAGGGGAAGAATGGTTCCATATACGGTCTTCATCGATCCTCAATTAGGCAGAGTAGGTTTAAATGAAAGTGAAGCAAGGAAAAAAGGAATAAATTATATTGTTGCTAAAATGCCTATGAGTTATATTGCCCGTGCAATTGAAGTAAGTGAAACACGCGGCTTAATGAAAATAGTAATTGATAAAAAAACGGAAAAGATTTTAGGATGCACAATACTTGGAGAAGAGGGGGGAGAAATTATGAGCATGATACAAATTGCAATGATGGGAAATTTAAAATATTCTGTACTTAAAGAAGCAATATTTACACATCCAACTCTGGCGGAATCTTTAAATACTGTTTTTACTAATATTCAATAGAAATTACGCTCTGTTTAATTTTCTATTTTGAAATTCATGTTAACCTACCCGAAATATATTTAGCGTTGAAGTAAAGATATATCAAAACTTCTGTTTTATAAATTTTGACTCGGTATTAAGGGGATCGTTATATATTCTATCAACTTATTTTTAAAGATCTTATATCTCTAAAAGGAAAAGTAAATTCATTCTTCTTCCTCGTTTAAAGCTGCATTTCTTATAATTTGCGGGGGATGAATTGAAGAAGAACCTTCGAGGTTGAATTCTGTTTAATGATACTCTAACCTCGAAGGTTATTGATTTTTGATAAAAAGGGTTACTTCAATAGTAGCATCTTTTTTGTTTGAACAAAGTCACCGGCTTTTATTGTATAGAAGTAAGTTCCGCTTGACAAGCCTGCTTTGGCCGCATCAAAGTTGATTGTGTATGTTCCGGCAGGTTTTTCTTCATTCAGTAAAGTTGAAACTTCCCTTCCCAGTATATCAAATACTTTTAATATAACATGAGTATTCTCTTTTACGGAATATTTTATAACTGTAGAAGGATTAAAAGGATTCGGATAATTTTGTGTTAAACTATATTCTACCGGGTTAGAGTTAACCTGCACTGTAATTTCGTTTGAATATTTATAAGTTCCGTCGTAATCGATCTGTTTTAATCTGTAAATAACATTTCCGTCAATTGAACTA
This sequence comes from uncultured Ignavibacteria bacterium, assembly GCA_963739895.1. Taxonomy (GTDB): domain Bacteria; phylum Bacteroidota; class Ignavibacteria; order Ignavibacteriales; family Ignavibacteriaceae; genus CAVQBP01. The sequence continues at coordinate 43,969 of CAVUCR010000005.1, read as the reverse complement.
TTCTTTAAATCATCCGTAAAGAAATATTTACTCGGCATTGTTGTAGTTCCATTGCCCGAAATAAAACCAATAGTCTTCCAATTGTTCCCGGCTTTCCTTTCAACTTCGAATCCTTTATTGTTAACTTCAGTAGCAGTAAGCCAATTCAATTCAATATTATTTCCTTTGGAAAATGCATTAAAGCTGGTCAATTCAACAGGCAGCACTGCCGAGTTTGAATCTTTAATATATTTTAAGATAGTTCCATCATTTCCGACGACCAAACCGTTTTGAAGTGATTCATTATTTACATCATATAAGTCTGCAAATGTTCCGCTTCCTTGTAATTCCCAATCAGCACCGCCATTATTGGTGTTGAACATAATTCCTTCGTCGCCTACAGCCCAGCCGGAACTTGAGTTACTGAAAAAGACTGAATAAATAAACCTGTTAAAGCCGTTATGCTGCAAACCCCAGCTACTTCCTCCATCCGTAGTTTTTAAGATTACCCCGCCGTCAACATCCAAACCGCTTCCGGAAGCCCAGCCGGTATTCTCATCAATGAAGCAAAGCGAAGTCAAAGTACCGTATTCAGTTCCATTTATCTGCTGGTAAAACCAGTTTGAACCTGCATCGGTAGTTTTTAAAATTACCCCTTCATTACCGGCTATCCACCCCGTATTTTTGTTTATAAAAAACATCGTTTGAAGTACATGATCGGTGGGCTGCTTGGATGTCCATGTCACACCGCCGTCAGTTGTTTTAAGAAAATAATTTTTACCAATCACATAACCATTGTTTTTATCGGCAAAGTAGACTTTTTCAAAATGAAAATTGAAATCATTATCCAACGGCAGCCAATCGTTTCCACCGTTTGTTGTTTTAAATATTGTTCCGTTTAAACCGACAGTCCAGCCGGTATTATTATCCAGGAACCAGACATCAAGCAGACCGTATCCTTCCAATTTTGAAGTCCAGGTCTCTCCTTTGTCAGTAGTTTTAATTAACCCGTTAAAACCAGCTGCCCAACAGGTCGACGGATCGGTATAATATACATTTCTCAACACAGAATTATAAACGTTCTGCTGAATTTGCCAATATAGGTGGCCAGAAATAACAAATAATCCGCTAGTATCAGATATATCGGAATTATAATAATCACTTATTCTTATTAAACATGAATCAGAAGGTGTATCCGGTACAATTAATTGATATTGATTATTAAAACTGATAGAACTGGATGTATAGATTTTTTTCCATGTAGCCCCATTATCTGTCGATAATTCTATAAGCAGGCTATTAACATTTTCAGAATTCCACTTGATAATTCCTTTTGTACCGACTTTCCAATTATCGCCTGTTTGCGGTGAAATAAGAGATAAAACAGTATCGTTATCGGAAACTTTATACAGCTGATTATTAATCTTTGATCTCTCTATATTTGATAAGAATACTCTGCCGTTTGTATTTATTTCGGCATTAAGAATATTTCCTGGATTATCATTATTTAATTGTACATTATCTAAATTTAAAATTTTACTATTTGAAGAAGCTGAAACGGATACATTACCATTATAATCAACATTTATTGATACGATTTTTTCATCACCATTCCCGCCGATATTTTTTGCCCAGACTATTTTCCCATTGGAATTATATTTAGCTAAAAATATGTCACTTCCGCCAAAATTCTTAAGTACAAAATCACCAAAAGTTAAAGTTGAATTTGAGAAGTTCCCGGCAACATATGAATTACCGAGACTATCCGAAACAATTTTATTTCCAAAATAGTCATCTTGAGCACAAACGGTTGTCTTGAATGCCAAAACTAAAAAGATAAAAAAGAATAGATTATGTGTTTTCAAAATTTCCAGGGGATTTGAAGCAGTCACGCTTGTTGTCATACTTATCTCTTTCTTGTGGAATAAAACTTATCTTTATTTTTAACTTATTTATCCAAATATCAATCCAAACTTTTTGAAATTACTAAAATGATATAAAAGCTTCCAAAGCAAGCTAAAATTAAATAATTTGACTTAACAACCGGCATATTAATATGTAAGAAAATGAGACAACGTCTTAAATTCAAATCTTAAGAAACCTACAGTTGTTCAATATTTATCATTTATAATTTGTTTCAGCTTTTTTTTAATTAACGAAAATTTCTCTCCAGATAGTGTGATTTCGTTGAACCCTGTGATAATGATTCTCCGTTTAATACTGCTGAAATCCTTCCCTTTAGGAATAATACAGACTCCGCCTAAATCAACTGCAGCAGGACTCCAAAGAATGTTATTTTCCCCTTTTTCAAAATAAAATGAGGGGCGGTGCCTTTCTCTTAAAAAAATAAAAATTTTCCATCCCGATTCTTTTTCATAAAAAGCCAAAATATTCATCATCGGTTCTATTTTATAAAATGAAACTTCCGAATATAATTCGTAGAAAATATCAAAACTATTTCTTAATATTTCAATTTCTCCTGATTCAAGAGTTAAAAACCTTCTCAATCCATCATCGATCATATTGATTTTTAGGTTATCCTTTTCTAATAATATTTCTCCATGCTTTATTTTCAATTGTCTAAATTCTTTTTCAACAGGCATAAACTTTTTGGTGCCTGCTTGAAAATGTAAATGATCGGGAGCAGAAGCGCCGCATTCAGGCCCATTGTAAAAAACCGTATAATACTTTGATAAATCTTTTGCCAAGAGCAATAAATGGGGGAAAGAATACTCTATTTTCTGCGGAATATGTTTTATATGTCTTATTGTAAAATGCTCGGGAAAGATAGGAAACGGGTTACAAAGAATGATAAATTCGTTATTATACAAAACTCCTTTTTGTGCTTTGGGAAGATTTTCTTCACATAAAAAACATTCTCTTTTTTTTATTGATTCATAATCAACTTTTGCAGAACTGGATAAAATTCTTTTAGGATTATGCTGGACTTTTATTTCAAATCCTTCGAATGAGAATGCCTTTGTCTTAACCTTTTTTAATGACTCATAACCTTCAAATAACTGTATCCAATTTTCTTCCTGGTTTTTAAGAAGAGATCTTGCAGCACCGGCAAAATCATTTTTATTCACAAAACTCAGAGTACCCGGATCAATAGTGATTATATTTCTCAATAAATTCCCCTTCAGCTTTCTTCATTCAAATTTTTCCTGGCGAGAATTTCAAAGGTTCGAATTTTATCTTTATAATAATTATTTAAATTTTCTTTTTCAATAGAAGGAGATGCATCACTGTTACCTTCCCATCTTCTGCAAATGTAAACCGGGTCGAAGATCCTTCCAATTTTATATTTCCTTGATACTTCAAGACATAATGCATAATCCTCTCCATAGCTTACATTGGGAATTCTTATATCTCTTAATAAAGGAGTATAAAAGGCTCTAGGTGCACCAAACCCGTTAATCCTTAAAGCATTATTCCTGCCGTTTTCCTCAGTCCATTCATTATGGGCAACTAATCCGGGGGGAATTTCATTTTGATTAAAATCCGTAAGTTTATATGAACCGATCACTGCGGCGCATTTTTCTTTTTCAAATTTATCTATTATTGTTTGAAGCGTATTTTCAATATATAGATCATCGCTGTCAAGCTGCACTGCAAACCTGCCGCAGACGGGATGATTCACAGCTTCATTCCAGCAGCCGCCTATTAACAAATCTTTCTTTTTAGGAATTATATGAACTATATTTTCATATTGTTTTAGAATTTCACTGGTTCCGTCGGTTGAATGATTATCAACAACAATAACATTAAATGAAAAATTTGTTTTTTGCATTAATGCGGAATCGACAGCATCTTTGATAGTCTTGACTCTATTTTTAACGGGAATTATTATTGAAGCCTCAGTATTAAAGGCGGTCTTTCTTAAATCAACGTCTTGAAATTCAGGTTTTAAATATGCGCCTATTTTTTTAAGATATTCTGTTGCTGCTTTTTCCATTTCCTGCTGGCATTCACGGTTACCCTGGTTAACATAATCAAAAAGTTTTTCACCTATTTGTTTTAACTCCTGCCTGGTTGAGTTATAAAGATGCTCAGGAATTCTTACTATATCATAATCTATCGAAATTTTCAAACGAAGATCATATAAGCCTGCATATTTATAATTTGAGTTAGGATATTTTCTTAATGTTTCGGTTCTTAAGAAAAGAACCGGGCCGAAGTTAAAATCATCTCTAATGCTTCCAAGCTGATAGTCTATTAAAGGATGAAATTTTGTCCTGGTGTTTGTTTCTATATAATCGGAATAAATGATCCCCGCACCGGTTGATTCTGCTATATTTAAAAATCTTTCCAGTCCAAATTGATTAAATTCAATTGAAGAATATTCGGTAAAAAAAAGGAGATATTCCGTTTTTACTTTTTCTGAAATCTTCCGTATAGTTAAACCTGAATAAAGGCTGTCAATTTTTACTAATTCATAATCATTAGATTTGTTCTCGACATTATCCGTTGCTAGAAGAATGATTTTTGTAATTAAATTACCAGGCTTGATGTTAGAAATTGTATCTGGTAAAAAAGAATTCTTTTTGTATGGAATAACGGCAGTAATCATAAACTAAATTATCTTTGGGATCTTATCCAAATTACACACAGGAATAAGCGGAACTAAGCGTTTCACATAAGTAATATTAGAAACAGGGTATAGATCCCCTTGGAATAAAAATCTCTCTTTACTTAAAAGGCTTTATTCTTTAACCTGGACACTGCCTTGGGTAAGTAATTGGTTTCCGGCCCCGTTAGTTACCAAAACAGTATAACTGCCAGGCTCTAAATTTTCAATAGAGGTTGTAACATTTGTAAAACAAACACATTTGTCGGTTGAAGTGTTATTATTTTTTACTTTGAGTTTAATTCTATCACCGTCTTTTTGAACATCAAAAGAGATATTGGCATTGCAGTAAGTTCTAATATCCATGGAAGCGTAAACCAGGTTACCCTGCTGGAATAAAACCATGTTATCAGCTGTTTCCCCAGTAAATTCGTCGGCCGTATTAAGCTGCTTTTCACTTCTGCAGGGTTTCTGATCAAGGGAACCTAATCTAATTTCCTCTTTAGAAGAAGAACAAGCACCAAATAATAATGAAGAAACTATTACAAGTGTATAAAAGATCTTCATCTTTCACTCCCGTTTAAATAATTTAAAAATAAATCTCTATTAAATATAAATTTTAAAAATGGAACTTAAATTAAAAATATCACAAAAAAGAGATGCTCTTTTTTGCACCTGGGAACAGATCATTAAAAAAAATGTAATTTGTATTCTAAAATGCTGAATAAATCTCATAAAAGAAAGTGTTCGGATTAATGTACTTCCGAATATTGTTCCCGGTTAAACTAATCAACTGGTTTTACCCTTAATAACATTTTTATAAATATCTAAAACTTTATTTGAAAGGATTTCAAGATCAAAATTTTCAACTGCTCTTTTCCTTGCTTTATTCCCGAAACAAATTCTCAGCTCCCTTGAATTTATTAATTGTTCGATTTTACCGGTAAGGTCTTGAGCATTTTTCTTCTCAAACAAAAGTGATGTTTCTTTATCTACTGCGATATCAAGAACACCATCCGAGCCAGAACATACCGATGGTATTCCCATCGACATGGCTTCAACCAAAGCTATTCCAAAAGCTTCTGCATGAGAAGGAAAAACGAAAATATCCATCGCTGCAAGAACTTCCGGAGTATCACTTCGAAACCCGCTGAAAATTATATTTTTTATGTTATATTCTTCGGCTGTTCTTTTTATTCTTTCTTCGTATTCGTTTTCACCCCTGCTTGCTTCACCTACAACTAAATACTTAATATCTTTATATTTCTTATTCAATTCCCTCGCTGCAAATAAAAATTCTTCATGTCCTTTCCCGGGGCTGAATCTTGACATCATTCCAATAACCATTTCATTATCTTTAATGCTGAATTCTTCCCTTACTTTATCTCCTTTCTTTATCCCGGGATCAAATTTATTTGTATCTATACCATTAGGCATAATTAGTATTTTTTCGGGTTTCAGTGTAGTCGTTTCCAATAAATTTTTCTTAATAATATTACTAATTGCAAAAGCATAAGTAACTCGATTATAAATTAATTTGTGCAGTTTGTCTCTTTTATCAATAAATGAACCGACTTGTTTAGTAAAAAAAAGGGGGGTGCTGTTTTTAATTAAGTTTAAAGCCGGAACCAGCAGCCAGAGATCTTTTGAAGCCTGGGTATGAATAATATCAAATTTCTCTTTTCTAATTACTGCCGAAACTTTTAAAGTACCGTAAGGATGAAAATAACCGGCAACCTTAATCGGGTGTTTTACCAATCCCAGGTTGTTAGCTTCAATATGAAGCCTGGATTCGGCAAGGCACAGTAATTCAACATTAATATTTCTTTTAAGAAGCTGCTTAACGGCGGTAAGTGTAAACATTTCCATACCGCCCCAGCTTTTAGATAAACACGAATATAAAATCTTCATTTGTACTTTTAAAAAAATCGAAGAACAACGTCAAAGTATTTAAACACAGTATGAGGTTTAGCCTCAATTCCAGAGCAAGTTCAAGATCATACAGACATTAAATCATACATGATATAACCATATAACCGTCTATAAATTCTGTCTGTTTAATAAATTTTCTTCAGTTTTGCATCCTTAAAATAGTGTAATAATATTTCATCAAATTGATACCCGATTGACGCCATTACAGCCGCCCCGATCTGGCATAGACCCACTCCGTGTCCCCACCCGGCACCTGAAATTATAAATTTTTGGGGTATATTATTTTGAATAACGGATTTATCTATTATTATTGCCGAACTATAGAGATGGGAATTGGAGAGAATCCTTCTAATTTCTAATTCTTTTCCTATTGTAAGCGTCTTTTTAGTCCCGACTATTTTTAACTTAATAAGCCGCGAGGAATCACCTCTTTCAATAGGAATAAGATCTATAATTTCACCAAAATCAATATTACTTTTTGATTTAATAATATCAGATAATTCTTTCTGAGAATATTCAACTTCCCACCTGTAAAAGTCTTTGGTTTCCTGGTCAAAATCCAAAAGAACCTGCGAAAGAATTTTTTGATCGGATGTATTGCAATAACCAGAAGGGTTCCCTTTAATCCACTTTCTGGCAATATTTTCGTTAGAAAAATTAAGGTTATAATTTTCAGGGTAATATTTATAATCCACAACAGAAGAAAGGTAGCTGTATTCTTTCGGTTCCCATACATTTTTAAATGATTCAGTAACACCTCCGCAGGATTTCGAGTATCTTGTATCGCAGATAGTATCATCGAAAGTTAAGACTATACCTCTCGTTTCATCTATTGCATTTAAAGCCGTATTGGAAAATATTTTTGTAACTCCATGATAACGCTGACAATGGTCATCTGCGCATACATCGAATAGCAAATGCTCTTTTCTGTCATACCATTTGATCATCTCCGTTTCGGACTCGAAGAATGTTTCATCATTTTCATTCTGCTTTTCATTTGGATTTGTTTTCTCAAGCTGTGCTAATATCCAGCTTCTTGAAACAATTGCATGGGATTTTAATAATTGAATTGAACTTTTAGAGCTAATCTCCGAAGAAATAACGCTTACCAAGTATTTTTCCAGGGGAAGGATATTTATTACTACAATTTTATCAGCTACTTTTTTTAATTTTAATAAACCTTGAAACCGCTGTTTCTCTTTTCTTTCCCAATGAAACTTAACTCCGATTGTAACATCTTTTATCAGAAAAGAATCAGTATCTTCATCAAGAGGTTTAAAAATAATTTCATCTGAAATTTCAATTTTTTCTTCCCCTTTTTTACATATTATTCGATTCTCTTTAACTTCGGCATTAAATCTTCCGCTGAAAGTCTGTTTTAGTCCTGATGTTTTAAAATCACCGTAAAGTTCGAAAACTATCTTTTCTTCGGTTAAAATGCCTACACTTACAGTGGGTTCTTTTTTAATTGTAATCATTTAAAAAAATGGATTTTTAAGAAATTGAATATAAGGAATATAGAATATTTTAGTAAGTCCCCTTAAAATGGAGAACATTGGTAATTAAAAAAGAAACTATTTAATTTAATGTCACAATTCATAGAAGTTATTTAATGAATTCCGGTTAAATTAAGCTCTTTTAGATAAAAATATTGTTTTATGAAAAAGCCGCCGGTAAAAATAGTAAATATTATAGGTTTTCCAATGGATCTTGGTTCAGGACGCAGAGGAGTTGATATGGGTCCATCAGCAATCAGGATTGCCGGAATAGAAAAAAAACTTCAAACGCTTGGGTATAAAGTAAATGACAGCGGTGACATTTTTATACAAAATATTGAACGTCAAATTCCAAAGACTTTCGGAACTAATCCAAATCTAAAATATCTTCCCGAAATCTTAAAAACCACAAAAATTTTAGCTAAAAAAGTTGAAAAAGTATTAGAGCAAAATCAATTCCCTTTATGCCTGGGAGGAGATCATTCAATGGCAATTGGTACTATTGCGGGTATCTCTTCTTACTGCAGGAAAAACGATATTGAAACAGGTGTAATCTGGATAGATGCTCATGCAGATATGAATACGGATGAAACTACTCCTTCAGGTAATATTCACGGGATGCCAATGGCAGTTTCTCTAGGAATTGGAAATGAAAAACTTGTAAATATTTTAGATTTCTCGCCTAAAGTTAAACCTGAGAATTGCGCTTTAATCGGAGTTAGAAGTATTGATTCTATGGAAAAAGAAAATATCAAAAAATTAGGAGTAACGGTTTATACAATGGCGGATATTGATAAACTTGGAATTCACAGGATAATTGCCAGGGTACTAAAGCAGTTCCAGAAAAAAGTTGATCATATACATGTAAGTTTTGATTTAGATGTTATAGACCCGACATTTGCGCCGGGAGTCGGAACACCCGTACCCGGCGGACTAAGCTACAGAGAAGCACATCTCCTGATGGAATCAATAGCAGAATGCGGCTGTATGTCCTCTTTGGAAGTAACTGAAGTTAATCCTATTTTAGATAATCGGAATAAAAGTGCGGAATTTGCAACAAATATCATTGCTTCCAGTCTGGGACAAAGAATATTATAATTTTTTCTCATTAATCCCGGTTTATATTGAATAAGCATCACCAGTCAATTTTAATATACTTGCTCACTTTTCTTGCGTTCTCTATCCTGTTGAAGTTTTGGGGAATAATCGATTTTGATAATAGGGAGATTTTGGGATACGGGCTAATTTTTTATGGAATTAGTCTTGTTTATATTTCTTTTAGAAACAATCAAAGAGGAAGGCTATTTATTGGTTCGATTATTTTTTTATCCGGTTTGTTTCTTTATATCATTAGTAAGTTCGAATTTTTCCAGGTATCAATCCTTATAATTCCTGCAATACTTCTTATCTTCTCGATAAGTTTTTTTATGCTGTTCCTTGATAATTTTAATGACAAAACAGTGCTTCTAATTTCCGTTTTATTTTTTATATCCGGAACGATCGTAACAATATACAACGGTGAGATTAGCTTCCCCGTTTTCTTAAATGCAATATGGCACATAACCTTGAATTACTGGCCTGTTGTATTAATAGCGATTGGTATAATTTTAATAATTCATAGAGAGAAGCAGTCTAACTAGTTATATTGCACTCTTATTAAATTGTTTTATTGTTGGGCTGTTTTACCATTTTGTATCAGCTAAGACTTCGCCATACAGATTTTCCATTTAACATTTTCCATCCGGATTCATCCTACAGATATTAATATTCATTTGGGAAGAATTCCGCCGGACAGGTCTTCCATTATTTTAAATTATTGAAAGGGTCCTCCCTGTTTTCCTCAAAATGAGGAATATAAGATTCACTGCTTTCAAGTTCCTGTATCCAGCCGTTTTCCAGACCAAATTTATCGAGCAGCTCTATAGCTCTGGCATATTCGGCATTTGAAACCGGTCTGCTTATCAGCATATACCTGCCGGCAATGTTAGCGGGGTAATACTGGGCCATTAAAGAAATATAAATATTATGATCAAGCTCCGAAATAAATTTGAAAACCTTTTCGGTTTCTGCAAGGCCGTTTGGTAAAATTAAATGTCTTATAATTAAACCTTTAACAACTATTCCATTTTCATATATTAGCTCACTGCCGACCTGCCGGTACATTTCAGTTATTGCTTCCCTGGTCCTGTTAAAATAATCCTCGACTTTAGAATAAGTTTTTCCTTCGGTATTTTCACCATATTTAAAATCAGGTAAATAAATATCAGCTACTCCTTCATACAATTTTAATACTTCAACCGAATCATAACCATTTGTGTTGTAAATTATCGGAAGGTTTAATCCTCCTTCAACAGCTAACTTTATTGATTTAAAGATCGGAACAGAATAATGAGTAGGAGAGACTAAACCGATATTATGACATTCTTTTCTCTGAAGTTCCAGCATAATCTCTGCTAGACGTTCGATCGTAACTTCGTTCTTTTTTTCAACTTTAGGTTTCTGGCTAATTATGAAATTCTGGCAGTATACGCAACTTAAATTACAGTTTCCAAAAAAGATATTGCCTGCTCCTTTAGTTCCTGATAAAACCGGCTCTTCTCCAAAATGAGGAGTGTAGGATGATACTATTGGTAACGAACCGCTTGCGCAAATTCCTAATTCTCCGTTAGTTCTATCAATTTTACAATTCCTTGGACAACTCGTACAGGAACCTAAAATGGCATCTGCCAGCTTTTCTCTTCTATTAAATTCTTCTCCACTTATATCTTTATACGAAGGAACAAATTTCATAGTCTAAAAATTTTAAAAATTAAAAGAAATTTAGTAATCAGAAGTTAAAAAAGCCGTATAAATATTTTGGGAAAATTTTAGCCTTTTAATTGGTATAATGAATGAATCTTATTCTCTTTTTGGCATAGTGAAACTGGTATTTTACAATATTTACCAGTAAAAGGGTTAAACGCAGATTACCATATATTTTATTATTTTTGTAGTTTAATATAAAATTACAGCGAAAGATTATGACTTCGAACGAAATAAGAGATCAATTTTTAGATTTTTTTAAAAGTAAGCAGCATCGTATTGTTCCAAGTGCTCCTGTAGTTCCATTTGACGATCCCACATTACTTTTTACTAACGCCGGCATGAACCAGTTTAAAGATGTTTTTCTCGGTAAAGGGAAAAGGGATTATTCAAGAGCCGCAGACACACAAAAATGTATCCGTGTAAGCGGGAAGCATAATGATCTTGAAGAAGTTGGCTATGATACTTATCATCATACTTTTTTTGAAATGCTCGGCAACTGGTCGTTTGGCGATTACTATAAGGAAGAAGCAATTGTATGGGGATGGGAACTTTTGACGGAAGTCTGGAAACTTCCTAAAGAAAGATTGTGGGCTACTGTTTACAGGACAGATGATGAAGCTTATAAGTTATGGAAAACCAAAACCGATATCAAACCGGAACATATTTTACGGTTTGATGAAAAAGATAATTTCTGGGAAATGGGAGAAACCGGTCCTTGCGGGCCGTGTTCGGAAATCCATATAAATTTAAGCGATGATTTTGACAATCCTAAATTTGTAAATGCAGGCTTACCTGAATGTATTGAAATATGGAACCTGGTTTTTATTCAGTATAATAAGGATGAAAATGGTGAACTGCATGAACTTCCTGCGAAACATATTGATACGGGAATGGGATTTGAGAGAGTATGTGCTATACTGCAGGGGAAAAATTCAAATTACGATTCGGATGTTTTTATTCCGTTGATTGATGCAGTATCAAAGCTCTCAGGAATTAAATATGAGAATGAAGCTGATAAAATATCAATGAGAGTAATTGCAGATCATATTAGAGCTTTAACATTTGCGATCTCAGATGGAGCGGTTCCGGGGAATGAGGGACGCGGTTATGTCTTAAGAAGGATATTAAGGAGAGCTGCACGGCATGGCAGAAAATTAAATTTAAATGAGCCGTTTCTTTTTAAATTGGTTGATGTCTTAGCTTCAACGATGGGAAATGTTTTCCCGGGAATTAAGCAGAAGCAAAATTATATTGAGAAAGTCATAAAAGGTGAGGAAGAAAGTTTTAATGCAACCCTTGATAGAGGTATTGAACTTTTTGATGAATTAATTAAGGGCTTATCTAAAACAGGTGTAAAAATTATTCCTGGCAAAGATGTCTTTAAATTATATGATACATATGGATTTCCTGCCGATTTAACTAACGTAATAGCAAAAGAAAACGGCTTAACAATTGATGAAGCCGGATTTAATAAATTAATGGGAATGCAGAGAGAGAGGGCAAGAGAGGCTTCGAAAGAAAAATTTGCCTCGGTTAATATTTCAATAAATGATTTAAAGGATTTTAATTTAACAGATGTTGATAAATCTACTTTTACCGGATATGATGAACTTAAATCCAATGCTAAAATTATCGGACATAAAAAAGAAAACGGCAGCGATTTAATTATTCTTGATAAAACTCCTTTTTATGTTGAAGCGGGCGGACAGATAGATGATCTTGGGAAAATCATTGTAGAATCTACTCCGATTAATGTTCTTGATGTAACAAAAATAGATAATAAAACTATTCATGTACTTGAAAATGAAAATAAAAAGATTATCCAGCCAGGAGAAGAGGTAATTGCAAATGTAGATGAAAAGCGCCGATGGAATATTATGAGAAACCATACCGCAACTCACCTACTTCATGCTGCATTAAGAAAAGTCCTGGGAACTCATGTTCACCAGGCAGGTTCTTATGTAGGTCCCGATAGATTGCGTTTCGATTTTACTCATTTTACAAAATTAAATGATGGTGAAGCAAAAGAAATTGAAGCAATTGTAAATGAAAAATTGAGAGAGAATATTCCACTTCAGCATCATAGGAATATACCGTTTGACGAAGCAAAGAAAATGGGAGCATTAATGTTCTTCGGCGATAAATACGGAGATAAGGTTAATGTAGTCCAGTTCGGTGAATTCAGTAAGGAATTCTGCGGCGGAACGCATGTTAAAAATTCTTCTCAAATCGGATTGTTTAAAATTATAAGCGAGTCATCAATTTCAAGCGGCGTTAGGAGAATAGAAGCTGTTACAGGTTTAGGTGTGGAAAATTATATCGATTCTCAAATAAATAATATTAAAAAATCAGAAGAAAAGATTGCCGAATTAATTGATGAAAAGAAAAAGCTTGAAAAAGAGATTTCAGAATTAAGATTGCAAAGTAAACTGGGACAGCTCGATTCTGTTCTTTCAAATCCTATAGATTTAAATGGAATAAAGATATACAAGGCAGAACTTAGCGCGGAAAATATGGATGAGTTAAAGTCTTTAGGTGATGAATTAAGAAACAAAACCAAGGGAGCCGTCGGAGTTTTATTTTCAAAGATAGATAATAAAGCTGCAATTGTCTGTATAGTTACTGATGATCTGATAAAAGAGAAAAAATTAAGCGCAGGGAAAATAGTTGGAGAATTAGCAAAAATAGTAGGCGGAGGCGGCGGAGGCAGGCCTCATCTCGCAACTGCAGGGGGTAAGGAACTTTCCAAAATTTCACAGGCTTTGGAAAGTGTTGAAAAAGTTGTTTTAAGTCAGCTAAATATATAAATTTATTTTTACCACTAAGACACTTAGTCCGCTAAAAAAACACTAAGAGGGTATGCTGACACAAATTAAGATTTAGGTACTAATTTAGTTCTTGATTTACTTGTTGAAGATTTGATAATAGTTGAATTGAAAGCTGTTGAAGTATTAATTCCTGTTTAATAAGCTCAACTCCTCTCTTATCTGAAATTAACCGGGAAACCTAAAGGTTTGTTAATAAACTTTGATACAGCAAATATTACCAAAAGTTTGGTCCCATTAGTAACTGAAGAATTTGCCAAGCTTCCCAATGAATAAAAATCTTAATGCTGCTAAGTGACCTTTGTGTCTTAGTGGTAAAATTTCGTTATGAAAACACGATTAAAATATATTTGTACAAACTGCGGTTACGAATCTCTTCGCTGGCTGGGGAAATGCCCGGAATGCGAGAACTGGAATACTTTTACCGAAGAAATTGTTGAAGAGAAAAAGAGAAAGCCAAAAGCCTTCAAAGGAAATATAGCTTTAAACAAAATAAGTGAAATTTCTGCCACCGAAGATGAACGAATTTTAACCGGAATTAATGAATTTGACCGGGTATTGGGCGGAGGTTTAATGCCTGGATCAGTAGTTCTCCTTGGAGGCGATCCGGGCATCGGTAAGTCTACATTAGCTATGCAGGCAGCTTCCGGGATTAGACAGAAAGTTCTCTATGTGACCGGTGAGGAATCTGCAAAGCAGATAAAAATCAGAGCAACGAGATTAAAAATTAACTCCGACAATTTTTACATTCTTGCTGAAACAGATTTAAATATAATACTTACTGCTGTTATCAATTTATCTCCCGATGTTCTTGTAATCGACTCAATCCAGACAATCTATAGAAGTGAGCTTGACAATTCACCAGGTACAATTACACAAATAAGGGAAAGCACTTCTTTATTAATGGAAGAGGCAAAGAAAAAACAATTTTCAGTGATTATAATCGGACATGTAACTAAAGAAGGAATGATTGCTGGTCCCAAAATCTTGGAACATATAGTTGATACGGTACTTCAATTTGAAGGTGAGAGCAACCACACTTTTAGAATTTTACGTGCTCAAAAAAACAGGTTCGGCAATACCAATGAAATAGGTATTTTCGAAATGATGGAAAACGGACTGGCTGAAGTTAAAAATCCGAGTGAATTGTTTATAAACCAGAGAAGAAGCGGGATACCCGGTTCTGTCATTACTTCAAGCATGGAAGGATCCCGCCCGATTTTATTGGAAGTACAAGCCTTAGTCACGCCTTCAAATTATGGTTATCCGCAAAGGGTTTCTACTGGTTTTGATCAAAGAAGATTATCAATACTTTTAGCTGTGCTGGAAAAAAGAGCCGGATTAAGAGTTTCTGCAAATAACGTTTTTGTTAACATGGCGGGAGGGGTAAAAATTAATGAACCCGCTGTCGATCTCGCCGTTTGCTGCAGCATAGCATCAAGTCTGCAGAATAAGGTTATTGATAATAAGATATTAGTTGTAGGAGAAGTCGGGCTTGGCGGGGAAATACGAGGTATCGGGAATATTGAAAAAAGAATCCAGGAAGCAAAAAAGTTAGGATTCAAAAAAATTATATTGCCTGCTAATAACCTTAAAGGAACCAGCAATAGCTCGATTAGCATTCAAGCAGTTGAAAGTTTGAATGAAGTACTGAAATTGCTTTTAAATTAGTTATAAAAATTTCAGTATAGAACGATCATATCTTTACAATAACTTTCTTATCGAATACTTCCTCAAATAATCCTTTTCTCCTTTCAAGATTCCATAGTTCAATATCGGGTTTTATTTTACTGCCGCAATGCAATAGGATCTCAACATTTTTGTTTTTTATTATTACATCAAGACCGGATACTAATTTTCGATGAGTTCTATCAAATGAATCAGCGATGCGTAGTATTGCGGATAATTTTTTAATTATTATCTGAATTTCAGAAGGTAATGCTTTAAATTCCTGATGACCGGATTTAGGATGGCTCTTTCTATGGTATCTTGCGGAATGAGCTATGATATTAATTTCATTTTCATTGAATCCAAGCAGTTCACTGTTCCTTATAATATAGAAGCTGTGGCGGTGGTGATTTGCATGGGAAATGTGGTAACCGACATCATGAAGAATAGCCGCCGCTTCAAGATATTCTCTGCATTCATCATCAAGTTTATGCAATTCTCTTGTTTGATCAAATAATTGAAGTGAGAGTATCGCAACATGTTTACCGTGTGAAATATCATTCCGGAATGATCTTGAAAGGTTGTTAATGCTTTGCCTTCTTATATTTTCAAGGCCCGGTTTAGACAGATCAGTATGATGTTTTTGCAGAGTATCAATAATAATCCCTTCCCGCAGAGCATACCCGGAAATAATAATCTTTTCAAGCTCCAGAAGCTTGAAGATTGTACTCAAAATAATAATTCCGGCAGGAATAATTTCAGCTCTTTTCTCATCGATCCCAGGAATCTTTTTTCTCTTCTCTACAGTTTTCCTAGTCAGCACTTCTTCTTCAATTTCCTGCAGTTCTTCTTTTGTGAAAGCAAAATTATTTAGAATGCCATTGCCGGAAGACGTTTTATTTTTTGAAGCGTTTATCATTAAACCGGCAGACATAATTGTACCTGAAGAGCCGACACATACCTGGAAGCTGTTTTTCTTAATATTATTTGCAGTCTGATATAATTCCCCTTCAATCCATTCCCTGCAATTTTGAATACGGGATTTATTGACCTTGAAATCGGGGAAAAATTTTTGAGTTAATCGAACGGCCCCGATTTTCATACTGACTGAGAAAACAGGTTCTCCTTTTTTGCCTACAAGAAATTCCGTACTGCCGCCGCCAATATCGACGGCTAAGATTTTTTTATTAAAAACCGGTACGGCTCTTAGAACACCAAGGTAAATCAGGCGGGCTTCTTCAATTCCGCTGATTATTTCAATTTTTATCCCGCTCTTTGCAAAAACCTGTTCCATAAAATCATTTCCATTATGTGCTTCCCTGACAGCACTGGTAGCTACAGCATGTATGCTTGCATTATGAGAATCTGCTATTCCCTTAAATCTTTTTAATGCATCAAAGGCTCTATTGAAGGCTTCGGGTTTTATTACCTTTATATCTCCAGCACTTCCTTCACCTAGCCGGATTACTTCTTTTTCCCTGTCAATTATTTCAAAGTTTCCATCTTCTTTAACGCGTACTACAATTAAATGAAAGGAGTTAGTTCCTATATCAATTGCAGCTAAATTTTGTTGTAATGATTGCATAGCATTCTTCGATTTTTAGATTAATGTAATTATGGAATAATAAAATATTCCGTTTATCATAATGGATTTTTTTAGAAAATTATTTACCCATTTTAAACGATCTTAAAAATAGTGAATATGAATATAATTTTGATTATCTATACTATTTTACAGTGAGTTAATTCAATCCGAAAAACGGAAGAATTTTACGATAAATATAGTAGAATTTCATTTCTAGTATTCTTTTTTTATTTTTAATACTGTAAAATTAATATGGGGAGTACTAAAGACTAATTATTTAACAGCTCTCCAATTATTTTCACTTTTTGCTTTTTTTTGAACAATTCAGAAGACATACATTACTAATGAAGAAGCTTTTCCTTATCATTTTACTTTTTCCGGTATTCATCTACTCCCAGGATCTGCCGTTTCATAAAGGTGTGAACATAACAAACTGGTTTCAAGCCGGCACTCCGCAAAGTATTCAATTTAATAAATTTACCAAACAAGATATTGAAAAGGTAAAATCACTTGGTGCAGATGTTATAAGGCTGCCAATAAATCTTCATTATATGACCAGCGGTGCTCCGGATTATAATCTAGATCCTCTTTTTGTTTATATGCTTGACCAGGTTATTGATTGGGCGGAGGAATTGAAAATCAATCTTATTCTGGATAACCATACTTTTGATGTAACAGAATCGACCAGTACAGATATAGATAAGATTTTAATACTTGTATGGTCTCATATGGCTGAAAGATACAAGGACCGGTCAAAATATATTTATTATGAAATTCTTAATGAACCTCACGGCATTGCAGACAGCACCTGGAATAGAATACAACTATTGACGTTAAATGCAATTAGAAAAATCGATACCGTACATACTGTAATTGTTGGACCTGCAGGCTGGAATAGTTATAATAATCTTTCTGCAATGCCTGTTTACCCGGATACAAATTTGATATATACTTTTCATTTCTATGATCCTTTTGTTTTTACCCACCAGGGTGCAGGCTGGACAGATCCTTCAATGGTACCGCTCGCCGGTGTGCCATTTCCTTATAACTCTGCTTCAATGCCAAATTGCCCGGATACTCTTAAAGGTACATGGATTGAAAGCAACCTAAATAATTATAAGAACGACGGAACTGTAAATCATGTTCAAAAGTTGATAGATATTGCTGATAATTTTCAAAAAATCAGGCATGTAAAATTATACTGTGGTGAGTTTGGAGTATTTATGAATAACTCTCCCGATAGCGACAGAACTTATTGGTACAGTGTTGTGAGAAAATATTTGGAATCTAAAAATGTTGCGTGGACTATCTGGGATTATAAAGGAGGGTTCGGACTTTTTAAAAAAGGAAGCAATGAACTTTTTGATTATGATCTTAATGTCCCGCTGCTGAAGGCTCTTGAGTTCAATATACCGATACAGCAGAATTATATTTTAAATCCGGATTCGGTAGGTTTCAATATTTATACCGACTATATCGGTGAAAATATATCCGGTTCAGGCTCAGCAGCAGCAAACTTCTGGAATAAAGATAATCCTCAAAGCGGTGAATTTTCTATATCATGGACTGGAGCTAAACAGTACAACACTATAAGTTTTGTGTTCAAACCTATTAAGGATTTATCTCAACTAGTCTCTGAAGATTATTCAATTGATTTCTACATGAAAGGGATTGGCAAAACACCAATTGATATCCGTTTTATTGATACAAAAGAGAATGAATTAGATCATCCGTGGCGGATGCGCCATATACTGGATTCAAGCAACTTTGTATATGATGGTACCTGGCAGCATGTCCGGGTTCTTCTTAAAGATTTTGTCGAGCACGGTTCATGGGATAACAATACCTGGTATAATCCGGAAGGAAAGTTTGACTGGGGGGCTATAGATCGTTTTGAAATTGATTCCGAATACGGTGATATGGGGTCAGCTGAATTGTGGTTTGATAATATAAGAATTCTCAATCCCAATCCTCCGCTTTCTGTACACAGCAGTAGAAATGGAGAGATTAATTTCCAATTATTCCAAAATTATCCGAATCCGTTTAATCCCGCTACAAAAATCGGGTACAATATTCCCGTTAAAAGCTTTGTAACACTAAAGGTATATGATATTTTGGGTAAAGAAGTTGCAGTACTTGTTTCCGGTGAAAGGGGCCCGGGCACTTACGAAGTAAACTTTAACGCATCCGGTTTACCTTCAGGAGTTTACTTTTGCAGGCTTTATTCAACGCCTTCCGGGAAACAAGCAGCAGGTTACCGGGCAGTAAAAAAATTAATACTGATTAAGTAAAAAAAGTATTCCCTATAAATTTAGATTATATGATTCGTCAAGATTATATAATGAGAATGATAGAACAGCTTGTTAAGGTTCTATCCAAGATTCTCTTCAATAAACAAAACGGTAACTATAAGGAAGCAATTAATAATATAGATACCGCCTTCAAAAATATGTTGGGTCTTGATTACAATTTGATCAATTCATTATCGGCGAAAGATATTATTTCTTTATTGGATTTTTCTAAAGATAATTCTTCATTCAGCATTAAGTGTATCGTTATTGCAAAATTATTAAAAGAGAATGGAGAAATAAAAAACTTAATTAAAAAAGAAGAAACAGAATCTTTTTATGATTATCAGAAAGCATTAAGATTATTCCTTGAAGGTATACTTAGAAATAACAACGGGGAATTTTCATTTAGCAGTTATTATCCGGATATAAAACAAATTGCAAAAAAATTAGGAGATGAAATAACCGGAGATACAGAACTACTATTATCTAAATTCAATGAACAATTTGGGGTTCCGGATAACACAGAAGAATAGTTGATCGATTAAAAGTGAATCAGCCCTGGACTTAATTTGCTTAATATTATAGCTGCTTTCGTTTAAAAGTTCCAATTAGAGATCTGAAGGTGCTTTCTATCCGGGTCTTTTTTTGGACTTTGATGATATGGAAAAAATCATTATTGTAGATCATATCATCTTTAAAAGTAGAACATTACGGCAATGCAGGATGCAATGCTGTTGAATCTACCGGTTATTTGCTGATCCATTAATTAGCAATAAACATAGAGGAAAGGGGTTATTATGAAGAAATATTATTTAATAATAATATTCTTTTTATTGTTATATAAACCATCCTATAGCCAGGGAGAAGCTGCTGTTCCTTTTTTAGAATTTCAACAATCTCCTCTTTTACTTGGTGCGGGACAAATAGGTGTCTCAATCCCTATGAGTGATCCGCTTGGATTTTATTACAACCCGGCACAACTTGGTTATTTCTCAAGAGAAAACAATTTTTCCATCCTGACTTTACCCCAAAAAACTAGATGGTTTAAATACTTTTCTCCTGGTTTGAACCTTTCATTCCGTACTTTTGGAATGACAGCAGGTTATAATTTTAAAAATAATTACAATTTGCCATTATCTATCGGTGCAGGTTATATACATAATATAGTTACATTTGGTCCATCCGATATTTATGAATCTTTTGATTGCTTTAGCCTTGGCGCCGGTTATAAATATTATCTTCTTTTTAATATTGGTTTCTCCATTAAGCCGTATAAATCTGTACTTGCTATTCTACCAACGGGAAATGAAATTAAAGCAAACGGTACTGCTTTTGATTTTGGAGCTCTAATAACCGTTCCATTTTCAGAATTATTATTTAATGATGTTAAATATTCTTTGGATAAGCAATCCTTTTTTAAGCCTAAATTTGATCTCTCATTAGGTTATTCAATTTTAAATCTTGGAAAAAAGATAGTATATATCGATCAAGCTCAGGCAGACCCGATACCGAGAACAGCCAGGCTTGGTTATACTTTTAATTTCGGAATAGATCTGTTCACTAATCAAATTAAGTTAAATGCTTTTGATTATTCTTTTACCGCAGAGGCTGAAGATATGCTTATTAACAGTGATGCAACCGGATTTCACGGGTATCAAGGTTTACCGGGCGATATTAACTTTGGAAAACACCTGATTGAATTGAAAGGGGATCAAAATGTTGTTGTTCACCGCGGACATATCTTCAGATTATTTGAGACTGTTATTGTAGCTTCCGGCCGATATAATGGGCATGGTTTTAATAACTATAAATCAAACGGATTCGGATTTTCTTCAGAAGGGATTTTCAAACTATTAAGCAGGTCAATAGAAAATAATGTCATCGGTTTTGTTGCAAATCATTTTGTCTTAGAATATTATCATACGAACAATTTTGTAGATTCAGATTTTGAAACCAATTTCCAGGGGCTGGCTTTTTATTTTAAGAATTTTAGCTTGTAGAAATTTATAAATAACTGAGATGACATCCTTTTAATTGAAGCCGTCTTTAACCGAAGATGTCATCTCTTAGAATAGTAGAACTATCTTTTATTTTTTCATCCCTACATATTTTAAGCGGTAAATATTGTTTTCTTTAAACCCGTCAACCGTTTTATTTCCGTCATCACTTATTAGTATAGAGCCGTCCGGAGCCTGGATTACATCAACAGGTCTTCCTAATACTTTTTGATCATTAGTCAAAAACTTAATATAAGACAATTCACCGTAAGGTTTACCATTTTCAAATAAGACTCTTGTTACCTGGTAGCCTGCTTTAACAGACCTGTTCCAGGAACCATGATAAGCTACAAAAGCATCCCCTTTTGCATTAGGAAATTGATCGCCAGTATAAAACATCATACCGCACGGAGCCCAGTGAGCACCGCCGCACCATTCAGGTACAATAGTCTTTGCAGCTAATTCTATTATATCCGGTTTTTTCATAAATTCATACCTGGGAACCCTGTTTCCAACAATAAACGGATGACCGTAAAATCCTCCTTCAATATATTTATTCATTTCTGCAGGAGGATTATAATCCGTAATCGGCTGATTACCTTCGGAATCGCCGACCTCTCTTCCGAACCAATCGCTGCCGTGATCCATTCCCCAAATTTCATCAGTACCTGGTCTGATAACCAGTTTTTCTGTGTTCCTAATTCCCGAGCACCAGAGCTTTTTATCTTTCCCTTCAAGATTGTAAGACCAGATTTTTTCCCTATCTGTTTTAGTTGCATCTGTTATATTCCCGGGATCTCCTAATGCAGTATATAATCTATCTTTATGAATTAATACCGGACGATAATGGTGGGAACCTCCGGAAGGAAGGCTGTCAACAGGAATTATGGTAACTCTTTCATCAGCTGTTCCGTCATTATTTTTATCTTTTAATTTATAGATAGCTCCGCTTTCCGTATACCATAGATATCCGTCATACCAGAACACTCCCGATACTGAATTTTCAGATGTATAAAAATTAGTAAGAGTTTCATAGTATCCGTCATTATCCTTATCCTTTGCTGCAATAATTACTTTATCCGGCATAGTGGTATAATAAAGTGTTCCATCGGGTCCCAAAGCCATATGGCGTGGTCTTAGATCTGAACTTACAGCTACTGAAAGTTCATAACCCGGGCGGATCCAAATTCCAGGATTTACTTTTGGTCCTTTACCTTGTGCATCAACCAGGCAGGTTACTAAACCAATTAATATAAATGAAATCAGACTATCCAG
Source organism: uncultured Ignavibacteria bacterium (assembly GCA_963739895.1). GTDB lineage: Bacteria > Bacteroidota > Ignavibacteria > Ignavibacteriales > Ignavibacteriaceae > CAVQBP01. The sequence goes on along the minus strand of CAVUCR010000005.1, from coordinate 21,546 downwards.
GTTTAAAAATCTTTTCATTTCTTAATCCTTTTTTAAATTTACGGGCTATCCTTATTAATTAAAGCGCAAGATTTAATATTTTTGTGAGGTAAGTTACAAATTGACGATCTATCTGCATATTAAATAGATCAATTCCCTGAAGTTTTATTTGCCTGGATAAGTAAAATATTTTTCCTAATTCCAAACTTGCATTATTAAATTTTTATCTCCCATCCCGGTTCATATTCACGCTGCCAATATTTCATAGCCCCTTCATCATTTAATATATGGGCATTCTCTTTATTCAAGTTAAGAGTACGGTTTAATTTCCATGCAATGTTGGAAAGCAGCAGTATGGTTACACTAATATTTCCCTCATCAATCGGTGAATGCAATTTTTCATTATCCCTTATTCCATTTATGAAATTTTGGAAGTGCGCATCAGTCATGTTATCCATGCTTAAGAGATCTTGTGTAGAATTTTTTTCATCTGATTTTTTATACTCTTCAATCTTTTTATCATCCAGGTCATAGACCTCGTAACCATCCCTATCAATGATTACAGTTCCTCCGGTCCCATGGATTGCAGCACCGCGCCCCCTTCCGCATTTTGTCTTACCGTTGCAGCTTATCCCTTCCCATGTAATCATTTTATCATCATATTCATAACTAGTGACTAATGTGTCATAAAATTCCCAGTCATCTTTAAAATGATATCTTCCGCCTGAGGCACTTACTGAATTCGGGTAATCTACATCGAGAGCCCAGCGGCATAGATCAACTTCGTGAGTCCCGTTATTCAGTGTTTCACCTGTACCCCAATTCCAGAACCAGTGCCAGTTATAAGGATGTATGTTATCCTTATACGGCTTTCTCGGTGCAGGCCCCTGCCATAACTCCCAATCCAAAACCCCCGGGACAGGAACTTCTTTTCCAATGCCGATAGATTTCCTATTATTACTATACCATGCTTTTCCGAAATAAGGTTTTCCAATCAATCCGTCTTTTATCCTCTTCATTATTTTAATTGTAAAATCCGAAGACCTCTGCTGATCTCCCATTTGAACAAGCTTACCATATTTTTTTTGCGCCATAACAAGTAATTCACCTTCGTGCGGATTATGACTGCACGGTTTTTCAACATATACATGCTTCCCCGCCTGCAGTCCCATAATAGCCATTGGAGTATGCCAATGCTCCGGCGTAGCAATTGTTATTGCATCCACATCTTTTGATTCCAGCATCTTTCTGAAATCCTTAACCTCAGCCGGGTTTTGATGATATTTTTCTTTTGCTTCCTTTCCAAATTTGCTGAGTATTCTGCTGTCTACATCGCATATGTGTGTAATTGCGGTATTTTTACATGCATTAATGCTCCCTAAATGTGCGTAGCCTCTCCCATTTAAACCTATTATTGCAAAATTTACTCTATCGTTCGCACCCATAATTCTGCTGTAGCTTTTTGCATTTAATCCGACAGCTAAACCGGCTGAAGCAATCGAGATGTTCTTTATAAAATCTCTCCTTGTTTGTTTCATTTGTTCTCCTTTGCTGATTGCAGTTGTGAAACAATTTCTTATTTAAAAGTAAAAGGCTCCATTAGTTCTATTCTGGTTCCATCCGGATCATACATATTAAGAAGCCATTTTTTATTATGCCCTATTCTTGGAGATTCTATTTCCAAACCTCCGGGTCTTACACGTAACTTTTCAATAGCATTCTGCATATCAGGCACCATTAAACAAATATGGTGAGCCGAATGAAGCCGTGCAGGTGTTATATTTTTATCCACCAGCATGTATTCAATATAATCAGTACACTCAGGAATTCTCATATTTATCCAGCTGATAACCGAATCATTTACACCTCCGCGCCAAATTTCAGAGAATCCTAAAATATCTCTATAAAATTTATTAGCAGCATCAACATTTTGAACAGTGATTCCTACATGCAGAATCCGGTCTGAAATTCTTTTATTGTATAGAAATTTTCCTTTTGCATTTGAGTGATCTGAACCGGGTACAATTTGAACAAACTCAACCGGGTGCCCATCCGGATCCGGAATTGTTAAATGCAAATTTCTATCGCGGCCGACATGCAGACTATCAGGAACATCTATTCCCTTAAACCGCAGATATTTACGCATCATTTCCAGGTTATCCGTTTCCAAACAAAAATGGTTTAATCTATCGACCTGATTGGGTTTCAAGTTTGGGGTTATTTCAATATACTGCCTGTCATTCACCTTAAAAAAACTAATCCAGACACTGCCGTCATTATTATAATATGTAAAGGCTTCTTCATAGCCAAGAAAACCTCCATAATATTCACGCGCTTTATTTATATCGCTTACTTTAAATGACACGTGAGCAATTCCCAATATTTTAGGTCTTTCAATTTTCTGAGCATAAGCAGGCAGTGATATTGTGATAATAATAATAAAGAGACATATTGTCTCACATATTAATTTTAGAGTAGAAATAAAACTTAATGTGCTGATGTTCGGCTTCATTTTTATTCCCTAAATTACTGATAAAACTCCTCTAACATACCCGACAGATTCAGCAACGCCTGGTAATGGGTCTTCCTTATCCTTTTCAAACTCAAATGCAACGGTCCCGGTATAATTATGTTTAATTAATGTTCTTAAAAACTTCGGAATATTAATTACTCCCCTTCCAATCTCAATGGTATCCCCGCCGGCAGCAGCCTTATTTACATCTTTCATATGAATATCAAAAATTCTATCCGAATATTTTTCAAATGCATCAGACGGATCTAATCCCAATCGCGTTGTATGACCGATATCCAGACACATACCAACACGATCATCCATATTTTTTATTTTTTCATAAACACTTTCAGGACTAGGAAATCTTTTATCACCGGGGCCATGATTGTGAATTGCAAGCTTAATATTATATTCTTTAACTTTTTGTTCGGTTAACGGAAGAAATTCAAGTTCAGGCACCCCGATGATTATTTTTACACCGGCAGTCTTTGCATACTCAAATGCCCTGTTAACTTCTTCCTTGTTTGTCATGTAAATAACACCTGCTCCATACAACTCTATGCCTGCATTTTTAATTTCAGAAACAGCCTTTTCAATTTCTTCTTTGGTGCTATTTAAAGGCAAATGCATATCTTTTAATGATAATCTCTTTAAATCGAGGCGGTTCATCATTTGGATAGTTTGTTCCAATGAAAAATTCCTGAAAGTATATGAAGTTAAACCGAGATTTAACTTTTCCGGGACAGGCAAATATTTTTCAAAAATTCTTTTTGAAATGGGATCTGCAAATCCTTTAAAAGATGAAGCTGCCAATCCTAATCCTGTAAGCTTAAGAAAATTTCTTCTTGATTGATTTTTTTGCATAATCAATTCCCTTTTAAAATTTTGGGTAAATTCATAAAACTTTAATTTTGATATTCTTAAATGAAACTTCATTCCCATGATCCTGTAGCAGGATATATCCGGTCTTTGCTTCCCCGAAATTCGGCCAATCTTTATATTTACTGTAAGCAACCAACGCCCTCCACATCTGGTTTCCTCTTTCATATTCAAGTACTTTTTTGCCGTTTAACCAATGTTCAACGTGGTTTCCATTCACTACAATTTTTGCCGTATTCCATTTCCCTACACCGTTGAATTTTTTATTTACAGCCGGAATTAAATCATAAAGAGAAGCTAAAGTTCTATTTCCTTTCACACCTAACTTTGCATCAGGATGTCTTTCATCGTCAAGTATTTGATATTCACAGCCGATAGCAGAACCGGGACCTTTATTCAGCTCCGGGTCGACAAAATATTTTATACCGCTGTTTGCACCCGGCGTAATTTTGAAATCTACTTTTAATATAAAATTTTTATAAACATCAACAGTTATTATATCACCGCCGTTTGCAGATTCGGCTCCGTTTGATGCAAGAACAGTTAAAATCCCATTTCTAATTTCCCATCCCTTCGCAGGAAAATGATCAAGCTTCGCTCCTCTCCAGCCCTTAGAAGTTTTCCCGTCAAACAATAATTTCCAGCCCTCCTTTTTCTCTTTTTCCGTTAGAGTATTATCTTTTTGCTCCTGCATAATTTCTATTAACAATTTAGAATCGGAACCTGTTCTCTTCCCTTTGCATTCATTGCTGCCGCCTGCAGTCAATAAAATCAATATAGTTATTAATGTGAAAAGCTTTAAGCTGCTGAAATTATTTTTCATTTTACTATTCCTTTTATAATTCAATAATAGGAGATTCCCGGCTATAATATTTAAATAATTAATACAATAAGTTAACTTTTTTTTACTCCTATATCAATATTTCTTTTTTATATTTTAATAATTAATTTTATTTTTTATGAATCGGCTTGCACTTACCGGTAGCTATACTTAATAAGTATTTGATAAGCTGCAACAAATATTCTAATTTATGTTACTATTATAGAATGTAAAAAGAAATAATATTCAATAATAAAGCCTTTATATCAAAATTGGAAGCAGGGAAATGATAACCTTGTATAGAAAACCAGGCTGCGGCTTTTGTGATGAAATTGAAGAAGAGTTGAAAGAACTTGTGATTACTTTTGACGTAGTTAATGTAGATAAAAATTTTCCTAAAGAAATTACTTTACCAGCCATTAAAGATGATGATAAGATGATCTCGGACTATGAAAATATAAAAAAATATATGAACGATCTAACAAAATTTGTTGAACTCTGGAGGAAATACCAGACTGATGCATGCTATATTGATGATGATGGAGAAATTTGTTAGATCTCCTTGCCTTTCTCTAAAGCTCTTGATTCTATCCTTTTAACATGTTTTCCTTAGCACTGATTAAAGATTAACGATTCTTGATTTAAGAGGTTGAGGAATTTAATGGCGGGCGAAAGTCGTTAATAGGTATTCTCAAATTAAAAAAAATCTGGTTTAATATATCACTTTAATAGGCATTAGGATCCCCCATCAAAATTCTCACAATGGTTAGAAAGATAATTTCTATATCAAGCCAGAATGACCAGTTTTCAATATACCACAAATCATGCTCTATTCTTTCCTGCATTGCGGAACTGCTGTTCTTTGTATCTCCCCTGAATCCGTTCACCTGCGCCCACCCGGTAATTCCGGGTTTAACAAGGTGCCTGAAGGTATACAGCTCAATCTTATCACGGAATTCAATATTCAGAGGTGTCGGATGCGGTCTTGGTCCCACAATTGTCATATCCCCTTTTAATACGTTCCAGAATTGGGGCAGTTCATCCAGGGAAGCCTTCCTTAATATTTTCCCGAAAGCAGTTATGCGCGGATCATTTCTGACTGTTTGAAGATATTTGCCATTTGTATCTGTATCACAATTCGGAAATATCATTGTCCTGAATTTGTTGGCGATAAATTTTTTATTATCCTTTCCCCATCTTTCCTGTTTAAAAAATACTGGTCCGGGCGAATTAAGCTTTATACAAGCGGCTATTAGGGGAAATAACCACCAGGATATTGTGATTATAAATCCCAGACTGATAACAATATCAAACGTTCTTTTTAACGCGATCCATTGAAATTCATTCAGCTTTTCTTCCCTAAAAGAAATTACCGGGAACTTAGCAATAATTGAGAGATCCTTCCTTTTGGTAAAATACCTGAAATAATCCGGGATTATCCTTACCCGTTTTGCATAAAGTTCACAAGTTTTTATTACCTCATTAATCTTTTTCTCCGCTGAAGCAGGGAGGGCAATAATTACATTATCAATAGGCTTATTATTTATAATCAATTTTAAATCTTCCAGTTTACCAAGATATTCACCATTCAAGCAGGCTTTTTTTTCATCGTCTAAAAAACCAATTACATTATAACCCATATGCAGGTTGCTTTTTATAGCATCATAAAAATCCATTCCCCTTTTTCCTGCACCTACTATTAAAATGTTTCTTAAATTTCTCCCTTTTTTTCTTAAATAAATTAATATTTGTCTCACAACGAATTTCTCTGACGAGAGAAGCAGAAACAAAAAACCTGTATACATTAGGATGAATGTACGTGAAAAGATAAATTTGCCTGAAATGAAAAGGAACAAAATTGCTGCAATTAACTGGATAAAAATATTTCTTATTAGTATAATAAGTTCGGAGCTGAAAGGCTGTGAATGGAAATCTTTATATAAACCGGTGGACCGGGATGAGAAGTACCAAACAATTATTAAAGAAGCCAGCAGAAACCAGCTGCTGCTGCTTAGTTCGAACGGTGATGATACGGACCCGGTAATTGAACTTATGTAATAAAAGACCGATATGATTAATATCATATCTGAAAAAAATCTTAAAACAGACAGCAGCTTTCGGTTTGAAATCATATTCAATACAAATAACATAATGTCAAATTATCAAAATATAACCATATCCCTTTTGTATCCGGGTGAATAATGCTAATCCGCTTCCTTCAGTCCTTTGCGGTTTATTCGATTTCCCGTCTACCCTTTGAGGTGAAAGATATAACCGGAGATTCTATTATGCCCGGCTTTCTCAGGTATAAATGAGTGACTTGAGCTAAAATATTAATTAAATTTCTTTAAACCAAGCAGTTCAAGAGATACAAAAAAAATAAATTGTGAGTTGGTGACCAAATATCTTTTCCAGAGCCTGCCGGGTTCCTGGTTAAGCCTGTAAAGCCATTCAAGCGATAAATCTTTCATCCATTTTGGTGCATTTTTAATATTTCCCGCTAAATAATCAAAACCGGCACCTATCCCGATCATTATCCCTTTATTTAGAGAACTATAATTGGAATAAATCCATTTCTCCTGTTTTGGTGCACCTAATGAAACCCATATAATATCCGGTTCATTATAGTTAATTTCTTTCAAAAATTTCTCGTTTTCGCCCGGCAGAAATTCCCTGAAAGGAGGAGAGATAAAACCAGATATATTTGCTCCCGGGAATTTAATTTCAACATTATTTTTTAATTTGTCCAGGGTGGATTGTGAACTTCCGAAAAAGAAGTGTTTTAAATTATCTTTTATTCCCCATTCCAGGGTTTTCTCAAAAAAAACAGGCCCGAATATTCTTTCAACTCTTTTAGCCCCGCTCCATTTTCCGATCACCGACAACGGCTTCCCGTCGGGTATAGATAATAATGAATTATTTATTATTTCCCTGAACTTTTTATCTTTCAATCCTTCCGTAACAGTATGAACATTATTAACAGTTAAATATGCAGGCCTGTTTTGCGAGTGGAGAATATTAAGCAATTTATCATAAGTTTCCCGGTAAGAATTTAAATCATCAATATTTGAACCGAGTATAGAGAATTTCATAATTTATTAAATATTATTTTAGTCGTGGATTGCACTAAAAAAATTATTTGCTGAATTGAGAACATCATCAACGGAGATCGTTGCCATACAATTATTTGCAGGATAATAACATGTTTTTTGAAGACAAGGATTGCACGGGAAATTTTCTTTTTTATGAATAAAAAAGCTTTTAGAAGAATAAGGCCGCCACATACCGGAATCACCCGGTCCGAATAATGCAACGACCTGTTTATCCATGCATACTGCCAAATTCATCGGTCCGCTGTCCAGACAGATAAGGAGATCCGCATACTTTATGCTGGTGATTAAATCTTTTAAATTTGTAGTTTTAAATTCTATTCTGTCATCATTTACCGAAGTAAAAATCAGGGCTAATATTTCTTTTTCTCCTCTACCGCCTATAACTGTTATCTTTATTCTTTTATTTTCAGATAACTTTTGGATCAGTTTCACCCAGTTATTTAGCGGCCATTGTCTGTATATCCAACCCGCGCCCGGGTGGATTAAAACCGATATTTCATCCCTCTTTTTAACCTCTAAATTTATTGAGCTCACATCTATTGAAGGAAATTTTACGGGATAAATATTTTTAATTCCCAAATAATTCAGCAGGTTCAAATTCCGGTCATATCTGTGCTCCATTGGGGGATTTTCTGCTGTTTGAGTCAATAAAAGTCCCCTAGTAGTTACATTTGAGTTCATGTAATTGGTATACCCCAGCCTTTCCCTGCAGCCGGTCATTAATAAGACCACCTGGGATCTTATATCGCCCCTGGGGTCGATTCCCATACCGATTCTTAATTTTCTTATTCTAATAATATCCAATAGTAATTTAAAATACCTCTTAGGGTTCCATTTTTTATCATAATCGGACCAGGGGAATTCCGAAGTAATCACCTTTACTCTCGGATCAAATTCGAAAATATTTTCATTCCCGGCTTTTGTTAATATAAAAATTGAAGCCGCAGGGAATTTATTTCTGATCGGTTCAATCATAACGGAAAGAGAAGCAACGTCCCCCAGCTGGAAGGGTTCAATCATAAGGATTTTATCGATTTCTCCCGGCCCCTCAACCTTTGATTTTCGAATACTGAAGATTTTATGAATATAAAAAGCCGTTTTCTCCAGAACCCGGGCCAGTGTTACAATTTTTCTAGAATAAGTATATGCCATGTTCAAATAAACTATATCAGAACCAATCATTCAATAGTAAATGATTGTTATCTACCAGGATTTTTTTATAATTCATAGCAATATTTTTGCCGGAGAACCTGGAGGCGGAAATTTCATATATTTCACTGTCAATCTGCAGCTTATCGCACCACAATAAGATCTTACCGGTCAAACTTTCTTCATCCGCTTCATTAATAATGCTTCCGTTTACCCCGTCATCCACGAACTTTGGTAAGTTCCCGGAGTTGGAAATAATTACAGGTTTCCCGCAGGCTTGTGCCTCAATAACGGAATAACCAAACTGTTCAATCCAGTATTTTGTCGTCAAGCTGGGATAAACAAAAATATTGCATGACCTGAAAACTTTCCCCATATCATTGAAATCATAAAATCCCCTGAAATATAAATTCTGGGAATCAAAAATTTTGATATTGTTTTCAAGCTCTCCTTTTCCCACAAAAACAAATTTAATTTTTGTATTAACAGTCTCTATTTTTTTTGCAGCATTCAGAATATTTTTAATCCCTTTTTCTTTAATAAATCTCCCCGCATAAAGAACAATCACATCATCCGGTTCCATTCCCCATTCTTTTCGCAAGTTATCCCCGCCGGTTGTAAAAATATGTTCATCGTAACCGGATTCCGGGTTAATAAATATTTTACCGGGATCCGCACCTTTTTTTATAAGGTAATCCTTTGCCGAAGGACTTCCTGCCAAAAGACAACTGCACCGGGAAAGCACCTTCTTCTGAATAAATTTCTGAATAAAAAATTTTGGTATGTAGGAAGCATTCTGCCAGCTGAAAACCACAGACTTATAGTTAAATTTCCCCGATAATCTTACCGACTGGTAAGAAGAAATGGAATGGGATTCTATTGTCAATACATAGTCGGGATTATATTCTTTTACATAATATTTAAATTTTTTGGAGAATGAGAGTCCGGTTTTATTAAACCGGTATTTAACCTGAAAGACCTTAGCAGGTTTAATCGATTCAAGAAAATTTTTATCCCCTTTAAATGAAGTTAAGATCATTACTTCAAAATATTCTGCCAGGTGATATGAAAATAAAAGATTCCTCTTTTCGTTCCATGATACGGCATAAACTAACAGTCGTGGTTTTTTCTCCATTTGTACCCCTATTTTTTGGATACTACTTATATATGCTTAAAATAAGAAGTTTAAAAGAAAAACAAATTTTCCTATAAATTAAAAGGAATAGTATAATTATAAGTAATTTCTTTTAAAAATGATAAGAAAAACTATAATTGGTTTCACAATCCGAAATAAAAGTAGAGATAAAATTCATTTAAATTTTTTGTACTAAATACTCCATCGGAAACTTCGGATTTTATTTTGGTAGTTTGGAATTTAACTCTGGCAAAAAGATCATTAATTATTTCATACTTAATATCAAGACCACCATACAAATAATCGGTTTTTAAGCCTGATAGAAAAGTTGGATATGGTAGTTTAGGAGGAATATCAGGAGACCATCCATATTTCGGATCATACTCTTCTCCTTTTCGAATATACTGTCCCCAAACGGCGATTTGAAGTCCTCTAATAGGCCTGTAATTTAATGAAGAATAAATTAGATCCCCGTTGTTTCCCATCCAATGACCTAAAAAGTAAGAATCATTTTCATAGGTATCAGTTGGGATGAAATGCTGGTACACAAACGGGTAGATTTTTGTGTATTCAATTGTAAAAGTAGAATTATTTATAGGAATGTCCACTATAGAACCTCCTAAAGTAAATCCTGTCTGGTTACGTTCCGGTTTGGAATTTAATAAATTACTTAATGATATTTCGTCAATAAACAATGTTCCGTAAAGGTGAGTATTTTTTATATGATTTCTCGAACTTATTCCGGCAAAAAATTGTGCATTATCACCGTAATTATTATCATAATTGCTAAGGTAATGATCTGCCAATTTGAAAAACATTAATGGCATTAAATAAGAGATCCTGAGTTTATCGCTGTAGATAATTGATTCACCTAAAGAAATATCAAGCCCTCGCAGTGGAGTGATTGTTAAGGTGTGTGAAGCGATATACTTGTTTCTGTAAGAGAGCCTGGTAAGACCTTCTACAAGAGTTGAATAAACATTGTTGGAATCAATTACATTTGATGAGAGCCAGCCGTGAAAATAATTAAATCTTAGCCATGGAACAGGATAAATATCAAGTCTTATAAAAGGGAAAGAAGGAGCTTTATTAGATAGAACCAGTTTACCGCTTTCACCGTATCCCCACTCTAAAAAATCTTTGCCTGCAGTAAACACGCCCCATTTCCAATCTACCGATATTGTTGTATGTATTTCACTGTAATCGAGGTTATTAGGTGATTTTTGGGTAGGTACAATCCCTGTTTCCGGGGTAAACTTTTTTGTTGTATCCAGCGATTTACCCCATTCATGGTTATCCCTGTAGTCAAAGCTGAAACCGATAAAATCAGATAGATACCCATAAAAAGACAAACCTGTCCAATAGTGATTAAGCATTTTAGAATCTCTTGTTCCTGTTTGATATCCTAAAATCGGGTCGGCATTTATTTTAAAAGATCATCCCCGTAAGAAAAGAACCTGAATCTTCCGCCATCATCTTTTTTTAATAAACTAATTTTTTTGCTGTTGCTTTCAGTTATCTTCTTAAAATTCATTTCCGTATAAAAATCTTTCTTAAAGAACTCTAATTCTGCCTGCTCTACATTTGTCAATTTGTTCTTCAGTGAATCCAGTTCAATTAACTTTTCAGTAATATATTTTCTGCTTAATGGTTTGATTTGATCATCAAATTGAATAATTCCCTTCTGCGCTACCCTGCTAAGAAAAGGATACACGTTACTATAAAGAGGCTCATAAGTTGTCTGGGCATATGTAACTAAGGTGAATAGACAAAATAAAAAGATAATTTTACTTTTGGTTGCGATTCTTAAATAAAATAAAATGAATATATACTCTATATCTGTATTTTCTTTATGCAATTCTTTCGTTAAATAAATTTTTTTAATATCTGTCAGTTTTTAATTGAAAATAAGTCCAATTTGTTATTTAAACTTCTGCCAAAATTAAACAAAAAAATGGATAATGCTATAATCAACAAGATATCGAAAGGTATCCGGAATCTGATTCTTGTAAAAAATATTGCACTAAAAAATGCATTAGAGATATAAATTATATATATCAGCATTTCTAAGTTTGACATCTTAATTCGTTTAAAAAAGAATAACCTGGTTAAGAATAGTAATAGTAAAATACCATAACTTATTAGCATTATTATATTTCTAAGGTTTGAGGATTCTGATTGAACATACAGTTCGTTTTTATAATTAAAGTAATTAAGAACTTTCTGAAAGTATAAATAAATTGAATGTTTTTTGTTATGTAATATGAATTTCAATGCTTTATTTCTGTAATAATGGTCTTGCTCAACTTCATTAAAATGGTCTGCAGCCTTTTCATATTTGTTAATATTAACATTAATGCCTGAATTAGGTTCTGTGTATTCAGAATTTCCCAGCAATAAGTTTATTCCTCCGTTTGTAGATATTAAAACAAAATGATCAAAGGCAATGTAATTTCTTACAGTCCATATTGCTGTAACGCTAAGTGATACTAAAAAAATAATTATTAATACTTTAATTTTGTGCCTTAACATAGTAAAATATAACCAGACGGCTATTACAAAAATAGTTGAAATAAGGATGGGGGATGTTAACGCAAGTAGGCCAAAGAGTATACCGGTGAAAATGCATTTAGATAACGAAAAATCTTTATTATTATATAGTAAATACAGTATCAAAACAATAAGAAAGGTGATGAGAACCTGGGGATATAGTGTCCCCGCAGTATAAAATATAACCGGATAAATAATTATTAAAACTGAAAATATAAGACTGGACAGCTCATTAGTTTTTATCGATAATAATTTATGTACAATTAAAAATATTATTGACAGCAGGGCAAAGTTAACGATTCTCAATAAGACAATATTAAAACCCAGAAACCTAAATAAAGCTAAAAAGAATGGATAGACTGGAGGACGGTAAGCAGTTAATGATTCCCCGTTCAATGTGTATAGAAATGAATTAATTAAATTTTCCGATAAAGTATAATATTCTTTTTCATCCGGATATCTTAAATTATTTCCTAATTTTATTGAATAAATAATTCCGGCAAGAAAGTATATGATGATCAAACAATAAATGATTAGTTTAGCATTTATTTTAATTTTGGTGAGAAGGTTTGTTATAGTCATAACTAACAGTTTAATACTTTAGAGAAAACGTCCCCGTTTTTTAAGAGTAATTCAATTAAAATAAGTATAGCATCAATTTCTTCAAGTATTAATTTACTTTTTTGCTTCAATATAAAAACTATTTTCAGGTCTGTTATCCAGCTCTGTAAATGGTTGATAATTTGAATGTCCAAATTCAAATTTCCAAATTTTATTAAATCCTGCTTCTTGAAGAAGAGTTTTCATATATTGAAAACTAAACATCCACTTGTGATGATTTTTTGAAAGAGAATTACTTTGATTCTCAAAAATCATATTTAAAAAGTTTTCAGGATCATTACTACTATATAATGAAACTGCATAATCTAAATTAGGGAGTACTAATCTTAAATATCCTTCTTCCTTCATGTTCTAAATATTTCTTTTAACAGTATCTTTGTTGCTAAGATAGGCAAATGTTCTAAAACATGTGATGAAAAATATGCATTAATTGAACCATCCTTAAAGGCATCTTTTAAAAGATTAACATAATGTACATTTCTAAAAATATTCCTTTTATGTTCATAGTATCTCTCATCCGACATTAAATTCAAGGACCTCAATAAATAAGGTAAACCATAAATTCGTGAAACGAATATATGTGGTGTAATATCAGTATTATACCACCTGTCAGCCGGTTGATTGAAGCATCCTAATTGAACACCAAGATATTTACTAAAATTTTTTGATAACATTATTTAAAATTTATAAACAACAATATTATTTTTTAATATTTTTAAGGCTACGAATAGAAAACGATTCTAATAGTTCTTTTCAATTAGTATTACTAATTTTTTTTTCAAAGAATAATTCATGAATCCAATCCATTAAGTAACCGAATTTCCTTTTAAAGATTCCAATTGTTAGAAAGGGAATAAGATATTTCTTAGGACAATTTTTTAAGGCATAGATGGTAAAAATTCTCTAACCACCACCTCCTTTAATTCCGAACAGATGCAGGTAATAATTCTTAAGTGTTTTGTTTTTTCTAATTTGATAATCGCCACTTTCTTCGGAACGAACATATAGTTTGGCATCATAATTACAATAAATTTCAAAACCATTTCTTTCTGCACGAAAAGTAAAGTCAATATCGGCTCCAATTTGTGGAAAATTTTTTTCATCATAGAATCCGATTTTTAAAAAAAACATCTCTTGGAATCAATAAACCTCTTCCCGGATAATGAGATACCTTATGTATTCCCGAAAAATTGTTAGATTTGTTGTTTCCTAATAAAGAATTGAATTTTGCCGTCTTCCAACTTATTATTTCACCACCATAAAAAGGTTTTTTTGAATTAATATCAAAAGCAAAAGAACCTAAAAGCGAATTTTCTTTTTTTCTGCCCAATAAATCATTTTTTCAATATAGTCTTCTTTTAAGACCGTATCATCATTTAATGTAAGGATATACTTAGCGTTATATTTTAAAGCGTATTTAATCCCGATATTTATAGCTTTTGTCCACCATAAATTACCATCCCCATTTATCAAGATAATATCAGGGAATTTATCTTTTATCATTTTTCCAGTTCCATCAGTGGAACCATCGTTTATAACGACAACAAAGAAGTTTTTATTTGTTTGGTTATATAAGGAAAGTAAGCATTGGTGAGTAAATTCTTTTCTGTTATCAACAGGAATTACAATGCATAGTATATCTCTATTGCTCAACTTCATAAATGTCTATTCTGTTTAAGATTGAAGCGGAACCTAGTCCTATATAAAACATAGAAAAATAATCAAATGAATATACCAGATAGTAAAAATGAGCTGCAATTAAAGTCATGATTGAAAAAATAATTATAGGAAAATCAGAGTCATTTTTCTCCCTTAGTAAAACTAAAGAATTCTTCATTTTTTTATATAGTTTTAAAATTATTATCAAGTATAAACTCAAACCAATTAGTCCTAATTTTACTATAGTATGAATATACAAATTATGAGGTGGTAAATTAATTAAACTGTTAAGTTCAGGAACAAACATATACCAGTAACCACCAAAACCTTGTCCCAATAAAGGAGATTTAAGAAAATTTTTAATGCTTGTATCCCACACTGCTAACCTCCAAAAAGAAGTTGAATCTTCACTAGGGCTTACGAAAGCAATCAGTCGTTCCTTTACATAACTAATCAAACTCAAGTTGGTTTGAACAAAAACTATATAAACAATTATCGTCAAAACAAAAATCCATATACCCCATAACCATAATCTTTTTATTTTAATTTCCCCCAGCAAATAAAGAGAAAAAAAAGCTACAGCTATTACAAACCAAACAGATCGATGACTATCAGCAATAAGTAATATAAAAGTTGGTATTGTAATAATAAGAAAAATAATGTGGGGGAATTTAACAAGGTTGTACTTTTTTGAAAGAATTAGGCCGATAACAGCATAAATTAATCCAAGTGTTATTTGACTAGATAAAAATCTACCTTTTTCAGTTCCTATTGCCCAACCTTTTAATGACACAATGAACGGAATCGATAATAAAATTGCAAAAATTGAAGCAAAAATTAAAATCAAAAATAATTGCTTTCTGATTTCAATAGTATTAAAAAATAATGAGATATATAGTGGGAGAATAAGAATCAAATAAGATAATCTAAATTCACCAAATGAAGAGAGACCAAAATGACTAATATTTCTTAAAATATTAAATATTAAAAGTAAAAAAAAGATTACAACTATTTTACTGAAAAAAAAATTATTAAAATCATTTTTTCTTTTCAATAATTTTTGAATTATGGCAATTCCCATTAAGAGGAGGATTATATCTTCGGCTCTGAATCCTTTTGTTATTAATGAATAATCTGCATTATAATCAGGAGTCATTTGAAAAACCATTGGATATAAAATCAATAATAATATCAAAATTGCACTAATAGGATGCTTATAAATTATATAGTAAAGAGAAATGCAAATCAGAAAGTATGGAAGAAGAAAAACCCCTTTGGTCATAATAAGTGCTGTTACTATACAATAAATTATAATGAGCCATATAAAAGATTTATAATTCAGTTTATCTATATAATTTTTTATCATTCTTATATATTGATTGTCTTAATTTATATACATATGGATCAATTTATTTACCGAATCCTCCATATTAAAATTATCCGTTACAAATTTTCTTGCATTCTTTCCATAAGATATTCTTAATTCTTCATTTGCTATTAATTTCTTTAGTCCATTTACTAAATTTTTATAATTCTGTTTTACCAATAAACCATTAAATCTTTCTATTACAGACTCTTTTAATCCTGGTAAATCATAAATCAATAAAGGTAAACCACAACTACCAGCTTCCAGAATTGCAATACTACTACCTTCGTAATATGAAGTCATTACATATATGTCGCGCTGTATCTTAATACTTCACGAAATTATCACCTTTCCTGCAAACTTGACGTATTTTTTAATACCAAGCTGGTATACTAGTCTATTTTTTCGGACAATGATTCACCTTCACCCACATGTAAATATATAATACTCTTTTCCTGTTTAACTAATTTAGCTAAAGCTTTTATAATATCAGCATGGTTCTTTACTTCGCTACAATTGCCTATTGAAATTATTACTATCTTTTCAGGTGATATTTCCCAGACTTTTTCTTGCACTTATTTTTTCTAATTTAAATTTCTCGGGGGAAAAAAAATCGAATCGTCTATCCAATTTTTTATTAAAATCGTTATATTATTAAAATATTCTTCTTCCACTTGCTTCACAGAATTGTTTATGGATATGAACTTTACTTTTAAAAGTTTGGAAGAAATTAAACGTTGAATTTTTCTCTTAAATCTTAAATAGCCTTTAAATTTATAAACGTTATGAACTGTTCTTACAATCTTTTTTATCCTAGCTATATAAGATATTAATGAATACCAAAAATTAGCCCTTTCAGAGTGGATATGTATTATATCAAAATTTTCTTTTTTTAGTAACCTATATAAATCTATAAAAAACAAAATTGTTTTTCGAAACGGAATATGGTTATTTTAAAACCTACTCTTTCTAATTTATCTGAATACACCCCAATAACTTTTCCGGTACTTAAAGCATGCAGCTCAATGTTTTTATTTATAAATAAATGTGCTGAGTTTTTTAACATAACCTCAGCTCCAGAATATTTAAGTTCATCCAGAATATGCAATAATTTAATCTTTTGCATCTAAAGCATATTCCAATTGTATTTTGAACTGCTAATATAATTGGGATTTATATTTATATGGAAAAATAATAATTCTGCAGATAATTTTAAGCTATCCGCAAGTAAACGGAAAGACGAATCAATACAATGAATTTCTTTAGCCTTTTCCAAAACTGTACACCAATCAAAAATGGTTTCTGTCCAAAATGGCTTAATAATTCTAATATTTTTGTTTATTATATATTTTTGATTTATTTTGAAATTTCTACTGATATCATCATGTAAAAAAATATACTCTAATGGTTTTATTCCTAATTGTTGAAATAATTCTTTTTCTCTATAGTAATCACGAGTTACTACGAAATCATCCCATCTTTTATTAAAGTCAATTCCCGCAATTTTATAAAAGTCCTGATCAAAGTATCTGTTTTTCAAATCTCTGAACTCAAAGCCAATTTTTTGGAGCTTATAATTTTCCAACTTTTTCAAATATTTCTTCACTCCTTTATCGTTTTTTACTTTGATTATTTCTAAGCTTTTTAAATCAGAGTACATAAAAGCAACAGATTTAAAATTAATATCTTTGCAAAAGAGAAATATTTTTAAAAAAAATGTTACGTTGTTTTTGTAAATATTACGAACTAGTCCATTACAAATAATATGATCTCCTAAACCAAGATGATGATATATATATAGGTTCATAATATAAATACTTACGAATAATGATAGAAATAATTATGTATTTAATAAGGCTAAATGAAGTAAAAATGTTTATTTTACAAAACCTAATCTTTTCCCGATTTTCTGGATAATATTACTTTGAATATTTTTAAATACTCTATCACTTAGAATTATTTTAATTTGTTTAGCAAAAGAAAATCGTAGCAATAATAAAATAGCTAGTACAAAAAATAAAAACTGCATAAAAAATAATAATACTACACCTGAATTTATCCGGATTAAAATGAAATGTATTAGTAATATGAACAGTCCAGTGATTATAGACGTAATAATTGAAGGGAAATAGATCGAAATTATTTCTTTCAAGTTAATAGAAAGTAACTTTTTTGTTAAGTAGATGTATCCTGCGTGGTACATTATTGCTGATCCTAATAATCCTGCTGCTGCATAAATCAATCCATAAGGAACCGTAATGAATAGTATTACACCGAGTAAAATTACAAAGCATACCTGGAAAATTAATTTGATTTTTAAGTAAGCAACGGCTTCAAACAAAACACCCATGTAATTGACCATTAAATAAAAGGGGTTACAAGCGCCAATATCCTTAATACATCAATTGCTTCCTTCCATTTATCACCGAGAATAACTAAAACTATCTCTTTTGCTGAAACTGAAAACCAGACACAAAGCGGAATTAAAAAAAAAGAACTAACAGTTAAAGAAGATATAAAAAGCTTCTTTTAATTTATTTTGTCTCTTTGGATTTTACTGAAAGAAGGGAATAATACTTTTGTAATACTTGTATTAAGATTCTGTAAAGGTAAATTGACAATCGTGAAAGCCCTGTTATAAATACCCAAAAGTGAAGCACCTAGAAAGCGTCCTATCAGCAGTGTATCCAGGTTTACTCCCAAGAATTCAAAAATACTTATAATAGTTACTTTACTTCCAAAAGAGAAAAGAGGCCTGTAATGTTTAATGTTAAACGTAAATATCAAACTATGCCTGACAAAGACATAGGCGATAACAGCACTGAAAAATGCCTGGCTGAGGGCAGCAAAAACCAGGCTCCAAACTCCAAATCCCAATATGGCCATACTAATTCCTACAAATAAATATCCTATTACATATGAAGTTATTTCAATAATTGCAATTACGCGAAAATTTAAGTCTCTTTTTAAAGACCTAAAGAGGTTGTTGATAAACCTGTAATTAAAAAAGAAAAGGCCATTATTTTAACAACAAGAACTACTTTCTCATTGTTGAATATATAAAGTGCGAGAGGTGCAAGGAACCAGATTAGTATAAAAAAAATTATTCCAAGCAAAACCGATAATGTAAAGCTTGAACGGATTTCTTCTTTACTTAGTTCTTTCTTTTGAATAACTGCACGTTCGATCCCCATTTGAGCAAAATAGCTTCCGAAACGCAATATAACTCCCGCCATTGCAACAAGGCCAAACGCTGCGGGTTCCAGCAAGCGGGCCATTGTAGCTGTATATCCGATTTGCATTGCTGCAGTTATAAATGTGGAAAAATAATTCCACTTAATTCCATGAACAGTCTTATAAGTTAAATTTTTATCCAATTTTCATTTTATTAAACTGTTTTTCAAATATCATAAGTGCTCTCGCTGTAACCTGGTCCATATTATAATACTTATAATCTGCAAGTCTTCCGCAAAAAATAACAGACTTTAATTTTATCTCCCTCTGCCTTATATTTATTAAAAAGCTCTGTATTTTCATTCATGGGGATAGGATAATATTTGTCCATTTTGTTTTCTGCCTTAAGTGCATATTCTTTAGTGATCGTTGTTTTAGGATGCTTTTGCCCGGTTGCATGCTTCCATTCTATAATCCTTGTGAATGCACAATCATTCCGGGTAATTAGGCTGCTGACACTCCAGGTAGAATTCCGGTTAGGTATATCATTTGAATATCACGAATATATAACTTTACCTTGTCTGGCATAACCGGCAATAATGGATGTTTCACTTTCAAGATCTTTTTGTGACATAAGAATAACATCAAGAGGGATCATAAATCTTTTTATTGTTCTGGCATCCGCTTTATTCAATAGCTTTACCTTTTCAAAAATACTTTTACCCTCAAAATCTTCCGAAACTACAACTAAATCAATATCGCTTTCTTCAGTTGCCTTGCCGGATGCCTGGGAACCAAATAAAATTATCTTCGAAATCCTGAGCCCTTCATTTTTTAATTCATTTACAAAAAAATTTATTGTATCATTTAGTTTTTCTTCAACCATACCAAAACCTCTTTGCTATTCTTAATAATTTCCGATGCCTTTTCTTTTGTATAATCTTTTAATAGTTGTTGTAAATCCTCTGGATATCTAGTCGCAACACTTTCTGCATTAATAGAATAAATGAATTCATCTATATATTTGGGGGCTTGTAACCCAATTTTTTCTAAAAGGTAGACTAAATTATGAGTCTTAGGTGGAAGTTCATTTAGGGTTTTTGTAAATAATCCTTTTAAGCATTTTTCTATTGAAAGATGGCACATGAAAGCTGCATAAAAATATCTGCCGCTATCAAACATTGCTTCAGCTGTTTTGAGATCATACTCTGACTGAAACAGCCATTCTTGAAATGTTTTCATCTTTTAATAAAAAATTTTAATCACTATTATATAAAAATCGCTATTTCTTTATTTATAATCCAGATTATTTCAGTAATAATTAACGACAATTAATTACTATTCTTGTTCCTTTGATGCTCTATCTATATGTAGGTCTCACCTACGGGCATCAATATTTTTTTCAAAAATGCTTAGTGCCCTCGCCGTCACCTGATCCATATTATAGTACTTGTAATCTGCGAGTCTTCCACAAAAAATAACGGACTTTAATTTATCTCCTTCTGCCTTATATTTATTATAGAGCTCGGTATTTTCATTGCGGGGGATCGGGTAATATTTGTCCATTCCCTCTTCTGCCTGCAGCGCATATTCTCTTGTTATTGTTGTTTTTGGATGATTCTGCCCGGTTGCATGCTTCCATTCAACAATCCTTGTGAAAGTATGATCATTAGGGTAATTGACCTGCTGGCACTCCTGGAAATATTCCTGTTCAAGTGTTTCATGCTCAAACCTTAAAGAGCGGTAAGGCAGCTTTCCAAATTTGAAACCGAAGAATTCATCTATCGGTCCGGTATATATCATTTTATTAAATTTAATTGAATCTACTGCATCATTATAATCAGTATTAAGCGCAACTGAAATAAGTTTGTTATTCAGCATTCTGTTAAACATTTCCGTATATCCATTCTCTGGAACTCCCTGATACCTATCGGTAAAATACCTGTCGTCACGGTTTGTCCTTACCGGTATCCTGGCAGTTACACTCGGTGCAAGATTTTTGGCTTCAATTCCCCAGTGCTTAAACGTATATCCTTTATAGAATTTATTAAATAAATCTTCTCCCACTAAACTTAACACCATCTCTTCCGAATTCCTTAAATTTTTAATCTCTTTTCTTACGGAATTGTAATAATCCTGAACTTCTTTACCGGTTTTCAGATTCAAATTGTAAAGCATGTTTATTGTATCCCGGTTTATAGGGAACGGGTATAACTTCCCGTCAATGCAGGATTTTACCTTGTGTTCGTGAAAATGCCATCCGGTAAATTGAGATAAATAATCAAAAACTTTTTTGTTGTTAGTATGGAACCAGTGCGGACCGTATTTATGGGTTAATATATTATCGTCATTATAAAAATCAAAAGCATTGCCGGCTATATGACTACGCTTATCAACTAGGAGAACCTTTTTATTCAGCTGATTGGCAATCCTTTCCGCAAATACGGAACCGGAAAATCCCGCACCAATTATCAAGTAATCATACATAAAAAAGCTAATGTATTTTAAATTCTAAATTGTCTGATTTGGAAATGTAGTAAACAATTATTAAAAATTAATATTCTTAGTGGGTGACCAAAAAGTAAAAAA
>CAVUCR010000004.1:0-172460 GCA_963739895.1 uncultured Ignavibacteria bacterium | reverse complement strand
AACAGGCTGGTAGGAGCGCAGTTTGAAGCTAAAAAAGCTGAAATAGAATTGCTCCTTTTGAGCGGAGAATTAATTAAATCCGAATCATGAGATTAATTTATTGCACAAAGTTAAATGTCAAATATTGATTTTACTTTACCATCTTCTTCAACTTATTTACCTCATCCCTTAAAGTGGCCGCTTTTTCAAATTCCAGGTCTTTTGCAGCTTGATACATCTGTTCGGTTAAGCTGTTCAATTAAATCTCTCTTTTGATCGGAGTTCATATACTTTAAAACCGGTTCGGCAACTTTGGAAAACGTAAATGTCTCTTTCTCTTCTCTTTTTCTTACATCTGCAATTGAGGTCGAAGACATAATTTCTTCCATGCTTTTATAAATAGTGTGCGGAGAAATATTATGTTCTTCATTATATTTCAATTTGAATCTTCTTCGCCTGTTTGTTTCATTGATTGTTTTACGCATAGATTCTGTTATTTTATCTGCATACATAATTACTTTGCCGTTAACATTTCGAGCTGTTCTCCCTGCCGTTTGCATTAGTGATCTTTCACTTCTTAAAAATCCTTCTTTATCTGCATCAATTACGGCAACCAGTGAAACTTCGGGAAGGTCCAGTCCTTCTCTTAAAAGATTTACACCTACTAAAACATCAAATTCCCCAAGTCTTAAATCTCTAAGAATTTCTACCCGTTCGAGAGCAGTCAATATCGGAATGTATATACCTGACATTAATACCGATTTTATCAAGATAGTCGGAAAGATCTTCTGCCATTTTCTTTGTTAAAGTTGTAACCAGGGTTCTTTCGTTTTTCTCAACCCTTTTTCTTATTTCACCAATCAAGTCATCAATTTGTCCTTTGATCGGTCTTACTTCAATTTCAGGATCAAGTAAACCGGTTGGACGAATGATCTGCTCAACAACAATACCCCCGCTTCTTTGCAGTTCAAAATCGGCAGGAGTTGCACTCACAAAAATCACTTGGCCGATCATATTCTCAAACTCTTCAAATTTCATCGGGCGGTTATCAAGGGCTGACGGAAGCCGGAAGCCGTGTTCTACCAACGTTTCTTTTCTTGCCCTGTCGCCGTTATACATTCCTCTAATTTGAGGAACCGTAACATGCGATTCATCTATTATTGTAAGGAAATCTTTCGGAAAATAATCCATCAAGTTATATGGTCTTGTACCGGGTTCTCTTCCATCCATATGGCGCGAATAATTTTCAATCCCTGAACAGTACCCTATTTCCTTCATCATTTCGATGTCAAACTTCGTCCTTTGTTCAAGGCGTTGTGCTTCGAGATATTTTTCCTCCGAACGGAAAATATTTTAGCCTTTCATCAAGTTCAGTTTCAATATTATAAATTGCTTTTTGAATTTGATCCCTGTTGGAAACAAAATATTTTGCCGGATAAATGGGAGTCGAATCAACTTCTTTAATTATATCCCCGGTAATTGAATCAATGATTGATAATCTTTCAATTTCATCATCCCATAATTCAACTCTTATTGCTTCTTCATATTGGTAAGCTGGGATAATTTCAACAACATCTCCCCGTGCTCTAAATGTTCCTCTTCCGAATTCAACATCATTTCTTACATAATGAATATCAATTAAATCTCGTAAGAATTTTTTTCTTGGAAATTGTATCTCCCTTTTTTAAGAAAGATAATTTGATTTGCATATTCCTGTGGCGCACCGATACCATAGATGCAGCTTACGCTTGCAATAACCATTACATCGTTTCTTCCTTCAATTAAAGCCGTTGTTGCTTTTAATCTAAGCCTGTCTATCTCTTCATTTATGGAAAAATCTTTTTCAATATATAAATCACTTGCAACGACATAGGCTTCAGGCTGATAGTAATCATAATAACTTATAAAAAATTCAACTGAATTCGTCAGGGAAAAAACCTTTAAATTCAGAATAGAGCTGTGCAGCCAAAGTCTTATTATGTGAAATTATTAGAATCAGGTTTATTGATTTCTTTTATAACATTTGAAATAGTAAAAGTTTTACCGCTCCCGGTAACCCCAAGAAGTGTTTGATATTTATCACCTCTATTTACTCCCTCAACTAGCTGTTTAATTGCATCCGGCTGATCACCGGATGGTTGATAGCTAGAAACTAATTCAAATTTGTTCATACTTTACAGTTTCTTTTTAATTTTATTTTTTAGTTTAGGAAGTGTCTATTCCAATTTAAATAAACTATATTTTCATCCTAATTTTTATAATAGAAAATAAAGTTAATAATATTTAGTTTATTTATTCAATGTAAATAACTTCAGTTGAATTAACTATTTCAATAATCGAGAAATGAAAAACAGCAAAACCTGGATAATTATCGGCGGAATATGCGGTTTTTTAGGAGTGGCCCTGGGTGCATTTCGGAGCTCATATTCTTGAACCAAAATTAAGTACTGAAATGATTGATATTTATAATAAGGGGATTCTTTATCATTTAATTCATTCAGCTGCAATATTAGCTATTGCCATTACTGGACAAGAGAAGTTCTATAAATGTGCTCTTTTTTTTACTCTTGGAATTATATTGTTTTCGTTTTCATTATATCTATACTCTGTAACACAAGTTCTTACTTTTGCATTGATTACACCTCTGGGAGGAATCAGCTTTTTAATCGGTTGGGGATTAATTATACTGGAAGGATTCAGGATTTCGAAGCAATAATAGATATAATAATTTTAATATATTAATAAATGATTATTTTGTGTAGTTAATAGACAGAGGTTTGGAATGGAACAGAACATAGAGAAAGAATCGAATGAACAGGTGAAATGGATAACGTCCAACAAACTGAAGGCTGAACAAAAACAACGCAGCTTGCGCAGGTCGAATACTCAGACTATAATCATAGGACTTCTAGCTGGTACGTTCGCAACAATCTTTGCGGGTTATACTGCAGCTTCAAATTCACCATTGATGAATTGGCGCTGGGCATCTGCTCTAGTAGCAGTTTTTACTTTTTGTGCTACAATATCGACAGGAATTCAGAAACAGTTTGATATTTCCGGTAACCTGTCTAAAGTTTCAGGATGTCTTGGAAGATTAAAGGCACTTGAACTAGCAGTACAGCTGGGAATTCGTCCAAGGGGAGAAATAGCTAAAGAATGTGAAAATATTGCTGTTCAATATCCGGAATTTATAGGTTGAATTAGTTTAATTTTATCAATCTACAAGACTATATTTTTATCTAAATTACTGCCAAATAATATACATATAGGGGGTGGATTATCATTTAACTACCCGCAATTTAAAGTATACTTCTTCAGGAGAAAATATTCCCGCAAAAAACCTTTCATACATTACCGGTTCAATATTTACAATATAGTCCATCCATTTTAATGCTGCGAAATGTGATGTGATAAATCTTTTTTCAAGTACTTCAAACTGTGCTTTCCCCTTATAATTAGTTCGATGGTTCAGTTTCCACTTTTCATAAAATTTAAGTTTACGGTTCCCGATATATTCATAATTATCAAAAGTTCTTATTGAAAAAGGAATTTTGTGATCCGGTTCCCCGAAATATTTTGTGTTTAAGAAAAACGGGGCATAAACAATTATTTTTCCGTTTGGTTTTGCTATCCGGTATAATTCAATAACTGTATTATGGAAATTATCAAGATGCTCCAGAATATGTGAACAAAAAATTTCATCAAATGTATTATCATCAAAAGGGTAAGGGAACGAATTTATATCATGAATCTGGTTGCCACCATAATCAACAATATCGAGATTTACATATCCTTCCTTAATATCTTTTCCGCAGCCGAGATTTAATTTCATAAATGAATTTTACTTTTTTCGTTTAATTTATCCTATTCTGTAATTGCAATTTAGAAATTTATTTTGATATAATATAACTTCCCGATTAATTTGATTATAAAAAAATCCCCAAGAAAATAAAAATAACCGGTAATTGATTTTGATCCCTATTACTATATGATAAACGCACTTTTTATATATTCCATCCGGGAACTTAATAATGAAAAAAAATAAAGTTTTTGTAGGTACATCATGCGGAAATTATCAGCATTGGGTAAATATTTCTTTTCCTCAGGGTATTCACAAGAAAGATTGGCTTTAATTTTATATTGAGAAGGAGCAAACCTTTAAAAATTTTTATTCAATTTAAAGAGGATTAATAAATGAGTTATAACAATTTGAAAGTCGGTAGAATAGGGGATTTCAAGAGAGGTGAAATGAAATCAGTTTCCGTGGGAAAAGATAATGAAGTTTTAATTGTTAATATTAATGATGAGCTTTATGCATTGGGAGCTCACTGTACTCATTACGGTGCACCATTAGCAGGTGGAGCAATAAGTGATGATACAATAATCTGCCCCTGGCATCATGCATGTTTCAATGCGAAAACAGGTAAACTCAAAGAACCGCCCGCAGCTGATGACCTGCCTAAATTTGAAATATTAATTGAAAACGAAAATGTATTGGTAAAAGTTCCCGAGGAATTCCCGTTCAGCAAAACTCCTGAAATGGCAGAAAAAGATGAGGATAATAATGAAAATTATGTTATTATTGGCGGAGGGGCTGCAGGTTATGCCGCTGCTCAGGCAATGAGAGAGGCAAAATATAAAGGAAAGATTACTATTATTACACAAGAAAATCGAACTCCGTACGACCGTCCCAATTTAAGTAAAGATTATTTACAGGGATCTGCGCAAGAAGAATGGATGCCTTTGCGGCCGGATGATTTTTATTCTAAGTACAATATTGAATTCATGTTCGATATGAAAGTGAACAATGTAAATATCAGGGAGAAAAAAATTTTATTTGAAAAAGGGGAAGATCTGTATTATAACAAATTATTGATTGCAACCGGGGGCTTACCTAGAGAACTAAAACTGCCGGGTTCAAATTTAAAAAACATTTTCTATTTAAGAAATTTTTCCGATTCGGAGAATATAATTGAAGCAGCAAAAAATTCAAAAGAGGCTGTAATAATCGGTTCGAGTTTTATAGGAATGGAATCAGCTTTCAGCCTTACAGAGAAAGGTATGAAAGTTACTGTTATTTCACCTGAGGAAGTGCCTTTTATGAATACTTTAGGAAAAGAGATAGGTGGGTTATTGAAAAAACAGCATGAAACAAGTGGAGTTTCTTTTAAATTGAAAAGAAACGTGAAAAGTTTTGAAGGAAAGGGAAAGGTGGAATCTGTTGTCTTGGAAAATGGAGAAAAAGTTAAAGCTGATTTTGTCGTTGTCGGTATTGGTGTTAAACCTGCAGCGGATTTTGTTGACGGGCTTGTTAAGAACTCTGATGGAGGAATAAAAGTCGATAAAACTTTCTGGGCAGCTGAAAATATTTATGTGGCAGGCGACATAGCAGTATTTCCTTTTGGGCTCACAGGCGAAGAGGTGAGAATAGAGCACTGGCGGTCTGCGCTGCAGGAAGGAAGGATTGCCGGCTTTTCCATGGCGGGAAAAAATGTAGAATATGATAGTATCCCTTTTTTCTGGACTCACCAGGCCGGGCTGGATATTAGGTACGTGGGATATACAAAAAATTGGGATGATATTATTTATTGGGGAGAAGTTTTATCCAAAGAATTTATTGCTTTTTATATTAAAAACAGTAAAGTTGTCGCCGCTGCAGGAAATAATAAAGATAAAGAGATGGCGGCAATTGAAATGCTGATGAGATTAGGCCGGATGCTGTTACCAAAGGAAATACAAGAAAAGAGCGTTGATGTTATTGCTTTATTGAACAGCATCTAGATAATGCGCAAAAAAATTACCAAGACTCATTTTAAATAAACATTTTTAGTATAAACATTGTTAAACGGGAAAATCCGGACTTGTTTAAATTGAAAGGTTTTATTTGCTTAAAAAATTAATGAAATATTTAGGGATTAACCGTCCAGTTATGGCACTTTCTATAGCCCGCATGGCTGATGCAATAGGCAACAGCATATTATTTATTATAATTCCTTTATATGTAGTTAAACTGCCTAAAGAATATTTCCATTTCCCGACTCCCGTTTTGGTTGGAATATTAATATCATTGTATGGATTCATTTCTGCAATCTGTCAGCCGATTATGGGGGCTGTTTCGGATAAAATTGGAAAAAAGCCTTTAATATTAGCAGGTTTAATTCTCATGTGTACCGGAACGATATTACTGGGAACAGCGAGTTCTTTAAGCCAATTGATTATATATAGGCTTTTACAAGGTATTGCCGCGGCTTGTATAGCTGCGCCTGCATTTGCTGTTGCCGCAGATCTATCCCATACCGGCGGTGAAGGAAGACAGATGAGTTTTATAACAATGAGTTTTGGGCTTGGTATTGCAACCGGGCCCCTGATAGCAGGGATTCTTGCTGTTATATTTTTTGAACTGCCATTTCTTGTTATAGGATTTTTATCTTTAGTATCAGCGTGGATTGGTTTACGCTACATGCCTGAAACTGTTGTGAGTGAAAAAGCATTATTTAAAAATAAATCTTAGAATTTTTTTCTTTTCTCTTTATCGGAAATATTATCTTTATAATTAAAAGGTGACTATAAAATATTCTGGTAGTAAAAATAACTTATCTCTTACCAGTTGCTTGACTATCAAGGGCTTCCCACTTTTTTTCAAGTTCGTTAAACTGTTTATTATATTCTGTAAATAAATTTTTTTGTCCCTGCGTGGGAGCAGCATCTGCGGTTTGTACCGAAGATGCAAAACCAGCCAAAACCCGACTTACATTCGCTATGACTGAATTAATATTTTTAAGTTCTTCAACCAGGTTTTTTTGGATTGCTCCGCTATCACTTTTAATTACAGCATTTATTTTGTTAAACAATTCAACAGATTTGACTAATGTTTTCTGAACCTTTTGAGTAAATTCAAGCTGAGATTCTAATTCGGCTTCACTTATTTTTACTCTTGGATCAAGTCTCACTTCAAGTTCTTGTGTATAATCTTTCCCGTTTACTGCCAGTATAATTTTATATTTACCCGGCATTACCAAAGGTCCCATTGGAAGAACAGGTGTTCCCACTGTCCATACTGCAGTGATGGAGTAATTATAGATTAATGCTTTTGGACGGGGATATCTTAGATCCCATACAAATCTATGCATACCTGCTTCGGTTGAGAGGCTCTCAGCTTCTCCAAGCCACTTTTTATCAAAGTAAACATCAGAAGGAAGATTCTCAGGTTTTTCATCACTTGAATAATTACGAATTAAAATTCCTTTTGAATCATATATTGATAATTTAATCGCACTTTTAACATTATCCTTTAACCAATAATCAATAATTGCTCCCTCAGGCGGGTTTTGACCCAAAGGTGTAGAAGGAGGCCAGGGTGTGTCTTGATTAGTATTTCCCCTCATACGCCATGCCTGAGCCGGTTTAAAAAGACTAACCGTTTTTGATATCAAATCATTTGGGTTTTGTCTTAAAGGTGAAAGGTCATCCAATATCCATATTCCTCTTCCCTGGGTAGCTGCAATTAGATCACCATGATGAACAAGTAAATCTCTTATTGAAGTTGTTGGAAAATTTAGCTTTAACGGCTGCCAGTTCTTACCATCATTAAAAGAAACATAAATGCTTCTATTTGTTCCTGCAAACAAGAGTCCTTCTTTTTCATTATCTGCACAAACAGCATTCACATATTCATTACCCGGAATTCCATTTATTATTTTTTCCCAGGATTTGCCGTCATCTGTTGTTTTTAATATTAAAGGTGCGAACTTATCAAGTCTTCTTGTATTAATAGCGGCATATGCTGAATTAATATCAAATGGCGATGGTGAAATCTTATCTACTCTTGCCCACAAAGGAACGGAAGGCGGGGTGACATTTTTCCAATTATTACAATAATCTGTCGAAAGATGTATTAAACCATCATCAGTTCCAACCCAAATAACTTTTTCAGAAATAGGGGAAGGAGCTATATTCCATATAACACCGAATCCGCATTTTGCTGCCTGCTCAATATCAGGATCAACACAATTAGAAGTATCTCCATTCTTCCGGCTAAGATCTGGACTTACAATATCCCAATTGTTACCATCATCAGTTGTTCTAAAAAGATACTGGGCTCCAAAATACAACGCATTATTTCCTACTGGAGAAAACGCTATGGGTGTTATCCATGAATAGCGGTATTTTACACTTTTGGGGAAAGCTGCATAACTTGAATGCGGCCATGGTGAAACATCTATTGATTGCCTTGTAATTTCATCAAAACGATGAAGGCTTCCCCCCAGTCCGCTTCCAAATACAATATCAGGGTTTCCCAGTTTAGGTATATCATAATCTCTTTCATCGGAACCGACCGGGTGCCAGTCTCGCAATTCGATCACGCCATATGGTCCCTGGCTTAGTATTTCAACAGTACCATTATCCTGTTGACCACTATAAATTCTATATGGGAAGCGATCATCGGCAGCGAGATGATAAAACTGCCCGGTAGGCTGATTATACCAGCTTGACCAACTATTACCATTATCAACCGTAATTACTGTCCCCTGGTCTGAAGCAGTTATCATATGGTTGGTTAATTTGGGATTTATCCACATATAATGATAATCATCACCACCCGGAGAACCTTTAAATATTTCGAATGTTTTACCTCCATCTGTTGATTTATGAATTGAACGCCCCATTACATAAACTGTTAAAGGATTTATTGGATCAACAGTGATTCTTGAAAAGTATGAATTCACAAGCTCTGAATCTGCATTCATTAAATTCCAGGAATTACCATAATCATTTGAAGCATAAAATCCACTTCTTCCTTCTCCGGCATCGATAGTAGCATAAACTATTTTTCCCTCAGTTCCCTGTCCGGCAGCAAGGCCAATTCTTCCAAGAGGTCCTTCCGGTAATCCGTTGTCTTTAAGTTTGGACCAATGTAAACCCGCATCTTCACTTTTATAAATTCCTGATGAGTATCCCCTTTGGGGATCAAAATAGTCGAGCCATGGATGAGATCTTATCTGCCAGAGAGCGGCATAAATTATTTCGGGTGTGTGCATGTCATATGCCATGTCAACAGCACCGGTAGAATCATTTACGAATAAAGTATGTTCCCAATTATTTCCTCCGTCAGTTGTCAGATAAATTCCTCTTTCTTTGTTATTGCCGAATACATGTCCCAATGCTGCAACCAATACCCTATCGGGATTGTGCGGATCTACTAAAATTTTCCCGATATATTTTGTTTCCTTTAACCCGATATTTTTCCATGTCTTTCCTCCGTCATCTGTTTTAAATATTCCATTGCCATCAAGTATATCATAACGAAGAGCAACCTGTCCGGTTCCAGCGTATATTATTTTAGGGTTTGAAGGAGCTATAGCAAGAGCTCCAATTGCAGAAGCTGATTCATGCTGCATCAACGGTTCCCATGTTCTGCCTGCATCACTGGTTTTCCAGACACCTCCGCCGGCTCCGCCGAAGTAAAAAGTATTTGGTTTATCAGGGATTCCTTCCGCAACTGTTCCCCAGCCTGCACGGTAAGGACCTATAAGCCGCCATTTCATTCCGGCATAAGTCTTTTCGGAAATTGTTTGTGAAAGAGTTGATGAGATTGAAATTAAAATAAATATGATAATATAAAAGAAGAAATTCTTATCTTTCATTATGAAATCCATTGTTAATAAGATTTGCTGATTTACTTTTTAATTAAGCAGGTTTTTAATATACAAACGATAAGACAAAAGTAAAAGACGGGTAATACCCATGTTTTTAACAGAGATTCGGCATTCTACCCACGGTACTGAAGAAATGGAGCAATATCTTATAT
This sequence comes from uncultured Ignavibacteria bacterium, assembly GCA_963739895.1. Classification (GTDB taxonomy): domain Bacteria; phylum Bacteroidota; class Ignavibacteria; order Ignavibacteriales; family Ignavibacteriaceae; genus CAVQBP01. Next base: position 162,673 of record CAVUCR010000004.1, on the reverse strand, counting down.
CGTGTTTAAATAGTTTTCAAATCCAGATATCATTTTTTGCTGTACGTTCACTTACTTCTTCATCACCTGTGTTCAGAACTCCTCTCGGTTCAATTAACAATATTTTTACTTCCTTCTCCGCATACGGTTTATGTTCAACTGTTTTAGGTACAACAAACATTTCACCGCTATTCAGATTAACAGCTCCATCCCTAAAATCGATACGGAATTCTCCATCCAAGACAATAAAAGTCTCATCTGTATCTTTATGGCTGTGCCATATAAAGTCTCCTTCGATTTTAACGACTTTAAATTGATAGTCATTCATTTCAGCAATTACGCGGGGAGACCATTGCTTTTTAAGCTTGCTGAACTTTTCATCAAAGTTTAATGCTTGATACTCCATGATATATTTAAATATAATATTAAAAAATCGTTTATTCCTCCAGCAATTCTTTCATTTTTATAAGAATAACATTCCAAAAATTTTCACCATCTTTATACCTTTTTTCATCTCCGTTAAATTTATCTTCTGTAACAGATAATACTGTTTTCCCATTTTCTTTTTTCAATTCATAGACAACTCTTGAATAGTTCGATTCTATATCCGGTAAACCTAAATCAATACTTAAGTCCGAAGTTTGCAGGAATCTTCCCGGTTCAATATCTACAATAATTCCTTTTACATGTATTTTCTTATTTACAGCATCTCTCCATAAAATAGAATTTCCCTTTTTCCAATCTGAAATAACTTCACTATTATACATATACTTTTTTGTTAATTCAGGATTAGTAATTGCCTCCCAAACACTAGACGTATCGGCATTAATTTTTATGGATTTTTTTACTACTAATTCTTTTCTCATTTAAAATACCTTTTCATCAGCAGAAGGTCCATAAATTGAAGGAACAGGTATATTATTTAAACGCATATAAACAGTTAATTGTCCGCGATGATGAACCCAATGATTAATTGTTGAGCTAATTGTTTCATCTTTTGGTAAACTGAATAATTCCACACCATTATTTTTTAAATAGAACAATCCAGATAATTCCTCGTTTGTAACATTTTGCAAAGCATTTCTTGCTTCATTTATATTATCATCAAAATGGCTCACCAACTCCGAAGTATTCTTTGGTTGAAAATGCTTAAATGTTGCAAAATCAATTACAGATTTTTCAATAGTATCTGTAATCCATTTCGGTATTTCCGCAACAAGCAATGTCAAATAGCCCATGTTCATTGATTTTTCATGTGGTTTCCAGCTAAATAGACTTTCAGGGATCCTTTCCAGGCATTTCCTGGTTGAGGTAGTTTCTGCTTCTAATTCCTGTAAAAAAAATTTGCCTAGATTTTCGGTGTTCATATATTTAGACCTTATAAAAGTAAATAGGAATGTGTAAAATGTTTTCCTCTTAACAATTCCAATATAATATTTTAGGAAAAAAGTTAACAATCTTGAGAAGTGATGTAAAACAAAGCTTTAAAATATTTTGAATTATGTTTTTATTTTAATCGTACTAAAAATAAATTCTCCATCAATTAAATGTAGGGGAAGGTTATAAACCTTCCCCACTTAGTATACATTTTTATCTAGTATTCCGGCATCTGAAATTTTTTTGCCGGATAAGAATCTGCGCGTTAGTTTACAACATGTAGTTCAATAATGCGAATATAACAGCGAATGACATAATTGTTAAATAAATCCAGATGAAAAATTTGAAAGTTTTTATGGATTTCAGGTTTGAAGTAAAATCCCAATAGCCGGGATTTTTTTTAACTCAATTGGAAATTCACCCAGTATCAGCTTGGCATCTTCAATAATTGAATCATGTACCATGATGCACCATGTTACACCAACTCCTGATGCGGGTGTTGCTTGAAACGCAGATATAACACCGCTTAGAGTTTCTACACGGACAAAGTGAGGGATTTTTGCTCGCGAAAAAACGTCACGCGCCATATCTATTTCCCATATCTGCCCGGTACGGAATAATTCAACATAATTTAACTTTTTCGATTTGTTTTTCATTAAAGGTATTATTATTCAACTAAGATTAAAAATCATCAACCGCATCTTATTTTATACTTAGCTTAATTGCTATTAATGATTTTGCATATCCCAGGTCTTTTTTGTTTTTAAATAATATTGTAAGCCCTTTAATTTTAACAAACGATTTCCCATTCCTGAATTGTGATTTCAGTTCTTCTGAAATGCTGCTTTCTGAAAGAGCTTGACTAGCCTTATCCGTAAAATAAAAAGTTATCCTGAAGGAGTTTTTAACAATGGAAAGCCAGAATACTGTTTTAGCTTTCTTTTGAACTTTCATAAGCCAGCTTTTCCCATCATTGTAATATCTCCATTGTTCGGAAAAATCAGGGTGGTTTGAATGGATATATTCGAAAAAAGAAATCCACAATGTTTTAGTTCTTCCAATATGAGAAAAAATAATATCTTCAGTTGGGAATTGATTTTTATCTGAAAGAATGGGTGGTTCCATTTTTCTCCTCATTTGTTAAAAATCGAATGCTTTTTATTTCTTAAATCAGAAATCGTTATTCCTTGTTCGTAAATCAATTATCAACCTTTTGACTTCAGAACGTGGATTAACGAACTTTAATTTTTGATTTTTTTATGACCATATTTTTCCTCTCATACCCTCACACTTCCCCGAATCCATTCAGCTTCGCAGCCTTCATCAAGCTTGCAACCCGTTCAGCCTGCAATGCAAAAGTCTCAAGGCGTGCTTCGATAACCTGCGGATAAACATTCCCGTCTGTTTCTATTGTTAAAAAAGGAATATTCATTTTGCCGTTAAATATTTCAGGAAGTTTGTAATTCCTGTCTACGATTCGTTCGGCAAATAGCTTGTTTTCGACTTTCATTTCAGTAGCGGCTAAGGACTCTGTAAACCTTGTAGGCATGCATCCGAAAGGTCCAAGATTAATTACACCGCAATATTTATCGATTGTCTCATGCAGTGCAACACCAAGAGTTAAGCCCGGTTCTCCTTTATATGTTAGCGGTATAATATGCCGGCTCCTATTAAGCAGTGATTCAACTTTTGTTAATGAGAACTTATAGTAACCGGTTTTGGCCAGGATTTTTTTAATCCTGTATTCGGCAATTTTCATATATATAACTCTTATCAGTCTTTCCAGCTTTTTTTGATAAGAGGTCTCGGGTTCCAAAAGTTTCTGCTTTAAAAGATAATCTATATAATAAACCCATTCACTTATATATGAGTCTTTTAAAATAAATCCTTTCTGGGCAAAATGTTTATTAAGCCATTTATGTGAAAAGTGATCCCGCCGAACATATATCTCTCCGCATAAAGCAATATATTTAGCCTGATTAATTGGAACCGAGGACGGTACTTTATTCTTTATAATTGCGGAAAATCCTTTAAGAGCTTTATAAATTTTATCAGGATCTTTTTCAAACACTCTGTTAAGCTTATCATATTCATTATAAAATATTTTTAGTCCCTCATCAGGATTAACTGCATGTGCCATAATACCTGAACGAACATCATCAAGAACATCACTGACGAAAATTGTTTGAATTCCTCTTAGTGAAAAATCAGGTCCTAAACCGGCAAACCCGTCATCATTCATCAGGGCCAAAACTGCAACGTTCCTTAATTTTTTTCTTTTGATTATTTCACGGATAAAAACCGGGTATTGCCCAAGCCTGCAGCTGCCTGCTCCCTGGATAATGAAAAAAGCTATATATTGCTTTCCATCCCATTTATTTTCAATATAATCGAGCAATGAGCCGATGCATAAAAGCAGCGGCAGGCATTCTTTCCCGCTTGCAACGGATCTTCCATATTTTAATATTTCGGGGTTTCCCTCGGGCATAGCAATAGCATTAAATCCCTGGCTTCTCAAACCCGCGGCAAACATGGGAGCTGCCAGATCCCCCATTGAAGGGATTAAAATATCTACCTTTTTATTGGATAAAGGAATCTTTTCCCCGCTTGATGAAATAAAATATCCCTGCTCCGAGTCAAATTCTATTTTTGCCGGGGCAAAATCACTATAGTCGGGGTCACTTATCTGATACTGAACTCTCCTGTAATTTTTAATAATATCAAGTGCGGCATCTATCCTTGTATTTATACCGGCATCGGCAGTATGCCCGTCAAGTTCAAGAGTTAATGAAGGTTTGGTCCCCATTATTGAGCGAAATGTTGTGAGCAGCATTGAGTCGGGTCCGCAGGAAAAGTTTGAGATATACGTTGCATAAAACTGGGGGTTATCCTTAATTATCCGCGCTACTTTTAAAATCTTCTTCCCGCCTTCCCAGTACTGGTTATCATCAACAACTTGATCTCTGTAATCGAACATATCATATGGAACCACATAAACACTTCGTGATGCAAATTTTTTAGGTATCCCTTTGTTAGCCAGTTCTGTAAAAGAATTATATGGTCTCCCGACAAGTACAATCGCCATTTCTTCAGGATGCTGTTTCATATATTTAAGGAACTCTTCACCTATTGCAAAAAGTTCATCCTGGTAATTTTCCTGCATTTTTAAGGCATATTGAAAAGCATTTTTTATTCTATCTTCATCTTCAATTCCTAACTGTCTTGCAACAAGAATAAATTTCTTTTCTTCCTTATTATAACCGTTTGCAAAATTAAAGAATGGAGTTATAAATTTACTTTCAGGAATTAGATCTTTGAATCCCTGCTTCAAATAAAACGGTTCACCATAAAGGAATATGCAGGTGCAGTTGAAATCAAGCCTGTGATGATCTGTTCCGTTATTACCCGGATCTTCAACATACATTTCGGAAATTTCCGGTACAAAATAATAGTCGGGATTTTTTTCAATTAAATCTGCAAATAAACCTAAAGATACCTGTGCTGGATAGCAGAATGAAGTATTTTCCCTTTCCAGTCCTTTTTCATCAACTTTATCTGAAAGAATAACTTTAACCCCAAGCTTAGTAAAAAAGTTATAGTATAAAGGGTAAATCGTATGAGTGTGAAAAGATTGATTTATTCCGACAGTAACCGCATCAACCGGCAGCTTAACTTCAGGTGCATACTTTTTAAATGTTAGATATTGTCTTTTTTTAACATAATCATATTTATCGGTATCGATTTTAGTTTTACTTATTACATTGTAATACTTATTGCATGCGCCGCCGAAAGGATATGTTTTACCTTCAACATTTATCAGATTTATTGAGCAGGCCAGATCGCATCTTTCCTTTCCTCCGACACAGATGAAAGGTTTTTTGTAGCTTACTTCTCTTCCGGAAAGCTTTTCCAGGAAAAATTCTCCCGGTTTCATTAAGCCTAGATCAATTTTTTCTTTTATTTCTAAAGCAACACCGAAGGCACCCATCAATCCCGGTTCAGGAGGAACAATTATTTCCTTATTGGTTAACGCTGCCATTGCGATAGGTATTGCTTTATTGTAACAAACACCGCCTTGCATAAAAATTTTTTTGCCGATTGTCCTGTTCCCTTTAACACGGTTTACATAATTCATACAGATTGAATAGACAAGTCCGGCAACAATATCCTCCTTATTAATATTTTCCTGTTGAGCGGTTTTAATATCTGAACTAATAAACGCTGAGCATTGGTCGCTGAAATTCGGCGGCATATCTCCGTTCATTGCAATCGGCTCGATATCTGTTACTTTTATACCAAGTGATTCATAAGCAGATTCTTCGATAAATGAACCTGTACCGGCTGAACAAGCCTCGTTCATTGCATAATCTGCGGGCACTTTATTAACTATATAAGTATACTTTGCATCCTGACCTCCAATTTCGAAAATAGTATCAACCTCAGAATCGAAGTAAACGGCGGCTGCTGCATGTGCTACAATTTCATTCACTATACCTTCAGTTAAAGCATGAAGACCAGCTATCTGCCTGCCGGAGCCCGTAGTTCCAACGCCGATAATATTTATTTTTTCCGGTATCTGTCTTAGTAATTCAGAATAACACTTTTTTGATGCTTCGACCGGGTTTCCATGTGTATATAAATAAACTGAACCAAGTATTTTGTTATCTGATTTTCTAATTATAACTGCTTTTGTAGTTGTGGAGCCTACATCAAGTCCTAATATGCAGACATCACCGTCATTTGCATTACCGCGTTCCATTGTTTTGAATTGAACCATGTCTTTAAAATTTATAAGAGGCTGATGAAAGACAAAAGAGCTTTTTCTCGGGATAAAAATATCATTAAAATCTTCAATTACATTAACATCATGTTCGAGTCCGTAAAGCGCAGCTCCTAATGCTTCGAAGTAGGGTGCTTCGGGAGGTATTTCGATTCCCGGAATTTTTTTCTTTAGAAAATCGATAACCACGGAATTTTTTGTTACACCTCCCGCAACCATTACTTTCCCTGGTTTTACTTTCTTCAGAAGGTCTTCAACTTTTTCAGCCATCATTAAAGACAACCCTGCAGCGACTTCAGATTTTTGTATCCCTTTATTCAATGCATGGGTACAGTCTGATTTACAGAATACCGAACACCTGCCGGAAACTTTAAAAGGTTCTGCATCTTTTGCTATTTTTACAACTTCTTCTAAACCTATATCCATTCTTTTGATCTGCTGAAGAAAGAATTCACCTGTCCCGGAAGCACACTGGTTTCTTGTTATAACATTCGAGATTTTCCCTTCTTCATCAATTGTATAAACCATGAAGGTCTCACCGCCCAGAGAAGCAACGGCTGAATATGTTTCATTCTTTTTGTTGAGGAAAGTAAAAGCATATTCGGTTGCTTCAGGTTCGGAAATGTTTGTAAACTTAACAAGCTTTCTGAATTTTCTGCCTGTTACAACTACCGGAATAGATTCTTTAGTGCTTGAGGGGAGATAGTGTGGTTCAATTCCCAGTTTATCATTATGAATTCTACCTTTAACTGACGGGCTGAAAAATCTTTCGGTTCCATAAGGATAAGACTTCTCTTCCTGTAAGTCAGCCGGCTGGTTTTGTAACAATTTATTAGCTACTGCGAATTGAAACAGCTTTTCTTTAAAAAATTTCCTTGGATCCCCATTATGCGGCAAAGTTAGTGTATCTTCAATGCTTATTAAATTATTATCTTTTCTTAATCTAACAAAAGAAATTGAAGAAGCTCCTAGGCATGCTCCTATTACCTGTTTGTCTCTATGCATAATATCTTTCATCTATTACGTAACAACCTGTAAAAATAATCTTGCATAAATATCTAATCTTCTAATCGGAATGTCAATTGTTTGTTTGAAATCATATTGGATAAAAAGGGGACTATTTCAAGAGGATTGGTATGCTAGCATTGTAGTGGACGAAAATTTTCGTCCACTACAGCACCAGGTTTTCAGTATCTTTTTCCAGTTCCCATTTAAGAGGATTTTGCTCTATGTATTTCCTTATATTAAATAATTCTTTCTCATTGCGGATTATTCTCTCGTAAAATGATCGCTGCCATTTGAAAATTGGTTTTAAGTTCATTGATTTTATTTGAAGGGTTACAGCATGTTTGAATTGTTGAATTAATTTGCTCAGTTCAATTTTCGTCCTGTCTATTGTAGGGGATGCAAAATTTGCATCCCCTACATCGTTGATTATGATTATACCATGAATATGATTCGGCATAATAACATAGTAATCCAGTTCAATATTTTTATGTAATATCTCAATTTTATTCCAGCATTCGTTTTGCAATACTTCCTATGGCATTTAAAATCATTTTATCATTTCTAACTTTGCCGAAATGAGCTTTATGGTCTTTAGTGCATATAGTTACATAATACCACCCGGCATTGGAATAATCATAATATTTAAGACGGTTAGGTTTTCGAAATCCCATTTTTTCGCCCACTTTCGGGGGACGCAAAAATTTGCGTCCCCTACATGACGTTACAACAATTTTTTTAATGTTTTGTAGTTTAATTATTGTCTATTTAACAATACATGAGAACTTAATATTCAATTCTTCGATAAGCTGAAAATCATTAATCCATCTTATTCTCATATTTTCGCAGACATTTGGTATTTTTATTCTTCTTGAGCTTAGTGCGGTTACTTTCTCCTCCTTTGTAACAACTGTTGCTTTTTCTTTCATTGCATGAGCAATTACCCAGGGATCAGCTAATGATCTTGCTTTTGTGTTGTCTACAAGGAATTTATGAAGAGGATCTTTTGAATAAATATCTTGAAGACATTTAGTAACATCCTGATCTGTTTTATAAATTGGAATTTTGCTTGCTTTTAACCATTGTGATAAATTATCTTCTGTCCTGGTAATTTCTTCATATACCATTTCAGGAATAAAAAATTTTTCCTTTGCACCAAACTCATTTAGTAATTCCCAATAATCAGGACAAAATTTTGGAGAATAATATTTCTGCCAAGCTTCAATTAGAACATTTGTATCTAAGCAATATATTTCAGCATTAGAGCTCATCTATACAATTGAGCTTCTAAATTTTGAAATTTATTAGTGGGGGTATTTAATAAAATACTTGCTAAGGCAGGTTCAATTAAGCCGCCATGGAATCCATCTAATACAATTTGAGTGAAAAGCCGGCTGTTTTTATTAACTCTTAATAAGTATGGACTGGGACCACCCTTCTTTTCCTTCTTTTTTTGTTCAGCCTTTTTTTCTTCTTCTCTTTTAAGAAATTCTTTATACTCACTTTCAGCTTCGGTTTTAAGCTTTTGATAAATATTGAGGGGTATAATATTTAAGTTTAATGCTCTGACCAGGAATGCAAACGAGCTCACTCCCAATCTTTTTGATGTCATAAAAACTTCTTTGCTCGAATTGAAAATATTAGTGTTCAAACTTTTTATAAACTGTGCAGGTATAAGTGCATCTGCAGCTACCTGGTTGCAGAATAATTCTACCGAATTAAACTCATTTTTATTAATGAATTCCGATTCAATTTCATTTGATATACCTGATTCGGCAATCCAAATATGAGCGAGTTCATGTACAAGTGTAAATAATTGAGAAGCATTCCAATCATCAGAATTAATGAATACAAAAGGAGCGTACGAATCGGCAATAACAAAACCCTGTATTTCTTCTGTGTCTAATTTTAATTTAGTATGAATGAAGCTTGTTCTGGATATAAATATTCCATTTGATTCAGCTTTGTCTATCCATTCCCTTATTGGATTATCATTTTGGTAGTTCAACGGATCAATATCCAATACTTTTAATATATCATCTGCAACAAGCTGCGGATTGTCATTAATTGAAAATTTCCCGACAAACGGAAGCTTATCTTCATTATTTTCTTTATTGATTTCACTTATCCAAACTTGTTTTTGCTGAATCTCGCGGATAATGAAAATAGAAGCAGTTCCTAGCTCTTTCGAACCCTTTTTCCTGAAATCTTGTAAAGGCTGAAAATCCTTTGGAATATCAGGGAGGAAAAAAAGAGCAAAAGGTCTTCTATATGCTTTAGCTAAAATCTTTGCTTGTCTGATAGTCGGCTGGCAAATTCCTTCTTCCCATTCTTTCAATTTATCAGCAGAAACAGAAACTTTAGCAGCGGCAATTTCTCTTGGCATTCTAGCTGATTCTCTTGCCCATTGAAAAACATGAGGCGTTATGTTTGCTTTATCTGGCACTATTTATTTATAGAAGAAAACTTTAATTTAGATATAAAAATATTGTCTTTAATTTTAGTACGAAAATAACGATTATATTTAGACGATGATTTTGAAATTGCACTTAAACCGGAATTTCCTTCAGTAAAAGATTATAAGTCTCTTCAATATTATTAGGTTTTAAATCTTCAAAAATAGAATTTTTAATTTTTATTAAAGTATCTTTAGCTTGATCTTGAGTCATACCATTTTTAATTAACCAATCTAGAATTGCAGCAATTTTTCCTTTTTTGTCGGGTAAAATTGATTGACTAAATGCAGGCATGTTATTTCCAGATAAAACACTTTTTATCTTTTTTGTAATAAAATCATTTTTAATAAAATCTTCACCTGTAATTGCTTCAATTTTTGAATTTATTTCTTGATATTTTTTCCAAAGACCAAAACCTTTATCTTGACGATAAATTTTTTGTTGTTCTTTTGCTGGTTTATCACTATCGCTAACAATTATACAATTACGGTTTGCCAGCTCAAACATTGGTGTAATTGCTTTAATTGTTTTTACTCCCCTTGCGTGACAAATGCCTATATTTGAAAACTTCCTTTTTAATTTACTCGAAGCCTTTTCAAGAGCAATATGGAATAACCTCTTATCATTCCATCCCTCAAAAATGATATTATTTTCTTTCAGAATTGAAAATATTGAATGTCCTAAAGCATTATAAAGAACCTCCTCATCTGCAATGTTTGAAGCTTTGGCAGAATCAATAGTTGTTATTTCATTCTTCTTTTTAACAATGTAATGTCTACCTATATCTCCAGAATCAATCATAAATGTTGAATGAGTACTATATACAACATAATTTTTTTTAGATATCCTTATTAGTTCATCTCGAAGATATCGTATACCTGATGGATGTAAACCATTGTCAGGTTCATCAATTAGTAAAAGTGTATTAATGAGATGGTTGGTTTTAACATTGACAGAAATCATTAAGAGAAAAGTAACAAATCTTTTAAAACCATCACTTCGACGTGCAAAATCAAGCGTATTTTTTTCTTTTATTCCGGGGATGATTTGATCTGAATTTAAGTTTAAAGAGAATTCCACATTCCTATATTCTTTCCAAACTGCGCGAAAGTGATTGGTAGTTTTTTTTGCAATACGATTTAAGAAATTTTGAAATTGGTTGTCCGTTCCAGACATAGCATTAGCTATACTTGTTTGAATATTAATAATGCCTGCAAGAATGAACATATTTTTTAGTGGTAAACATGAATCAGGATTTGACGAAAACTTTTGGATATTAACATCGTTTGGAAGAAGATTTTTCTCATCATATTCCCAAACTAAAGTATTTGGAAGATTATTTTTAGTAATTTCATTAATAATTTCTCCAATAAGTGTTGATAAATCACTAAAATTAGCATCTACCAAATATTCATTTGAAACTTCTGAGAAATCTCTTAAGTGTATAAGTCTATAATTTGCCAACTTATATTTTTTGCCATCTATTTCAACATCGTAAGTTGGAGGACAAGTAGGAGAAGGTTTTTTCCACCCGTTGATAATCTTATAAAGATAGCTAAAACTCCAGTAGTAAAAACCCTTGTTTTCCTTAAGTATATTTACTATATATAATCCTTCATTTCTTCCTGCACAAAAATTATTGATGTTCATAATTTTTCCACCAAAAGAAACAATGTTTGGATTCTTTTTGTTAGTGAGTATTTTTTTCGAGATTAGCTCACATAATTCATCTGATTCTTTTTTCTCGAATTTAAAAACAAATCTTACATATGATTCTTTTATTTCATTCTCATTAGGTAAAGCCTCTCTCAGATCTTCGCTTTTAACTGGCACATAATCATCGTTTAATAGAGCAAGAGCATTGATTATATTTGATTTGCCAGATTCATTAATTCCAACAAGTACTCGGCAGGGCGGATCAAAATCCATTTTGATATCTTGGATTGAACGAAAATTTTTGATATTTACATAACTTAATTTCATTACATATTATTTATCTTGTTTTATAATGAATTAAAAAATTTATTTAATCAGAAAGTTTAATCCCCAGTTTATCATAAGGATTAGCTTCATCTTTGCATTTTAATCGATATGTATTCTGTTTCAAATTCCCTCAATTGCAAAATAGAAAATAAAAAATCTATTCTCAAATTATTTTATATGTTTACAAAACTTTTGCCAGGAGATTTATTGTCTACAATTAAATAAAAACCTTAAGCTCCTGCCACATTTGCTTGAGTGTTTCTTTTGGTTTTTTACATAAGTATAGAGTTATATCATAAGCGTATCGATGTTTAAAATGTGCAACTTGTTCAACACTATTAAAATATTTTTTAAGAGTGTGCTCATTATATCCAACAGCAAGGACTACTTCACCCGAGTAATTATGTGTTCCCCATATCCAGTAGTTGTTCCGGGGGCATATTGAATTCGGAAATTTATACTTGAGCCCAAAGTGATCGATTGCCCCTGCTATACCATACCACGAAGCTAGAATCGCACATTCTTTCCTTTCATGCTGCGGCAGAGCATTATAAGCATTTGCTACTGTATCTACCAGCTCTTTCCAGCCAAAACGATATGTAAAATGGAGCGGTAAAGAAATACTTTCCCCTTTTTCCATTCGAAGCTCACTTTGGAGACCAAGAGCTTTTGAATATTTCACAAATTGATCTACTGGAAAGATTGGAACCGCAAGAGGCATAAGTATTGCTCCCGATACAACAAGTATTGTTACTAATACCCATTTCAGAAACCTAATATGGAACCTCATTAAATACCGCTCGACTGCAACTGCACCGGAGCTTAATAAAAGAGGAAAAATAGGAACGACATAATAGAATTTTGAGTTTTGAAGCATGTAAATAAGAACAAATATAAATGCTGTCCAGCCTAGAAACCTGAACTCTTTTATCTTCCTGCTGAAAAGAAGAAATCCTAATCCACTTAACCAAATAGGAAATGTGAACGGATTTAAACCTATAATTATTTGTGATAAAAAAGTAAACGGAGATAAACTGAGATTTTTAAATTCTGTAGCATTGCGCATGAATTCAAGCGTAGGCCAGCCATTATTAATTTGCCACAGAATGTGCGGTAAGAACATTAAAAGTCAAATAGCCCCACTGATATATATCCATGGAGATTTAAGGATCTTCCATTTTTTTGTTATAATAAGAGAAACCATTAGTGAAAATCCAAGTACCAGGAATGTATATTTGTTTAGGAGACCAAAACCTAACAAAACCCCAAGTGTTATCCACTTCTCCGGTGAAGGTTCACGAATTGTCCTCAAAAACAATAGTAAAAAAAGCGTGCATAGCATAATGTCAACCGGGTTCATCGAGAAGAAGCTGCTTAAGGCAGTGAAAGCTAATCCGAAGCATATTGATAATGCTGCAATCGCCTGAGAATATTTACCACCGCCTATTTCCTCAGCAAGTTTCGCTGAAAGGAAAACTGTAAAAGCGCCAAAAAGACCTGACATAAACCTAAGACTAATTATTGTCTCGCCGAAAATAATTCTGCTTATAAATGTCAATAAGGCTACAATGGGAGGATGATCGACATAACCGAATGCGAGGTGCCTGCTGCACGCAAAATAATAGAGCTCATCACCGAAGAATCCATAATGGCCGGCTGTTGCCAATGTAAGAATTAGAAAACCAAGAGCGGCAACATTTGGAATTGTAAATAATCGCTGTAAAGATTTCCACATTATATATTTGTCTTAGATAATCTCTGGTATGCACTATGTAATGATAGAATCGGGATTGCTAATTATTTGTGTTTCACCTGGATTTAATTCCAGATCAATAATTACTTTTTCAGCTGATGGTTTGAGTATTATAAATATAGCAATGATTAATATTGAAAGATATAAAAACAAAGAATCACCTGTTAGTAAATATGATACTAATGAAAAGAATGACGATCCTTCCAGCAAAGCATATCTAATAATTGAAGCTGTTCGATAATCATTTAATTTTTCTATCAAGCTTGTTTTGCTTTTAGATAAGTTTAGTTTTTTCTTAAAAATAATACTACCCGCAATTACTCCGTAAAGAGCAAATATCGGAACCAGGTAAATGAAAATATCTTTTAAATCTTTTCCCTGAGGATGATAACTGCCGTTGTTATTTAAATAAAAAGCAATGAGTCCGAAAAATACTTGGCCCCCAATTAAAGCAAAATAGAGGACTGACAATAATTTAAAATATTCTTTAGATGTTAGTTTATTTGTAATCATTTCTATTAAAAGAAAAAATACTATAAAACTTAGAGAATAAAAATTGAACCTCAAATAATCAAAAATAAGAATAGTGCAGAATGACGCTTCAATGTTTATAACAGGGTTTTATTCTATTGATTATTTATTTAAACTATGATCTGCCGGTACATCCATGCCGTTCCATACTTTTTTAGCCGTCCAGGGAATATCGGGATTAGTCCAAAACGGATCATCAGCATGTAAACCCAGCGGGAGAAAAATTGCTGAACATAAATAAAGACTCCCGGTCGTAATATAGAAATCGGCTAATTCTGGCTGGTGCCCGCAAAGTCCTATATTAAGCCAGCCGGTTTTTGTAAAAGTTCCTGGTGCATCAAGAGTCTTTTTTATTACTGCCGTTAAAGCACATCGTACCTGCGCTGGTTTTAAGGCAGGAGGTAATTTATGTCTTAATACCATATCTGCTAATTCCTGGAATGCACCGCCGCGATAAACAATTGATCTTCCGTAAACAGGGAAGCTGCCGTCAGCATTTATAGATCGTTCTTGTATTTCTGCATAACGTGCGGTAATCTTTTCTAATTCAGGTAAAAACCAATTGAATGATTTATCTCTTTTACTTACCGCATCAAGTATCCCCATAAGATACGGCTGAATAACATAGCTGTTATAATAATTCATGGCAAAGCTCATCCCGTCGGAAAACATCCCGTCTCCAACATACCAATGCTTGGAAAATTCACGTATACCATATTCGATACGTACCGGGTCGTACGGCAAATTGTATTTACAGAAGAAGGCTTCTATCATTGCAGAAAAGAGTATCCAGTTGCTGTACACAGGTATTGTCGATCTTGAAGCTTTTAGTGCGTTAACAACATTTTCTTTTACATTTTCACTTAAATGTTCCCAGAGCCAGGGACATCTGACAAGCGCTAAGGCAAAAAACGAAGCATCAACCAACGGCTGCGGACCGGACCATAGCAGGTAATCATTCGAATTAGTATCTACAGCATTGGCAATACCTTTTAATGCCCACTCACGGTATTGATTACGTAAACTTACTTCTTTTGGTGAACCACCTTCACCATCGAGCCATGGTGCAATTCCGCTTAGTGTTCGTCCAAAGGCTTCAAGGTAGGCAACTTTTTTGCGCTCCCCTGGATTATCAATTCTTTCCGAAAGCACATCCGGCATTTTTTGCTTAAGTTTGTCCGCAGCTATATTTGATAATAGGGGTCTCGCAACTTTATCCATATACTCTAACCACTGATCCCGGGTAGTTTCTTGGTTTTGTGCCAAAGCTGGTACTGAAAGTATGGCAAAAATTATTATTATGTACATTGCTTTTATTTGAGCCGTTATTCTTTTTTTCATCATAAAAAAATATTTGTTGATAAATAATATTCTAATAGACTATTTAAACAATAATTTAATAAAAATACCGCCGACAACACTCCTTGCCTGGAATCCATCTTTACGTGCGGTTTTTGTTTCGTACCAATCACTGAAAGGAACCCTGTCCGGCGTGTTATTTAAATATTCAGCTATAGTATGCATATAATCTTCAAAGTCCTCCTTATCAGGATACATTGATGCTGCCCATGTCATCCATTCAGGCTTTGTAAAATCAGCCCTGTTATCAAGGGGAAGTCCGTATTTATTTAATTTTGTTTTATAATATTTTAATTCCAGATCGAAAATTTTTTCAGGAAAAAGATTAAGATTAAATAACTTATCCCAAACAAGATTATACTTCATACTCCATGTCCCCGGTTTATCAAATGCTAATTTATAATGATCTTTATCGAATGCCATCTCTTCCCATTTCTTTGCATATCCTTTTGCAAGATTATGATATTCTTCGGCTTTTTTTTCTTTCCCTGACATTTCACAAATTTTTGAAAAACAATCCAATGCAACAATTGCTTTAACGGATAAATTTGTATTATGAGCAAGATGCCCGGTAAAATCATCAGTGCATAATTGGTTTTCAGGATCCAACCCTTTTTCTTCCAGGTACTCCGCCCACTTTTCAATACTGCTCCAATATTTTTCTGCATAGCTTGTATTATTATCGGCTCTGCATATTCCATAAGTTAAAATGATCATATTACCCGATTCTTCTATAGGCATTTGATTTTCTTCAGACTTTTCCCCACCGCCATAAACCTGGGCGTTTGCTTTCGGGTAAGTACCAAGATCATGAGGAGCAAACGGAAATCCCCATCTCGGCATAGCTGCATATTCAAAAACAGGAGTTAATAATGCTTTAAGAAGCTGAGGATTGAAATATAAGAAAAATGGTGCTGAAGGATAAATAACATCCACAGTACTAATACATCCGTTGCTGAAATTTTCTTTTGGAAAGAGCATTGGTGTTCCATCAATATCCACAGCAAGTTTATGAGCGGCAAATACCTGCCGGTAAGCCAATGCGCAAATAGATGCATAATCTTTTCCCCCCTTTCCATTCAATCCGGATATCAAATCTTTATCAAAATTCTCACATTTATTCATTAGTGTCTTATAGTTTTCAATTCTTTCGTCAATAATATTATTAATTGATTTATTATCTTTTTTCCAGTAATCCGTTATTTTACGGTGAAAAAACTCAATGGAATAAAGATCATCATAAGCCAGGATTGAATAGACTTCTTTTGTTTCACTTCCAACTTTTCCAAGATGAAAAGCCAAAGCCTGAACAGGCCAGCCATCATTCCCCTGGCGCGGTATATTAAAATTATCTTCATCCGGTAAGGTATTGTTATTAATAAAATCATTTCTTACTTCATCGGCAGAAGATATTGCACTTTCAGGCTTTTGATCTTTAGGAGATACCAGGTACACATATCCCCAATCAATTCTAAGGTCATCGCCGCTTTTTTCAAGAACAGGCTGACGGACTGAGCCCATATTCATCGCAATTCCTTTTTTGAGATTTAGTCTTCCCCATGTAACTTTCTGGTTTGCAGTATTCAAACATAGTTCGGCACAATTGTCAATATAAACAGATACATCATGCTCTTTCCTATCAGCGGATTTTACCTGCCATGTTATATATGATGCATCTTCAGATATTAGGTCTAAAGAATCAGGAATTAATGGGGTAGTAAATAAAAGTTTTAATTCTATTCCTGCATCATTGTATATAAATATGGTTTGAGTCGGATTTATTATAGTCTGCTTTAATTTTAATTCCGGTATTGAACCAATATTACTTCCAAGAAGGCGGTATGTTTTGTTATCAATTTTAACCATGGAAAAAATACTCATAGTGCTGCCTGTCCAATGCCGGGTATAATCATCTGTTGGATTATCAGCAAAAGACCAGATACTGAAATAAGGATTACCGGTTATAAGAGGGATTGCAGGAGGTTTTGAAAATGAACCTTGTGCTGATAAATAACCCGGAATAATACCAAATAAAAAAATAATAGTAAGATTGGATATTCTTTTCACAACAGATTCCTTTAAGATTTAGAATATGATTAAATTTATCTCAATAAAACAATCCAAATTAATTCATCAAATATATTTGTATAAGTTCGTTTAATTATTGCTCTATTATTGATTCGATATTATAACTGCCGGATCCAACTTTAATTGCCTGAAAATGATTTTCAAATTTATCAATTTTAATATCCGGTGATTTTTTTAGTTCACTGCCGTCTATTTTAATTGCGCTTAGTTCTTCAGCGGGAATATATATTTCTGCCGTAGTATTAACGGGAATGACCACATTCATCATTAATTTATTGCCTTCCATCTTCCATGACGATTCAATTTTTCCGTTCATGGTATTGAGTGAAGCTTTGACGTATTTAATTTTATTCCGGGGAATATCCGGTTTAATAATTATTTGTTTATAAGCTTCTCCATTTGATCTTATTCCCGCCATATAATTGAACATCCATTCACATACTGATCCGAATGAATAATGATTGAAAGAATTCATGCCCGCATCCTGGAAACCTTTTCCTTTTGTATAACTGTCCCACCGTTCCCAGATTGTTGTAGCACCATTATTAATCTCGTAACCCCATGACGGGTAATTCTTGTTTAACAACAGTTGATAGGCAGTTTCAGCGTAACCGGTTTTTGATAAAGCTGGAAGCAAAGGTTTAACCCCGAGAAAACCGGTAGTAAGATACCCGTTATTTTCTTCTATTAATTGGTTCAGATATTTTCCTGCTAAAGGTATTAGACTATCTGGAAGCATATGCATATAAATTGCATTTGCATAAGCGGTTTGTGTATGCCCCGCAAATCCCCGACTGCCGTCAATGTAACCGTCCCCGTTTCCGTAAGCAACTTCATTACATTTGAGTTTTCCGTCAGGTGCAACATAATGTTCGAGAAAGGCCTCTTTAATTTTTTTGAATAATGAAGAGTAATAATCTAATTCAGTTTTTTTCCCGGCAGCATTTGCCATTTCTGCCATAAGAGAAGCGCAGTAGCCATAGTACATTGTTTCAAGCATATCCGGAGGCGTTTTTTTACCAATTGACAGCCAGTCTCCGAATCCTCCTTTGGGACTAATATCTGAAAAGGACCCCTCGGGAAAATAGTATTTACCGTTACTCCGCTTTTCCAGAAAAGACAGAAATTTTGACATGTTAGGCCAGAATTTATTGATTACATCAATATCATCATAAGTTTTATAAATTTGATAAGGACAAATTATACCGGCATCCATCCATCCCGGGGAAAAACTTTTACGACCTAGATCCGGAGGAGAGGGAGAATAATAAGGATATGAGCCGTTCTCAAGCTGAGAATCATTTAAATCTACAAGCCATTTGGAATAAAATGCTGCTATATCCATGTTTAAACTTGCGGAACTTACATATACCTGCGCATCCCCTGTCCAGCCCAATCTTTCGTCTCTTTGAGGGCAGTCTGTCGGAATATCAACAAAATTAGATCTTTGAGTCCAGACGATGTTGTTATATAATTTATTCACCATAGAATCACTGGATTCAAAAGTTCCCGCTGCCGGAGTATTGGAACCTAATACAAGTCCTGTAATTAAACCGGGCTCCGGTATTTCTTTTAACCTGCTAACCTCTGCATACCGGAATCCATGATATGTAAAATCCGGGATCCATTCTTCCCCTTCTGCATCTCCTTTTAGAATATAAGTATCGGTGACCCTAGCCATACGAAGATTCTTAATCATCAAACTGCTGTCCGGGTAAAGCATTTCACCATAACGAACAACAATTGTGTCCCCCGCGTTCCCCTTGATTTTCAATTTTACAACTCCTGCGAAATTCTGACCCATATCAAAAATGTATGCATTATTAAACTTTCTTATTGATTTAGGATTGATTGTACCAGTTACCCGGACAGGAACACCTGGTGAACATTCGAGATTTCTTCCTGTTGTATCAATTATTTCTGCCTGTTTCCAATTATTATCATTAAATCCAGGATTATTCCAGTTCTTAAATTCTTTTCTCGCATCGTAAGTTTCACCCTCCAGAATATCGGATTCAACAATCGGTCCGTAGTTAGCTTTCCATGTTTGATCAGTAATGAATGTTTCAGATGTGCCGTCCTCATATTCAACTTTTAATTGTGCAATTAAAGCCGGAACATCTCCGTAGAAACCTTTTACTTTTTGATGGTGATTTAATAATGCAGAACCGATATAACCTGCATACCATCCATAAGACAAAATTGAACCTAAGGCATTTCTGCCCTGTTTCTAAATTGTCGGTTACATCATAAGTCTGGTAATAAACGCGCTTATTATAATCTGTCCAGCCCGGTGTTAAATAGTCTTTGCCTACTCTTTCTCCGTTTATATAAAACTCATATAGTCCTAATGCCGAAACGTATAAGCGCGCTTTTTTAATTTTTCCTTTAATAGAAATTCTTTTTCTTAAATACGGTGCCGGGGGAAGATGGTATATGCTTCCTTTTCCAAGATTGTTTAGATCCAATCCTATCCATTTCCCTTTCCATTCATTTTTATCCAGCAGCCCCATTTCCCATCTAGCAATTTGGCTCCATTGACTAGAATTGCCATCTTTATCCCAGCTCTTTACTTTCCAATAACAAATCTCACCGGAATGAAGGGATTTGCCTTGATATTTAATCTGATAAGTTTTATCTCCGGTAATTTTTTGCGAATCCCACAAATCTGCATTGCCGGGAGATAGCTTTTCAGGAGAGGTGGCAACAAGGATTCTGTAGGCAGTCTGCTTTTGTCCTATAACATCCGATTCCAAAATCCAGCTTAGCCTAGGATGCAGTTTATCGATTACTGGATTTCTCTTGTACTCACAACGTAAGCGGCTTGCTTCAACACTTTTCTTGAAAATACTGCAGGATGGAATAGACATAATAAACGATAATGAAAATAGTATTATCGTAATATTTCGCGCTATTAAAATAAGGTCCTCCGATTTAAATGTAATGTTAAAAGAGAATCCTTAAATGCTCTGAATATTTTATTTTGCATAATTAGTTTAAGCCTTTTAGAAATGTTCTAGTAAAATGTGAACAAAAATTAAATGATTTTGATTTTTAAGCTATGAAAAATTTATAATATTAAAATCCTTTTAATAAAAGTATAGTCAAAAAAATAGTTTTTCCATTTCCGCTTTGTCTGGAAGAAAGAAATATTGGAATAATTTATTTCTGAAGTCTTCTGTAAATGTAAATTTGCTTTTCTCAATTTCAGATGATTAACTCAGTCCTAAAGATAACAACCGCATCACCTTTTATCTGTATCAGTGAAGGTTTACCCTTATCGATTTTAACCCGAACATTAACAACCCCAAACCTGTTAATTGCTTCTCCCTGACCACCATTAAATTCAAAGCATTCACCATCAGGTTCAACAATTTTGTTTTGTATTAAGTATCCTCCCAAAGGCCCGTTTGCATTTCCCGTTACAGGATCTTCATTTATCCCGATAGCCGGTGCAAACATTCTTCCGTAAGTAAGGATATCTTTATCATCTGAATCAAATGTAAAAACAAAATAGCCGTTGCACTTTATTAAACTGCTTAGCCCGGATAACTTTGGATAATCCGGCTTTAGACTATTTAATTTGCCCCTGCTTTTTATTCCTATCATTACTTTTGAATGCCCCGTTGAAGCAATTTGTACCGGGCATCTTTCATCCAGGTCAGAAATACTAAGACCCAAATATTTAATTATCTGTTGTACATTAATATCGTTAAAGGGGGGAGTAAGCTCAAATGGACCCTGGGTCATTATTACGCGGTAATCATTATCCTGTTTAATTATTTCGAATGGTAAAACTCCGATTTTGGTTTTTATCTTTAGTACACATGAATCCAGCTTCTCTTCAAGAGCCTTTGCATACATTGCTGCTATTGTAGCATGTCCGCAAGTCGGAACTTCTGTTTTAGGTGTAAAATACCTGATTACTCCATCACAATTATTATCATCCTTGGAAAAGAGAAAAGCCGTTTCGGAATTTTTCAGCTCTCTTGCAATTAGCTGCATTTGTTCATCGTTTAGTCCATCTGCATTAACCACAACACCGGCGGGATTTCCTTTAAATTTTTCTTTTGTAAATGAATCCACCTGGTATGTAATTAATTTTTTCATATTTCTCTTTGGTGGTACAAATTATTTTAATGTCAGCGATTTGATATAGGCAGATAAATCGGAAACTCCTAATCCAGCATCAATTAATAGGGCTTTTTCATTCCCCTCAACAAGAAACATATTATCATTCCCATGATCTTCAATCTGCCATACTTTTTCTGCAACTTGATTGCTAGTGAACCATTTTTTTGATTTAGTCCCGGTTTTATCCTGGGCATGTATAGCCAGGTTAAGTGAAAAGAATACTACAAAAATTGTTATCGACAGCTTAAAAACTTTAAAAGATTTGTTATGATGAACTTTCATAATTTTACCTCTTTATGATAAAATTATCATATAAAATTATAATCAATGGATCATCCTTCAGGTACAATTAAGTCTTTATTTTATAATTCCCTCGAATAAAACTTATACAATAAAAAGAATAATCTCAAACAGTTTTAGATGGATAATCATTATTTTGGATGACTGAATACTCATCATCCAGATCGAAAAATAGAATAATAGTGGAATAGAGAATTATACTTTTGGTTAGTCAATTGAAATTTCTTATCTGCGGGTAGCCGCAACCGAATAAACCATCGGGATTTTATTCTCCAGGTTTTTTATTCTAAATTTACCGGGAGCGAATTCAATTGTATTATTAAAGCAGTTGTAAGGTGAATAATCAAACTCATCAAATGAATTAATTTCAAGATTATTATTAATTAAGCTGTTTAATACTTCGCTAATTCCGTGATTCCAATTAACATAATCCTCAACTATCTCGGCATTTTTATCTGCATAAGTTCCTTCAACTGATTCTATTATAGGTCCTGAATTGAAATAACGATATTTAATATATTTGAAATTATCATCAAACATCCATACAACAGGATGGAATTCTACGAGAATAAACCTGCCGCCGGGTTTCAAAAACCTTGATATGATATTTCCCCATTTGTTTAAATCAGGGAGCCATCCTATAGTACCGTAACTTGTAAATACAATATCAAATTCTTTATTGAGATGATTTGGGAGATCATAAACATCACAGCAAATAAAATCAGCATCCGATTTAGTTAAAGCAGCAAGCTCCTTAGCTTTTTCAATAGCATTATCGGAAATATCCACACCGGTCGATTTTGCTCCCATCCTATTCAGCGAGATGGTATCCTGTCCGAAATGACATTGAAGATGTAAAACTGTTTTTCCGTTAATATCGCCAAGCAAATCAATATCTATACTATTTAAAGAATTACGTCCTTTAATGAAACCTGCATTGTCATAAAAATCAGAATTGAAATGGATATCGGTTTTATTATTCCACGCTTGTTTATTTATTTTCTTGTATTCCGGATTTTCTTCCATGGAGTAATGTCTTTTAATGATTGCATCAACTTAGAAAATAATAATAAAATCTCAAAAATTTTTGGATGTATACAATTTGCCTGGAATGTTGGAATATTCATAATCCAAAAGGGAAATTCGAGTATTGGAAGATAGTGCTTATACACTTTATTATCATTACAAAATATTGAAATTACTATCCGTTTCAATGGACAGAAGGCTAATGGAAAGCTGTAAACCGCAATTAATCAGGCCTTAAGAAGAAGATTGAAATAATAACTGTTTCACATATTTTTCGACAGCCGGTTCAATTGAAGTTTGTATGGTAAAGAATTGTAAAATTAAAAATAATAATTGAAGCCCATCATAGCTTTAATAACAAATTTTGGCTGGTTGATTGCATTATCTGCATCAGTGTATGTATAATCTTTTCTCCCGTTAATTATTTCGCCGTCCGGTCCATAGGATGTATCATGTCCTTCTATAATACTTGAGAAATAATAATCAACACCAGTGGTTAAAACTAAATCAAGTCTTCTGGTAAGAAGAAAATTGCTTTGTGCGCCGAGACCCAATCCCCACTGATTACTGTTAATGGTAAAAAATTCATTGCCGTCAATAAATTTAAAATCTGCCGTAAATTGTGAATACCTCGGTCCAATATAAAAATATGATTTATGGAGTGAAAAGATTTTCATATGAAAAAGAAAATCCATTCTGAAATCCCAAAAATACCCGCTTTTTTCCGGCACACCATTAGTAGCATCATTTATAAAGATTACTCTTGCTTCAATAGGATCCCCCGGATTCACACTTGTATATTCAGCACCGAATCTAATAGACAAAGGAAAATCCTGCGCAAAATTTGAAATGGTAATATTCCCCTGAATTCCCAAACCATTATTATATCCCAAATTCAATCCTCCCGACAAATACGGGTTAAGGCTGGCTGTTTGGGCAAATGTACTTAATTGCAGGATAAAAAAAATCAAACATAAAAGTAATATTCTTTTCATATTAACTCCATTTTAATTTCAAAACTATTTACTGTCCGAATTTGTACTTGCCTGTTAAACTGGAAAAGATGAGTATGATTAAAAGTAATATTTCGGGATTTACTAAATAATCTTATGTTGATATACGCTAAAATATGATTCTTTTTCTTGGCGAATTAATTACCAAATCACAAACAATGCCATTTAAATTTAACCGGAAAATCAACTTTTCTTAAAATTGAGGTCCGTTTTTTACTTTTATATTATGAAGATTTTTTGTAGTTGGGGAATTTTCTTCCCTGTCGTTTGAGAACAGAATTTACTGTATTTTTATTTGTTTAAGGTTTGATTACTTTCCAGGAATTTATAATTGAAAACTGTCTGCCTGTAATTTCTGTAATATCATTTACCGTATCTGCTTTATTTTGTAAAACCGGCAGCTTATTCTGTTCGTAATTGTTATGATTATCAATGTTATCCCAGAAAGTTGAAACAAGATATCTAAAATTATTTTTCTCGTTTTTTGAAAAAATTCCTCCAAGCATTCCTTTCGATTCATTCATTCCCTGGAACCAGATTTCCGACTACATTTTTTCGAAGTGTCTGATTTTTTCCTGTTTTACAAAGCAATCTTCGATTCTTAAAAAATTTCATTTTTGAACAGACTCTCTTAAAGCACCGGTTTCACCCTCCATGTTGAATATAACTGTGAAATATTCAACAAATATTTCACTATAGGTATTAGCTTGTTTGTTATCCTTAATAATTTCATTGTGCAGATCTTTCATAAAAACTTCCAGAAACTCTTTACTTTCCCAGAAAGAAATTATGCAGGCCTCATTTTTATTTTTTAAATCCCAGCCGCCTGTTTGAGCAATGAAACCATTTGCCTCTGAGGTCCTTTCCCATTTTCCCTGTGCTTCAGAAAAATTTTGTTTTTCATTTTCCTTTACTTTGCAGACGATCCATTTTAAATACATTCTTAGTCTTTGTTATTTCATTCACTTATTATAAAGTATATTCTTATTTTATCGGAGTTACACTATAACCGTCTGATTGGAGCAAGGCAACCAGACCTTTTTCTCCTTCCAGGTGAAGAGCACCAACCGCAATGAAGCAGGATTTTTCTTTTATCATTTTCTCTATCCTCGGTATCCATTTTTCATTTCTATCTATTAATAGAAGCTGTTCGAATTCCTTTAATTCGGGCGAAGCCTTAAACATGAGTTTATAAAAATTTTTGAAATCCATTTTTTTGTATGTATCCATTAATTGAGAATAAATCTGTCTGCCTTCATTAAAATCATTCACGGTTTCTAAAACAAGTTCTGCCTGTCTTTTATAAGGGATGTTGTCAAGTGAATTCATCTGTTCTTTTATACTTTCAAGACCGGTTAAATCAATATTATATTTCTTTGCCATTTGTACAAATGTTAATTCATATGATGCCAGAGGTTTATTAATCATTTTAGGAAAAATAAACTGTACAAGGAAGAAAGGTTTTAATCTTTGAAATTGATCAAGTTGTTGGTTTAAAGAATCCTTAAAGAACTCTGACAGCTGATTGTATTCAGTCGAATCAAGTAATCCTTTAATACTTTTATTATCCGGCATAAGCATCAGCTGCTGTGTTTTTGTTATAAAGCCGGGATCGTTCATATCTACTTCAAGAACTATTTCATTACAAGATTTGAATTTATCCTCAAGGCTGTCTATAAAGAAAAAATCAGATTGAGGTATCAAATGGACTGTTCCGTATAAATAAGAAGGTTTTTCCAATCCGTTCCCTGTAACATTCCAAAAAATTGATGTGTTATTATCCTGTGCATGAATTCGGAAACTAATTACAGTAATAAAAATAATAGTTATAAACAGTACTATAGATTTAAACTTTTTCATTTCTCTCCTTTATTTACTGAATGTTATTCGTTGTTAAATTTTTCTAATTCTTTCAAATTGTTTTCAATAATTTTGAATCTACTTGACTAAATCAATTGATATGAAATAAAAGCTATTACATAAGAAATTATAACAATACTAATTGATAATATTGTAAAGAATACAGGATAATCCAACAAATTTATACTTTGTAAAAATCATAATCCCAATAATATAAAAGAGACGATGAATAGTGAGATTGATTAAATAAAAAAATATTTACATGCTGTTAGAATATTAAAACTACTCTAATCCATAAACCTGTTTTGGAGTAAGAAATTGAGGGAACCTGTTTATTAAAGCTAAGCGGGTATTATAGCAGAAATGACATTCATCGACATACCTGTCTTCATGTTCAACATTATAATTTTTTGCCAGTAAAGCGGGACCACCTTCGATTAAAGAACTGCATATTGGATGTTCTCCGGCATTATAATTCTTTATTAAGGTTGACAAAGGTGTTTCCCGAACACTTCCCATACATAATCCCTGGCACAAATGGACGTTCCCAAACGGATCAATATGAACTCTTTCCGGTTCTTTTAATTCTTCATACGGGCATTCAACAAGTTCATTCCAGGATCTTTGCGGAAGACCTTTAGTGAGTTTCTCAACGGCTCTTCCCCTGAACATTGCACCGCCTCCGATAATAGGATTGCCTTTATCCTGCCCCTTATTTTTTTCAACAACAGGTTTTTCTATACAGATTGAATTAACCGGTATACCTAATTTCTTTGCTGCTGAATATGCTCGTTTGGCTGGACTATCTTTTATTTCTTCGTTATGAAATAGATCATCACTAATACTAAGATCAGAAACACCCAAATTATAGAGTGGTTTAAGCCAGAGGATAGCATCCTCTTCAGTAGTTGCAAAGTATGCATTTGTAACTACTCCGACATTAAATCCTAATTCTGCAGCAATTCCAATTCCTTCGAGCATTAACGGATAAAATAGAAAAGGTTCCCCGCCTTCAAAGTAAATCCATTCTACTGTATTTAATTTTGATTGCTTCTGTTAAAACTTTCTTTATATCATTTAAAGTAAAAGTTCCTTTAGCATTTGGACTACAGTATATAAAGCAGTGGTCGCATTCTAAAGTACATTTATAACTTAGGATAAAATGTATTCCGGTCAGCATATAATTAACTCTTATGTTTTGTTAGTTTATTTTTCTGCTATAACGAGCATTTCAAAATCTTCAGGAGTAAGTTTATCATTTCTTGAAAAAGCCCCTAGTTTAGCTCCAAAGATGTCAATCTTCTTAAATCCAAGAGATTTTAGCAGCCATGTTATTTCAGAAGGTATATAATACCTCTCATTACATTTCAATTCTTTTTTATTTCCATCATCATCTTCAACTATTGTTGTATTATAATCCCTGAAGGTCATTAAATCAAAATTTTTATTTCTATAAACTGCGTTACCACTCCCGGAAGATGAAGCACAAAATTTTTCTATAGATTGATGCAATGGAAATAAACCGTTTAAAGTTGTAAATATCAATTTACCCGGATTTTTTAAAGAGTGAAAAGCATTTTTTAATATCTCAAAATTCATTTCATCAGTTTCCATTAGAGGAAAAGAACCTTCACAAAGCATAATTGCCAAATCAAACTCATTTCTGAAAGGTAAATTTCTAGCATCGTGTATTTGAAAATCGATTTGCAGATTTTGTTTTTCAGCTTTTTCCTTTGCCCGTTTTAGTTGTGATTCGGATAGATCAATGCCGGTAACATTGTAATCCCTTTGGGTTAATTCAATTGAATGCCGGCCGGTACCGCATCCGATATCAATAATTTTTAATGATTTATTGAAACCGATTTCTTTTTCTATGAAATCACATTCGCCTATAGTTCCTTTAACGAAGATTTCATTGTCATAACTTTTGGCATAATTCTCAAATAAAGATTCATACCATTGTTTCATTTTATCTCTCATTAATTTGATTTGCTATAATTCATTTATTATTAACACTGAAAAAAATTCTGCTATTTAAGTTCTGTATCAGGATTATCATATATAAAACATCCGCATTTATCAGGATAATCAAGGACAAACGAATTTTTTCGTTCATTCCTTAACTTCCAAAAAATTATTAGATTCCCCCGGCAGCTAATATAAACAGGAGGCCAAAATTAAATATATCGATTTGATTGAAAGAAAATCCAA
Organism: uncultured Ignavibacteria bacterium; assembly: GCA_963739895.1. Lineage (GTDB taxonomy): Bacteria > Bacteroidota > Ignavibacteria > Ignavibacteriales > Ignavibacteriaceae > CAVQBP01. The sequence goes on along the minus strand of CAVUCR010000004.1, from coordinate 134,818 downwards.
TTATTGTCGGGATTATTCCAAGAATATAGAGTGGAGATAATACTACTAATCTGTAATTTTTCAACTTTAATGGCTCTTTACAATGACAATGGGGTGTTAAGAATTTCCATGACATTCCAAATTTTATGCTTCCTATTCCATTACTACTGTATTTCATTGCAACTAAACCGTGAATCAATTCATGTATAACTGCACCAAGCAGAAGAATTAATAAATATGGATATTGGATATTGATTTGAGGATTTCCCCAAACAAAAGAATAAATAAAGAATAAAATAACTATAACAGGGAAAACAAAAATTATTGCATAAACGTTAGCCTGCCAAAAACTGATTGATAAATCTCTTTTCTGATAATTTTCCAGTTCCATAAAGTTTTAATTGATTTTGTACTGATGAACATTAGATCAGATTTATAAACAGTTGAGATCTATTTATTTTTTCCTTATTGTCACTATAAAATTATTCTCCGAAAACAGGTATACTGCTATTACTGCAAGTCACTTATGACTTTGACTATTTGCGGGGAAGCCAAACCTTCATAGTTCCTTCGCCGCGGTTTGACCAGGCATAATAGGGAACGGCAGTAAATTTTAATTTCCCTTTACCATTAATTGCAGGCGCTTCTCCTACAATTTCATTTATACCGCCTAATAAATTATCCTTTCTTTCAATTTTTAAGTTTGCATCGTCGGGTATAGTAAGTTTATCCAGTTTAAAGTTATTATCCACATCTTCAAAACAATAAACCAAAGGACCATATTCGAGAGCAGTCATATTGCTATCTGCATTAACCATTTTATTGGCTGCAATATGTTTAATTTCCATCGGTAATATTAATTCAATTTGATCATTATTATTCCATGTTCGATTAATACATGCATATCCTTTACTATCATAATAGTCAGTCTCTTTTCCATTCACTTTTATTTTAATTGGTGCGCTAATCTGATTTATGAAATTATATAAATTACCGGGCATAGCCTGATCATTTGCCCATCCCGGAATTCGAAACTTTAATGTTAACGGAATTGCATTTTCAGAATGGACAGACAGCCGGATTTTCCCCTCCCATGGGTAGCCTGTCTGCTGTTCAATATTTAATATAGTATTATCAATAGTTACCCTTGCTTTATTTGATGCGTAAAGATTAACATATAATGTATCATTTCGTGTCGCATAAATAATTCCCGGGATAGAAGGTATAAAACGGATCAGGTTAGTCGGGCAGCAAGAACAATCAAACCAGGGCTGACGCGTTTTTGAACCCTGGTTAAAAGCAAATTTGCCGTCGGCTTCCAGCGGATTCACATAAAAGAATTTTTTCCCGTCAAGGGATATTCCTGAAATTAATCCATTGCACATTGTACTTTCAATAATATCGAAATACCTGGATTCACCTGATAGCTCGAATAACCGGGTGTTCCATAGTACGTCCCCAATTGATGCGCATGTTTCAGCATAAGCAGACAGATTCGGCAATTCATAATCATTTCCAAAAGATTCACCTTCATGTCTGGCTCCTAATCCTCCCGTAATATACATTTTCCGGTTTACCATATTAGCCCAAATGCTTTTTACAGCATGCAGGTAAGAAGTATCATTATAAATTGCCCCTATATCTGTCATGCCTGCGTACATATAAACTGCGCGCACAGCATGTCCTTCAATTTCTGTCTGTTGTTTAACCGGTTTATCGTCCTGAGCGTACTCACCGTAAAGTTCATGTGCTGTTGAATTGCCCCGCAAATCAAGAAAATACTTTGCTAACCTGAGATATTTTTCATTCTTTGTAATTCGGTATAATTTAACCAAACCGGTTTCAACAATCTGATGACCTGGCGGAAGTGTAAGTTTACCAGGCCCAAAACTTTTTACTAACAAGTCCGCATTCTTAAGAGCTATATCAAGAAAATTATGTTTCCCTGTGGCAATATAATGTGCAACTGCCGCATGAAATAAATGACCGCTGTTGTATAATTCATGACTGCTTACTACACCCGTCCACCGTTTCCCGGTTTTTTTTACCCAGTGAGCCGGGGGATTGTCCGGGTCGATTGTAAGCCATGTCGTAAGGTAACCATCAGGTTCCTGGCCTATTTTTATTATGGCTATTATAGAATCAAGATAAGTTTCGAGAGCTTTATTTGGTGCACTGATTAAGGAATAGGAAGCACCTTCAATAATTTTATATACATCAGTATCATCAAAAGGCATTTTCCCGTGAACTTTACCCGCCTTTTTCTTTCCTGCGATTAGAAAGTTTTCCAGTCGACCTTCCTTGACACATTTTTCAAGTCCAAACGCTATTGTAGTATTTTGTACGGTTTTTATTTTAGGCAGCCAAAAGCTGTCGGTTAATTCGACGTTTTTTATATCGACCATTGAAATAGGATAATCGGAATACTTTTCTTGTTTACCGCAGCCTTGCATAAGTAAAAGTATTATTGAAAATACAATATATTTTTTCATTTCTGATTAATGTTTAGTGATTGAAAAAAATATTTATCAGGTGACATTTTTTAACTGAAAAATACTTAGTCTATATATACCTTATCTTTCCAGTACCACCATTTTAATTTTTCTTTTTGATGCCGGGTTTCCGTAGCAAAATAAACAGCACAACGGAATGTGTATAATACACATATATCATTTTTTGCATTACTGAATTTATTAAGTTCCTCGTAAAGTAGATTCGGGCTTTGTCCGGTAAGATCAGAAACGCTTCTAATACCAATGTTCCATAGATCAGCTGCAACAGCTTTACCAACGCTTGGAATAGTCTGCAATTCCTTTAAAACATTTCTCTTTTCAAGGTTTGTTTTATTCACTAATATTTTCCCCATTAATTCAAAATGAAAATTAGAAAATAAATGAGATATCTCAAATTTATCTTTTATCCATTTTTATTTCACTGTTAATTTATCAGTATTACCGCTAAAGTTTTAATTAACAATATTACAAAACTTACCCAAGACTTCAATAGCTTTTCTTAAATTTTTATTTTTTATCAATATATAATCGGTATTAAAAGTTGAAACAGTAAAAATATTGATACCTGCTTCCGCTAAAGGAACCGTCAATGAGGCAAGAACCCCGGTTTGAGAAAAACTTAATATATCTTCAACTTTAAATGCCCGCCAGTCTTTTTCAGACTTTATATTCCCCGGAACACTATTTTCTATACAAACAATAGACAATTCGTCGTTAGTTTTAGTGATAGAAAAGAAAGGACTTTTTAGAGCCCATACGGGTAGCTGTTCATTTGTCTCCAAACGGCAGACGGCTAATTTATATTCTAATATTGATAGTGAAAGCTTTGAATTTTTCATGGCAAAATATTAAAAAGGAATTTTTTAATTTAAACTTTTTTTAAAAAAATTATTTTGAAATCATTTTTCCTGTTAACAAATAGTGATTCATTTCTTCTTCCCATGTCTTCATAAAATCTGCATATTTTTCTTCAGTATAATTGTTTACAAACTCATCCCCACTGGAACTCAGCGAGGTATAGGAATAGGCTATGTTTGCCTTTGTCTTTTCATTTCCATCCTTATGTAATTTTATTTCAAGTTTTCCGACAGTTATTCCCGGATTTACAATATACATTTCAATTTCATAATTTACCGGGTCATGCTTGGTTATTATCCATAAGCTTTCTTCGTCCGCGTTTTTTGTTTTAAAGATAGAACCTTTTTCAGCAAAGCCGGATTCGGTAATAACCAGCTCCGGATCCCAGCCGTCAACCCACTCTTTTTCCCTAACGGGGCATAAAAGTGGGAATACTTTATCCGGGGAAGCATTAATAGATTGTGTGTAAGTTTGTGTGATTCTGTTCGGTTTGATAATATTCATTTATTTATCCTTTAAGAGAAGACTTTATATGCAATTTAAATAATTAGTCTGTATTCTATTAATTATATGATTCTTATTAAAAAATAATTTTTCAATGCTGATATTTAAGGAAATTAAATTATTATGTAAATCGATTGGAGATTCTCTGGTGATATTAAAAATGATTTCGTTAGAAAATCAGGTTCACCCAACCCTGAGAGTGTATACCTAATGCTGATCTATTACTAATTAGCGATAAGTTGAATAGTTAATTGCATCTTTATTCCAATCTGCGGCATTTTTTATAGCTGAGATTACTTCTTCCGGCTTGTTTACAAATTCCCACATTTTAAATGCTCTTCCCTCATAAAATTTTCTCTAACACACTTTTCCAGCATTAGTTTTAGAGGATCAAAAAAGTGATTAATATTTAATATAATAATAGGTTTTGTAAATTGTCCGAGTCTTTTTAATGTAATGGCTTCCAATAGTTCTTCTAGTGTTCCACTGCCGCCTGGGAGGGCTACCAATCCATCAACATTTTGTAAAAACTTTGCCTTTCGTTCGTGCATTGTTTCTGTAAATTCAAAGTCAATTACACCTTTATGTGCCAATTCTTCGTCTTTCAAAAAATTCGGCATAATGCCTTTTATTTTACCTCCGTTTTCTATAATCGTATCAGCAAGTTTTCCCATAAGCCCGGAAGCTCCGCCTCCATAAACAATTTCCACATTTCCTTTTACAAATTCTTTTGCTAAAATTTCAGTAGCATCAAAGTAAAGACTATCGATTTTTGCACTGGATGCACAATAAACACAAATTTTCATAATTAAAATTAATTAGTTTTAATTCATTAAAATTTCAAAGATTAAGTTTTTTAAATCGTTAAGCTTACTGTTGAAAGAAAGCTTGGCGGTTTTCTAACTTTTGCAGCTTGCTCGAAGCCGTAGGCGATCTTAAGTAGAACAGATTCACTCCATGCCCTTCCGAAAAATGAAATACCAATAGGTAAACCAAAAACAAATCCTGCGGGAACTGTAATGTGTGGATACCCTGCAACGGCAGCCAATTGCGAGCTTCCCCCTAAGAAATGATCTCCATCTACAAGATCTGTAAGCCATGCAGGGCTGTCGGTTGGTGAAACAAGTGCATCCAGATTATTTTTATCCATAACTGCATCGATTCCTTCTTCCCGGGACAAACGGTGATTAGTTTCCAATGCATCCAAATATTCTTTGTCTGTAAGAGGGCCTTTTTCTTCAGCCTGTAAAAATAATTCCTGTTTGAAATACGGCATCTCTTCAGCAGAAGTTTCATTATTAAATTCAATAATATCTTTAAGTGAATGAACAGGGGAATCCGGACCACGCCTGTCAAGATATGCATTCATGCCGGCTTTTAGTTCATATAGTAAAACCGTCATCTCGTTATCATCAAGTTTGCCTATTGCTTCAATATCTGCCGGGTCGACAATTACTGCACCTTTCTTTTTCAAAATATCAAGTGCGTTTTCCACTACTGCATCTACTTGCGGAAGAAAACCAAAATACTTCCGAACCACTCCAATTCTTGCTCCTTTAAACCATCCTGATCAAGAAACTGTGTATAATCGGAGTATGATTTCCTATTATTATCATTTGTTGCTGTATCTTCCGGGTCAACACCAGCCATAACACCAAGCAGGATTGCGGCATCTCGTACTGTTCGAGCCATTGGGCCTGCAGTATCCTGCGAATGCGAAATTGGAATTATCCCTGACCGGCTTACTAATCCCACAGTCGGTTTGATACCGACAATACCATTTATAGATGCGGGACTAACAACAGAACCATCTGTTTCGGTTCCTATTGCTATTGTACATAAATTCGCTGCTGCAGCAGCTCCCGAACCGGAACTTGAGCCTGATGTATTTCTGTCTAGTGCATAAGGATTTTTAGTAAGACCTCCGCGCCCGCTCCAGCCGCTGGTAGAATGGGTTGAGCGGATATTTGCCCATTCACTTAGATTTGTTTTTCCGAGGATAAGTGCACCGGCGGAACGGAGCTGTTGTACAACGAACGAATCCTTAGGGGGTTTTGAACCAATGAGTGCCAGGGAGCCGGCAGTTGTCTGCATCCTGTCCGCAGTATCTATATTATCTTTTATGAGTACCGGGATACCATGAAGTGAGCCCCGCGGTCCTTTTTCTTTTAACTCATTATCAAGTTCCTCTGCAATTTTTAAGGCATCAGGATTTAATTCAATTACGCTGTTAATAGCCGGTCCATCTTTATCAATTGTTTTGATACGGGAGATAAATTTTTCTGTAATAGAGCTAATAGTATATTTACCTGATTTTATTCCATCCATTAATTCATCAACTGTAATTTCCTCAAGTTCCGACGGCTGGATATCTAAATTATGTAAAAATGATGCAGATGTTTTCTCTCCGAATGTCAAAGCCGGAAGTGAAACTGCAACTATTCCTCCAACCATACTTTTCTTTAAGAAGCTTCTTCGGCTCTCATTTATTTTGGAGCTAGTTTTTCTCATAGCCGATCTCCCGTTTAATAAAAGTTTTCCGGATTATATTCTTGATTTTATTTTTCAAGATCTTAAAAGCTTATCCGGGTTGCAAATTAAAAATTAAAAATAATATCTCAAACTAAAAATTCTTTTGAAAGTTTGTTAAAAGCTGATATCCTCAGTTAATTTATTTATGGATATGCTTGAGAAAGAAAATAAGGCATTCTAAATTATTTTTCTCTCTATTGACTTTAGTCTTTTTTGAAAGAGTAAATAATCAATACTATAATTCATAGGGCCTGTCAAAAGTACAACAATAGCAATGATAAAGAATGTAAAGGGGTAGGAAGCTCCGCTTGGTCCCAGAAATCCATTCGGCAGCATAACGGATATCGCCACAAACATATTTATTATAACTGCAATAAGTACCGGCCTGGTAAAAAAACCAATTATTAAAAAAAATCCCCCGATAAATTCTGTATAACTGCTCAGATAGGTAAGGAATATGGAAAAGCCCATCTTTCCATAAAATTGTGCGGTTGTATGGAAACCAAAACCTCCAAACCAACCCAATATCTTTCCAGCTCCTACTTCAAAAAGTATAAAGCCAATTGTACTTCGAAGCAATAATAAACCGATATATGTAAGTTTTGAATTAGTTCCAATAAGTAATTTATTTATTTGAATTTTAATCATTATAAACCATTCCTTTTTAACAGCAATATTTCATCATTGTATTCTTAAAAGATTTAATAACCCAAATAATTAGTACATTTTCCATTATTTGTATCTATCGTAATTTTAATTTGATGCTTGTTGATTTATTTTTCTAAAAATTCCTTTAAAAGACCGGCCGATTATCTGCGTCCATCCTACAGCAAAATTTTCTTTCTTTAATTCGGGAACTGATTCACCGGGGAAGCTTTCCAAACCCGTGTGAGTTAATTTCAGCCGTGTTTTTTCTGATTTACTCTTGGATTGATCACTAACGGGGAACAGCTCAAAAGTTACATACGAAATACCGGTATAACCATCATACTGCCAGCTGTAAGATAATTTTTTCTGGTCAACTACTTCGATTATTTTACAGAAATGCAGCCATTTCTTTTTATCATCCCCTGCATAAAATTGAAACTCAAATCCAACCTCCGGATTAAATTCCACCAGATCAAAATACCATTGTTTCATTTCATTCTTATCGGTTATTGCTTTCCAGATTGTTTCAACCGGCGCATTAAAAGTTCTTTCTATTATAAAAGCTTCATCATTCATTTTAAAGTCCTTTTCAAATTTATATTTTGCAATTTATTCAGCTTTAATTCTGATAAAGTTATTTTAATTTAAAATTGAGTTAAATACCCTTGGAGTCTTCCGAGAGTCTGGCTCAATCCTTCTACAGCATTGAATTTTTCGATTGTACGATCACGAGCTTCCGAAGTTGCAAACAACATCCTCATTGTTAATCTTGTTTTTTCTCCAAAATCTTCGAAAGTAACTGTTACCTTGAATTTCGGAGAAGGTCCATGTTCGTAAGCTATAAGTTCATGTTCAATTACTTCAACGTATGTAATCAAATTTCTATAATTTACACCATCGGGGCCATGCATAATAAATTCCCATTGTCCGCCCGGTTTTACATCCATGGATTTAATTGTATTTGTAAATCCATCGGGACCCCACCAATTAACAATATGTTCAGGATCAGTCCAGACTTTCCAAATAAGTGTTCGGGGTGCATTAAGCAGACGTGTTGCAATTATTTCTTTATCTGATTTATTCACTATATCCGAATTCTTTTTCTCCATGTCTCCTCCGGGATTTTATCTATTCTAATTCCTTAATTATTAATTCTTCAAGTCTATCCATCGATTCTCTTAATCCGCTTTCCATGCCTGCATTAATCATCCTGTCACGATCTTCAACAGATTGATAGACTGAATGCAATGTAAGCCGTGTCTTATTTCTGGGGAGTTCTTCAAATTCTTGTGTTTCAAGAATGACATGACCCTTTTCCGGGAGCCCTTCGCCCACCAATTTGGAATATGTTTTGGATTGGTAAAAGTCTTATAGACCAATTCCCTGGGAGCATTTAATATCCGTGTGACTATAACTTCCTGTTTCCCCGGTGCAACTGTAATTGAAGTCAAATCATTTATACCCCCTTCATTTACTTCGATTTCAGATGTTTGATTCATTTTCCTTCTCCTTCATTTGTAATTCGTTTAAATAATTCTCAAGGGCATCAAACCTGGCTTCCCAGATTTGCCTGTATTTTTCAACCCAGGTGGTAACTTCATTTAATTTATTTAGTTTAGCTTCGCAGTATCTCTCACGGCCTTTCTGTTTAATAGTAACTAATCCGCATTCAGTAAGGATTTTTATATGCTTTGAAACAGCAGGCCGGCTTATTTTAAAATGCTCAGCGACCGAATTAAGATTCAAAGATTTATAAGCTAACATATTTATAATTTCCCTTCGTGTAGGGTCCGCTATTGCTTGAAAGACGTCTCTTCTCATTTTATTTCTTTTTTATTGTGTAACCGTTTGGTTACAAATATAAATGAAACCTTTCGGTTACGCAAATTAATTATCGGAAATTATTTGAACTTTACATTTGGTTGTGCTTAAAATCAAAATTATGTTAAAGGGTACTGATGGGAAATTTTTAAGGAAGAGAAAAATATAAATAGTATTAATGCTAATTTGCCTGAACTGTTCTATTCTTTGCCCATTCTCTCATTGCATCGATATTTTCAGCCATGACAACCGAAAGGGGGCGGGTTTTTTCAATTTCATTTAAAAGTATTTCAGTATTCAGCTGCTTATAACCGCCGATTATAGAATAAAATCCTGAGACTATTACTTGTTCTATTTCAGATCCTGAAAATCCTTCACAAGCTTCAGCAATTTTATCAAGATCAAAAGGATTAGGATTCAGACCCCTTTTCTTAAGATGAATTTCTAAAATTTCCTTCCTAATTGAGATATCAGGAAGATCGACAAAAAATATTTCATCCATTCTACCTTTCCGCATTAATTCAGGGGGAAGGTTTTGTATATCGTTAGCTGTAGCAACAAGAAAGACCAAAGTTTTTCTTTCCGCCATCCAGGTTAAGAATGTTCCGAGCACCCGTTTAGAAGTACCGCTGTCATTTGAATCCGAAGCCAATCCCTTTTCAATTTCATCGACCCATAAAACGCATGGTGCCATCATATCTGCCATCTTCAAAGCTTCACGGATTTTACGTTCTGTTTCACCATAAAATTTATTATAGATAGTTCCAAAGTCTAATCGCAGCAGAGGTATTCCCCAGGTACCGGCAACAGCTTTTGCAGCTAAACTTTTCCCGCTTCCTTGAACACCTAAGAGCAAAACTCCTTTCGGAACATCAATTCCAACATTTTTAACTTCACCTATAAAAATCTTTTTTCTTTTTTCAAGCCACTCCTTAAGATTTTTTAAACCTCCTACTTCTGCAAAAGATGAAGTATCGTGTTCATAATAAAGCACATTATCCTTGTTCAACAAATAATATTTTGCTTTGGTTATTTCCGGTATGTCGTCTTTATTTATGGCGTTATCTCTTAATGCATTATATAGTATCCTTTTAATTTCAGAGAAAGAAAGACCGTGTAAGTTTTTTATAAAAACATTTAAAATTGATTCGTCAACGTCGACCCTTTTAGCTGGGGTTTCCATTTTCCACTTTTCAATCAGCTGCATTAAAAATGATTTTATTTCTTCATCCGATGGAAAAGACAATTCAAATTTTGTTGAAAGATGCTTAACCTCATCCGGTAATTCAATCTGCGTCGAGATAAAAAAGATTGTTTGATCAAGCTTTTCGGAATTCAAAGCTAGCTCTTTTATCAGCCTTACATTCCTATCGTTCTGCAAGTAGGGGTGGTAATCAATTAGGACAAACAAAGCAGATTTATAATTTTGATAGATTGTATACAATACCTCGGTGGGTTCAAGCTGGTTTGAGCCGTTAATATTTCCATTCCTATCAAGTAAAGAAAAACCTTTAACCAGGTTCCAGCCGTAAACGGGTTTCTTAATTGAAGCTCCAAGGCTGACAATTAAGTGAAGCACTTCTTTCTCGTCCCTGGTTTCAATTGTTATTAAAGGTACTTTTGATTTTACCAAATGAAATAAGTCTAGTAGTTCGTTCATTATTCTTTTCTGTAATAGTTGAAGTGACTTGAATTTCCCATAAAATTATATTTTAATTTACTCAAGTTGACCGTCTGAATTGGTAAACCGTTGAAACGGTTAATAAATTTGATTTTTATAGTTAACACCGGGATTAATCCCGGTGTTAATGGAAAACAAAAACTCAAGTTTAACTGTTTTAACAGTTTAAAATTTACTATTGGGTCAACTTGAGTAATTTATAAAAAACCGGACAGAGTTCTCAATAATTAATCGTTTTTAACAAATAAAAAACTTGATATTAAAATCAATCAGTGATTCTTACAATGACACCTTTTTTTAATTACTCATAGAATACGGCATTGAAGTTTTATCAACCGCCCAATTTTTATTTGGTTTATCCGACATTACAAATCTGAGTTCACCGCCATTAATTATTTCGCTATGTGTTATAAAACTTCTGTTGATATTTATTCCATTCAGCTTAACTTCATTTATATAAATATTTTCTTTTGATAAATTTTCAGAAATTATTTTAAATGTCTTACCGTTCTCCATGTATATAGTTGCTTCATTAACACCCGGGCTGCCGATAACATATTCACTGCTTCCGGGAGTAACCGGGTAAAAACCGAGTGCACTGAAAATATACCATGCCGACATCTGCCCGCAATCATCGTTTCCGCAAAGTCCATGAGGATTCGGTTTATACATTGTGTTCATAATTTGATGAACTCTTTCCTGTGTCTTCCATGGCTGTCCTGCATAAACATACATGTACGGCACGTGGTGGCTTGGTTCATTACCATGAACATAATTCCCAATCATCCCTGCTTTAGTTATGTCTTCACTTTCAGCAATGCTTTCATCTGATATTTCCATCGTGAATAAGGAATCAAGCCATGAAATTAATTTATTATTACCTCCAAGAAGTTTAATAAAGCCCTTTATATCCTGGGGAACGTAGAGTGAATAATTCCATGCATTACCTTCAATATAACCCTGCCCTGATGTACTTAAAGGATCAAAGGGGGTTTAAATTTCCCGCCAGAATTTTTAGCACGCATAAAACCGGTTTTTTTATCGAAAATATTTTTATAAAATCCAGCGCGCGTAAAATATTCTTTCTTTTCTTTTGTTTTTCCGAGAGCTTTTGCAAATTTATAAATTGCCCAGTCATCATAGGCATATTCAAGAGTTTTTGAAGCTGAGTTTGAATTTAAGTCTTCCGGGACATAACCGTATTTTTTATAATAACCGATACCATCATAAGGTTCGTAATTAGAGCTAGAGATTACTGCCTTGAATGATTCATCAACATCATAATTTCTTAATCCTTTTAAATAAGCGTCTGCTATTACCGAAACAGCATGATACCCGAGCATGCACCAGTTTTCATTCGAGTAATGAGACCAAATGGGGAGAATTTTATGAACACTCTGTTCATAATGCGCAAGCATTGAATTTATAATATCATTTGTGCGCTTCTGCTGGATTATTGTAAACAAAGGATGAAGTGCACGGTATGTATCCCATAATGAAAAAATTGTATAGTCAGTAAAACCTTCAGCTTTATAAATATTCTGGTCAAGTCCCCGGTACTCGCCGTTAACATCGGAATAAATTACAGGTGATAAGAAACTATGATACATTGAAGTATAAAAATTTATTTTGTATCTTTATCCGCTTCAATTTTTATTTTTGACAATTCTTTATTCCATTTTACTTTAGCTTTATTTTTTATTTTTCAAAATCCCAGTTTGGAATTTCAGCTTTTAAATTTTCAAATGCGTTTCTTGTGTTTACTGCCGATAGTGCAAATTTAATTTTTATTACCTCTCCTTTTTCGGTTTCAAAATTAAAATACGCTTTTATTTTGTGCCCGGCTCTCTCAGGAAAATTTTCGTCTTGATTAAACTTTTTCCAAAATCCTTTGTAAACTAATTTTTCATCATCAGTTAATCCGTATGATTCAATTGGTTTAGAAATAACCATAGCGAAGTATAAAAATCTTGTCCTTGCCCAGCCGTTTGTCTGTCTGTAGCCTGTAACTAAAGTATCATTTTCAACCCGGACTGAAGACCACACAACTTTACCGTCATAATTATAAATGCCGGATGTTAAATCAAGAATTATATGTGCTTCATTTGATTTTGGAAATATATATTTATGAAATCCAACGTGTTCTGTAGCTGTGAGTTCAGCATCGATATTATAATCATCAAGCTTTACGGAATAGTAACCGGGATTGGCACTTTCATTTTCATGTGAGAATTTTGATCTGTATCCACCAGCCGGATTATCTTTTGTCCCCGGATTTAGCTGCAGCTTACCGGCAGTAGGCATTATCAAAAAATCACCGAGATCCGAATGACCGGTGCCATTAAAATGTGTATGTGAAAAACCTACTATTGTATTATCAGCATATTGATAGCCTGCGCAGTATTTGTAAACATCTTTATTGTAACCATCACCATTGGTGTACATAACGGTATCGGTTTCCGGGCTGAGTTGAACCATACCGAAAGGAACTGCGGCACCAGGGAACGTATGCCCCATGTCATCTGTCCCGATAAACGGATTAACATAATCGTAAGGTGTATTATTATTTTGTGCACATAAATTGACTGATATAATTATTGATAAAACCAGTAATGCTTTAATTTTCATTTCTGTATTCCGGATAAAATTATATTGTAAAATATAAATTTTGAATGAGATATATTTGTTCCATTCGAAAAGAATAATTAAACTTCAGAGTTATAAATATACTCCTCTTAAAGGGATTTTGCTGCAAGATTACCTAATCATCTAAATCCCTTAAGGTTGTATCAGGTAAAAATTTTAGAAATTATAAGAAACAAAATAAAAGTCGGTCCGGTATTGCCCGGTTAAATAATACACTTATTTTTTAATATATCTTATTAGTAATTTTTTAAATTCCAATTGAAATAAATAAAGGAATAATAGAATATGAACGAAATTAAGGGCAGCCGTTTATTTAAAATTCAAATATTTCTCTTTCTTTATTTTTTTATTTTATGTTCAGTTCCTCTTTTCGCCCAGGAAAACAAATTCCTTGAAGAAAATTATACTAAAAAAGAATACCGGATCGAAATGCGGGATAGAATTAAATTGTTTACAGCAGTTTATTCTCCAAAAGATAAGTCAGTTAAATACCCGATAATTTTATGGCGTACGCCTTATAGTGTCGGACCATATGGAGAGGATAAATTCCCTGTTTATAGAAGAAATACATGGGAGCATTTTATAGAAGAAAAATATATTATAGTCTATCAGGATGTAAGGGGAAGGTTTATGTCGGAAGGGAATTTTGTTGATATGACTCCATATATTAAGAAAAAGGAAAATAATAAAGACATTGATGAAACAACCGATACTTATGATACTGTTGACTGGCTTATAAAAAATATTCCGAATAATAACGGCAAAGCAGGGCTATGGGGAATATCGTATCCCGGTTTTTACGCTGCAATGGCAGGTATAGATTCCCATCCTGCCGTTAAAGCAGTTTCGCCGCAGGCGCCAATCGCCGACTGGTTCGGAAATGACGACTGGCATCATAACGGAGTTTTGCAGCTTGCAGAATGTTTCCCGTTTGAATATGTATTTGGTGTTCAAAGAGAGGGTCTTGTGCAGAATTGGCCGGAAGAATTTAAATTCGGAACTGAAGATGGTTATAGCTTTTACCTTAATTTAGGTTCATTAAAAAATGTGAATGAAAAATATTTCCATCATAAAATTCCTTTCTGGGACAGCTTAATGGAAGCATGGAATTTATGATGATTTTTGGAAAGCAAGAAATTCCCTCCCGCACTTTAATAATATAAAACCTGCAGTACTTGTTGTCGGCGGCTGGTTTGATGCGGAAAATTTATACGGTGCTTTGCATACTTATAGATCTATTGAAGAAAAAAATCGGTAATAATAAATGTCACCTTGTAATGGGACCATGGATTCACGGCGGCTGGGTTCGTACCGACGGCAGTTCACTTGGGGACATTAGATTCGGTTCTAAAACCGGCGAATATTATATTAAAAATATAGAACTTACCCTTTTTCGATTATTATCTCAAAGGAAAAGGTAAATTAAATTTACCGGAAGCATATATTTTTGAGACTGGATCAAATAATTGGAGAAAATATAATCTCTTGGCCGCCGCCTAATACAAAAAATGTAAATTTATATTTAAATGAAAATCATTATTTATCATTCAAAGCTCCGCAGAATGTAAATAGTTTTGATGAATATATTAGTGATCCTTCTAAACCAGTTCCGTTCACTACAAGAAATACAACAGATATTCCTAAATCTTATATGGTAGAAGATCAGCGTTTTGCAGCAAGCAGGACGGATGTTTTGTGTATAAAACTGAAATTTTAGATAGCGATATTACTTTTGCTGGAGATGCCACCGCGGACTTATTCGTTTCAACTTCAGGCACCGATGCAGATTGGATTGTGAAATTAATTGATGTCTTTCCTGCTGATTCGGCCTCATCAAACGGAATAGTCTACAGTGAATATGAAATGATGGTAAGAGGAAACATACTGCGCGGAAAATTCCGTGAAGGCCTTAAAACGCCGCAGCCGTTTATACCCGGGAAAGTTACAAATATTAAATTCGATCTCATGGATATTAATCATACTTTTAAAAAAGGACATAGAATAATGGTGCAGGTTCAAAGCAGCTGGTTTCCATTGTTCGACTGCAACCCGCAGAAGTTCGTTGATATTTATAATGCCAAAGAAAGTGATTTCCAAAAAGCAACACAGAGAGTTTATTTTTCAAGTAAATATCCGTCTAGGATAATTTTAAGAGAAATTGATTGATTTAAATTTAAAGTGAAATAACATTTTAGCCCGGGTGGATTATCTTAAAATGATAGATGGATTTGATTTTTATACTTATTCTCACAAATCAATTACACAATTTCCGGACAAATGGGGTACCGGAATTTTGGAATATTCCCTTACTCCAAAACTCCACTATTCCCAAGAGCTTTAATCCACTTCAATCATTATTATTCAATTAATTTTGTTTTGGATAAGTATAACTTACCATCCATTGAATCCCGAATTTATCATTTACCATTCCAAAGTAAGAACCCCAGAAAGTATCAGACTGCGGCATAGTAACTTTTCCGCCAGATGAAAGTCCCTTGAAAATCTTATCTGCTTCCTCTTTACTCTCGGCCTCTACTGACAGGGAAAAATTATTTCCGAAAGTTAATTTCCAGCCTTGGGATTCAAGAGCATCAGTACCCATAAGGATGTTTGTTTTCCCGATTGGTAAAGAGACGTGCATCAGCTTTTCTTTTTCATTTACGGGAACTTTTGCTTCAGCAGGTACATCTTTGAAACGTGTCAGCCCGACAAATTCTCCGCCGAAAACTGATTTGTAAAAGTTAAATGCTTCCTCGGTATTACCGGCAAAGTTTAAGTAAGGATTAATTGCGGCCATTTTTGTTTCCTTTCGCTTTGTAAGAAATATTTAGTAATTCTCCAGGGATGTTTTTTATCATAATTACAGGTATAAACATATAATTGCAGGAAAAAATGTAAAAGGTGCAAGTACGTCAATTTAAGGGGTAGAATCCGGCAAATAAAACTGGTCCGGAAATTTGACTTTAATAATTACGGTAAAAAGAATAAAAAATCGCAGGAGGAATTCTGATCCAAAGGGCGATTCTACCGGAAAAATAAAATTATTTCTTCACATTCTGGTCTTTAACTATTGTCAGCGCGGTAGCAATCATTCCTGCAATGTCCGACATATTATTAGGTATAATAACAGAATTATTAACTTTGGCTAAATTTGCAAAAGCACCGACATACTGTTCTGCGATCCTAAGATTTACTGCATTCATTCCGCCATCTTCGTTTATTGCTGATGCAATTTCCCTGATTCCTTTAGCAGTAGCAAGAGCAACGCGTTCGATTTCCTGCCCGCGTCCTTCAGCTTCATTAATCCTTTTTTGTTTTTCTCCTTCTGACTTTGCGATCATTTCCTGCTTATCACCTTCAGCTCGATTTATCTTTGCCTGCTTGTCGCCTTCGGATTCGGCAATCAGCGCACGTTTTTCTCTTTCGGCGCGCATCTGTTTTTCCATTGCATCTTTAATACTTTGCGGCGGGACTATATTTTTTACTTCATAGCGTGTAACTTTAACTCCCCAGGGCTCGGAAGCTTTATCAACTGCATCAACGATTGTTGAGTTAATCGTCTCGCGTTCTTCAAATGTTTTATCAAGCTCAAGTTTGCCGATTATACTTCTCATTGTAGTTTGTGCCAGCTGGGTTGCGGCGAACTGGTAATTATTTATGCCGTACGATGCTTTCATCGGATCCATAACCTGGAGGTAGAGTATTCCATCTACCTCAACGGAAATATTATCTCTTGTAATGCACATTTGAGAAGGAACGTCGAGGGCCTGCTCTTTAAGAGTCTGCCTGTAAGCTATCTTATCAACGAAAGGGATAAGAATATGGAATCCCGCTTCCAGCGTAGAATTGTATTTACCGAGGCGCTCAATGATAAATGCAGAACGCTGGGGAACTGTACGGATAGTTTTTATAAAAATAACAAATGCGAAAAAAATTAATCCGATTAGTATAATAGTGATAGGTTCCATTACAAATCCTGAATATGTTAAACTTTTTTTACTTTTAGTGTTAAATTTTTCTTCCCGATAATTTCGATCGTTGCACCAACGGGGATTTCTATGTCTGCCTGTGCAGTCCAGTGTGTACCGTGAAATTCTACTTTACCGTATTGGGGAGGGGATATAGTCTCAACCACAACTGCTCTTTCCCCAATATAATCCTCAATATTTTCTCCCGAGCTTGTTTCAGTTTTCTTCCGTCCGCTGAAAAGTTTGTTAACATATTTTCTTAAGGAACCCAGGAACAATACCGAGGAAACTATAAAAATTATTAATTGAACATCCAGCTGAATGTTGAAAATAAGGCAGAGAATTGCAACGAGCCAGGCACCCATTCCAAAGAACATTAAAACCAGTCCGGGCATGGCAAGTTCCATTAGGAATAGTGCAAGACCAATAACAAACCATATTAATGACGGATCACCCCAGTCCATGGTAAACTCCCGCAAAATTGTCTTGGATAAAGAAAAAAAATATATATGAAATTACTAAGAATTAATTTTTCAGACAATTCAAAGAGGAAAGAAATGATAAAAAAACAGGACAATGATTTTAGCGGAAACCTGAATGCGTCACAAACAAATTCTCGACAGTTTGAGATCTGTTTTCCCGCGATCAACTAAGTCCGTTATCTAATTCTTATGTTTATTTAATATTGAAATGATGCTGTATCTAATAACAATTGTAGTTTATAAGGTCTCTGAATGGGGATATCAAGCAGAAATTATTTCTAGCTCACTATAATTTAGCGATTGGATAACAGAATAAATGATTTTAATTAGAACAGTTTTGACAATGGTAATGTCATCTTTTCATAATCCATTATTTAAAATAAAAAAGCCCGGCTTAAACCGGGCTAAATTGATATTTTATGGGTTTAATTTAGACTGACAACAGGGAAATTAACTCCCTTTAAGCTTATTTCTTCTACTTTAAGCTTTACAACTCCTCTTTCTATCATCCCGAGAGAAAGAGCTGCTGCCTTAGAAAGATTTAGCTGCCTGCCGCCCACATAAGGACCTCTGTCATTAATCCTTACTATAATTGATTTGTTATTTCTTAAATTAGTTAACTTTAGTAAAGTACCAAATTTAAGTTTTTTGTGAGCTGCCGTATAAGCAGACTGGTTGAAAACTTCCCCGTTCGCGGTTGTTTTACCGTTAAAACGAGGACCATACCATGATGCAGTCATTACACCCTTATCAATATAATTGACTATTGTTTTATTTATGGTATTTTCTTCTTCATTAACAGGAACTGTTTCTTCTTTATTCATTGGTTCATTAGCTTTAGTAACATCATTTGCAACAAACGTAAATCCAACCAATGAAATCATACCCAAAATTATTAACATTTTCGTTAATGACTTCAACATTACCTCTCATTTTGTGAAAGAACTAATACAAACTTATTTTTTCGCCGTTGTAATATCAATAAAACCAATCACTTATTCCTTGGTTGTATGATATAGCAAATATTCGACCAAATCAGTATTTAAGTCGAAATTTTTGTTCGTTTTTGTCGCTTTATAACGCCTAAAGAACTGACGCAGACTTGATTTAAATCATAGCTTGAAAATTTGCACTAAAAAAGTGTAAATCTGTTTGGAAATTTTTATAAATATATAATTGTAATTTTCAACCTTTATAATATACTGGGTAACTTAGACTATCCATGCTTATAAGTTCTTATATTTTAAGGTAAAAATTGTAGTTTATTTAAGTAATTAATGAAGGAGTTAATTAATGGTCTTCCCGGAAATAGCTTTTGCAATTTCTATTATATTTGGAATGCATGTATTGATATATTTCTTTTTGTCAAAACCAGTCCCCGTTCTTTCGGTTTTACTTCATCTGTTTGGATTTTTGGTCGGTTTCATATTATTAACAACATCCGGCGATACTTGGGAAAACTGGGTACTATCTATCAGCTCCGGTTTTTTAATCCTTGCATTTATGGGCGGTTTCCTCTTTTTAGTCTTGGATACAATCTCATTTAAACCGCCTTCAAAATTATTAGGTGTAGGCTATATGATGTTTTTAGCTGTTGGCTGGATTCTAATGATAATCAAATAAATTTGTTTAATTTTGCCAAAAATCACTATAATAATGGTTCATATAAGTTAACTTTAGATACTGTTAAAATATATTGGTTTGAGATTTAAATGTCACAAGTTAATCAGGAAACAGATATTTACTATTATTTTATTCATAGCAATCTTAATTGCTGTTGTTGTTACAGTTTGGATAATATTATCTTTTGATAAACCTAATAATATGAATAGCAGGGGAAAGCAGACCGGGTTTATGCTTCAGGGGCATAAAGATTATAATATTGCATTTCAGATGGAAGATAATTTTCTTTAATTTTTTTGGAAAAAAAGCAGCATGGGGTTAAAAGAATATAACGAAAAGAGAGATTTTCAAAAAACCTCGGAGCCGAAAGGGAATGTCAAATCAGGTAAAAACCAGCTTCATTTTGTAGTCCAAAAACATGCAGCCAGAAATCTTCATTATGATTTTCGGCTGGAGCTGGATAGTGTATTAAAAAGCTGGGCTGTCCCAAAAGGCCCATCATTGGATCCTAAAGTTAAAAGATTGGCTATGCATGTGGAAGATCATCCCTTTGATTACCGTACTTTCGAAGGAGCAATTCCTGATGGAGAATATGGTGCCGGTAAAGTTATTGTTTGGGATGAAGGGACTTATCATGCAATCGGTGTTGAAGATAAAAAAGAAAGTGAAAAGTTATTAAGAGAAGGGTATGAAAAAGGGGATTTCAAATTTTACCTGGAAGGGGAAAAGCTTAAAGGAGAATTTGTTCTCGTAAAAATGAAAAACAGGGGGAAAAGCAGTGGCTTTTAATTAAGCATAAAGACAAGTTTATATCAACAAAAGATATTTTGGAAGATGACCGTTCGGTTTTATCGGATAGAACAATTGAAGATATTGCGAATGGTATAGAATCAAAAAAAAAATAAAAAAAAGCCGGAAAGTTGACCTTCTCAATCTGGGGAACCTGCCTAAAATAAAAATGCCTCACAAAATTAAGCCTATGCTTGCAACTTTAAGCAATGAAGCATTTGACGATGAAAACTGGTTATTCGAAATAAAATGGGACGGGTACAGGGCAATTGCCGAAATAGAAAAAGGTGAAGTTAATCTTTACTCAAGAAATAATATCTCTTTCAATCATAAATTTAAGCCGATTGTTAAATCTTTGTCACAAATCGAATTGAATGTAGTTTTGGACGGAGAAATAGTATCTGTTGATGCCAACGGGGTTTCCAAATTTCAGCTTCTTCAAAATTTTCAAAGGACAGAAGAAGGAAACCTGCTTTATTACATATTTGATATAATTTATTTGGAAGGATATAATCTGAAAAGCTTACCATTAATACAAAGGAAAGAAATCCTGAAAAATATATTGCCTGATATTGCCGACATAAGGTACAGTGATCATGTTGAAAAGGAAGGCAGACTATTCTATAAAATTGCAGAAGAAAAGAAGCTTGAAGGTATTTTAGCAAAAAATAAAAATAGTAAATATCAGCCGAATAAAAGAAGCCCGGTTTGGCTTAAACTAAAAATTAAGAAACAGCAGGAAGCAATTATCTGCGGATTTACAAAGCCGAAAGGGAGCAGAAAAAATTTGGGAGCTTTGATACTTGGTGTTTATGAAGGTAATGAGCTGGTTTATATTGGGCATTCAGGGGGAGGATTTACCGAGGAAGAGCTTGAGAGGTTAAGAAAGAAGTTTGAACCCCTGGTTAGGAAGAGCTGCCCGTTTAAAAAGGTACCCAAAACAAATACACCGGCAACATGGATTGAGCCAAAACTAGTCTGCGAAATTTCATTTTTCGAATGGACAGAAGAGGGATTAATCGAGACACCCGGTTTATTTGGGTCTCCGTAAGGATAAAAAAGCAGAAGAAGTTGTTAAAGAAATTTCAGAAAAAAATCAAAAGGAAGTTCAAACTGATAATAATATGAATAGTGCTAAGGAAGTTTTAATAAATAATCATACAATTAAACTGACTAATCTTAATAAATTATACTGGCCTGATGAAGGATTTACGAAAGGTGATCTGATTGATTATTTCCGGAAGGTTTCAGGTTATATTCTTCCTTATTTAATTGACAGGCCTCAATCCTTAAACAGGCACCCGGATGGAATTAATGGGAAAAGTTTTTTTCAAAAAGATATTAATCAAATACCGCCGGATTGGGTTAAAACAAAAAAAATTTATTCAGAATCGAATGATAAATATATTAATTTCATGATATGCAATGATGAAGCTGCACTGGTTTATATGGCAAACCTCGGGTGCATTGAAATTAATCCATGGTTTTCCAGGCTCAAGAATTTGAATAATCCCGATTATCTTGTTATTGATCTTGATCCTGAAGATATTTCTTTTGAAAAAGTTATCGAAGCTGCCCTGGCAGTTAAAGATGTCCTGGACGAGATAGAAATTGAAAGTTTCTGCAAAACATCGGGAGCCACCGGTTTACACATTTATGTTCCGCTTAATGCTAAATATGATTATAATGTTGCAAAAGATTTTGCACATCTTATCAGTAAAATTGTTAATACCCGTATCCCTGAATTTACCAGTCTTGAAAGAAGCCCGGCCAAAAGGCAAAAGAGAGTGTACCTGGATTACCTTCAAAACAGATCGGGTCAGACTCTGGCAGCACCTTACAGTGTGCGGCCAAGAAAGGGAGCTACGGTTTCTACACCATTATACTGGGACGAAGTAAAACCCGGGTTGTCACCTAAAGAATTTACAATATTAAATGTACCTGTCCGGCTAAATAAAATAGGTGATATCTTTAAAGACGTACTGGGTAAAGGAATTGATATTAAAAAGTCAATCCGGAAGTTAGAATATATTCAGAAAGAATAATTAACTGCTTTTTCCCGATGAATTCTCTAAAAAAGAAATAAGGAATAAGCACAAAAACCCAATTGAGGAGAGCAGAACATCACTAGTATCTATTGTGAAAATTGTAAAATGTCCTACTACATGATAAAATAACTTAATAAGAACTAGCGTTGCAAAAAAAGTGAAGAAACCTACAGAACCGGCGATAATTGCCACCAGCAATTGATGAAAAATAGTTCCCGGCAATTTGGTTTCGGACAATCCACCCTTCAAGTTTTGAATCATTAATTCGATCATAGACCTTCAGTATTTGTTTTTGAAAAGATTTGTATAAAATTAAAAAAAAACTATTATGATAGAATTAAGAAAATATTATCAATATATTAACTAATTTTTATTGTATAAAAATCATTAAATATTAAAATATATCCTCTTAATGCTGAGAATTTTATTTGCAGGAGCCTCTTAAAAAGAGCGTTTCAATTATAATAATTTTTGAAGGAGAAGGCTGTGTTTTTGGGCACAGCTTAATTAATAAGTGCTTCAATTTGATCCATTATCTTATTCATTTTGTTCATGGTTAATTTAAATGGTTCTGCTGATAATGGATCAATCCCTGCTTCTTTTATTAAATCTATTGGGTGCTTTGAGTTTCCGCCTTTTAATAATTTGAAATAATTATCAACAGCAGGCTGACCATTATCAATTATTTTTTCAGATAATGCTGTAGCATAGATAAGTGAGGTTGCATACTGGTAAACATAATAATTGTAATAGAAATGAGGAATGAACTCCCATTCAAAAGCTATATAGGGATCGACGGTGCAGACACCTTCATCATTACCATAATATTCCTTGGTCAGTTTGTAATAAAGCTTACTTAATGCTTCTCCGGTAATTGGTTCCCCGTTTTCAGCCATTTTATGGGCATCAAGTTCAAACTCGGCAAAAAGAGTCTGCCTAAAAATTGTAGTTCTTAATAATTCTAAATAACTTCCGAGTAAATAAAGTTTTTCTTCCTTGGATTTAGCATGCTGAATCATATAGTCATTTAGAAGACTTTCATTTAATGTTGAAGCTATTTCAGCAACAAAAATCGGGTAATCTGATTTTGCATAAGGCTGGTTTTTATTAGAAAAATAACTGTGCATTGTATGCCCCAGCTCATGCGCTAAAGTAGAAACAGAATAATAGTCATCGTTCCAGTTCATTAGAATATATGGATGAAAATCATAAGAAGAACCGGAAGAATATGCTCCGCTCCTTTTTCCGACATTGGGCATATAATCTATCCATCTATCATTGAATGCTTTCTCAAGAGTTGAAAGGTAATTATCGCCCAATGGTTTTAGTCCGCTTAATATTACTTTTTGGCCGTCTTCAATTGAAAAATTCATTTTTACTTTCTTCACAATCGGCGTGTATAAATCATAGTAGTGAAGTGTATCCAGGCCAAGCATTTTCTTTTTCAATTTTAAAATCTTTTTAAGGTCGGAAGGCTGTTATGGATCTGAGAAATTAAATTTTCATAAACAGAAGTTGGTATGTTATTAGGTGCAAGTGCAGCCTCTAAAGATGATTTATAATTTCTATCTTTGGCATAAACAAAATCGGATTTTTCTTTACCTGCTAAATTTGCACCGATTGTATTCTGGAAATTCCCGTAGTTTTCAAAAAATGCCTTGAATATTTTTTCCCTGTCCGCTCTGTTTTCAACAGCCCTATACTTTGTATATGTTGATGAAGTTAATTTAACTTCTTCCCCGGTTGAAAGTTTTACATCCGGGGTAGGCATTTCTGCATTATTAAAAATGCTGTAAACATCATAAGGGGTATCTGTAACCGACCCGAAGCTTGCCAATAGTTTCTCCCCTTCTTTAGAAAGGGTATGTGCTTTTAGTCTAACAATATTATTAACAAACACACTAAACTGTTCAAGTCCTTTTTTCTCATTAAAGAATTGCTTTATTTTTGAAGAATCGATTTCTAAAATCTCCGGGCTGATAAATGCAGTACTCTCTGAAATTTTAGTCCCCAAATTAGAAGCCTGCTGCTTTAATGCCTGGTTAGCCGAAATATTTATGTCTTCATCACTTAATTTGCTTGCATAATCGTAGAGCTTGGCAAATTCTTTCTCCAGATTGAAATATGAATTTAAAGCATTATAAAAAGTCTCTGCATCCTCTCCCAATCTTCCTTTATATTTTTCAACTTCATCTATTTGATTATTTATATTTTTAAAATCTGTATTCCAATCATCAATTGATTTATAAACATCCTGCAGGTTCCATTTATATTTATCGGGGACATCTTTTCTCTCTAATGTTTGTGCATATATTGTATAAAAAGATATGATTACTATTGACAGGATAAAATGTTTTGTTCGAAGCATGAGGATTCCTCTAAAAATATTTAAATAATTTTGTAATTAAACTGGAGCTGTGCAAAATCTCTTTACGTTTGATAAAGTCAAAGAGCTTGTTTTTTTATTGTTTTTACAATAAACCTGCACAACACATATATTAAATTAAATCAAATTTATTAAAAATTCATGATTAAAATTTCTTTATCAAGAATATAATTACAGGCATCGATTTTTATTAAATAAAGGGGGAATGAAAATAAACTGCTTATTAAGATTCTTTCTAATCAATATTCCTTCATTTAAACCAAAATATGCAGAAATGTGTCTATAGCTTATTAAGTCATTAATTTTTTCATAGTTAATGCTTATATTTATTTTTTATGTAAAAAATTAGAAAGATTTTTTCTGTTGAAAAAATTATTGATAGATATAAAAGAAGGGATTCTCATTTCATTAAGGGCAATACGCGCCAATAAAATGCGTGCTTTTCTTACAACCCTTGGAATAATAATCGGAATTGTAGCAGTAACAACAATGTCCACGGCAATTGTGGGTTTGGAAAAAGCATTTATCAGTTCAATCTCTTCGTTCGGTTCGGATGTTTTATATATAGATAAATTTGAATGGTTTGGCGGACAGGATTGGCATTACTATCGCAATAGAAAGGATATTACCTATGAACAGTATGAAAGATTAAAGAATAAGCTGGAAGGAAACAATTCCGTTCAGGCAATTGCGCCAAATAAAAGAACTTTTGGAGCAACTATAGAAAAAAATAACTATACCGCTTCATCTACGGTTGTATATGGCACTACAGCAGAATATATGGAAACTGCCAATACTGTTCCTATCGAGGGCAGGTTTATGAGTGATCTGGAAGTAAAAGCTTCAAGAAATGTTTGTGTGATTGGAATGGATATAGCAAATGCATTATTTCCTTATGGGAATCCCATCAATCAGACAATTAAAGTAAATAATGAACCCATGAAAGTTGTTGGTGTTTTAGAAAAACAAGGCAGTGCACTTTTTGGGAGTTTTAGTATGGATGGGCAAGTAATTATGCCGATAGGTGTTTTTGAAAAAATATTCGGACAACAAAGGGGACGGTTGCGAATTGATGTGAAAGTTGCCAATGAAAAAAATTTAGAAGATGTTAAAGAGGAAATTCGTTCAATAATGAGAGTTATTCGAAAGATAGCTCCCGGACAGCCTGATGATTTTGCTATTAATCAACAGGAGGTATTCAAAGAGGTATACGATAAAACGGTAGGTGTAATTTCAATAGCCGGTATTGTTATTACATCACTTGCATTATTTGTAGGGGCAATTGGCATCATGAATATTATGTTTGTCTCAGTAACCGAGAGAACAAATGAAATAGGTATTAGAAAAGCGGTTGGAGCAAAAACATGGTCAATTCTAATACAATTTTTGTCCGAAGCTGCAATTATTTGTTTAATAGGTGGAATAATCGGACTGATAATTTCTTTCCCCTTAAGTCTTTTAATTAACCAGTTTTTACCAACTGCAATGCCGGTTAGTATAGTGGTACTTGCACTAATTATTTCATCAGGAGTGGGAATTATATCCGGATTTTTACCGGCTTATAAAGCCTCAAGATTAAATCCTGTAGAAGCATTGAGAAAGGAATAGTTTAAAATGCTTGTGTTGGAAAGTATAAAAATGGCTTTGAATTCTCTCGTAAAGAATAAATTAAGATCAATTTTAACATTGCTCGGAATAGCAATCGGATTATTTTCCATAATAATTGTGATGACTGCTATCGGTGCTATTCAATCCAGTGTCGAGTCTGCATTCAATTCATTGGGAACTAATAATTTTGTAGTTCAAAAGTATCCGGCAATTATGGGTCCGAGGGAACATAGACTTTATCACAACAGGCCGGATTTAACAATTGAACAGGGTAAAAGACTCAAAGAATTAACTGCCCTTCCTGCAGCAATCGGAATCTCTTTAGATGCGGACGCAAAAGTAGTAAAGTATAGTAACGAAAAAACTAATCCAAATGTTAAAGTTGAAGGGCTTAACATGGATGAATTAAAAGTAAGTGATCTGGTCATAGCCCAGGGAAGAGGATTTACTCAGCAGGATATGGATTATACACGAATGGTTTGCATCCTTGGGAGTGATGTTGCCGATAAGCTTTTCAAGAATATTTATCCTATAGATCAGCAGGTTAAAATAGACTTTATGAATCTTAAAGTTATTGGTGTATATGAAAAGCGAGGAAGTATTTTAGGATCCGGACAGGATAATTTTGTAACTATACCTCTTTCCGTTTATGAAAAATATTACGGGGATGAACATAGTGCCGGCTATACTATTATGTCGCCTGATAAATCGCAAATTACCAGCACCATGGATGAAGTAATTGGAGCTTTAAGAAAAATTAGAAAAATTCCTCCCGGGAAAGATAATGATTTTGAAATAGTAACAAACGATCAACTGGTTGCACAGTTTAACGACATAACCAAATATTTTAGATTGGGCGCAGCTGTGGTTGCATTTATTGCATTAATTGCAGCGGGAGTGGGGATTATGAATATAATGATGGTTAGTGTAACTGAAAGGACTAAAGAAATTGGAATTAGAAAAGCAATCGGTGCTAGAAAAATTATGATTAGATCCCAATTTTTAATGGAAGCAATTGTACTTAGCCAAATTGGCGGTTTAATCGGAATTATTTTGGGAGTTATCGGAGGTAATATTATTGCAGTTGTTCTTGGTGTTTCAGTAATAGTACCCGTCGAATGGATTATCATCGGGGTTACGGTTACAACGTTTGTAGGCGTTTTGTTTGGTGTTTATCCCGCAGTAAAGGCCTCAAATCTCGATCCTATTGAAGCCCTGAGATATGAATGATGAAAAAAGTTTAAAAGTATGTTTGCATGGCGGGCATAGTTACACGACAAATTTAACTGAGCTTCTTGAACTTTCTCTTGAACTTAGTTTATTACGAACCCTTATTTAGTTCAAGTTTTAATGAATTCAAATTATCAAATACCGGGACGCCGCATTTTGCAAGTCTTTCTTTAGATTGATGACCGCTTGCAATCAAAATAGAATCTGCACCAATTTCTTCGGCTACTTCAAAATCATGAATGGTATCCCCTATTAAAACAACTTCCCCTTTTTTAAATCCTAGTTTCATTATCCATTTTTTCCCGATATCAATTTTGCTTGCAGCAAAAATATTATCAAGTCCGTTTAATCCGATAAAATAATCTCCTATCCCAAAATGACTAACAATCTTAACAAGAGAATCATGATGGTAAGCCGAAAGAAGTGATTGTGTTAAACCTAATGCTTCTACTGTTTGTAATGTATTCTTAACTTCATTGAAAATGGATGATTCAAATTTTCTTTCTTCGTATTCATCCATAAACTCTTTTCCAAGAACCTCGAAGGAAGTTTTCTTAAAATCCAGCCCCGCTTTTTGATAATATTTCTTAACAGGGAAATCAAATATCTCTTTATATTTTTGTAGTGATATTTCTTCGATTTCATTCCTTTTTAAAAGTCTGTTTATAATATTATGACAAAGCTCAACATCATCAAATAAAGTTCCGTTCCAATCCCAGATAATATGCTTATATTTTTTAATCATAATTAAACCGGATAAGTTTTTATTCAAAATTAAGATTGAAAAGATAAAAATTAAAGAAATAACTTGTATTTATTTGCGATACTCACATTGTGCTGAGGTTAATATCATTTCAAAAAAATATTGATTATTTAAATTTTAAATTGTAACCTATGGGCCCGTTTTGTTTAATAATTTACTTTAAGTAGTCCGGGATAAAAATAATTAAAATATGAGGTGAAGAAATGAGAACTATTTGGAAAGGCTTTATCCGTTTTTCTCTCGTCACGATTCCTGTTAATTTATACAGTGCAGTTGAATCTTCCAGCACAATTAGCTTTAATCAGCTTCATAAAACGGACAATGGAAGAGTCGGATATGAAAAAAAATGTAAAAAATGCGGAAAAGTTCTTCCAAATGATGAAATTGTAAAAGGATATGAACTTCAGCCTGACCAGTATGTAATTATTGATAATGAAGATCTTCAAAAAATAAAATTGGAAAGTACCAGGACTATTGAAATAGAAGGTTTTGTTAATGCTTCCGAGGTTTCTCCAATGCTTTATGATTCACCTTATTTTATTGGACCTGATGGTGAGGTTGGTAAAAAAGCTTACGCTCTTTTTACGGAAACTCTGAAGGAAACAGGGAAAATGGGAATAGGAAAAGTCATTATGAGGGATAGAGAGGATGTTGTAATGATTTCCCCGGAAGAAAACGGAATGATGATGTTTAAACTTCGTTACCCAAATGAATTAAGAAAAATAAGCAGTGTACCTCAATTAAACGGAATGAAAGCGGATAAAGATCAGTTGAAGCTTGCCAAAACTCTGGTTAAATCGATGACAACAACCATGGATAAAATCGAATTGAAAGATAAATACCAGGATGCTTTAAAAGAACTAATTGAAGCAAAAGCCGAAGGAAAGGAAATAGTAGCAACTTCTAAAGAAGCAGAACCTGTTACCGATATAATGGCTGCATTAAAGAAGAGTCTTGAGCAAGCTGCTAAAGAGAAAATGCCGATGGAAAAGGCGAAGGGAAAGTTGAAAAAAGAAAAAGTGGAGAAGAAACCTGCAAAAGCAAGGAAAAAGAAGTCGGCTTAATTTTCAATTGCTTTTATTTGTTATTTTTGATACTGTTTGTAAAAAGGTTTTGGTTTTGTTATGGCAAAAATTATTCAGCTGCAGGTAAAAGCTCCTTCAAAACTTGGTTACAAAAGAGCTAAAAAAGATACGAAAAAAGAACTGGAAAAGAAGGGGCAGTTAAATCTTTTTAATCAGCAGGAAGCTCAAATACATTATCTCCCTTCTAAATTTACTCCTTTTGAAGAAGCTCTCTGGCTCGACGAAAACAATAATCCAAATGCACAGGAAGCATATCTAAAAGCTATATTAGTAAATGACTGCACTGCTGATGCTTATTGTAATTTAGGGATATTGGAATCGCAATCCGGAAATACAGCTAAAGCATTTGATTGTTTTTCACAATGTTTAAAGATCGATGAAAGACATCTGGAAGCGCATTATAACCTTGCAAATCTTTATTTTGAAGCCTGCGATTATAAACTGGCAAAGCTTCATTACGAGCTAGCAGCAGAAATAGAACCGGATTTCCCCAATACTTATTTCAATTTAGGTTTGGTTTATGCTTTAAATGATAATTATGAAGATTCGGTAAATGCTTTATTTAAATACAAGCAATTAGTACCCGAGGAAGAAGGGAAAAAAGCGGATAATTTGTTGAACAGCTTGAGAAAGTCTTTAAATAAATAAGCAATATTCAGTTAGAACTTTAGAACGATTTTTTATTTTGTTGTTTTATTTTAATTTTAACTTCTTTTTTTATAGCTTCAAACGATAAAGAAATTCCTTTTTTTTTGTTCAGCAAAGAAATTAAATTTTTTAAATTAATCTTTGTGCGGAATATTTTGTTTATTTTTTATCACTAAGCATTTTAATAATATGTCTTGCAAGTTATTCTTTTATTTCGCTATGTCTTGGAATTGGTTGTGAAATCTTTGTATTAGGATTTTGATACCAATCATGTTTTCCTCCATGCCTAATGAACTTACAACCAATTTCCTCCAGTTTTTTTATTAAATCTTTTCTCTTCACGCTACTTTTAATTTCCCAATCTTTCTAACATGAGGAATAGCACCACTTGTCAAATCCTTATATAAATCCTTTAAATTTTGTTTTAATTCTTCTAAAGTTTCCCCTTGAGTTACATAATCTGGAAATTCTTCTAAGTATCCGAGCCACATGTTATCCTCTTGCCAATAAATATATTTTTTAGTTTCCATATTTTACTCCTAACTACATTTTCTAACTTATTCTAACTTTCTTTTTATAAATCTACATCCAGTTTTTATAACTTTCAATATGATGAATTCTTTCTTTATTTAAATAAAAATATAATCCAATTTCAACTCCTTAATAAACTGATATCAAAAGAGTACCAATAATAATTATTGCAGTCGCTGCCGCCCTTACCCATAAATTATGCTCTTTAAAAATCTTTCCTCCAACAACTGCTGCAAAGAAGATAGAAATTCGTTTTACTGCAAGGACTAAAGCAACCGGAGCTATTTTCACAGCTTCAATTTGAGTATACCTGTAGATAATTGTCAGCACAGAAATGAGAATTAATAACTTTAATAAATCTCCTTTTATAAAATTCGGCAGACTATTAAAAGATTTTTTTGAAAAAAAGAATATCAAAATAAAATTAAATGCTATAAATAAGTTCTGAAAAACTAAAAATGATTCCGGTTCCAAATTGTATTTGTGTAATAAAAGCCGATCCATTATGGAAGTCACGGTAAACAATAATAAAGCAGTAATGATATAATGATGTTTTTTTGAACCGATAAATATTTTAAATGGAACAAATAAATCATGCCTTGATTTAGTTTCAAGTATGTATGTTCCTAAAATTAAAAGGAGAATTCCTAAAACTTCGGTTTGGGATAATGAATCTCCAATAAAAACAAAAGCAAAAATAGCAACTAAACCGGGTGTTAATGCAAGCAGGGGGAGCGCCTTACTTATTTCAAAATTTTTTATTGCAAGCATTACATTCCAGAAAGCAAGCGCTTCCAGTATTGTTTTTAGGTATAAAATCAGCAGCTTATCCCAAAAAATGTTTTCATAATTTAAGAAAAAGAAAACCGGTATTAGGAAAATTATATTTAATATTGAAAGAAGAAGACTAAACTCAAGTGCTTCAATTTTAAAAAGTATTTTTTTCTGGGATATTGCAGCGGCTGCAGAAAAAACCGCAGAAATGAATGCAAGCCAAAACCAACTCATAATTTTACCATGCAATATTCAATTTAAAATAGAAATTTCTTCCCGGTTCTTCTTTTATAAATCCCCTGTTTGTCGAGAGATGATCCCGGTATGATTTATTAGTTATATTTTGAATACTGCCTATAACTCTGCAATCGGCAAAATTTATTTTAAATGAAGGAGATTGAAGATATAAGTCAGAACAAGCATACCCCGGAGTAGCAATTTCTCCTTCAGCAATTTTATTTTGAGCAGCAAAAATATTTGCAGAAATATTAAGCTGATAATCAAACTGAGTTATTTTAAAACCAAGTTTACTGTTAAACGGAGGAATTTGCGGAAGATATAAATTATTGACAATATCCTTTCCAATAGTATAAGCTGCATTCATGTATACCGAACCCCATGAACTATAATTATATTCAAAAGATAAATCCGAACCGTATATTCTTGCTTTTCCAATATTTGTTTTAATTAAAGCCGGACGATTCTCAAATGTTCCAGGTATTTCCGAAACAAGATCATTTAGAAGATTCAAATATATATTCCATTTCATTGAGACTATCTTATCCCAAACTCGAAAACCAAGATCAAAGAAATATCCTTTTTCCGGTTTCAGGTTTGGATCCCCAACGCGAACTAAATTTCCGAGATCTATATATTGATACCTTTCTTCCAGTGAAGGTGATCTAAATGAACGGGCAAAATTAAAAGTAATATCCGTTTGATCATTTATTGAGTAAATACAACCTATGTTCCCGCTCCATGAAATATCATGTACATTCTTAGATTGCCAATACAAATTATTTGGAGGTGCATTGTTTCTTACGCCGTTGACAATAATATAAACCGGATTTGAAATAGCCGAGTTATTTACATTTATTCTATCGATTCTTCCTCCAATGGAAAGTTTTAGATTTTTATTTAAACTTATATCATCCTGAGCGAATGCACCAATGCTTGTAAAAGACGCTTCAGGGAGTGGCTTTTCTCCTACAGTTTGATATTTGGTAGAAACTATTGAACCTAACGAGTCCAGTGTTTCTATTCTTAAATTCTTTTCTCTTCTACTGTCCAATTTCCTTTGCCAGACATCAATCCCGGCAATAAGAATTTGATTATTAAAAGGTATAAGATTGGTCTGGAATTGAATCCCGTTTGTATAATGTCTTGCATTCGGAGTAATGCTTTCAATATATACATTTTGCAGAGGATTGGGATGCTGAATCAAATAAGGAATATTTTCGACATTTCTATAGATATTCTGATTATAATATTTTAATGAAATATTGTTCACTAAAGGTGAGATATTTTTTATTTCATATCTTGCAGAAAAAAGATCCCTTTCAATGCTTGAATATTTGACAAGTGCATTATCGGGAAATAAAGGATATCCACCTGGGATACCAACATCATTTGCTTTATATTTTTGATATTCAACTTTTAAACTGTGATTATTAAAAGGCAATAATTCAAATAATGCAGAGACATTGTTATCGGAATACTGACTATTGCTTAAAAACCCTGATGGAGTTTTTGTATTTCCTGCTTTTCTTAAAGTACCGTTTAACCTTAAATACCAGAAATTCCTTTTCAAATTAAAATTAATATTTTGAGAATACCCTTTGTTGACAGAGTTATAAGAAGTTGAAATGGACCCGCCCGCGGTTAAATCTTCCGTAAAACTTGCAGGCTTTGTAATAAAATTAACAACCCCGCCCAAAGCACCTGTTCCATATAATGATGATGCAGAACCTTTAATCACTTCAATTCTATCAATATCATTCAAGTCAATTAAAGATAATCCGGCAGCAAGATCCGTTGCTGTTTCAATTCTATCGCCGTCGACCAACATTACAAGGCTTGAGCTTCCCATGCCTCTAACATTTATTGAAGTTGCCCATATCCCGTCTCTTTGAAGTGAAATTCCTGGCAGACTGCTTAATAAATCAGGGGCAGTCACAGAATTAGAATTTTCCAGTTTATATTTTGCAGCAACCTCTATCGGGAAAGGAATTTCCCTTATAGTCTTTTCGGTTTTTGTGCTTATTACCGTAACTTCCCCCAAAGTAACGGGGGCAGGAATCAATTTAATTGTTTTTATTGTTACGGAATCTTTAATATCGATATGAATGTTTTGAGTTAAATAACCAATAAAAGAGAACGTAAAACTATAGTTCCCGGCCGGAATGTCTTTAATTAAAAAATTTCCGAATCTATCTGTAACCGCATTAAATTCTTTACTACTTTCATAAATATTAACTCCTTCAAGCAGGCTGTTAGTTTCATAATCCAAAACTCTCCCTTTAAAAAGAAAACGACTGAGAAAACCGGGGGAAATTAATTACAATCAAATAAATCATGCAATAAAATATCATTTTCATTATTTGTACAACTCATCCTTATCTTCAAAAGAATACATACATCTTTTTTTAATAGTTAATTCTTAATTGTTAATTAAAAAGGTATCGTTACGGAAAAGGATGTGCCGGGATTATTTTTATCCCCTAAATTAGATGGGCTTTCAAATTCTATTTTCCCGTTATGTCTTTCAATTATTTGTTTTACAAAAGATAACCCAAGGCCTGTCCCTTCATAAGATTTTTTTATATTTGAAGCCCGGTAAAAATCTTTAAATATGTCTTTTAAATCTTTTTGAGGTATTCCTATTCCATTATCGTTAATTGATACCATGATATTTCCATTATCCGAACTCAACTTAACTTCAATAATTCCGTTTTCATTAACATACTTAACGGCATTATTAATTAAATTCGAAAAAGCTATCTCAAGAAGAAGTAAATCACCTTTAACTTTCCTTTTATTTTTTCTATCATCAATTAAATTAAAACTAATGTTTTTAGATTGAATATTTATTTTCTGCTGCTGATGTATTGAACATAACAATTCTTTTAAATCAATTTCTACACTAGCTATTTCATCAAGGAGTCTGAGTTTTGAAACTTTTAAAACATCATCGGTTAATTGAAGGGCTTCATCCGAACGCACTCTTGCCCTTAAAAGCTTTTCTTCAACCTTTTCACTTATAGGTCCCAAATATTTATGTAAAATTAAATCGAGGTAGGAATGAAGCGCCGACAATGGAGTTTTTATTTCATGGACTACCCCCATAACATATTTTTGTTTCTCAATTTCAGCCTCATTTAATTTTTTTAATGATTCAACAAGTTCCTGCTCCATTTTGTAAAGCTGCACTGCAATGTGGTTAGCCAGAACTACACTGAAGATAATTACAAATGCAAAAACTATGTTATATGATAACAAAAAATGAAGATTGTTATAAATTGGAATTTGGAGCAGCCCTTTAACACTGTGATGTGCTATTATATTAAAATATTCTCCAAATGTTAAAGAACCAAAGACTACAATAACCAGCCCGGAAAGGCTGTATATTATTTTTCCCGGAAGTATTAAGCTCCCAATGATCATATGAAACATAAATAGCATAAAAAGGGGAGACTCAATGCTGCCGGTATAATAAACGAGCAGTGTAAGCACATATAAGTCAAAAAGCATTTGTACAAGGGAAAGATGAAGGGGATTAAATTTGCCGGGAATACATTTTAAGTTCTTGCTTATTTTGTGAAATGAAATATTATAGATGATGATTGCTAAAACCAAAATCACAAAAACCCTTATCTGCAAATCGGTAAACGCCGTATGCAGAATTAATTCTGCTGAAAGAAGAAACGCAATTAACATTAAGACTGCGCCGTAGCGAAGTTTAATGAACCAGTTATTCCTTCTCTTAATCGCATCCCAAAAAGCATCATAATGATGCGCCCATGTAGGAACCAGAGTAATCATTTAGATAAAAGCGTTTTATTTTTTATAACTCTTTTCCAATAAAATCAAATATTCAATATGCAGTCGTCGATAAGCAATTTTAGTTGAATATCTTGCAGTCATTCAAACAAAACATGCATCTATAATTTAATTATTGAATGCTCACTAAATATTTATATCGACCCATATATTTATAAATAAAACTTTATGATATATACTTTCCTCTTTTTGTATAATGCGTATGTAACAGTTTATGCGATAATTTGCTGCACGGACCTTCTGTTAAAAATTTTTCATAAATATATTTTACATGAGGATTATTATGCGACTTTCTTATCTCCAGGGTTTCTTCTTCAGCATAAATAGCTTCTGCGCGTTTCTTCCTGATTTCTGCATTTGTAGGAATAGGCTGCCCGCCTCCTCCTAAACATCCACCCGGGCATGCCATAATTTCGACAAAATGAACATCATTTAGTTCGCCGCGTTTCAGCATTTCCATTACCTTCTTTGCGTTCGCAGTTCCATGAGCAACCACAAATTTTAATTCAACACCTTCTAAAAATTTATAATCATCAACACAATTTTCTAATTTTACCGAAGCTTGTTTTACTCCTTCAAAACCACGGCATGCTTCTATATTTAAATTCTTAAAAGGAATAACTCTTCCTGTTACCAATTCGTAAACTGTTCTTAAAGCAGCTTCCATTACTCCGCCTGTTGCGCCAAATATTAAACCAGCACCGGAAGCTTCTCCGAATGGAGCATCAAAATTGGATTTCGGCATTTCAGGTAAATAGATCCCGGCTTCTTTAATCATCTGTGCCATTTCTCTCGTTGTTAAACCATAATCAACATCTTTAAAACCGGATGAATTCATTTCTGGGCGATTGCATTCAAACTTTTTAGCTGAACAAGGCATAAGAGCGACAGTTACAATATCTTTAGCGTCAATTCCTGCTTCCCGTGCATAGAATGTTTTAATAATAGCACCGAACATCTGCTGAGGAGATTTTGCAGTAGATAGATAATCTAAGTATTCAGGATAAAAATGTTCAATAAATTTTATCCATCCAGGCGAACAAGAAGTAAATTGGGGTAGCTTTACAGAATCATCTTTATCAACCAAAGCTTTTTTAAGCCTGTTCAACAGTTCCGTTCCTTCTTCCATTATTGTAAGATCTGCGGTAAAGTTCGTATCAAAAACTTTATCAAATCCGATACGCTTAAGCGCTGTATTCATTTCCCCTGTAAATGATTTTCCTGCTTCTATACCGAACTCTTCACCGATTGCCGCCCGCGGTGATGGTGCTGTCTGAATAACCACATGTTTTGTGGCATCATCAATTGCTGTCCATATTTCATCTGAAGGATCATTTGCCCGTAATGCAGCAGTAGGACATCTGTTAATACATTGTCCACAATTAATACAAATAACATCGGCTAACGGTTTATCTAAAAATGTTCCGATATGTGTTTCATGTCCGCGCTCTAGTGCTTCCAATACACCTACTTCCTGCAGATCTATGCAAGTTCTTACACAGCGCTTACATAAAATACATTTACTCATATCTCTAATAACAGCAGCTGATGATCTATCCACTTCGAAACGGGGTTTATCTATATGACCGAATGTATAACTATCAACACCATATTCTTTTGCAAGTGACTGCAATTCGCAGTTCCCGTTTCTGAAGCAGGCATAACATTCACCGTGATGTTCACTTAAAAGAAGATCAATAATATGCCGCCTTGCTTTTCTAACCATAGGAGTGGAAGTATGAATTTTAATAGGCGACATTATAGGGAAAGAACATGCAGTTTGAAGTGTTCTCATTCCTTCAACTTCAACAACACAAATACGGCAGACACCTGCAATGCAAAGATCAGGGTGATGACATAATGTCGGAATGTGTATCTGATTTTCTTTACATGCTTCTAAAATTGTAGTTCCCAGGGGAATTGTGACCTTCTTTTCATTTATTTGAACACTGACAGTACCACCGATAGCTGTAATATCTTCAGGTTTTTTGACTATAAACGGCTGCTGACTTACGGGTACTCTTGTTTTTTCACGTTTGGACATTTCTTAATTCCCCCTTCCATTTGATCGAAAAATTTCATCTTTAAAGTTTTCAAGAATTGAAATAAAAGAATTAGGACTTGATTGTCCCAGCCCGCATTTAGATGCTACCTGCATTGTTCTTCCCAGGTCTTTTAACTTATTGATGTATGAAAAGGTAAAAATTCCTTTTTCAATTAATTCTATTCCTTCCAGTAATTTTACATTTCCAATACGGCATGGAGTACATTGTCCGCAAGATTCTTCGACAAAAAATTCCATAAAGTTCTTTAATACTTTAAGCATATTCCTGCCTTCATTAAAAATTATTATTGAACCTCCGGTCGCTAAATCCTCGTAAGCTAATGATCTGCTAAACTGAGATTTTGGCAAACAAGTGCCGGACGCACCTCCAACTTGAACCGCTTTAGTATTTTTTGCTTCAACAATTTTTAGTAGTTCACTAATTGATGTCCCCCATGGCAATTCATACACACCTGGTTTCTCACAATCACCGGAGACTGAAAATAGCTTTGAGCCTGTTGATTTATTTGTTCCGTGAATTCGAAACCATTCCCCTCCTTTTGTAATTATATGAGAAACGGAAGCAAGTGTTTCTACGTTGTTAACAACTGTAGGGTTTCCCATGTAGCCGGTATCGACCGGGAAAGGCGGACGGTTTCGCGGTTCTCCGCGGCAGCCTTCCAATGATTCAATCAAAGCGGTTTCTTCGCCGCAAACATATGAACCCGAACCAAGCCTGACTTCTATATCAAAATTAAAACCAGTCTTACCAAGAATATTTTGACCTAATAGGTTTTCATTTCTCATCATTTGAAGATAATCCTCCAAAGATTTCAACATATATTCATATTCACCCCTAAGATAGACTAATCCTAATTTTGCTCCAATGGTGAAACCAGCAATCACCATTCCCTCAAAGACTAATTCCGGGTATTCCAATAAAAGCACTCTATCTTTAAAGGTACCTGGTTCTCCTTCATCTGCATTGCAAACGATATATTTCTCTTCCGAAATCGAAGCGGCTGTCAGCATCCACTTAGTTGCTGTTGGGAAACCCGCACCACCTCTGCCTCTTAAACCGGAAGATTTAAGTTCAAACAAAATATCTTCCCTGCCAAGCTGCAGTGCTTTTTTAACTCCTTCACCCTGCGAATAGTTGGAAAACAATACAGGGCCCGTTCTTAATTTTTTTCTTTCAGTTATTGATTCCATTTTTATTCCTACTTTATCTCATTTAAAATTTGTATTGCTTTTTCGGCATTCAAATGTGTGTAGACTCTTTCGTTTATAATCATTGCAGGACCTTGATCACACATACCGAGACAGTTAGTAAATTCAAGAGTGATCCGTTTGTCTTTTGTTGTTTCACCGAATTTAATTCCAAGTTCTCTTTCAACTGCAGATTTTACATCTTCTTTCCCTTTCATATCACAAGAAATTGTCTGACACAATCTCACAATATTTTTTCCCTGCGGCTTCGAATGAAGGAATGAATAAAAAGATATAACGCTGTAAACTTCAACAGGGTGAATGTTCATCAATCTTGCAACTTCCTGCTGGGCAAAATCGGAAATATATTTATGTTTACGCTGGATTGCCTGGAGAATTTGAAGCAGAGATGAACGTTCGGAACCATAAATTTTGATTAGTTCTTCTATCTCTTCAGACAGGGCATTTCTTTCCATTACTAACATTTATCCCTCCTGGTGAATTTGTATAAGTTTTTTAACTTTGCTTATCAGTTCTTCAGGCGAAATTGGCTTTTCAACAAACTCATCAACCGGGACAATTTCACTTATGCCAAAATCCAGGCCTGTTGCTTTAGAAACTGATGTGTACATTATTATTGGTGTTTTGATATTATCCTTTCTGAACCTTTGAGCAAGAAAAAATCCATCGTCAGGTTCATTCATCATTACATCAAGAATAATTAGATCGGGTGAACTTTCTTTAACTATTTTATACCCGTCATCGGGATTATCAGCCGTTATTACTTCATAACCATTGGAAGTGAGAATTAAGCTGCTGGCATCAAGAATATCGGCATCATCATCTATTATTGCTATGCGAGTCATTCGACCCCCTCACTTTATTTGTGATAAATATTTTTAACCAAGTTACTCTCACACAGATTGCTAATCTGTGCTGCGATAGTTTTAATTTGTTTGCAGAAAAGGTAAATGAATTTTGAATGTGGTCCCTTTATTAAATTCGCTTCCCACTTCAATTTTCCCTGAATATGAATCAACTATTCTTTTTACAATTGATAAACCTAAACCGGTACCGCTTATATCTTTAGTAAATTCATTTTTAGCTCTATAAAATTCCTGGAACAGCTTCTTTTTTTCTTCCTGCTTAAGTCCAATCCCGGAATCTTTAATTTCAGTAACCAAATATACTTCAGTTGAATTCATAATAATAGTTATACAGCCGTTTTGCCGGTTATATTTTATAGCATTACTAATTAGGTTAGTAAATAACCTGTTAATTTCTTCATAATCAGCCTTAATGGTAGGTAAATCAGGAAGAGAATTAAATTCAACCGAAATATTTTTTGCTTTTATATCTGTCTGGAACAATTCAATAACATTAGTAATTATTGTTTTTAAATTAATATCGCTTATCTCTCTCTTTATAGATTTCATTTCCATTCTTGAAATATCAAGAAGATCATTAACCATTTTAATTAGACCATCCAGTCTAATCTGGGATTTATTAATAAAATTCTTTTTTTGGTCTTCGGTAATTGCAACAGAATTATCATTAAATAATTTCAGATAGCCGTATACCGCGGAAATAGGAGCTTTTAACTCATGAGAAACCATTGATACGAATTGGGATTTAAGGAATTCCAATTTCTTTAAATTGGTTATATCTTTAAGAACAATAACTACTCCGGCAAGAGAGCCATCAGGATGAAGTACACCGGATGATGTAGCTTCGATAAAAAATTCATGATTGGGTTTTAATTCAATCTGAGCTGAATAAGATTTTGAAATAAAAGAAGTATTGTTTAGTAACTTTAAAATTAAATCCGATATTT
Organism: uncultured Ignavibacteria bacterium; assembly: GCA_963739895.1. Taxonomy (GTDB): domain Bacteria; phylum Bacteroidota; class Ignavibacteria; order Ignavibacteriales; family Ignavibacteriaceae; genus CAVQBP01. The sequence continues at coordinate 94,555 of CAVUCR010000004.1, read as the reverse complement.
GCGGATGGAGTTTTTCAATAATCTGCGCTCCTATTTTTAATTCATTAATGTCCAAATACTTTAAAGCCGCAGGATTAAATAAAACAACTTCTGCATTTTTATTGACTACAAGCACGCCATCGGTTATTGAGTTAATAATAGTATGTACCCGGGTTTTTTCAAAAGCAATTTCGAGTAATCTTTCCTCCCTTTCCTTTTTCCACCTTTCAGCTTCCATTAATAGGAATCTTTTTTCGTATCCCTTCTTCAATTGATAAAGAAGTTCGTCAGGTAAAAAAGGTTTGGGTATATATCCGTAAGCCCCTTTTTTTGTTGATTCGATCGCTGTTTCATAGCTGGCAAACGCAGTGGCAATAAAGCATATTGTATTTGGATATTTATTGAGTATTTTTTCAAGCACTATAATTCCGTCTATATCAGGCATTTTCAGATCAATTATTGCAAGATCAAACTCTTCGTTGGTTCCAAACTGTATTCCTTCAATGCCATTTACGGCAAGTTTAACTTCGTAACTTTCTTTTTCCAATAACCTTTTAATTCCGATGCCTAAATTTTTTTCATCATCAACAATTAAAACTTTAATCTTACTAGTAATATTTGTTTTTAATTCATTCATCAAAATTTTTGAGCATCTTCTTTTTTCAAATAGTAATTTTCTATCTTTTCTATTATATCTTCCGTTACAGCCGGCTTATTAATAATATCATCGCAGTAAATCCATTCCTTTTCCTCATCGGTAGACACACCGAATTTATATCCGGTTAAGTATGTTGCAGAAGTTAAAATAAAAACAGGAACATTTTTCCCGTAATCATCTTTTTTTATTTTATAGCTTAGTATAAAACCGGAATCATGCTCTTCCATAATTAAATCGATTAAAACAGCATCAGGTTTATATTGTTGAAACAACTTCCATCCTTCTTCAATATTTTCTGCGGTATCAACTTCATAACCTTTGGATTCAAATGATATTTTACTTTGTTCAAGTAAATCTATATCATCATCAACTAATAATATTTTTTTCTTTTCCATTTTTTCCCTTTAATTCAGATTTACATTTTGTATTACCAGGTACTTCGGCAGCTGAACAAAAAAAGATGTTCCTTTTCCAGATTCGCTTTGGAATGTTATATCTCCTTTGTGCATTTTTATAATTCCGTAAGAAATTGCCAGCCCAAGACCTGTCCCCATTCCGATTTTTTTTGTTGTGAAGAATGGGGTAAAGATTTTAATAAAATTTTCTTTCGGGATCCCGGAACCCGTATCTCTTATTTCAATATCGATGCGGCTATTATTTTCATTAATAATCAGGCTTAATAATTTTTCATTGCTTTCAATCATTGCCTCACATGAGTTATTTACCAGGTTTATAAATACCTGTTTCAGCTGATCAGGATCGCAATCAATGAGGCATCTTTTTTGTTCTTCTTCTTTTTGAATAATTATATCTTTATGCCTGGGATTAATTTTTACGGAGCGGATCACATCGTCAAGCAATTCATAAATATTAATAGTAGAAAGCTTAAGCTTGCTTTGTCTGGCAAAATTTAAAAGATCCGACACAATATTTTTACACCTTGTGGCTTCATCGATTATTAATTTTACATCGTCTATATTTTGGGTATCAAATTTATTTTCTGCAAGATCACTTTTAAGCATAGATGAATATAGAAGGATTGTGCCGAGAGGATTATTAATCTCGTGAGCAATCCCTGCTACTAATTGGCCGATAGACGCAAGCTTTTCCGCCGATTGAAGCTGTTCCTGTGCTGAGCTTAATTCTTTATAAGCTTTATCAATTTTATCAATCAAAAATGGAAGACACATTTCGTTTTCAGCCAGTCCTTTTGCAATAGCCACTGCATTTTCACGGCAGGTATTATAACCGCAGGCTCCGCAGTTCAATTCGTCTCCAGGACTGAACTTATTTGTTTCCGCTAATATTTCTTTTATTCTTTCTTCGGTTGGAAAAGGTCTCTTCTGATTCTTTGATTTAAATTTCCTGGTAAAATCTATATTCCTTGCATTATAAAGATCACTTTTCCAGATTTGCTTATCAACAGAATTAATCTTCTGCTCGATATATTTTATTACTTTTTCCCGCCTCGAATAATAATTAAGGTTGCTGTCGATTGCAGGTCCGCTGATGCACCCTTCACAAAAGAGAATATCAACAAACTTTGCATTTATATTATTATTAGCAATTTCATCAATTATCTCCATTACCTTCTTTTTCCCTTCAACGACAATTATTTCTTTTTCAAGAATATCTTCAGGAATGTTAGTTGATTTTAATAAACCGCCGGCTAAAGGATATGCTTTCCCCATAAATGCATGAGGCGGATCAAAATTACTCTCCTCAAGTTCATCAATTATAATATTTTTATCATTTAATATTTTTTTAATCTCACTAAATGTCAGGACAGCGTCAATTTCATTATGGAGTGCATCATCTATATATTCATCTTTTTTGGCTATACACGGACCGATAAAAACAATTTTTATACATGTTCCTTCTGTTTCCCTTAAATACCTTCCAATGGCTATCATAGGAGAAACAACATTCGTGATATTCGGAACTAAATGTTCATAGTATTTTTCAATATAGTTTACAACTGCAGGACAAGCCGAACTAATAATAGTTTTGTTTTTTTCCGTTTGAAATTCCTTTAAATAATATTCGCTTATTAGATCTGCTCCAAAAGCTGTCTCGACAACTTTAGAGAAACCCGCCTTTCTTAAGGCAGCCGGCAGCTTTGAGTAATTTTCGGGAAAAGACGCTGCAAAGGAAGGTGCAACTATGGCTATGGCATTATCCGAAATTAAAATTTCATTTAATACTTTTTCAACATCACTAAGAATTTGCTTTGCATTTTGTGAACAAACTTTTATACAATGGCCGCAAACAATACATCTTTCGGATAAGACGGTCGCTTGTCCGTTTATTACCCTGATTGCTTTTGCAGGGCATTCGCGTACACAAGAATAACACCTCTTGCATTTATCAAGTATCGTTGTTACAATCCCATCATTCATCTGTTTCCGACCCCTTATAGCAATGATTTTTGAAAGCAATTCAATATTTATAGAAATTTTGTTTTTTCTATTAAATATTTATTTAGAATCTATACACATATTAAATGCCACTAAATCCGGCCAATACTGTTTAATTTATGGCAAAATTTCAGCTTTTATTCTATCTTTTTGAATTGGATTCTTAATAGTGAAAAATAATTTCTTAAATAAAATTGAAATAAACATTGCAGTAAGTTTATTTCTTAAATATTGCTTGTTCAAAGCGTTTTAAGGATGCGTTGAATTATTAAACAGTAAATCTCAAGAAATGGAAGAATTTCAAAGAAAAAAAATTTAATTTTAAGTTTTATTCTATGATTTCATTGTTTATATTCTTATCAAATTAACATTCATCTCAATATTTTTTTATATGATTTTAGATTCAAACAATAAACAAAGACCTGAAATTGAGTACCCGTGTGAGTGGTCTTATAAAGTGATTGGTAAAGATGTAGATAAAATTTTAGAAGCAATTGAAGATGCTGCAAGCGGTTTAAAATATGATGTTACACCATCGAATATCAGCAGAAATGGAAATTATTTCAGTTTGAATTTTAAGGTGGAAGTGCCTTCTGAAGTTGTTAGGGATCTTATTTATCAAAAGCTGGGGAGTAACTCTAATATAAAAGTGATTTTATAAAAAAATTCATTTCACAAAAAATTTCCCCACGGTCTGCAACTTCCCCTTAACTGCTATCTTCCAATAATAAAGGCCCGGATCTAATTTCTGATAAAGAGTAACGCGGGTATCAAAAAGATCTTTGCTCCAAATTTCTTCATTCTTATTATTTACAATACTCATATTATACTCTTCTGCTTCTAAAGGGCTCCATTTAAAAGTGATTTGCTTTCTCATCGTATCCCCTATTTCCGGATTTATAATAATTCCATTTTCCTTGTCTTTATTTACATACCTTTCTAAATAAGAATTACTTTTAAATTCGGCAGGAACTTTAACCGGCACTTGAGAACTTTTCTTATCAACTACTTGTAGTTTCTGTTCATTAGGTTTTGCAGTATCAATATTCTGAATTGTATCTTCTGTTTTAGCGGGAACTGAATCAGCCATAACTATTGGATTTGATTTAACAATTTCTGTCAATTTATCCTGTTTTGTATTGTTAGGATTTATTATTAAAAGATAAATAGTTATTATAATTAAAATTGCAGCTGCGGATATATATAAATATTTATAACCGCTTTTAGCGGAAATTCTTGAAGCTTTTGATCGTCTGCTGCTTACATCTAAAAATACAGCTGAATTATTTCTAAAATTTATATCTTCATTTGTATTTACCCTGTACTTCTTATTTAATTCTGCGGAAACAATCCTAATAATTAAATTATTATCCGGAACTGATACGCGAATATTTTGGTACGCCAGGTAGGAAGGAAGATCGATAAAAGTTAAGTAAAGTGTATCTTCATCTTTACTTAAAATTCCCTCAATATTCTTTTCACTATCCGTAAAATTTAAATGATTTTTTGTAGATAAGTTTACATTAATTTCGTAAGTGGTTTTGGTTTCATCAATTGCTTCGTCAATAATTTTATAAAGATTTTCTTTACAAATCTTGCATTCATTTAAATGTTCCTCAAAAAACTTTATTTCACTTTCATTCAGATCGCTATGTGAATTGACAAATTTTGAAATTGCATCTTTAGACAAATGTTTTTTTGAATCGTCAAGAAATTTGAGCAATTCTTCGGGAAAATTATTCATTTTAGTTATTTTCTATTTCATGGAGATTTAAATTCTTATCAACCTGCATAAAAAGACAATATTGAAAATATCTTAAAAAAACGGAATAAAAAAGCTTAAAAGGCTTCATAAGAAATAAATTGGTTACTTTATATTAACTTTGAAAATCCAAGTTGTATTAATTACTTAGGAACTATTAGGAACTAATTGAAAAACTATTTGTTAAATAAACCATTGAGGAAATAAAATAGCGGAGTCCAATAAATATTCAAAATATAGTAAAATAAAAATTTTTTGCTAACATAAAATAGGGGTTTTCTATGAAGACCAGGATAGCAGTCTTACTTTGTTGTATATCTGTATTCTCTTTTTTATCATTTACTACAATAATTAATACTCACTCAAAAATTAATGGAAAAACCAATTATAAATTAAAAGCTGGTTTTGCTATTACCGGAGATAATACAAAAGCATGGAGCAAAGTTGATTCACTTGAGAAAGCAGGACTAACGCGGTCAGCACTGGATATTGTTGAACAGATATACTTGGAATCTTTAAAGGAAAATAATTCACCTCAAATAATTAAATCGTTAATCTACAAGCTTAAATATGTGAACTATACTGAAGAAAACAGCAATAAAAAAATAATTAACCAGGTTAAAGAAAGTATCGATTCTTCATCTTTTCCTACAAAATCTATTTTACAATCCATTCTTGCCGATGCTTACTGGCAGTATTATCAGCATAACCGTTATAGATTCATAAACAGGACCGAGACAGTAAATTTTAACAATAATGATTTTGAAACGTGGGATCTTGCCAGGCTTCTTGAGGAAATAATAAATTTATATCAGTCTTCATTATCACATAAAGATACCTTAAAAAACATTCCTATTTCAGACTTTAATGATATAGTAATAAAATATAAGGATAGAACTTATCTCCGTCCGACATTATATGATTTCCTGGCAAACCGTGCACTTGATTTTTATATTAATGAAGAGGCTTCGGTAACTGAACCTGTTTACAAGTTTGAATTAAAAGATCCGGATGTTTTTTCTCCTGCCGGGGAATTTGTTAATATTAATTTCAATACAAGAGATTCCATGTCCTTAAAATTTTATGCTGCTAAAATTCTGCAGGATTTAATTTCCTTTCATTTAAATGATTCCGTTAAAGTTCCGCTAATCGATATCGATCTTAAACGATTAAATTATATGAAAAGTAATAGTGTAAATGAATATAAGGACAGCTTATATTTAAATGCTTTAGGTAAAATAGAACAAAAATATTCTGAAGTTCCATTTTCAACTCTCATCTTATATAACAAAGCGCAGTATTTTTTTGAAAAAGGGAGCCAATTTATTCCCGGGACTTCAGCTCAGTACAAACAGGATAAGAAAAAAGCATTTGATATTTGTAATACTGCAATTAGAAAATTTCCAGGTTCAATTGGGGCAGAAGCATGTATATCATTAAAAAGCCAAATACTTCATAAAGATTTAAGTTTTAAAGTTGAATATGCAAATTTAATCAATCAGCCTTTCCGCTCTTTAATTCAATATACAAATGTTAATAAGGTTTATATCCGGGTAATTCCCTGGAATAAATCGCAGGAGGAAAAAGCCGGCAAATTAAACGGCAGCTATTTGATAAATTATTTTAGAGATCAAAAATATTTAAAAGAATGGAGTATAAATCTTCCTGGTGAAAAAGATTACCAGCGGCATTCGGTTGAAGTACCGATACAGGAATTAAAAGCAGGCTATTATTTAATCCTGCTGGGAACGGATAAAAATTTTTCATACGATAATAATGCTGTTGCATCCGGTTATACATGGGTAACCGATTTGAGTTATAATTACTCATATAAAATGAATGACGGCCAGATCCAATTTCTTGTACAAAACAGGAAATCCGGGTACCCGGTTCCTGATGTTAAAGTCAGCCTGTTCCAGCAAAAATATGATGGTAAAAACAGCAGGTATGTTACGGAATTAATTAAGTCCGGATTTACAAATGAAAATGGTTTGTTGGAATTTGAGCGTCCTTCTGAAAGATTGTATAATCTGCAAATAGCCTTAGAAAAAGGGAACGATACCTTTAGATCTAAAAACATTTATCCTTATTATCAAAATCAAAATAATAGAATAGCAACAAAAACATTTTTCTTTTTAGATAGAGCAATCTATCGCCCGGGACAAACCATATCTTTTAAAAGGATTAATGATTGAAACCGATGGGAAAAAAGAAAATAATCTCAAAACTAATACAGTAACATCAGTTGTATTATATGACGCTAATAATCAGAAAATTTCAGAATTAAAATTAAGAACAAACGATTATGGTTCTTTTGATGGAAAATTTACTGCTCCCTCAGGTGTATTAAACGGAATTATGACTATAAGAAATGGATCCGGTGTTCAATCATTTAAAGTAGAAGAATATAAACGTCCTCAATTTGAAATTAAGCTCAACGAAATTACAGGAAATTATTCATTAAATGACACTGTAAATATATCCGGGCTTGCAAAAACATATTCGGGAGTAAATCTTGATAATGCTGATGTAAAGTTCCGGGTAGTCAGGAGAGCATTTAATCCGTATTATTGGTGGTATTGGAGGCATAATAAACCTGATATGGAAATAACAAACGGTGTAGTAAAAACCAATAAAGAAGGAGAATTTAATTTTGACTTCCAGCTGATTCCCGATCTTTCTTATTCAAAAAGCGAAAATACAATTTTCAATTATACGGTTTATGTGGATGTAGTTGATATTACCGGGGAAACACATAGTGCACAATCTATGGTCAGTGCCGGTTATATATCTTTGCGTGCTGATATTCAAATTCCTGAAACAATAAATAAGCTTAATCAAAATCAATACAGGGTTACAAGTACAAATCTTAGCGGAGAATTCCAGCCGGCAATGTTTAATGTTAAGATTTATAAGCTAATTGAGCCCAAAAGGATTTTTAGAAAAAGGCTATGGGAAAAACCTGATCTGTTCGTTTTATCGAAAGAAGAATTTTACAAATTATTCCCTCATGATATCTATAACGATGAAGATAAAATTTATAATTGGCAGAAAGAGGAAGAGGTTTATGATACTTCGTTTGTAACTACTGACAGCTCAATGTTGAATCTAAATAGTGAAATTAAAAGATCAAAAACCGGAAGTTATCTTTTATCAGTAAAAACAAAAGACAAAAACGGAACACCGATCGAGATTACAAAATTCTTTACTCTTTTTGATCCTTCCTCGGATGCAGTCCCGCTGAATACTGCAAATTGGTTTGTAGAATTAAAAACATCAGGGGAACCGGGAGAAACCGCCGGCTTGCTTATAGGTTCTGCTGAAGAAGATGTGAAAGTCATGTATGAACTTGAATATGATGGGAAGACAATTCTATCTAAATGGTTAACTCTCGATAATGAACAGATGAAAATTGAAATCCCGATTAAGGAGGAGTATAGGGGAAATTTAATTGCTAATTTTATTTCCACTGTAAATAATGAAAACTTTAATAAGAGTGCAATAATAAATGTTCCATGGTCGAATAAACGTTAAATATTTCTATGGAAACATTCCGGGATAAAATTACACCGGGTGATAGGGAAGAATGGAAGATTAAAATATCGGGATCAAAAGGGGAGAAAGAAGCAGCGGAGATGCTGGCTTCTATGTATGATGCATCGTTAGATGTATTTGCAGCCAACTACTGGAATTTTAATATTTATCCGAATTATTATTACAGCCAAAGGTTTTGGAATACGGGAAATTCTTTTTCCATAATTAATTCTATGCTGCATGAGGAAAATTGGAATCAGTATATACCTGCTCCGTCTATGCCGTATGATCATCTTAATTATTTTGGATTTAATTTATTCAGTTACGGCTATGTCAATGAATCCGGAGTTTACTATAAATCAATGGCAAATTCTGCGAGCATAAGAAGCCTAGCTCCACAAGCGGAATACCTGGCTGCTGATGTGGATAAAGATGAAAAAAAACAAGATTTAAGTTTGGAAGATGCAGCAGGAGGAAAGGAAAAAAATCCGGAAGCAGAATTTAAAAGTATTCCGCGAGAAAAAATTTAAGTGAAACTGCTTTCTTTTACCCATATCTTAAAACAAATGAAAATGGTGAAATTGTTGTCTCTTTTACTGCCCCGGAAGCATTGACACGCTGGAAATTTATGGCTTTTGCCCATACAAAAGATTTGAAATTTGGTTTTTTAACAAAAGAAACATTAACACAAAAAGAATTAATGGTTCAGCCGAATCCGCCGCGTTTCTTCAGAGAAGGAGATACAATTTATTTCACAGCTAAAGTTTCCAATCTTTCTGAAAAGGATTTGTCCGGTTCAGCAACTCTTAAACTTTACAATTCTTTTAATATGCAGTCCATTGATACACTTTTGGGAAATGATAGTGCAGTCATAAATTTCTATATAAAGAAAAACCAAAGTTCCGGATTGAACTGGAAACTTCATATACCTGTTGGAATGACAGATGCAATAACTTACAAAGTTCTTGCAAAAGCCGGTAATTTTACAGACGGTGAAGAAAACGCATTGCCTGTTATTCCTAATAGAATGCTTGTTACCGAATCGTTACCTCTTCCTGTAAAAGGAATGACAACAAAGAATTTTGTTTTTGATAAATTAAAAAATAATAATTCTGCAACTCTTCAAAACTATAAATTAACTCTTGAATTTACCTCTAATCCAGCCTGGTATGCAATTCAGGCGCTCCCTTATTTAATTGAATATCCATATGAGTGTTCGGAACAAATTTTCAGCAGGTTTTATGCAAACAGTATAGCAACTCATATTGCAAATTCAAGTCCCGGGATTAAAGCTGTATTCGAGAGCTGGAAAAATATTGACAAGAAAGCCCTTCTTTCAAATCTCGAGAAGAACCAGGATTTAAAAAATATTTTGCTTGAAGAAACTCCATGGGTGTTGAATTCACAAAGTGAAACAGACCGTAAAAAGCGTGTAGGTTTGCTTTTTGATATCTCGCAAATGACGCGTGAATTATCGTCGGCTGAACAAAAACTTCGTGATAGTCAGCTCGAGAATGGCGGATGGCCGTGGTTTCCGGGAATGCCGGAAAACAGGTATATAACCCAGCATATTGTCGCAGGTATGGGGCATCTTGATAAATTGGGAATTAAAAATATCAGGAGTAATAACTTAACCTGGAATATGCTCAAAAAAGCAATTGGCTACTTAGATGTTAAAATGAATGAAGATTATGAATATCTTATAAAGCATGGGGTAAATTTAAATCAGAAGAACATTGGCTATATTCAAATTCACTATCTTTATGCAAGGACTTATTATCTTGACTTACCTATCCCGGCTAATTTTAAAAAGGCTTTTGATTATTGGCAAAACCAGGCTCAAACTTATTGGCTTTCAAACAATAAATATATGCAGGGAATGATTGCACTTGCTTTGCAAAGATTAAACGATAAAAAAAATGCAGTAGCAATAATAAAATCATTAAAAGAAAATGCAGTCTTTAATGATGAAATGGGAATGTACTTTAAGCATGAAAACGGCTGGTATTGGTACCAGGCTCCTATTGAGACCCAGGCTTTATTAATTGAAGCATTTGATGAAATTACTCATGATGAAAATTCTGTAGACCTGATGAAAATATGGCTGCTTAAACAGAAACAAGTTCAGGATTGGAGTACAACAAAGGCAACTGCAGATGCTTGCTTTGCACTTTTATTAAGAGGCGAAGACTGGCTTTCTGAGAATGAACCGGCTACCATTAAAGTTGGAAAACAAATAATTGATCAAAGTAAGTTTGAAGGTCCTGATAAGCCTGAAGCGGGAACAGGTTATTTCAGAACTTCATGGAACGGTGAACAAATAACTCCCGATATGGGTGAAGTAACAGTTACCAACAACAATAAAGTTGTGGCATGGGGTTCTTTATACTGGCAGTATTTTGAACAGCTTGATAAAATTACAACTTCAAAAACCGCATTAAATATAAATAAAAAATTATTTCTTCAGCAGAATACTTCGACAGGACCAAAAATTACTCTCGTAACAGGAAATACAAAATTAGTCCCCGGTGATTTAATAAAAGTAAGGATTGAAATTAGAGCTGACCGTGATATGGAATTTATTCATCTGAAAGATATGAGAGCAGCAGGTTTTGAACCGGTTAATGTTTTATCAAGAGGTAAATACCAGGATGGTTTATGGTACTATGAAAGTACAAAAGATGCAGCAACAAACTTCTTTATAAGTTACCTGCCGAAAGGTATCTATGTATTTGAATATGAATTAAGAGCCACTTACAAAGGAAATTTTTCAAATGGTATTACAACGATTCAGTCAATGTATGCACCTGAATTTACAAGTCATTCGGAAGGTATAAGAGTAGAAATTAAATGAATTGCTAATGCATTTCATTCAAACAGGTTGAGGAAATTTAGTACCGTTAGTAAATAAGTTTTTATATTGGGATTATTGCCTGTTTATAAAAAAATTCGATTACTAACAGAATTGTAACAATTTTCTATTTGTGAGTTATTCCACATACAATTTACTATTTAGGCAAAATTGTATAATTTATAATAAAATATTAGCTTTAAGCTTTATTTAATTATAATTACAAGTACTAATCAAACAATAAATATCAAAGATTCCTCAAGAAAATTTATCCCTTATCTAGCCTTAATTTTCTTAAATATAGAAAAATAATTCTTAATTAATAAAGCTAAATTTATTTGTCTCTATTATAGACAGTTTATACAAGGCTGTTCATTAGTAAAAATTTTTAGTGCATTCTTTGTAAATATTTCCAGGCTCAAAAATTGCATCAATATTTGGTTTTTCTGATACATAACTAGTTCTTATAGGATAATATTCTTAATATGAAATTATTATTACTGAACTACGAATATCCCCCTCTTGGTGGAGGTGCGGGAAGATCAATGCAAAGTATTGCAGAACAGCTATCCGAAATGGGGCATGATGTTAACATTATTACTTCTCATATATCTTTTTCCTATAAAGACGTTGTTGAAAAAAAACTTAAGATTTATTTTGTCCCAAGTCTCCGGAAAGGAATTCATGACTGCGGTTTAAGAGGAGCATTAACTTATCTCTTCTTTGCATATTTCAAATTACGAAAATTATCAAAATTAAATGAATATGATATTGTTCATTATTTTTTCAGTTTGCCAACAGCTTTTTTAAGCATTCTGCCCGGAAGACATCATAAGCTACCTTACATTGTCTCCCTGCGTGGCTCTGATGTTCCGAAATATGATATTTATAACAAGAGACTGGAATTATTACACAAAATTTATTTACCGGTGACCAAACATATCTGGAAAAAAGCAAAATCAGTTGTTGCAGTAACAAACAGCCTGAAACAAACAGCTCTTCAAACTAATCCGCGTCAATCAATAAACGTGATCCCTAATGGAATAGATATAAATGTTTTTTCTCCCAATACTAAAATTAAATCGGATGATGATGAAAAGTTTCGTCTAATTACTGTTTCAAGACTTATTAAAAGGAAAGGGATCCAGGACGTTCTTAAAGCTTTATCAGAAATAGATGATAATTGCATCAGTCTAACTATTATCGGTGAAGGAAATTATGAAAATGAATTAAAGAGTATGTCCGCCAAACTTGGATTAAACAGCAGGGTAAAATTTATAGGCTTTTGCCCCAGAAATGATATCCCTTCATATTTTTGGCAAAGTGATGCTTTTATATTACTATCATTAGCCGAAGCTTTTGGTAATGTTATAGCTGAAGCAATGGCCTGTGGATTGCCGATTATCGGAGCCAATCAGGGAGGCATTCCTGATCTTGTCAACAATGAAAACGGTATACTTGTGCAATCCGAAAATATTGCACAAATAAAATCAGCAATCAATACGATGAGAAATAACAAGGAAATGAGGATTAAGATGGGAAAAATTAATTCAGAAAAAATTGCTAACCAATATAACTGGAAACATATTGCTGAAGCTTATAAAGAAATTTATATAAAAAATATAAATGGATATAATAAATAAAATAAATAACTTACTATCTGAATATTCCGCAAGGGATCATTATAACACTGAATATCAACAGATCAAGAATCAATTGTTAATCAGCATATCCGGTAAAAAGTTTAGCTCTAAAACCTTATTTCATTTCCGAAAAAAAAGTGATGGAGTTTTCAAGGATAACAGAAATTTTATTAAATAGTTTTTGAAAAATTAACCTCTGCCTATTATGAATAATATTGAATATTACGTAATTCATCTTTTAATTAACGGACGCATGAAAGATTATATCGGCATTCAATTCAGGATATTCCGGAAAATCCAGGTGGTCCGGCTCGATGGTTTCTATAATATAAATGAATGACTCTTTAAAATTTCTCGAAATCAATGCCGACAATCCTTCATACCTAGGAATTAATGATTTATTCCATCAATTATTCGACCAGCTGCCTCTTTAAAATATTTACAGTAAAAAGTATAATATACAAAGCGATAGTTTAGTTGATTCGCTTTATAAATGCTGATAACATAAATATAGAGAATATTGCATATATTATAGTAAACAGGAGAAAAAATACCCTAATATTGCTGTAGTGTGTTCGCGGAATTCTTTCATCAGAAATGATGTTGAAATGATTATTAAATATTTAAAAAACAATAATCAAAATGTTTTTTATGCCGATCCAAGAGAATTTGTTTATGACGGCAAAATTCTTACACTTAAGGAGAAGATATTCAATATTGTTTACCGTGACACTTTAAAAGATTTTTTCCGGACAGAAAGCTCAGGGAAAATTCATTCCGGTATGCGCAATAAAATCCTGAATTATACAAAAAATCTTTGCCTGGACAGCCGTTTTATCAATCATCATTTGAGAGAAGGGATATTTCGGTCATGCTGAAGATATTATCAAAGCATATGCTGACAATAATATTTGTATTATAAATCCTTTTTCTTCCGGTTTGTGTGCTCAAAAATTCTCTTTTGCATTAATACAGGACGAACGGCTTAAAGCTTTATTTAATGAAGAAGAACTGGATGTTATCAAAAATTACATTCCGTGGACCAGGATTCTGGGAGATTATAAAACCTGCTTTGATAACAGGGAAATAAATTTAATTGATTTTATTAAAGGAAACCGTCAGAAATTTGTAATCAAACCAAATCATGGCTTTGGAGGAAAAGGTATTTTAATCGGCCCGAGACAAAACAGAAAGACTGGGAAAGGAAAATAGAATTTTATTATTAAAATCGGGATTAGCATATATCGTCCAGGAATACATCGATATTCCTTCTGAAAGTTTCCCAATATATAATAATGATATTTTACTAAGGTATTTTCGACACAATATTTTAATATAAACTTTTGGGGATTGGCGGGAAATTCGCAGGCGGCTTATGTACGGGCTTCGGATACAGAAAATTATTAATGTTTCAAGAGGCGGAAATCTGGTCCCGGTTGTATTATGTGCAGATTTAAAAGCACTATTTGAAAATTAATATAGAATAATAATGAGTATTATTAGAAAATTTTTTGCGAAGAATTTGGAATTAAATATATCAATCTCTTAAAGGGATTTAAAGTCAATGACTATTATAATCTTTACCGTCTCTTCTGTTAATTGGTCAAGAGATAAAGTTGTTGATTACCAGATGAAAAGACTTAAAAAGCTGATATCATATGCTTGTAAGAATTCTGCTTTTTATAAAAAGAGAATCGATGTGAGCGGATTTGATATTATTAGCTTCAAATACCCGGATAATTAAAGAAAATTCCAATAGCTCACGCGCGATGATCTCCGGAGTAATCTCAAACATATTGTTTCAAAAGAATTTGATTTATCAAAATGTTCAATATCTTCATCAAGCGGCTCAACCGGAGACCCGATATCTTGCTACCATGATAAAAACGGAATTGCTGCAAATAGGGCTTCAATGCTTTTTATTAAAACTCTCGGAGGGTATCATGCTGGCGACAAATGGATAAATATTTGGGGAAACCCCAAAACTGTAAATATTGATTGGCAAAAACAAAGGAAACCATGTAAAGAAAACTTACTCTGAATGAAATCAGGTTTCCGGCATATTCTCTAAGAATAAGAACCCAATATGAAATACTTTTTAAGATTAATTAAGAAAAAGAAACCTGATTTTATCCATGGATATGCAAATGCTGTGTTTTTTTTCTCAAAATATTTGAAGAAAAAAAGAAAAAATTAGATTTTATTAAAGGTGTTTTTACAACTGCAGAAAATCTTCATGATTTTCAGAGAGATAAAATTCATAATTATTTAGGACCTGTTTATGATCACTACGGATGCAGTGAAACAAACGGCATTGCCGCACAAACTATATATGATAAATATTACTCAATACTGGATTCTACATGTATTTGTTGAATTCGGCGATGTGGTTGATTAATCAGCAAATTCCAGGAAGATTATGGTTACCGATTTGGATAATCTTGTCCTTCCTTTTATAAGATATGAAAACGGTGATCTCGCTGTTCCGTCTGCTGATAATATTACCCCAGCATCAGTATTAAATTTTTCAAAATTTATTTCACTTGATGGAAGGATATCTGATTTAATAACGCTGCCTAACGGAGGAAACCTTGTTGTTCCGAGTTTTTTCGGAACCAAACTGCTTAAAAATATTCATGGTGTTAAACAATATCAGGTTCAGAAAATTAATAACAAAATTTTAGTTAACCTGGTAATAGATGATAATTATACTGCTGATTATGAAAAAATAATTAAATCCGGGTTAAGCGAGTATATCCCTACAGAGATAAGTTACGAACTTGTCTATAACCGTGAGATTATTCGTTCAAAAAACGGGAAATTTAAATTGTTCATTGATAGTTCATCTGATTTAGTTAATTTAAAATCTTATAAGGGCTAGTGAAAAATTTATTACTGAATAATATTTTACTTAGAAAAAATATCTACCTTTCAAGGGAAGAAATGGATTCTTACCGCTTTCATTTTCTTAAGGAAACAGTTAATGCATGCCTATTTAAGAATACCTTTCTACAAAAATGAGTTTGATAAGGCAGGAGTAAACCCACGGGATTTCAGTTCTCTTGAGGAATTGTCATCTTACCCGATAATTAATAAAGATATAATACGGGCAAATAATTTGATCAATCGGAATGCCTTTGTTAAATATAAATTTAAAAGTCATACGAGCGGTTCAACGGGTCAGCCGATGTGGACTTATTATGATTTTATAAGCTGGATCAGAAAAAAATATCTTGTTAAAGGCAAGTGCAAGAATCGAATGCGGGGTAAAACTTAACCAAAAAATTGCAGTATTTGAAAGCACTTCTCAAAATTTTAATGATAATGCTAATATTCTTTTTCAAAATTTAAAATCCCGTATACAGGGTATTTTCTATATTTGAACCATCTTGAAAAAACAGTACAGCAATTAACCGGCTTTTCCCCTGCAGCACTTTATGGTTCACCAAGCTATTTCTTCCTCCTTGGTCAATATATTTCTAAAAATAATATTAAGCTGACTTCGGTTAAAAAAATATTTACAAGTTCGGAATACTTGCAGGAAACAGTACGGGAATATATTAAAGAGAAATTTGAGGCTGAGGTTTTTGATATTTATGGTTCAACCGAATTTAAAGAAGTAGCATGGGAGTGTGAAAAGCATGAAGGCTATCATATAAATGAGGATGAAGTTATAATTGAAATTTTAAAGGATGAAATACCTGCTTCTCCGGGTACAATTGGAAATATAGTTATAACCGATTTAAGAAATTCTGTTATGCCGTTAATCCGTTACCAGATGAATGATAAGGGGATGTTGATTAAAGAACAATGCAGCTGCGGCAGAACATTTTCTACTATGAAACCATTTGCAGGTCGCTCTTCGGAATATATTGTTTTACCAAATGATGAGATTCTTTCGCCTTATCTTTTCACTACAAGTATTGAAAAAATCGAAGGATTACTTCAATATCAGATTATACAAATAAATAAAAATAAGCTGTTGGTCAATATTGTCGTGTAATCATGAAAATTTTAAAAACATTGCTGAATCAGTAAAAAATATATTGGAGCATATTACTAATCACAGTATGGAAATTGAAATAAAAAAACAAATCCTGATCGATGTCGAGGAAAATGGGAAATTTAAGGTGGTCAAAAATCTATTTCTTGAACAAAAAGGAATTAAAATATGAGAAACAAGTTCATTTTTAATTTTACTCCTACCGGAATGATCCCGACAAAAGAAATGACGGAACATGTCCCTGTTCAGCCCGAGGAAATTGTTAAACAAGTCTTGGAAGCTTCTGAAATTGGAATAAATATGGTTCATTTACATGCAAGAGATTATGAAAACGGAATTCCGACCTATAAAAAAGAAATTTACTCGGAAATTATTAGCGGTATAAGAAAAGAAAATAAAGATCTGGTATTGTGTGTTTCTACCAGCGGAAGAAATTTTTCCGAGTTCGAGAAAAGATCCGAATGCCTTGAGCTTAAAGGCGAATTAAAACCTGATTTCGGAAGTTTAACCTTAAGTTCGCTTAATTTTAATAAGCAGGCTTCAATGAATGCACCCGATATGATCAAAGCACTTGCTAATAAAATGCTCGACAACAATATTCGCCCTGAACTGGAAGCCTTTGATCTCGGGATGATCAATTATGCAAAATATTTAATATCAAAAAATCTGGTAAAACCTCCTTATTATTTTAATTTAATTTTAGGAAACATCGCATGCGCTCAGGCTAATATGTTAAGTCTTGGTTTAATGATTAAAGAATTGCCTGAAAATTCGATTTGGTCTGCTGGTGGAATCGGCAACTGGCAGCTTAAAATGAATGCAATGGCGCTGTTGGAAGGCGGCGGGGTCAGGATAGGTTTGGAAGATAATATTTACTTTGATGATGAACGAAATCATCTTGCCACAAATCTTGATTTGGTAAAACGTTTAGCCGGTATTGCAAAAACTCTCGGGAAAGAACCTTTCAGTCAGAAAGAAGCAAGACAAATACTTGGCTGTAATTAAATTAATTTAAAATGCACATATCAAAGATTAAAACAAAAAATACGATATAATGGTACTTTAAGGATACTCCATGACGGCTTGGTTAAAATCGGTATAAATATTTGCCTTTTTATTTGGTTGAAGAAGGTCTGCATCTTCAAACTATTCCTTTTGAATTTAATAATTTAATGTTATTCTGTTCAATTCCTGAAAGAAAATGAGTTAAATATCATTGCTGATATCCCGGAAAAACCATTTAAAAAAGAAATTTTAATAAAAAGGATTAACGAAGGCAGTAAGTGTCTTCTTTTTAAAAAAAAGGATAGGTTATTGGGTATACCTGGTTTAATCTTCATACGTGCGATTTACCATTTTACAAAATTTCTCTAAAAGAAAATGAAGCTTATTTATTTGATGCATATGTGCTGATGGAATTCAGAGGAAAAAGAATAGCACCCTTTTTAAGATATCAATGCTACAAAGAATTACAAAAGATAAATAAAACTGTCTTATATAGTATCTCAGAATATCTGAACAATCAATCGATTAATTTCAAAAAGAAATTAAATGCAAAATTTCTCTTATTGATATTAATATGTTAATTTATTTTAACAAATTGGACATTTAATAGACAAATTATAAATGTCTTATTTTTAAATATTGTAAAATTTATACATATTTCTGATTTAAATAAATCTCATGTGCGGAATTAGCGGAATTTGCTAAAATCCGTCTGCATTTTTGAAAATTTCTTAAGGGATAATAATAATATATGTGCGGTATTTCAGCAGTTCTTTCATTCGGGAACAAATCTTTATTAAATCAATATACTTTGGAAAATATGATAAACGAAATACATCACAGGGGACCTGATGATGAAGGATTCTATCTGAATGAATGGGTTGGATTCGGATTTAAAAGATTGTCCATTATTGATATTTCTTTAGATGGCCATCAGCCAATGTTCGATTTAAAAAAACTACATGTAATTGTTTTTAACGGAGAAATCTACAACTATAATTCCCTAAAAGAAGAATTGCATTAAAAAAAATTATAAATTTAAATCGAATTCCGATACTGAAGTTCTATTGAATGCTTACATAGAATGGGGAAGTGACTGCTTTCAAAGGTTAGAAGGAATGTTTGCTTTTATAATTTACGATAAAAATAAAGATGAAGTTATAGCTGCAAGGGATCATCTTGGTATTAAGCCTTTATATTACTTTAGAAATGATAGCTTCTTTCTTTTCGGAAGTGAAATAAAATCATTTAAGAACATAATCAAATTCGAACTTAATGAAAAACAATTGTATCAACAACTTGTATATGGCTATGTAAGTGGAAAGGACACAATTTTTAAGAATATATACCGGGTTAGCCAGGAACTTCATTCGCTTTAATAAGGATGGAATGATAATGAAAACCTTTATTATGATGTTACTGCTAATCTAATGAAGAAGAATCTAATTCATATTTTGATTATGAAGAAATAAAAAAGGATGTAACAGGAAAGTATATTAAAACATACTTTGAGTGATGTCGGTTATAATGCTCCAATTAAGCGGCGGTATTGACTCTAGTTATATTACGGCTGTATTAAGTAAAGAATTTAATCAGGCTCAAATACTTATTCTGTAACCTTACAAAATTTTAAGGAAGATGAAAGCAAGTTTCAAAAAATAGTGATACGAAAATTTAATACAATTCATCACAGCTTTGCCGCTACCGGCATCGATATGCGCGATAATTTTGAAAAAGCAACATGGCATCATGATATTCCTATTGTTCATCTTGGAAGTGTATTTTTAATGCTGCTTTCTAAACATTCAAGAAGTAATTCTAAAGTAATTTTAACCGGGGAGGGTTCTGATGAACTTTTCGGCGGATATAGTACTTTTAGTAATAGTGTATTAAACAAATATAAAATCCTTTCTTATATACAACGATATGATAAATTACTCAATCTAATTCCATCAATATCAAAACTTAAAACAGTAAAAAATTCTATAAAACATTTTTATTTGGGTGTTGATTGATTTTCTTTCTTAGATAAGGAAAACAGTATTTTGTTATATCATAAATTGGAAGAATGTATTGATTACAGGAAATCCATAGTACAAAATATAGAAAATTTAGAGAATAAGATTTTTGCAACATTTCAAACCAGTTGTTTAAATTATCTGCTTGAACGGCAAGACAAAATGGCAATGGCAAATAGTGTTGAGGCAAGGGTACCATTTTGTAATCATATGTTGTTCGACAAAATGAATAAAATTTCCTACGAGAAAAAAATAAAACCAACTCCCAAAACAATTTTGAAAAAATTATCCGAGCAATATTATGATAAGTCCTTTATTTACAGGAGGAAAAATCCGTTTGTACTCCCAATAAGTCAATGGCTTAGAGATGAAAAGGGGTTAAAATCTTGGTTTGATTTTCTGAGCGACAAAACTTTTAGAGAGAGGATTTTATAATCACAAATATATTAATTCATTAATTTACCAGCATATAAAAGGAAATAAAGACAATTCTAAATTCCTAATGAAAATAATTAAATTTGAAATGTGGCATAGAATATTTATCGACTAAATTCTCATTTGCAAATCTTTTTATAACTATTATGCTTAAAGTTAATTCTAGATACTATTAGTAAATTTAAATTATATGGAGTTTATATCCTGGCTGCAATTCTGATTTATTAAACAAACAATCAATTAGATTTTAGGGAAAATTAAATGCAAGTATTATACTAGTGCTGTATATCAGTCAAATTAATAAATTTACATTCAACTGATTAATAAAAAAAAATTGCATGTTATGTCTGAAGTTAAAATTTATAATAAAATTTCCGAGATTGATAAAGTTTACTGGGACAGATTGGCAGAAGATAATATATTCCTGTGCTATGCCTGGCTGAAAACTTATGAAGAAGCAACTGTCAATCCCCCGGTTCCGTATTATATAACATTACAAGATAACGAAAAAATAACCGCTGCTTCTGTTTGTTATTTTGATAAGAAAAAAGAGAATTCAAGAATCAATTGACAATATATTAATGGGCAGGTTTAAGAACATTAGCTGGATTAAAAACATCTCCTTTTTACCTGCTGTAATGTGCGGTTCTAAAAACGGATATGGTTCGCATTTTCTCTTCTCAAAAGAACTAAAAGAAAACGAAACTATCCATTTCTATGACCAGTTGATAGATATTATTGAAAATATTGCCGAAAAAAATAATGCCTCCGTTTATTTCTCGAATGTTATGGATAATGAAAGAACCTTAATCCAAATATTGACTAAACGAGGTTACTATGAGACTATTAGTCTTCCTTTAAATTATATTAACATTATATGGCCATCATTTAATGATTATAAAATGTTTGTATCAAAAGAACACCCTTCCATGAAAAAAACAATTCCCAGGGATATAAACAAAAACCGGAAGGCAGGAATAGAAATAAAAGAGTTACAAAATGTAGAGAACCATTGGCAAAGACTTTTTCAATTATTGAAAATGAATCATGACAAACACAGTAACAATGCATTTACATTGCAGCCGGATTATATATTAAAATTAAAAAAAAACTTCGGCAGTGATGTCGTCTTCTTTACAGCTTTAAAGGAACTGATATTGTTGGTGTCTGCATAGAGTTAAAGAAAAATAAGAAGGCTGCACTTACTCGCGTAGGTATTGATCACAAAATCTCCAAAAGAGACCTGACATATTTTAATATTGTATTTTATGAACCTATAAAAAAAGCCATTGAGAAAGGAATAGAAAAAATTTATTGCGGGAATGCATTTTATGCAATGAAAGGAAGGCGGGGATTCAAAGCAGCAGACACTTACATCTTTTATAAACCTAATTTCGGACGATTGAATTATTTTATCAAATTATGGTTTGTAATTCATAAATTATGGATGAAAAGAAAGTTTTCATTTACAAACGAAATTCAAAAGAGGGGTAACTAAATATATGTGCGGTATTGCGGCTATTCTATCATTTGGAGAAAAATCATTACTTAACAAATGTACTTTAGAAAATATGACTAAAGAAATAAATCACCGGGGTCCCGATGATGAAGGATTTTATCTGAATGACTGGATAGGATTCGGTTTTAAAAGATTATCGATTTTAGACATTTCATATGGTGGTCATCAGCCAATGTTTGATTTAACTAAAAACTATATTATCATTTTCAACGGAGAGATTTATAACTATAAAGATCTGAAGGAAGAACTTATCAGAAAGAATTATAAATTTAAATCCGGTACGGATACCGAAGTCCTTTTAAACTCATATATAGAATGGGATGTTTCCTGTTTAAATAAGCTGGAAGGAATGTTTGCATTCATTATTTATGATAAAATAAAAGACGAAGTTTTAGTTGCAAGAGATCACCTTGGAATCAAACCTTTATATTTCTTTAAAAACAATAATTACGTTTACTTTGGCAGTGAAATAAAGTCATTCAGAAATCTTATCAAATTTAAACTTAATGAGAAACAGCTATATGAACAGTTTGTTTATGGATATGTAAGCGGGAGGAATACCATATTTCAGAATATCTACAGGGTTAAACCCGGAACATATATGAAGTTTAATAAAGAAGGATTAATTAGTGAAAATCTTTACTATGATGTTACATCAAGCCTGAACCAACAGACTAATACAAAAATAAATTATGAAGAAATCAAAAATGAAATAAATGAAAGCATCTCCAAACATACTATGAGTGATGTTGGCTATAATGTACAGCTCAGTGGCGGCATTGATTCAAGTTATATAACAGCTGTTTTAAGCAAGGAATATAATCAGAAGCTTAATACCTATTCTGTAACTTTGGAAAACTTTAACAGAGATGAAAGCCGGTATCAAAAGATAGTGACGGAAAAATATAACACCATACACCATAGCTTTTCCATGACCGGTAAAGATATGTGCGATAATTTTGAAAAAGCAACATGGCATTATGATATGCCCCAGGTCCATTTATCAAGTATATTTTTGATGTTGTTATGCAGACATTCAAGACATAGTTCAAAGGTCATATTAACCGGGGAAGGCTCAGATGAACTCTTTGGAGGATACAGCAGTTTTTATAATAAAAAGATTTACAAGTACAGTATTCTTAACTTTCTTCAGCAGCATGATAAGGCATTTAGTCTTATTCCCAATATTTCCGGTTTCAGAAATATTAAAAATTCAATCAAGAACTTTATCGTTGGTATTGACCATTCATCTTTCTTTTCCGGAGAAATGTCAAAATTTGTCTTCAATACACTGCAGGAAAATATTGAATACAGGAAGTCAGTTATTAATAATATTGATGAGTTAGTTAATAAAATTTTTGCATCGTTTCAGACCAGCTATTTAAACTTTCTTTTTGAAAGGCAGGACAAGATGTCGATGGCAATGAGTGTTGAAGCAAGAGTTCCATTCAGTAATAGATTATTATTTGATAAAATTAATAAGATTCATTTTAGAAAAAAAACCAAACCGGTTCCTAAGGCAATATTGAAAAAAATATCGGAACAATATTTTGATAATGCCTTTATTTATAGAAGAAAGATTGGTTTCGCTCTTCCTTTAGATAAATGGTTAAGAGATAAAAACAACCTGAAACCGATGCTGGATTTACTTACAGATAAAACCTTCAGAGAAAGAGGATTCTACAATTTGCAGAATATTAATTACCTTATTGATAAACATCTGAATGGTGCTCAGGATAATTCAAATTTCTTAATGAATATAATTAATTTCGAAGTCTGGCACAGAATTTTTATCGATCAGCTTTCTTATAAAAATCCAGTTTAATTAAAATAAAAATCGTTACGGTCAAAATTGAAAGTATTAGTAACAGGTTCTACACTTAAAATTGGAATGGCAGCAGTCTTTAATTTGACAAAGAAAGGTTGCACTGTTATCGGAGCAGATGAAAAAGCACTTCCATTCAATATGCATTCCAGGCATTTGAAATCACATTATGACCATGCGCCATTTACCAGCAGTAAATTTTATGATGACATTATATCAATTATCAGTAAAGAAAAGCCCGATGTTTTAATCCCAATTGGGGGGACACAACAAATATCATTGCATAAAAATGAAATATCAAAATTAATAAGTGTTCTTGTACCGGATTATGAAAGTTATTGTACAGCATTTGATAAGAAGAAAACTTATGAACTATGCAATAAAGTCGGTATTGATATGCCGAAACATTTTACAGATGAAGAAGCAAATGATCTTTTAAGAAGCAGTGAAAACCATAAGCTGGTAATCAAGCCTGATTTTGATATTGGGGGTTCCCGGGGCTTTGAAATTATTAACACCATTGAAGAATTGAAACTGGCTGAAAAATATATACAAAATAAATTGGGTAATTATATTATTGAAGAATTTATTCCAGGTGCCTCCAAAACCAGGACATTGCAGCTGTTGTTCAATAAGCAAAACAAACTAATCTCTTATTTTATTCTCAAAAAGATTCGTCAATGGCCTATAACCGGAGGGAATACAGCTTATGCAGTCAGTACTAATGAACAGGAACTGCTGGAATTTGTTTTACCTTTTTTTGAAAAGTGCCGGTGGGAAGGTCCTGCCGGGGTTCAACTAATTATTGATGAAAGAAATGGTAGGCCAAAATTAATAGAGATTAATCCAAGATTTACCGGCAGCCTTGCTTTTGCAATTCAATGCGGTGTTGATCTTCCGTTTGCAGCCTGCTTATCTGCAATAAATAAAGATGATATTAATCCTCCTAATTATGATGCCGGGAAATTTTATATACATCTTTCATTTTATTTAAAAGCAGTAATGAAAGAATTCGGTATTTCAAGAAAAAAGTTCGGATTATTAAAGCAGGTATTTAAGGAACTATTGCAAAAGAAAGTCGGGGTAATGGTAGACAATAAAGATCTTCCGGTATATTTGGCAAAAGCAATAACAGAATTAAAACCTTAAATTTTTAATCACAAAATATGATAGATCAACCTTTAATAACAGTTATTATTCCAACGTTTAACCGGGCATATTGTATTGAAAGGGCTATTAATTCTGTTATACATCAGACATATAAAAATTGGGAACTCATTATTATCGATGGAAGACCAAATGATAAAACATATAAAATTATTACACCTTATTTGCAGGATCCCAGGATACACTATGTTGCTAAAGAAAATATAAATTCAAGTGAGTCGCTAAATTACGGAATCAAAAATGCTCATGGTATTTATATAGCTTTACTTGACGATGATGATGAATTTAAGGAAAACAAGCTTCAGGTTCAGCTTTCAGAAATGATGGCTTATAATGCTGATTTTTCAATATCAAACTGTATTAAAGTTTATGATGGAAAAAATGTTCCCCCTAGGATATTTCAACAGTCATTTATAATAAAAAAAGAAGATTTCTTTTCGGCAAAATTGCATCTATCGCATACACACATGATGTTCAGTGCATCAATAAAAGAAGACTGCTTATTTGATCAGTTATTACCAGCATCAGATGATTTTGATTTATTGGTTCGGATTATACCCAAACATAAAGTACTCTTTGTTAAAGAACCTCTGGCATATATTAATAAATCTGTAAAACGACCCAGGATATCGAATAACCCCCGGAAGCGAATCAATACCATTGAACAATTAATTATAAAATCAAAAACATATGATTGGACAATAGATGAAAAGTTGATCTTAAAAAATAATCTTACTTTGCGTCTAGGTTTCTGGCAGCTGATGGATACGAGATATAAACAGGGAAGATACAATATAAATGATGCTCTCCCCGGCATATCTATAGCCCGGCGGAGAAAATATATCTCTTTGATTTTTCTTTCATATATACCGCCTTTATTTAAGTTAACAAAACTTATTGCAGAACACTTATGGAGTTTATCTTCAGGACGGATAAAAATGTAAGTTCTGATTAGATACTTTTTATGTATAAATTAAGAATTTATTATTCGATTTAGGAAATAAAACAAGAATATTTTGAAAGTATTAATAACAGGTTCAAGCTGGAAAATCGGATTTGCAGCTGCTTATAGTCTGGCCAAAAAAGGATTTACTGTTGTCGGAACAGATGAACATAAACTACCTTTTAATATTCATTCAAGACACTTAAGCGCACATTATATTCATGCTCCATTTTCAGAAGATAAGTTTTTCGAAGATATCATGTCAATAATAAAAAAGGAAAATCCGGATGTTTTACTTTCACTTGGCGGCACTAAACAAATTTCTCTGAATAAAAATAAGAATCGAAAAATATGTAAATATTTTGGTACCGGATTACGAGAGTTACGTTAAGGTATATAATAAGCAACAAACACATAATTTATGTAAAGAAATTGGTATATCAGTACCAAATCGTTATACGGATGATGAAGCAAGTTTTATGTTAAAAAAAGGAAATAATAAACTGGTGGTTAAACCGGATTTTGATATCGGGGGAGCCAAAGGTTTAAGTATAGTAAATTCAATAGAACAATTAAATATAGCTAGAAAACAAATCGAAAGTATTCCGGGTAATTGTATAATTGAAGAGTACATTCCCGGTTCATCAACAATGCGGGCAGTTCAAATTCTTTTTGATAAAAACAACAGGGTTTTGGAATATTTTATCTTAAAAAAAATACGTCAGTGGCCGGTTACAGGAGGGATTACTGCTTATGCTGAAAGTACGAATGAATATAATTTATTAGAACTTGTTATGCCTTTTTTCGAAAAGTGCCGGTGGGAAGGCCCGGTTGAGGTGGAATTAATTATTGATGAAAGGGATGGTAGGCCAAAATTAATAGAAGTCAATCCAAGGTTTCCAGGAAGTATTGCTTTTGCTGTTCAAAGTGGAGTCAATTTCCCTTTTATAACATGTATGGCTGCAATCAACGACGGAAATTTCAATAAACCCTCGAGTTATAAATCCGGTATCCACTATATTAATTTTTCCTATTATTTACGGGCCGTAATAAAGGAACTCCGCACTGCAAAAATTAAATCGGCATTTCTGTATGAAATATTTAAAGAATTAAAACAAAAGAAAGTAGGAATGTTAATCGACAAAAAAGATTTCCCGGTTTACCTGGCGAAAGCAATAAATGAATTGAAATTATCTTCGAATTGAATAAATACGGTAACGATACCTTATAAAAATATTATGTATCAGATTGCAATTTATAATTCAATTAAAGAAATAAAAAAAGAGGAGTGGGATTATCTCACTGAAAATAATGTATATATGTCTTATGAATATTTTAAGACAGTTGAAGAGACAACGGCTTTTGCGTTACTGCCATATTATATTACTATTGCTTCCGATGCAAATATTTTAGCAGCCTCAGCATTTTATTTCGAACCGCAAAATTCAACCAGGATTTTAGATAGTGTGCTACTAGGCAGGTTGTCTAAAACCGGATCAATTAAAAAAGTAACTTTTCTCCCATGTATGATTTGCAACAGACAAAGAGGTCACGGAACTCATTTTGTTTTTTCTGCAAACATGAATAACGATCAAGTGATTTCTTTGCAGGAAATAATAATAGATGAAATTGAGAAAATAGCAAGAGAAAAAAAGGCATCGGTTAGTTTCCTTAATGTAACATTAGAACAGAAAACACTAATGAACAGCTTAAAAAAACGCGGTTATTTTGTAACTAATGACCTCCCTTCAAATTTTATTGATGTCAAATGGTCATCTTTCGAAGGATATAAAAAATATTTATCCGAAAAATATCCTTACATGAATAAATCAATCAGGCATGAATTGAATCGAAATATAAAATCAGGTGTATTAATAAATGAAGAGCAAATTACCTCTGGTAATGAGAAGAGGCTCTTTGAGCTGCTTAAGATGAATCATTTTAAATATAACAACTCGAAATTTTATCTGAAGGAAAACTACTTCAAAAAAATTAAAGAAATTTTCGGCAGAGATTCAATTATATATACTGCAGAAAAAGACGGAATTATTATCGGAGTAAGCACCATTTTAAAGAAAGGTGAAGAAGCCTTTTTTTCAAGTGTAGGTGTTGACCACGAACTTTCAAAAAAGGATTTTACCTTCTTTAATCTCGGTTATTATGAACCGATAAAGCAAATGACAAGATATAATGTAAAGAGAATTTATTTTGGGAGAGGTCTGTATAATACAAAAATAAAGAGAGGATGCATAGCTGAAGACATGTCTATATTTTATAAGCCACAGAATAAATATGCAGTGCCTTTAGTTAAATTGTGGTTTCTCTTTCACAAAAAATGGATGAAACATAAACTTTCATATATCAAAAAATTATAGATTAAAAAATCTATCGCGAATTTATAAATGATATTTAACCATTTAAAGCATGGTTCTTAACTCAAAATACATCAATCGAATTCGCCTTTTGCAAAATGAACGGCGCTCGCTAGATGAGCTTACATATCATCAGACTATTCGATTAAAAAAACTTGTTAATCATGCATATGCAACCGTTCCATTTTATAAAAAATTGTCTGAAGATTGCTGTCTGCATCCGGAAGATATTCAATCAATTGAAGATATTTCTAAAATACCAATAATTGATAAAAAATTGCTAAGTCAAAACCCTTTTGATGATCTGATCAGTGTAAAATATAAAGCCAAAAGACTTATTCCAATTACAACTTCAGGTTCAAGCGGAATGATGATGAAATTCTTTATTGATAATTCATTTGATCAGCTCAGGAAAGCACAATTTTTAAGACCCTATATAACAAATGGGAAAAGTATTTCAGATAGAACTTTAATATTTAGTGCACCAAAAGCTGAAGGGAAAAAATGGTTCCAGCATTTAGGCATTATGAACGATACCCGTATTTTTTATAATTCAAGTTCAGAAGAACAAATCAGCTCAATACAAAAAATTAAACCGGCAGTTATTCAAGGTTGTGCATCGGTTTTAAATCTTTTGGCGCTTATTATTTTAGATGAAAACAAGTATGTTCCTAAACCACAGTTAATATTTACCGATTCGGAATTATTAACTGCAAATAAGAGAATGAATATAGAAAAAGCTTTCGGTGCAAAAGTGATTGATATCTACGGCACTTACGAAACCGAAAATATTGCATATGAATGCAATGCTCAATTCGGATATCACATCGCAATTGATTGTGTAATAATGGAATTTGTTTGCAACGGAAAAAATGTAGGACCATATGAAGAAGGTGAAATTGTAGTTACTGTTTTAAATAATTTCGCAATGCCATTCATCAGATACAATCTTGCAGATATTGGTTCATATAGTAACCTTCCTTGTTCTTGCGGAAGAACATTCCCTTTACTCGTAAAAATCCGGGGACGATCAAACGATTATATGATTACGAAGAATGGTAAAAAATTATCTTTTGTAAATCTCGAAGCATACTGGCATTCAATAACAAAATTTGTTCTTGAATATCAAGTAGTACAGGAAGACATTGAAAATTTTACTATATCTATTGTTCCTAATAATGCATACAATGACTCATGCAGAGAAATAATTAATTCACAGATATATAAATATTTTCCGCAGGTAAATATTGATATTAAACTTGTTAATACAATTGAACGGATAGGTTCAGGAAAATTCAGAGCATTTAAGTCAAAAGTTAAGTGATTAATTCAAAATACATAAATCTAATCAGGTTTTTACAAAATGAACACCGCTCCCCGGATGAATTAATTCATCTTCAAACGGTAAGGCTGAAAAACCTTGTTGACCATGCGTATGCAACTGTACCATTTTATAAAAAATTATTTGATGACTGCAGGCTGCATCCTGAAGAAATAATATCACTTGAAGATTTAACAAAGATACCGGTTATCGACAAAAAATTATTAGCAGAAAATACATACGATAAATTAATCAGTAGAAAATATAATGTAACAAAACTTATACCTGTTAGAACAGCCGGTTCTAACGGATCTCCTTATCTGTTCTACATCGATGATTCATTTGATCAATTTAGAAAGGCTCAATTTTTAAGGCCATATATTACAAATGGAAAACGGCTCTTCGACCATTCTGTTTCTTTCACCGTAACTAAATCTGCTCCGTCAAAATGGTTCCATCGATTTGGATTATTACCTGAGTCAAGGATCTTTACAGGCGAAGAAATTAATCAACAGATAAAAATGCTTATGAATATTAAGCCTGATATAATTCAGGGGTATGGATCAGTTTTAAATCTTTTATCTATAAATATTATTGAAAACAATATTGAAATAAAAAAACCTCGTTTGATATTTACCGATTCAGAACTCCTGATGCCGGATATGAGAGCAAATATTGAAAAAGCATTCGGCACAAAGGTAATAGATATTTACGGAACTTTTGAAACCGATAATATTGCTTATGAATGCTCAAAGCATGAAGGATATCATATTGCAGTTGACAGTGTAATCATGGAATGTTTGAAAGATAATGAACCTGTTGAAACAGGTGAACAAGGAGAAATAGTAGTAACTATATTAAACAATTTTGCAATGCCTTTTATTCGTTATAATCTGCATGATGTTGGATGTTTTATAAATAAGTTATGCTCCTGCGGAAGAACGTTTCCGTTAATGAATCAAATTAGTGGCAGAGCAAGTGATTATATGATAGCAAAGGATGGAAGGAAGATATCTGTTTTTAATTTAGGCAGATTCTCCTCTCTAGCTCCAAATGTTTATGAATATCAGATAATTCAGGAAGACTTCAATACTTTCACCTTATTTGTTGTCCCCAATAAGTCATATAATAATGAGGGAGAACTTATAATTAAACCTTATATCCAAAAACTTTTTCCTGATGCCGTAATAAACATTGAATTAGTATCCTCCATAAAACGGGAGCCATCCGGAAAGTTTAAAGCTTTTAAATCAAAGGTAAATCTATCGGATCAAAATATTTGAATTTTATCCGTCTCTTAAAAAATGAAAGACGGTCCCTGGATGAGCTGTTTAGCCAACAATCATTACTATTATGTAAATTAGTTTCACATGCATATGGAACTGTAAATTTCTACAAAAAGATTTTCGACGATATCGGGCTGACACCAAATGACATCAAATCAATAGAAGATCTTGATAAAATACCAATTATTGATAAGAAAGTAATAAGCCAATTCTCCATAAATGAACTCGTTAGTAATATATATAATAAAAAGGCTCTTATTCCAATCAAAACTGCCGGTTCTAACGGAATGCCATTCTTGTTTTATATAGATCATAATTTTGATCAATTTAGAAAAGCTCAATGTTTAAGACCTTACATTACAAACGGCCGGCATCCGTTGGATAATTCAATTGTTTTTAGTGTTCATCCGAAGCCTGAAAAAAAATGGTACCAGCACTTAGGTTTAATGCAAGATAATTATGAACATTCAGGAAGCATGATAAAAGACCAAATAAATTTAATTCAAAAAAAGAAACCTGATGTTATTCAGGGATATGGTTCAGTTTTAAGTCTTTTATCAGTTCAAATAATCGAAGAAAAGATTCATATCCCGAAGCCAAAATTAATTTTTACTGACTCTGAATTGTTGACATCAGATATGAGAGAGAATATTGAGAACGCGTTCAATAATAAAGTAATAGATATTTACGGAACATATGAAACCGATAATATTGCTTATGAATGCAGCCTTCATAACGGTTATCATATTGCGGTTGATTCGGTAATTATGGAATTTATCAAACAGGGAAAATCAGCTAAACCAGATGAGGAAGGAGAAATTGTAGTTACTGTATTAAACAATTTTGCTATGCCTTTCATAAGATATAACCTTCATGATATTGGTAGTTATAGTGACAAACCATGTTCTTGTTCAAGAACATTTCCAATGTTAAATAAAATTGAAGGCAGAGCAAATGATTATATGGTTACCGAAGATGGAAGGAAATTATCCTTCTTTAATATTGCATATTTTGATAAGCTGGCACCAAATGTCAGAGAATACCAGATCGTTCAGGAAGATTTTAATATTTTTAATATTTTTATAGTACCGGGTCTAGGGTATAAAAACCACGGGGAAAATGTTATAATGCCGGCTATAAAAAAGTTTTTTCCTTATGGTGATATAAAAGTTAACATCGTTTCTAAAATAGAACGGGAACAATCTGGAAAATTTAAAGCCTTTAAATCGAAAGTAAATACCGGATGAATGCTGAAAAAATTGATGAAAAAAATACTTATGAAGAAGCTGATATTATAAGAGATGCGACTGCTTTAAGCGGAACCCTCTATTCTTCTCAAATCTTATATATAATCAGGGGATTTATTATTGCACGTCTGCTTAGTCCATCGTTATATGGAATTTGGAGCATCCTAAGATCCTTCTTCGGCAGTTCCAGTTATCTGGGATTCGGAACCCAGCAAGCTATGCTGCGTGAAGTACCTTTTAGTGTTGGCGAAGGGAATAAAGAAAAAAAATCTGTTATTATTCAGACAAGCCTATCATGGAATATAATTATATCTTCATTTGTTATGCTGCTTGTTTTTATTTTTTCATTTACCGGCTTTACCTCAGGATACGAAACTGAAATACGCCTCTCGGGTATTTTATATCTCTTAAATTCTGTTCATCTCTTCATGCGTCCTAAATTTAAAAGTGAGCAAAAAATATTACTCTTAAGTAAATACTTATTTTATTACTCGGTTTTAAATACTGCTTTCGGGGTAATTCTTCTTTTATTTTTCAAGCTAAGCGGCTTGTTACTCGGAATGATTATAGCTCAGCTGTTAATTTTAGTCTATTTTATAGCTAACGGCCATTTATCTCTTCATTTATTTATTGATAAAAATGTTTTAAAGGAATTATTTCGAATCGGATTACCAATAATGATTCTATGGTTTTTAGTCTTTCTTATTGGCAATGTTGATAAATTTATTGTATTTATACTGCTGGGAAAAACTAATGCGGGTTATTATGGCCTGGCTGCATTTGTATCTTCTATGGTAAGTTATATTTCCTATTCGATATCTACAGTGATCTTTCCAAGGATGATGTATGTTTACGGAAAAACCGGTGAGAGGAAACATATAGAGAAATACTTCACAAAGCCAATGTTTATTCTTTCCGGAATAATTCCAATTATCCTCGGAATAATATACATCAACATCAAAGCGATTATTAATCTGCTTTTACCACAATACATGCCTGGAATTACAGTAATGCATATTCTTATTGCAGCCTTATTTTTTTCAACTATTTGGGGACTACCGACAAACCTGTTAATTGCATTAAATGAGCAGAAAAAATTTATGTATATCACTGCATTGCTGTTGTGCTTAGACATATTTCTTGATTTGGTTTTAATAAAAATAGGTTTTGGAATGACCGCAATTGCATTTGTCACCACATTTATTTTTTTCCTTTCTTCTGCGATTGCAAATGGTTATGCGTTCTTTACACTTAAAAAAAATGTGCAGCAAATTTTTAGTAATTTATTCATGATTTACTGGCCGTTTATTTATTCGTTTACAGGAATGTTTCTTATAATCTCTTTTTCATTCTCGAATCAAATCATCTTTGATAATATTTTAAAGTCCCTTCTATTTCTTTTATTTAATATTCCTTTAATTATTTATATAGAAAAGAAAAGCAACATTATAAGTAAGGTATTTTCTTCTTTAAAAAAGTCCCAAAAATGATTTTTATTTTTATGATGAAAACAATCGAATAAAATTCCTTTTATAAATAAATTCTGTAAAAAATAAAATTTTTTTTACTTTTTACTTGTTTTTTTTATCCATATGGCTTACTTTAAAAAGTAAATTTTCGACCCTAGGGGACTATGTAAGGGCAAAACCCTTATTTTCGGTTCATTTCGTAGCTTATTCGACTATTAAATCATTGGAAATATTTC
The DNA here is from genome assembly GCA_963739895.1 of uncultured Ignavibacteria bacterium. Taxonomy (GTDB): domain Bacteria; phylum Bacteroidota; class Ignavibacteria; order Ignavibacteriales; family Ignavibacteriaceae; genus CAVQBP01. The sequence continues at coordinate 60,865 of CAVUCR010000004.1, read as the reverse complement.
TGAAGATAGATTCTATTCTTTTCTTAACTGAAAAAGGAATTTATAACTATTAAAATATTTCCAGTTCGGTTTTATTTACCAGTAACACTTTCATTTACAATAGTTATACAACTTATACCTGTAAATAGACAGGTATTTCTAATAAATAAAAAAGGGAGGTTCTAATGAAAATTGTTCGAATGAATACGCTTCATAATAGTTCCAGCAAAACATTAGCATTTTTTGATGTGCAAACACAGGATGGAATTATTATAAAAGGTTTTCGTGTGGTTGACGGAACAAAAGGATTGTTTATTTCATCACCCGATGAAAAAGGCAAGGATGGTAAATTTTATGAGAATGTGATTCTTCCTAGAGATATGAAGGAAAATTTGCAGGAAATGGCGTTAAACGAATATGGCAGAAATAACTGATAATTTGTTCTTGATCGTCTTATTAAAAACCCAATTTTACCATAAAATTGGGTTTTTCTTTTAAATGAGAAATCATTTCAAAACCAGTATTATATTTTTTGATAGGTTAAATAATCTCTTTTGTTTAAAAATATTGCTGATAAAGCTTTTTCCTAAATAATAGAAACAATTTTAAACTTATCATATAATACTTTTATATTGTCATGGCATATATTTTGTTTTTTAGAAAAACTAAAACGGAGAATATTAATGCCATTAATTTTGATTTCTGCTTCCATAATAATTTTCTTTTTAGTTTGGATTATCGTTACTTATAATTCTTTTATAAAAGGAAAAAACTTAATTAAGGAAGCCTGGAGTGGTATAGATGTTCAACTTAAAAGGCGTTATAATTTAATACCAAATCTTGTTGAAACCGTTAAAGGTTATTCTTCACATGAAAAAAATCTTTTCGAAAACATTACTAACCTGAGAAGCCAGACAATTAAACTAAATAACTTAGGAGAAAAAGCAAAAACCGAATCAGAACTTTCCGGAATGCTAAAGAATCTTTTTGCAGTAGCCGAGGGTTATCCCGACTTAAAAGCCAGCCAGAATTTTCTTGATCTGCAAAAACAATTATCCGAAATAGAAGAACAAATACAATATGCAAGGCGATATTATAATGGTACTGTCAGGAATTACAATATCCGCGTTGAATCAATTCCAAGTAATATTATAGCTGCAATTTTCAGTTTCAAGCAAGAGCCGTTTTTCGAAATAACCCTGGTTACTGAAAAAGAAATCCCGGAGGTTAAATTTGCTTAACTCAAAATTCTTATCGCTGTCAAAAATTATTCTGTTCCTGGTATTGTTCCAATCTTTTTTATTCGGAAGAGAAGAAATCTTGTCGTTTAATAGCGACATTACCATAGAGCCTGATGCTTCAATGCTTGTTTCCGAAACAATAACAATAATAACTGAGGGAGACCTGATAAAGCACGGAATCTACAGAGATTTCCCGACACACTATAAAGACACTTACGGAAACAATTACATTGTCGATTTTGAGATTATGGAAATTTTAAGAGATGGAAAACCGGATAATTATAGAATAGAAGACTTATCGGATGGGAAAAAAATTTATATTGGCGATAAGAATTATTATTTAAATAATGGTATACACACTTACACGATCGAATATAAAACAAACAGGCAAATAGGATACTTTCAGGATCATGATGAATTATATTGGAATGTTACTGGAAACGGATGGGCATTTAATATCGATAAAGCATCAGCTGTAGTTCATTTACCTCCGAATATATCGGCCGGTGAAATCAAATGTTTCGCTTTTACCGGATCATACGGATCAAAGGGAAAAGATTATAATAATTCAAAAAGTACAAGTACAGCAACTTTTTATACAAACAGAATACTTGGTGCAAGAGAGGGGTTAACTATTGTTGTTCAATGGCCAAAAGATTATGTAAATGAACCAACTGCAGAGACCAAACTAGGATTTTTTATTACCGACAATCTAAATGTTCTTATAGGAATAATTGGTCTATTTATAGTATTTATTTACTACTTATTAGTTTGGAAAAAGGTTGGGAAAGATCCTGAAAAAGGGACTATAATTCCTCAATATGTTCCGCCGGATAATTTCTCTCCAGCTGCAATGCGTTATATTAAAAGAATGGGTTATGATAATAAGATTTTTGCAGCTTCCATAATTAATATGGCTGTAAAAGGGTATCTATCTATACAAGAAAATGAAGGTAAATATACACTTATAAGGGAATCGGCTGGTGAAGAAATACTAACAACAGAAGAAAAAAAGATTGCTTCCAAGTTAATCTTTAATTCAAAAAGTTCACCAATGGATTATCAAGAAATTCTTAATGAAATTGGAAATATAATTCCTTCAAAAAATACATTAATAAAAAAAATTGTTAAAAATTTTTCCTCCGGACTCGAAAAAAAATTACCCAGAAATAAAGTTGATCCGGGAAGAGAAAAGCTTTCCGTTCTAGAACTTGATCAAAAAAATCACACTATAATACGTGCCTCGATTAATGAATTAAAGAAAGCACTAAAAAATAGTTATGAAAAAATTTATTATTTAAATAACAGGAAAGAATTTATTATAGGAGCAGTAATATCAATTATATTTATTGTATTAATGGGATTACTTGGTTCACCTGAACAATTGTTTCTTACAATCTGGTTAAGCTTTTGGAGCATCGGTGTTGTTGTATTAATTATCTCCAGTTTACAAAGCCTGGGTAGGTGTTGCAGGAGGCGGCAAAGTTAAAGTTTCCGGGATTATAGGGGCATTATTTATAACCGGATTTGCTATCCCGTTTTTTTTAGGAGAATTAGCCGGAATCTATTTCCTTTCTACGGAGAGTTCATACTTTACCCCAGTCATTTTAGCTGCCCTGGTTTTTACAAATATTTTATTCTATCATTTATTAAAAGCTCCCACTTTAGCTGGACGAAAATTATTAGATAAAATTGAGGGATTTAGAATGTATTTATCTGTAGCAGAAAAAGATAGATTAAACATGATTAATCCTCCTGAAAAAACTCCCGGGTTGTTTGAGAAGTATTTACCATATGCATTAGCTCTTGATGTTGAAAATGATTGGGCTTCACAATTTGCATCTGTAATTAATACAAACAGTATCGAAAACAGCAGCTATCATCCTGGCTGGTATACAGGATCAGGCTGGGATAACTTTACAACGAATGGATTTACCTCGTCATTTTGCAGTTCATTTTCAAATGCAATTTCTTCATCATCTACAGCCCCTGGTTCCAGTTCAGGCAGCGGCGGTTCGTCCGGCGGCGGGGGCGGCGGCGGGGGCGGCGGAGGCTGGTAAATTTTATCAGCAAACCGGAACTAAACCACTCTCTTTAAGTATAATATCCATAATCACTCTCTTAGGATATCTAAATATTTAAAGGAGGAAACATGCCGCTTTATAAAACTTCTAAAGCAGACTTGAGGGGAAAATATAAACGCAATATGGAAGTAAGCATTATGGTGGCGCTCATTTTTTTAATTGCTGCTTTCAAATATTCTCCTCAAAAAAGTGAAGTAAAAAAATATGTAGAACCAAATCAGGATTTAATCACTTTTACCGATATTCAGCCTACCAGCCAAACCGAAAGACCGCCAAAAGCAAGACCCGTTGTTCCCGAAATTTCAATGGACCCTGAAATAACTGAAATTGAATTTGAACCAACGGAATTGAAGGTTGATGAAAACGTAGATAAACCTCCTGAAAGAGTTGAAGTCCATAAAACAATTGATGCTGAAAATATAATATTTAAAGCGGTTGAAGAATCCTCCAAGACCTGTAGGAGGAATTGCAGCTATTCAAAATAAGATACAATATACCGAATTAGCTCAAAGAATCGGGATTGAAGGAAAAGTTTTAGTATTTGCCATAATTGATGAAAAGGGAAATGTAATGAATGCAAGCATTGCAAAATCTCTGTTCCCTTCTTTAGATGAAGTTGCTTTAAATGCAGTTAGGGATACTAAGTTTATTCCGGGTAAGCAAAGGGGAAAGCCGGTAAAAGTACAAATGACTATTCCAATTACATTTAAGCTGCGATAATCAAAAATTCAATTATTTATTTTTTGTAGCACGGGTTATTAATCTGTGCTACGATCACTACTTTCAGTCCAATCACTTTCAATAATTTTGTTAGATTAAAATTCTTATATTATTCCTTCCAAATTTTTTTTATTGAGAATATTTTTTTAAAAATGCCGGTTAACAGTATCTTTAGCAGTGTAAGATTCAATTTGATGTTCCGCGCATTAAAGCATAAGAACTACAGGTTATTTATAAGCGGACAAAGTCTTTCATTAATTGGTACATGGATACAGCAAGTTGCAATGACCTGGCTTGTATACCGTATAACGGATTCGGCATTTATGCTGGGAATTGTCGGGTTCTCAGGTCAACTCCCCTTATTTATAATTGCTCCTTTGGCTGGTGTTTTTGCCGACAGATGGAACAGGCACAAAATGCTTCTTTATACACAGTCACTTGCTCTGGTTCAAGCACTTATTCTTTCCATCTTAGTTTTCACAGAAGTTGTTCATATATGGCAATTGATTGTTTTGGCTGTACTGCTTGGAACCATTAACGCCTTCGATATGCCAATCCGGCAGGCTTTTGTTTCAGATATGATCAACGATAAGAAAGAAGATCTGGGAAATGCTATTGCATTAAACTCATCAATAGTTAATGCTGCAAGATTAGTTGGACCATCAATTGCCGGCATATTAATAGCAACAGTAGGGGAAGGGTGGTGCTTTTTAATTAATAGTGTAAGTTATTTAGCAGTTGTGATCTCATTATTGAGGATGGAAATAAATTTTATTCCAAGAAGGAAAAAAGAATCAAAAGTAATTCAAGAATTAAAGGAGGGTTTTTCATATACATTTGGTTTTGCACCAATTATGTATTTAATTCTTCTCCTAGCAACTGTCAGCTTAATGAGCAATTCTTTAACCTTATTAACCCCGGTATTTGCAAAGGAATATCTACATGGAAATGCAAGTACATTTGGATTCCTTATGGCAGGCTACGGTTCCGGTGCTTTAATAGGTGCAGTTTTCCTTTTAAATAAGAAGACCGTCCTGGGACTGGGTAAGCTTATTGCTTATGCCGTAATTCTTTTAAGCTTAAGCATGTTTGTGATGGCTTTGTCAAGAATTTTCATACTTTCAATTGCTATGATGTTTACCGCAGGAACAGGAATGATGCTGCATATTGCATCCGTGAATACATTACTCCAGACTGTTTCGGAAGAGAGTAAAAGGGGAAGGGTAATGAGTTTCTATGCGATGGCTTTCAGGGGAATGAGCCCATTCGGGAGTTTATTGGGAGGCGGATTGGGCGGATGGATAGGTGCGCCTTTAACTATATTAATTGGCGGAGCTGCATGTTTAAGCAGTGCATTCTATTATATGTCGAAATTATCTGTTATAAGCCCATTGGTTAAACCGATTTTTGAAAGCCTTGGAATTTTACCCCAGCTCGCTAAGGGAGTTCAGCAAGCCACAGATAATGAAGCAAAGGTTAAATAAAAAATAACACACCAATCAAACATCTATCATCGATACTTCAACTGCAGACAGTTCTAAATAAATTTATTTTTTGAATTAATAACTATTGCCATGACACTATTTGATCATATTGATCTATTTCATTCCGAACTTATTTCCAGCTTTTACATTAAATAAATTACGAAAAGTATTTGCGGTAAAATAACCTTCGTTAACATAAATAATATCAATAGAAATAATTTTGCCATCCGTTGTTAGGACTTTGATATCATTTTGGGCTTCAATAACAGTTCCCGGATTACCGGACATAACTGCTTCCTTTTGAACTGAAACTTGCAGTAATTTTATCGGGAAATTTTCGTAGAATGTAGCTGCACCCTGATACTTGGGATTGGAAGCCCGTACTAAATTATATATTGATTCGGCAGTTTGCTTTTCCCAATCAATTATTAAATCTTCTTTCCCCGGCATTCTGAAGTAGGAAGAAATATTCTCATTTTGCTCAATAAATTTGAGATTATCATAATTATCTTTTATCATTGCTGTTACTTTAGTTACACTTCTGAGTAATGTATCTGCTAGTTTTTTACCTAAAGTACCGTAAGTATCCCCTGGCTCTATGTCTTCCTTTTCATGCTGAATTATAGGGCCGGTATCAATATCTTTGTCGAGTTTATATGCAGTAATTCCCGTTTTGGAAATTCCATCTTTTATTTGCCAAAAGACAGGATCCGGTCCGCGATAAGCCGGTAAAATGCTGGGATGGAAATTAATAAACCCGTAATGTGGAATTTTAAGAACATTTTCCGGGATTCTAAAAGGAAATGAAAATATAAAAACAATATCCGGATCGATATCGGAGAGCCAGTAAGTAATATCTTCAGATAAAGTTTCTTTCTGCAAGATATTAAACTGCAGATTAAAAGTTTCTGCAATTAATTTTATACTCTGATTTCCAGGGTTTTGAATTTCCGGAACAGCGATGCCTGCAACCAAATTATTATTGAGAAGGTAGTTAATTGAGGGAAAGGAAAAATGATTACATATTATTCCTATTTTCATATTCTTTTCTTAAAATGTTTGTTGTTTATCAGATCTAAAGAAATTGTTTTAAACTTATTTAGCAATATAAAAAAACAAGTATTGGTAAATTTAAAAACTAATTCTTGAAAAAAAATTAAAACATTTAAAAATCAAATAGAAAATGGATGAAAGTAAAAAAAATTCCATGGACATTATTTGCGGCTGAATTTCTCGGCGCAGCTATTCTTGTAGGAATTGGTCTTTCAATAGTAATTCTTGATTTCGGCAAAAGCAGTTTCATAGTCAATCTAATTGCTGGTGCCGGTCTTCGCAGAGCAATTACCGGGTTCTTTTTCGGATTAACCGGTGCTCTAATTGCGGTATCATGGATTAGCAAAGAAAGCAGTGCTCATATCAATCCTGCTGTTACACTTTCATTTTGGACTCAAGGAAAAATTTCTTCCACAAATGCAATTGGTTATATTTTTGCCCAGTTAATCGGTAGTGTATTCGGCGCATTGCCTTTGTTTTTATGGGGAAAAACGGGTAGCTCAATTTATTATGCTTCTACTCTTATTCATATTTGTTGGAAATAAGAAATTAAGAAACTATACGCCTTTAATTTTCCCGATACTTTATGCGGTTATGGTATTTGCAGAAGCGCCAATATCGGGAACCAGCACAAATCCTGCACGAACTCTCGGTCCGGCAGTTATATCCGGATATTGGACGGCATGGTTGATTTACTGGATTGGCTCATAAAAAGAAGATGAAGTTCCATATTTCCCATATTTATATTTCTAATAAATTTTCACTATTTTTATTTTACGCTTATATTAAAGTAATAGCGTAATCAGAGGGCAGGGGTAAATATGAAAACTAATTTATTTACCATCTCGATTACAATAATAAAATATGAACAATACTCCTGATTTTGTTACTGAGACAGTAAATGACGTTTTTATTGTTACTATTAATTTAAAAAAAGCTACAATTGAAGAAGCAGGGGAATTGAATAAAATACTCTCCGATGCAATTGTGAATGGCTGGAATAAACTTTTAGTTGAAATGTATAATGTGGAATATATTGATTCAACTTTTCTTGGTGCTTTAGTAATCAATTTAAAGAAGACAATTGAATTAAATGGAAAGTTTGGGCTGATAGGATTTAAAGCCTCACTTCATATATTTATTCAGCAGATGAGTCTCGACAGAACTTTTGAAATGTATACGTCCAGAGAAGAAGCTCTAAATAATACTTAGGTTAAAGCAGTGGAGGTGGCGGGAGTCGAACCCGCGTCCGAAATTAAGATCCAAAGAACGTCTACACATATAGTCTGTTTTTGTTTTAACTTAAAGGTACCAAACAAACAAGGATCGCTTCAAGCTTGCCTGCTTAAGTTTCACCTCATCCGCACAGGCGAAGGAATCAGCTATCGTACCTAAACGACGTTCTATTAAATCCCGGCACGAGAGAACTTAAAGAACGGCTGCGCTTTTATTTACGCGGCTAAGGCGTAGTTATATTCGCCAGTTATTATTTTATTCCCAACTTCTTTTACGTGTACTTCGGGAAACACGATGTGCAGTTCAATGCCTCTTCAACCTCGTCGAAACCAGAGTCACCCCCAGGAAAATTAAAAATTGAAAAAATCAAAATTTTATGAAATCAATATTAAGATTTTTTATTCCGATCTTGCCGGGATGATTTTTGATTTTCCCAGATTACATCAGGATGATTTGAGACTTTATTCTCATAACGTGAAAGAACAAAAAACAAATCCGATAAACGGTTAAGGAATATAACTATATTTCCGTTAATTTGTTCCAAAGAATTTAATGCAACGACTCTTCTTTCCGCTCTTCGCGAGCTAGTCCTGCAAACATGCAGAAGTGCAGCAGATTTAGAACCTCCCGGGATAATAAAATTATTTAATTCATCTAATTTTTCTTCAAAAAAATCGATTGAATTTTCTATTTCTTTATAATATTCAGGTGGAATTCTTAAAATATTTTTTTTTTGATCTTCAGCAGAACTTGGTGCGGATAGGTCGCTTCCTAATGTAAAAAGTTGATTCTGTATCTTTTTTAACAATGATTTGACCAAATCGTCTTGAACTTCTGTAATAGTTAAACCAATATAGGAATTCAATTCATCAACAGTACCATAAGCTTCAATACGCGGGGAGCTTTTTAAAATTCTTGAACCCCCAAAGAGCCCGGTTTCTCCCTTATCACCAGTTTTAGTATAGATCTTCATCTCCTGAACGGCAGAGTTTTGACTGAGATTTCGACAGAATTTCCAGATTCGCTTTTAGCAATTAATATGGTATCCTCCTGCATATAATCTCTTCGAAGATACGCAAGTCCAATATAATTTTTTAATTTTAATGAATAACACGTAGAGGTGACGATGCCTGCATCATTTCCAGATTCATCATATAATAAAAATTTTTCATTTTGGTCAATAGGATTGGAAAAAATTATTCCTGACAAGTATCTCTGAACTTTACTATAAGTATCCAGACGTGCAATAACTTCCTGACCAATATAACAGCCTTTATCAAAACTGACTGCATTCAATAATCTAGCTTCATGCGGGTTATACTCAGAATTAATTTCATTAGGTGCTGAAGGTATCCCGTGCTCAATCCTATAAATATTATAAGCATCTTCTCCAATCAGACTAAAATTAAATATTCCTTTATTTTCAATCATATATTTAACAAGCTGCTGACCATTTTCTATATTTGCAATTAACCAGAATCTTATCTTTTCATTTCGATCAAGAATTTTTAATAAGAAAAATATCATTCCATCTGCATTTATGACTTTAAAAGAATTAGGTTTTATGGCATTTACTATATTTCCGCATATTAAAGTTACAAAAGAATCAGCCTGTGGACCGATTAATTCAAGTACTGTATATTTTCCGTTAACATCAGTAACTTTTACATCATCAGCAATAATATATTTTTCAATCCAGCCGTAAACCATAGCCTGGTTTTCAGGGTTTCCGACCAATAATTGATAATCTTCAAAATTAATTACTGTAATGAAATCAATAATGCGTCCTTTTTCAGATGTAAAAACTGTATTTATAATCCCTTCCTTAGGAAGATCTCTAATAGAATTTGTAGTTATTCTATGAAGGAAATCGAGGGAATCAGTCCCTTTTAATTCTAAAATTCCATAATGAGAAATATCTCTTAATCCAACTCCGTCATATAGCGAGTCAATTTCAACTTCTGTTAAATTGAAGTTTTTTATAACCTTTCTTCCGTTTACAATTTCAGCTTTATACCCTAAAGATTCATAATACTCGGTTAACGGAGATGATTTTTCTTCCAATTCAATCATTAAATATTCCTTACATAATATTAACTTGGACAAAAATAAAAAAAATACTTGTGAATTTTCAATTCAAATACTGTTGCAGTTTTACTGCAAAACAAATGTTATTAAATTTTATAAATACTGTTAAATTATAAAAATATAATTAGTCCGAGACTATTATAATCGAAAGTTTTCAATGTTAATTTAATAAAATATATTTCCCAAAATTTTTCTGTATAGATAATTCAGTTTCTGTTAAATTATAGAGAATACTCCTTCAAAAAGTTAGCAGAGCTAATTATGCCCAGCTCAAAATGATTTAAATTAAAATGTTCATTTGGTGAATGGAGATTCTCCGAATTTAATCCCAATCCCATTAATACGACCGGGGCTTTTAAATTTTTTGAAAATTCGGAAACAATCGGTATAGAACCGCCTTCACGAATAAAAATGGTTTTCTTGCCGAATGTTTTTTCCATTGCCGTTGAAGCCGAGGTTGTTGCTTTATCAGTTAAGGGAGTTAAACAAGGTTCTCCTCCTTGAAGACTAGTAACTTTGACTTTTACAGATTTGGGAGCAATTTCTTTAATATATTTTGTAAATAGTTTTAGTATTTTTTTTGAATTCTGATTCGGAACAAGCCTCATACTAATCTTAGCAGAAACTTTTGAAGGAATAACCGTTTTTGCGCCTCTACCGGTAAAGCCGCCGATTATACCGTTACAGTCAAGTGTCGGACGAATCCATATTCTTTCTAAAGTAGAAAAACCTTTCTCACCTTTAAGTTCCGCAACTTTTAAATTCTTTGCAAATTTTTTCTCGGAAAATTTCAGCTTTTTAAAATTTTCTTTTTCCTTTTTTGTTAATTTTAAAACATCATCATAAAACCCGGGTATTGTCACTCTGCCGTTTTTATCATGAAGTTTTGAAATCATATCGGCTAAAATATTAATGGGATTGGCGACAGCACCTCCATATTCACCTGAATGCAAATCTCTATTTGGACCGGTAACTTCAACTTCAACATAGGCTATGCCTCTTAGTCCATAAGTTAGAGCAGGGGAGCCTGCTTCATAAAGCGCAGTATCAGATATTAATACTGCATTACATTTAAGTAAATCCTTATATTGATTTATGAACGATTCTAAGTTGGAACTTCCAATTTCCTCTTCTCCTTCAATTAAATATTTGATGTTCAAAGGAAGGCTCCCGGTGGTTTTAAAGAAAGCTTCAACACTTTTAATATGCATATAGACCTGCCCTTTATCATCAGTAGCACCCCTGGCAAATATTTTCCCATCCTTAATAACCGGCTCAAACGGGGGATTGTCCCATAAATTAATCGGATCTACAGGCTGTACATCATAATGACCATAAACAAGGACTGTTGGTTTCCCTGGCGCGCCCAGCCATTCACCGTAAACAATTGGATGCCCTTCTGTTTTGAATATTTCAACATGGCTCATACCCGCATGTTTTAGCTTGTCAGAAACGAATTGGGCACATCTTAAAATATCTTTTTTATTCTCAGGCAAAGTGCTGATGCTAGGTATACTTAAAAATTCTTTAAGTTCATTTATATAATTCTCTTTATTTTTTTTTATGAAATCTACTACTTCCTGCAATTGAAATCTCCTTTTCCAACCTGCTTATCCGGCAGGTTCTGTTAACTTAAATTTATAAATAATAGGTATAAATTTTCTAAAATTATTCACGGTTGTACTGTCTAACTTATCCAGAATATTCTGCTGAGGAACATAAAAAGTTTTCCATGGATCATCAACAAGGTAAATATTTTTATTATTATCCACTGTAATACTTTCCAGGGCTGCAACATAATCATAAGCATGGTACCCCGGAATGTTTATTGGAATATCGGTTAACTCACATTTTTTTACCTGGTAATTGCCTGAACTAAAAAGCAAATGAAACAATTTTTTATTATTTCTATCGATGCCATAAACTGAATAATCCATGTCAGAATATAAACCACAGATAGTATGAATACCAAGCGCTTTTGTATTTATTTGTTTGATTATTTGAAAATCTTTTTTATCGACTATAAAAAGGAATGTACTGTCGGCAAATATTCCACTGCTTGAAAAACCTTCCAAGCCCAGATAGAAATAATTTTTATCGACGGCTAAACCTTCATAACCAATATTGTTGGCAACATATTTAAGAAAAAGTTCTTCCGGTCTAATATGCAATTTCTCTATTCCGGAAATAGTATCGGAATAAACCTCATTATTTTTAAATATTAATTTATAAATTCCGACGTATTTTTGAGGATCGGGATTATTCCCTTCAATAGAAAGATAAATTGAGTTGGTATACTTATCAAAAACTATTTCTTCAAAATCCCATTTAGGAAATGGTTCCAGAAAAGCTTTAACATTTTCTCCTAAAAATATTGTCGAAAAAGAGAATATCGTATCATTTTTTATTTTGAAATGATGAATTTTTCCAATATCATCGGCTAGTAAAAAATTTTTATTTCCGTCTTTATCCTGGCCTAAGAAACAGTTGCCGGAAGTTTGTTGTGTAAAATATTTCCCTGATTTTAACCACCTAGGGTATGCGGCATCTTTTTTAATTTCCAGCTTACCTTTATTTGGAGAGTTATAGCATCCTAAGACAAATAGGAGGAAAAAAAGTGAAAAAATTTTATTGAATTCAAATAATCCTGTAAAAAAATTTCCCATTGTTATTGATGTTGTACACACATTATAATTGAATTAGATCAAGAAATTTAAGATAAATCTTACTAAACATGCCATATGACACGCAAGATTCTAATTAATAAATATAATAAAAAAAATCATATCCGCATGTTAATATATGTTAAATTCCATAGTAAACGCTTACCTTGTTATAAAATAACTCCTTTTATATATTAACTTTATGATTTTATACAAATACATCCTAAAAAACCATTTTATACCTTTTATCTTTTCAACAATAACATTAATGGGAATCTTTATTTTGCAATTCATGATGAAATTTGCAGACCGGTTGGTCGGGAAAGGATTAAGTACATGGATCATAATAAAATTAATTTCATTTAATCTCGCATGGATGGTAGTACTTGTAATTCCAATGGCAACCTTAGTCGCGACACTTATGGCTTTTGGAAACATGTCACAGAATAATGAGATTACAATTATGAAGTCATCGGGTGTTAGTTTATATAAAATGATGATTGCACCATTACTAGCCAGTACTGTTTTATGTTATCTTTTGTTTCTTTTTAATAATGATATTCTCCCTGATGCTAATCATCAGGCCAAAATATTGGGAGGTGAAATCAGCAGGCTGAAGCCAACCCTGTCGCTTGAACCCGGTGTTTTTTCACAGGAAGTTTCAAATTATGCCATCCTGGTCCGGGGTATAAATAATCAAACCAATGAACTTTCAGAAATAACCATTTATGATTATTCAAATCCCGGTAAAGTCAATATAGTAACTGCAAAAAAAGGAGAGATATTTTTTTCAAAAGATCAAGCAAAATTAATTATGTCTTTACATGACGGCGAAATACATGAATCGGATGTCGGGAATACAAATCTATATCGAAAATTAACTTTTAAAAAGCACCGGATAACAATGGATGCAGAACAATTTTCTTTTCAACAATCCAACTTTAGCAGTTCACGTGGTGAAAGAGAATTAAGTACTTCCGCTATGAATATCATTGTAGATAGCTTAAGGTTAATAAAGATATCGACAGTCAACAATTTATTAAAAGACACTAAAAGGTTTTTTTTCACTTCGGATTCATCAACCACACCTGTTCGAAAAAGTAAATTGAAGATCAAGGACCTGGTTTATTCAAGAGTTTTAAATAATATTTAATAATTCTAAAAATATTATTTTTTCAGACTTTAACAGGATTAAATATTGGCAGGATGAAATAAACAAATATCTTGTAGAGATTTATAAAAAATACGCAATCCCTGTCGCATGTATTGTCTTCATTTTAATAGGCGCACCTCTAGGAACAATGACAAAAAAAGGAGGCTTTGGGATCGCTGCAAGTATCAGCTTGTTTTTCTTCCTTATATATTGGGCATGTTTAATCGGCGGCGAAAAGCTTGCCGACAGAAGTCTTCTATCTCCGTTTATGGGAATGTGGATAGCTAATATTTTATTAGGGATTGCCGGAATGTTTTTAACTTCTAAAACCGTTAAGGAAACTGTTACATTAGATTTCAGCTGGATTAAAAAGCTGCTTCCAAAACAATGGAGGGAAATCCAGGAAAAAGAAGAAATGTCAAATGAAGATTATAGATAAATATTTAATAAAGCAGTTTCTTCAGACAATTTTCTTCGGATTGATTGCATTTACTCTCCTTTTTGTTGTTATAGATATGATGGAGAACCTGGATGACTTTATCGATCAGAGTGTTCCCCTGGGTATAATTCTGCATTACTATTTAGTATTCTCCCCGGATATAATTAAACTAATGACACCGGTGTCAGTATTATTTGCAGCACTTTTTACGGTTGGGAAAGCATCTAATTTGAGCGAACTTACCGCAATCAAAGCAAGCGGCATAAGTATGTACAGGTTCATGACTCCTTTTCTTGTTACTACTTTATTTATAAGTATGCTGTCAATTTATTTCTCCGGCTACATTGTACCGATGGCGAATAAAACTAAATTAAGTATTCAGCTTAATTACTTAAAAAAAGGATTTGTTTATTCAGGCGGGAATATATTCTTCCAGGATTCGCCTACACGCATTGTTAATATTGCTTTTTTTGATAACTCTGAAAACCAGGCAAACAGGGTAAGTATCCAGGAATTTGAGAAATATGATCTGACACATATGATTTCAAGAATTGATGCAGTAAGAATGGTTTATGATTCCCTTAGTCATATGTGGATAGCTTATAATGGAGTTAAAAGAACTTTTAACCAGAAAGTAGAAAGTGCAAAATATTTTTCGAAGCTTGATATGAACTATTTAAGATTTCAGCCCTCTGATTTAACGACAAAACAACAAAAGCCCGAAGAAATGAATTTAAGTGAATTAAAAGGCTCGATCACTTCACAGGAAAAGTCAGGGCTGGATCCGACTAATACCTTAATAGAATATTATTCAAGATTTTCATTTCCAATGGCAAGTTTGGTAGTTGTTCTTTTCGGGTTGCCAATCTCCGCAAACAAAAGACGGGGAGGATTAGCTGTTCAGGTCGGAATAAATATACTGGTTACATTTATTTATTTAGTCTTCATGCAGATTAGTATGGCGTTCGGAAAGAATGGGGTTTTAAACCCAATGCTTACTGCATGGTTTGCTGACCTGGTCTTTCTTGCCGGCGCTTTTGTGAACCTGCCTAGAATAAGGCAATGAGATTGCAGTAATATTCAATTATATAATCTTTTAAGTTTTAAAAGATTTACTCCCCGGTTACTTTGTGAAATTCAGTTAAATTTCCACCGTGATCCAAAAGAAACTGAAATATGTTTTGCAGCGTTTGGTGCCACTAGAGAGTTCATATCGGAAGTTGCAAAGTTTAGATCTACTAGCCCTGCATCTATCCCCAAACCAAAGGCCCAATTAAAACCGGTCCATCCTCCGAAAGACAGTCCCGTTCTTATGTATGGAATCCAATCCATCGGTTTCCACTCAGAACCAACAGAAAACCTTGCTTTTGTACTATTTCCCGGTAAGTTGTTCAAACCCTGATTGTAATCCAGTCCTACTAATAGTGTCCCTGGAATAATTCCTTCTTTTATAAAATAGGAAGCACCAAATCTTAAAACAGTAGGCAAATCTGTTGAAAAATCGTTTATATAATTTCCCTTTCCGGTTATTTTATCTCCAAGCGAATCCATCTGCTCTTTATTTGAGATATCATTGACATAAATATCACCTAATGCAGAATATTGAGCGGCTCTTTCATTCCAGTTTATCTTTCCAAGATCAGTAACTGAAAAAGATACATTTAACACGGGTGAAAGGGAAGCAGAGAGACCTAAATCTAAACCAAATCCTTTACCAGCGGGAGAAGGAAAAGGAGAAAAACTGGATTGATATTCCGTAGAATCAAAATCATATTTAACGCCGAAGTTTTGAGAAAATGAAGAATACCCGACTAAATCTGCTTTCCCGGATATTTCATAATTAGATGTAGTTTGCAAAGTAGTATTTACCCTGTCAGTTCCGACATAATAAAATCCATTAACGTACTTGAGAGTAACACCTGCAAATAATTTTTTAAGAAAACTAGTTCCGGGTATTTCCCTGGCATATGATAAAGAATAATCCCGGAGCCACCAGGATTTTACATTTGCTTCACTAAAAGAATATACGCGTTCCAAAGAATTTCCATATAAAGGAATTTCAATTAATGCCTGGGGAATTTTCACGTTTCCCCCTATAAAATCACTGATTGAAATTCCTAATGCGCCGATTTTATCATTAATTTTCCATGAAGCCGAAAAAATTCTTGTTGAGGCATTTAGAAAAACAGCACCCCCGTTTTTAAAAAGGTTATTGAGCCTTTCTTTATTCTGGTCATTCAAATAACGGCTCTCACCGTTAACACCACCGAAATAATAATTAAAATCTTCAATCGAAAGGAAATCTGTTCCGCTTCTAATAGAAGTAGTTGGGAGAGGTAAAACAGTTGAAAATTCAAAATGACTATTTTCATCGTACATCAAATTAGCAGGATTAATTCCTATAGAATTTATTCCTCTCGAAGTAGCCGTATAAGTTTTAGCCATTCCCATACTACGGGCATCAAAACTTCCTACCGAACCGTACTGTGCAGTTACTTCTAAGCTTAAACAAAAAATAAAAACAAGCGAAACATATATTCTTTTCATAATCATATTATTTACCAGGGTTTATATTATATTTTACAGTTCCGGCTGCACGTATTTCAACCCAATCACTGGCTTTCAGTAAAACATGCGCAGGATTTGTTTCATTAAATGAAGATGTTTCCAAGCTTACTGATAATATTGCGTAATTTGCATTTGCTAAACTCTGAATTTGTGATGAACTCAAATTAACTGTCTGCTCGCTTGTTGAATTGGCTATAACTTGCCCGTTTGAACTAATTTGTGCTCCGGAAAATTTTAAAGAATCGACACCATCATTACCGGTTGTAATAGAAGTTAAAGCTTTATAATTTTGGTCGGTAAGAGTTATTTTAATCCAGGAAGTTAAGGGTATAGAATTTTTCACCTTTATGCTTAAGTCTGCGGCCTTTCCATCTAAAATAGCATCCCTATCGGATTGAGCAATATTCAATTCAAGAGTATCTTTTAAAGTTGATTTACTAATTGATAGCAGGGCATTTGAATTCAGATCAAACCCTTGAGTTGTTAAATAAGATTCCATTATTATCGAATCTTTTTCTGAAACAGTCTTGTAATTTTGTTCATCATCGGGATTCATAACGGGTGATGTATTAATAGTGAGCTCATCCGGCAGGAAAGATATAAGGTCATCAATACTGCTGTTTGATTTATCAAAAACTGTATCGATGGTTCCCAGCCTTACATTAATTGAAGATGAGGCGGGACTGCTTGCAGGGCTTGTATTCTTAAAAATTAATTGTGACTGCTGGTTATCTTGTAAAGATTTCCCTGTAATCTGCAGGTTCCTTAATTCTAATTCGAAGGGATCGGGATTAGCCGAAATATATTCTGCTTTTAATTTTAATAGTGCACCTGTTATATAAATGTTTCCTCTGAAATTGGATATATCATTTCCAAGATCTAATTTTATTAAGTGATCGATCTGATTTAAAGATTTAGGCGGAATATAACCAGTCGCAGTTTTAAAAATAAAACCTGAAGTAATAAAGCTAAGATTTGTTTCTGCAGTATTTGAATTTGAAGATGCTGTTACTTTAGCTAATAAACCATTATCTAGTGAATCGGGTTGAGATGATGGTTTAATATATTCACAGTTATTGAGTGATTTTCTAACTGTCCCGGAATCTCCCGGGGCAAGTGTTAATTGTGTACTAATTACCTGGCCGGATGGATCTTTAATTCCCGGTATTCTTATATTAATTTTAACACTTTCGGAATTAGAGCGATTTACCGAATGAAAACTTAAAATCCCTTCTTTAAATTCTGCTTTACTTAACTTGATTTTACCTGGAAATTTCAGATAAACATCAATTTCATTATTTGATGCAATAATATCCGCATCTTCCCAATCAGTTTCACTTGACTGATCCAGGTATTCAGCAATCCCGGTAGAATAGTTATAAGTATCTGAATGAAATATGTAATTACTGTCGCTGTCAATCTCGATATATTTTTGCGGTTTTATTATATCGGCTAATTTGTATGTTTTATTTGTAATCGGGATGTTGAATTCCGTATCCCATTGCGGAGCAACAATATCATTAGGTAATTTTACGCAACCCGAAATAGTAATTAAAAGAAGAAGAAATAGTAATACTATTATTTTCATTTGAAACTCTTTAAGCTTATTTCACTATATCAATTATTAAAAGCAGACACAAAGCTGCAACTGCGGTGCCATAAATATTATCGTAATTTCAATCAATTACTTAAACATCAACTCCTAATAAGAAGTAATAATTACGTGATGTGAAAAAGAGATTAGAAATATTTTTGGTTGGTTTACTTTTCCATTATTAATATTTACTTTTTGCATTCTAACTTAAAGCTTATTAATAAGGTTTAACAATGAAAAATATTTATCCCCTTCTTTTCGTAATTTTTTTTCTATTCATGGTTTCATTCCCGGCCTCATATATCCTATCCGCTGATTCAACTTCTTCAAAGAAGGAAAATCTGAAACCTGAAAAATCGGTAACAGAACATTCAATACAAATAAACGGAAAAATAATTAAATACACTGCAACTGCCGGGACACTTATTTTAAAAGATAATGATGGAAATCCCGAAGCAAGTATGGATTATTTTGCATATGTAGCCCAGGGTATAAAAGAAAACCATCGTCCGATAACATTTGCATTTAACGGCGGACCAGGTTCATCTTCCATCTGGCTTCATATGGGAGCTTTTGGCCCCAAAAGAATCCTTACTGCTGATACTACTCAAACTCCACCCCCTCCATATGATATTGCAGATAATCAATACAGCATCCTTGATAAATCAGATCTTGTAATGATTGATCCTGTTGGAACAGGATTCAGCAAAGCACTTGGAAAGAAAAAAAATGAAGACTTTTGGGGAGTTGATGCCGATATCGAATCAATAAGTAATTTTATTAAACAATATGTGAGCGAGAACGGCAGGTGGAACTCACCTAAATATATTATCGGTGAAAGTTACGGTACAACCCGGGGAGCCGGAATTATAAATCATTTACAGTTGAATGAGCATATGTCTTTTAACGGGATAGTGTTAATTTCGTCAGCAATGGATATTAATGCATTAACAGACGGAATTACAGGGCATGATCTTCCATATGCTTTATATCTCCCTACATATGCAGCCGTCGCATGGTTTCATCATAAACTGCCAGACCAAAATGTTGATCTTGCATCTCTTCTTGTAAAGGTAAGGAAATTTGCTTTAGGAGAGTATATTGAAGCTCTTATGAAAGGGAATAAATTAACAAAAGAAGAACGTAGTGAAATTGCTGGAAAGCTTCACGAATATACAGGACTTTCAGCAGATTATATATTGATGGCTAATTTAAGAATTCAGGAAGGAGAATTTACGCAAGAACTTTTACGTAATGAACGGGAAACAGTTGGAAGAATTGACGCGCGGTTTAAAGGTTTCACCTTTGATCCATTATCGCAACACGCAGAATATGATCCTCTTTTTCCGGCTATTAGTCCGGCATATACTGCTGCATTCCTTGACTATATGCATAATGATTTAAATTTTGGAAAAGATAAGGACTATTCGGTTATTACAGGTCTTTTCAGCAGATGGAAATGGAAGCATGAAGCTTCTAACGGGGAATTCCAGTATGTTGTTAATACCAGTGTTGATCTTGCATATTCAATCGGCAACAATCCTGATCTGAAAGTGCTTGTTCTGCAGGGATATTTTGATCTTGCAACTCCATTTCTTGCAACAGAATATGTGCTGTCACATATGAATTTAAATAAAGAACTTCAATCAAACATAAAAATAAATTATTACGAAGCCGGGCACATGATGTACATACATAAATCTTCCCTAGAGAAAATGAAAAAAGATCTTGATGCATTTTATGATTCAACAGATAGGATCAAGTAGAAAGACGGCTTTAAAATGGAAAAATCTATAGGAGAATTAACAATCCTCCTATAGATTTAAGAAAAAAATATTTATTAATTTACTTTTTCGTCCTTAACCATCGGGGAAAAACCGAAATGCTGATTCGGCTGGGTATCAATTTTAATTTCACCGAACCTTGCTTCGAACTTATCAATATTATCTTTTAAAGCTTTTAAAAACATTTTAGCGTGCTGCGGAGTTGTAATTATCCGTGCATGTACTTTAGCTTTCGGAACACCGGGAACTATCCTCGTAAAATCTATTATAAACTCTGCAGGTGAATGAGTAATGATTGCAAGGTTTGAATAGATTCCATCCGCTTCTTTTTCACCTAATTCTATGTTAATCTGCTGGCCTTGCGGCTGATTATTCTGACTCATTATCTTTATTGCTTTCTTAACTTATCGGCTTTACTAAAGGCGTTAGTTGCATCGTCCTGCATACCAAGAATAGCATATACCTTTCCTAGAAGTTCCCAGACAACCGGTTTTTCACTTTCATTTTGAACAACAGTTTCCAAATATGGTAACGCTTTGCGGTATACTCCCAAGAATGTTCGGGAAGTATCCTCATGCGCCTCTAAAGAATCTCTCATTTCCGTAGCCCAGCGAACATAAGTAACAGCCAGGTTATAATTTGCATTTTCATAATTCGGGTCTATTTCAACAGCTTTTTTAAACTGTTCTTCAGCTTTTGTATAGTCTTTTGCACCTAAATATAGAACACCAAGGTTATACCTGTAATATTTATTCTCTGGTTCTCTTTCGACGCCTGCTCTAAATGCATCCATAGCAACTTCAACTTTGTTGGCCGCTATATAAGAATTAGACAAAGTTAAAAGGATATCCGAATCATTCGGAAATTCTTTTCTTCCTTTTTCCAATACATTAATAGCCTTATTAAATGTGTCCATAGCTTGTACGCTGTCCTGTACATCTTTACCTTCTTTATATTTTGCCATCTGCTTGATACCTTTATCGTAAAGAATTTCTCCAAGGAATTTATATCCGTCAAGCGTACTTCTTTTCTGAATCAAAGTCTCAAGTACCGGGATAGCCTTATCATAATTTTTTTCACTTATATAAACAAAAGAAAGATTACGGTATGTATTTGCAGAATCAGGTTCGATTTTTATCGCATTCTCAAAAGCATTACTGGATTTATCATAAAATACTTTTACACTATCAGGATCTTGCGCTTTATTCCCGTTTTGATAATTAATTACACCTTTATTAAATAAATTGGCCCAATAGTAGACTTTAGAATCATGTATATCCTTTGAAAATTTATCACTTGCAGCAAGAGAAGAATTATAAGCATTTACCATATTATCATATTCTCCCTTCTCCCCGTATACCATTCCAAGCAAATAATATCCTTCATCACTTTTCGGATTTTTATTTACCTCTTCTTTCAGCACTTCCAATGCTTTATCATAATTTTTTTGCTGAATATATAATTTAGCACTGGTTAGTTCGGTAGAGGAACATTCAAATGCAGTAATGGTTAAAGCAATTAATAAAATTGCCGTTATTATTAAATTTTTTCTATACATTCTAACTCCATTTAAAAATCGGATTTGATTCTCAAACTTAACGTTTTATGGTTCTATAGTCAAGAAAGTCTATTTTGATATTCCAGCTCAAAAAATAATAATCACAACTTACATTTAAATTGATTTTAGAATGTAAATAGGATATTTTACCCAATAAAATTGAGGTATTCTTGACTGCAGAAGAAATTATAAGATCAGTTCCTAAAGTTTTACTTCACGATCATCTGGACGGCGGCTTACGCCCCCAGACAATTATTGATCTTGCAAAATCTATTAGGTATAGCAAACTGCCTACCAAAGATCCTGGTGAGCTGGCTGCATGGTTCTTCAGAGGTGCAAATAAAGGCAATCTTGTTGAATATCTACAGGGTTTTGAACATACAACCGCTGTTATGCAAACTAAGGAGGGGTTGGAAAGAGTTGCCTATGAAATGATGGAAGATATGAAAAATGATGGGGTCTGTTATGTTGAAACAAGATTTGCTCCTGTATTTCATACTGCAAAAGGTCTTTATAATGAAGATGTTGTAGCTGCTGTTCTAAATGGATTAGAAAAAGGTTCAAAAGATTTTGGTGTCGGGTTTGGATTAATTCTTTGCGGTATGAGGAATATGAAAAATACACTTGAAATTGCTGAACTAGCAGTAAATTTTAGAAACCAGAGGGTTGTAGGATTCGATTTAGCCGGTGAAGAAGGCGGTTTCCCTCCTAAAAAGCATATAGAAGCATTTCAATTTATACAAAGAGCAAATTTTAACATTACAGTTCACGCCGGAGAAGCATTCGGAAAAGAATCGATATGGCAGGCTATACAGTGGTGCGGCGCTCACCGTATCGGTCATGCAACGCATCTTATAGAAGATGTTTCGATAGATAAAAAGGGGAATGCTTTCGGTTACGGCGACCTGGCGCAATACGTTTTAGATAAGAGAATACCGCTGGAAATATGCCTGTTAAGTAATGTCCATACCGGCGCTATTGACAAAGTAGAGAATCACCCTTTTGGGTTCTTTTATAAAGAAAAATTCAGAGTCACAATTAATACAGACGACAGGCTTATGAGTGATACAACAATGACAAAAGAATTCTTAACAGCCATTCAATATTTTAATTTAAATCTTGAAGATGTTGAAAAAATTACAATTAATTCTATGAAATCTGCATTTATTCCTTATAAAGAAAGATTGAACTATATTTATAAAATTATTAAACCTGGTTTCCAGACAATGAAAGATAATCTGTTATCATTTAAAAACTATTCGGATGCACATGAAGAAACTATTCACAAACTATAATTTTCAATTTGATAAAAATGAAAAAAAATTATTAACAACTTTCTGCAGGCAGACTTTAAAACAAATAGAAGGAGACAATAAATTTTTCGCTGAAACGAGGGCATTTAACTCTATAATTGAAAAGATAAACGGTAATGCCGAGACAATAAAATTTACTAAAGATGAAAGGACCCGATTACAGCACCAGCTTGAAGAGAATATCAAGTATCTGAAAAACCAAACGAAGAAAAGCTGGTTTCTTAAGAAGTGGTTATATAAGTCTATGCTTAAGCAATATGAAAATATTATTGATATTCATTTTAAGGATTAATTTTGAATTGTTATTGTGAAGGGGGTTTAGAA
This sequence comes from uncultured Ignavibacteria bacterium, assembly GCA_963739895.1. Lineage (GTDB taxonomy): Bacteria > Bacteroidota > Ignavibacteria > Ignavibacteriales > Ignavibacteriaceae > CAVQBP01. Next base: position 37,584 of record CAVUCR010000004.1, on the reverse strand, counting down.
GTATAAGTTGAATACTAAAACTCCTTTTCTCTACTCATTAAACTATTCTCAAATTTTTATTCTTACAAATGACTATCACAAAGCTTTATAAAAACAGGTAGAAAAATGAATTTTGAAACAGATAAATTAAATATTAAAGCACCCCATGGCTCTACTCTTTCATGTAAAGGGTGGATACAGGAAGCAGCCATGCGGATGTTAATGAATAACCTGGATGCAGAAGTTGCTGAAAAGCCTGAGGAATTGGTGGTTTACGGCGGAAGCGGTAAAGCTGCCAGGAACTGGGATTGTTATAGTGCAATTATCTCGTCTTTAAAAGAACTCGAAAATGATGAAACTCTGCTTGTTCAATCCGGAAAGCCGGTAGGAATTTTTAAAACAAATGTTAATGCACCGCGTGTAATTATTTCTAATGCTATGCTGGTGCCTAATTGGGCTAATTGGGATGAATTCAGAAGACTGGAAGGTTTGGGACTGACTATGTTTGGCCAAATGACTGCAGGAAGCTGGATTTATATAGGGACTCAAGGTATACTTCAAGGGACTTATGAAACATTTGCCGAATGTGCTAGAAAATATTTTGCAGGTACATTAGCGGGAAAATTTCTTTTAACTGCCGGTCTCGGCGGAATGGGTGGAGCACAACCTCTGGCAGCCACAATGAATGGTGCAGCCTTTCTAGGTATTGATGTAGATAAAAAAAGGATTCAAAAACGAATTGATACAGGTTATATTGATATTCTTTCAGAAAATCTTGATGAAGCATTAAATTTAGTTTTGGAAGCTAAACAAAATAAAAGAGCTCTTTCTGTCGGACTTATAGGAAATGCAGGAGAAATTCTTCCGCGAATATTAGAAAAAAATATTATACCGGATATATTAACAGATCAAACTTCCGCACATGATACATTAAACGGTTATGTACCAATGGGTATGAATTTAGAAGAAGCATTCTCCTTAAGAAAAAATAATCCTTCCAAATATATTACTGCTTCTAAAAAGACTATTATCGAACATGTTAAATCAATGCTGGAATTTCAAAAAAGAGGTGCGATTACTTTTGATTATGGAAATAATATTCGCGGCGAAGCAAAAGATAATGGAGTTGAAAATGCTTTCGATATTCCCGGATTTGTACCGGAATTTATAAGACCGCTTTTCTGTGACGGCAAGGGACCTTTTAGGTGGGCTGCTCTATCAGGAAAACCGGAAGATATTTATACAACTGATAAAGCTATAAAAGATACTTTCCCTGAAAATAAATCCCTCTGCAACTGGATTGATCTGGCTCAAAAGAAGGTGCATTTTCAAGGTCTACCATCAAGAATCTGCTGGCTGGGCTACGGCGAAAGAGCAAAGATGGGAAAGATTTTTAATGAGCTTGTTGCTTCAGGAAAAGTTAATGCTCCAATTGTAATTGGAAGAGATCACCTTGATTGCGGCTCTGTTGCTTCTCCCAATAGGGAAACTGAAAATATGAAAGATGGAAGTGATGCAATTGCCGACTGGCCGATCTTAAATGTCCTTATTAATACAATCGGCGGGGCAAGCTGGGTATCTTTGCATCATGGCGGAGGCGTAGGAATTGGTAATTCAATTCATGCTGGAATGGTTATAGTTGCTGACGGGACTAAAGAGGCTGAAAAAAGATTACACAATGTTCTTAATTATGATCCCGGGATGGGAATAATAAGGCATGCAGATGCAGGGTATGAAACAGCTATTGAGAATGCTAAAAAGTTTAATATAAAAATTCCCATGCTGAAAAATTAGAAAGTCATCATGCCTTACGGGTGATCATTCAGTCATACAACCATGCTCTTTAAATAATAATGACTTGCTTTTAAAAGAACTTAACCAAATATTTTCAAGAAATTAGACTAATAAGGATGCTATTCATCCTTTATTTGATTTTGTAAATCTTGAGCTTCGGCCAGAATTGAGTCGTCATTAAAATCTCTTTTAGGACTAGCAATTGCATTCTTTAGCATTTCTTTTGCCTTCTCATATTCATCTTCCCTGATATAAGCTTTTGCCAGATCTACATAAAACATTCTAAAGTTAGGATATAACTTAATAGCAAGGTTGTATTCATCAATAGCTTTATCAATATCGGCCCAGCCGAGACCTAAAATTGCACGGGCCGGCGCCCATTTTTCGCTAACTTTTGCATTAGTTCTGGCTAAAACATAATGCGCAAGTGCTTGAGTATAATTCCCACCATTTCCTAAATTTATTGCTTTCTCGCAATCATCCCGAACAGAATTTACAACCGAAGCGACTGAAAAAACCCCTTTGAACAAAGCAATTTTACCATTTGCAATTCCTCTTCGTAAATACGTAATGGACTTGTCGGGCGCTAGTTTTACGGCTTTATCTGCGAAATCATATGCTTTCTGATACTCAGCAAGCTGTGCATCCTTTTGTTCGCCGGTTTTATCCGGCATTTGTTCGGTTGCATAAACATAAGCTCGGCTGAGCCTCCAGTTTACTTCCCAATTATCTGGAGAAAGTTTGTCGGCTTTTTGATATACATCCAATGCTTTTATTAGATTGAATTCCGAATCAAGAGAGTCGTCTCCCTGCCTAATCAGTTCTTCAACGGATTGTGAAAATGAAAAAGATGATATGGAAAAGAAAAAAACAAAGAAATAGAATGTTATTATTTTTTTGTTATATGATTTCATAATATTTAAAATAGTAAAATCAATTAATCGTTCTTCATATTCAAATTTATCCATTTGATTATTATCTCCCTTTTTGTTTAATCAAAAATCGTTAATCTTTGTTCATTAATCAAATTTCGATTATAAATTAATCTCACCTCAAGATAAATGCCTGTACTCTAAGATTTAATCAAATAAAGTTTTAATAATTTCGTCTTCAGTTTCAGAAGAAATACCATGATTATATAGATCTGTTGAAGCAAGAGAAATGAACTTAGTCCATTTATTCTCATTCAGAGTGCCTGAGTGTATTGCCCTTTTATAAGCATTTATTTTGGCACTTAATTCATCGGCATGATATAAAGTTATTGCTTCTATCGTTTTAGGTACAACAGGTGAAGCATATTCAAGTTTTCCCTGATGGCTTAGAATTAAATGAATTAGGCAGTTTTTTAAATCTTCAGGGAAATCAGGAATTTTTTTAGCTTCTTCATTAATTTTCATTGCAGAAATAACAATATGCCCGATAAGTTTTCCCTTATCCGTATATTCGAAAGCAGAATCAAAGCTTAATTCTTCTGTTTTGCCAAAATCATGCAGCATAGCGCCGCAAATTAAAAGATCCCGGTTAAGTTCAGAATGTATATTGCACATGAGATCACAAATTTTAATTATTTCCAGCGTATGTTCGAGCAAGCCGTGAATATATGAATGGTGCCAGGATTTTCCCGCCGGAGCAACAGAAAATTTTTTAAAATTATCTTCAGTGAATATTAATTTCAATAATGATTTAAGCCTGGTGTCGGAAATCAATTCCATCCTGTTAAAGAATTCATTTTTCATTTGATCTAAATCTCTTGCTGACTTTTCCATAAAATCAGAAGGATCAATTTTATCTGCGGGTTCTGCAAACCTGATATTTGTAATTCTTATTTGAGGTGAGCCCTGGTATTCTTCCATAAACCCGGTTACAAAAACCACATCACCATTTTTTACTGTTTCAAAAAAAGAGTTAAAATTTTCCCATACATTGCTTGGAATGGTAAGGGTCTTATCTGATAATTCAAGAGAAAGGTATTGTTTGTTTGATTTAGCGGTACGAATATCACATTTTTTTATTAAGAGGAAATGTTTTACTACATCCCCTTTTTTTAATGAGATTAATTCTTTTTGATTAAGCATGAATCATCTTTTTTAGAATTAAAATTATTAAAATATATTTCTGACTAACCCGGATCAATCCAAATAAATTTATTTTATAATTTCAAAAATACTTTCTTTAGGCAGATGAGCAATTACCGACCTGTTGAGAAGATCGATTGATACTGCAATAGTCCTTCCACCTTCAATTTCTCTAATGACCCCTATTACATCTTCAAAAGGACCTTCTTTTATTCTAACTTTGGTTCCCGGGACTAATCCTTCGGCTATATAAAAGTCAGCTTCATTTTTAAGCATGTTTTTTAAATTTTCAATTTGCCAATCAGGGATCTTTGCAGGCCGCCCTCTTTCAGTTAAACATCTAACTACTGCATTTTGTTCAAGCGATAAAATCCTGTCCTTTTCATCTGCATAGATAAAAATATAACCCCTGATCAACGGCTCGGTAATTTTCTTTTTTCGATCACTCCATTGTTTGTATTTAACTACCGTAGGCAAGTAAAATTCAACCTGCTGCAAACCGATTTGCTCTGCGGCTTTAAATTCACTTCTCGATTTAGTATAAAGAGCGAACCATGCTTTTGAAATAACATCATTATTTTTTTCTGTCATCTTTTAGTAACTGCTTTTCTTCCTACGGAATAATAAGTAAAGTTTTGTTCATCCAATTTATCCGGATCGTATAAATTTCTCCCATCAAAAATCACTGGTGCTTTAAGTAAAGAACTAATTTTATTAAAATCGGGATTTCTGAATTCGTTCCATTCGGTTGTAATTATAAGAGCATCAGCATTTTCGAGAGATTCATAAGAACCTTCGCAATATTTTATTTTATCTCCCAAGACAGCCTTAGTGGTTTCAAGGGCTTCGGGATCGTATGCCGAAACAGTAGCTTTTTCTTTCAATAGTTTTTTAATTAATGAAATTGCGGGTGCTTCCCGTACGTCATCTGTATTGGGTTTGAATGCAAGTCCCCACACCGCAAAATGTTTACCTGCAAGATTTTTATTGTAATGGTTTTGAATTTTAGTTAAAAAAAGATCCACTTGTTTTTTATTAACATCATAAACAGATTTAAGAATTTTAAAATCATATTTATTCTCATTTGCAGTATTAATTAAAGCAATAACATCTTTAGGAAAACATGATCCTCCATATCCTATGCCGGGGAATAAAAATCTTTTTCCGATCCTTGAATCTGAACCTATACCGATTCTAACTTTATCAACTTCTGCACCAGTTATTTCACATAAATTTGCTATTTCGTTCATAAAAGAAATTTTTGTAGCTAAATATGAATTTGCAGCATATTTAGTCATTTCAGCAGATTTTTCATCCATAAAATATATCGGGTTGCCAGATCGGACAAAGGGTTCATAAAGTTCATCTAAAATTCTTCTGGCTTTTTCACTGCTTGTTCCAATAACTACTCTTTCAGGTTTCATAAAATCTTCAACTGCCATTCCCTCTCTCAAAAATTCCGGGTTGGATGCAACATCAAATTCAAATTTCGGAGCATACTTTTTGATTACTTGTTTCACTTTATCACTGGTGCCCACAGGTACGGTACTTTTATCAACAATTATTTTATACCCGATTTTAGGATTTTCTTTAAATATTTTCCCGATATCGTCCGCTACACCCAAAATATATTTTAAATCCGCACTTCCATCTTCATCCTGGGGAGTTGGTAAACAAAGGAAAATTATGTTTGAGTTTATTACAGCATCTTTCAATCCTGTAGTAAATTTTAATCTCCCGTCTTTTATATTCCGTTCAAACAATAAATCAAGGCCGGGTTCAAAGATAGGTACAATGCCCTTCTGCATTTTTTCGATTTTATTTTTATCTATATCTACGCAGAGGATATTATTACCGGTTTCAGCAAAACAAGTACCTGTTACCAGTCCAACATAGCCGGTCCCGATTACCGCAATATTCAATTAAACCTCCTTATAATTACTGAAAAATCTTACTATTAAATCTAAAAAATATTTTTATTAATACATATTTTTAAGAAAGACGCTAAATGATAAAAACTTTAGCAACCTCGGCGAGAAGAGAAGGCTGGTTAATTAACGCGGTAACAAATATTCTTCCAAGAGTTCTTTTGTTCTTTGGGACTTTATTAAATGATTCAGCTATCTTGTTAAACTTTTCATCTGAGAAATTATAGATACCGTTTTTCAAGCGGTTATATATTTCATGTTTTTTCCCGACCCTTTCATGCCATTCTTTATCATAACTAAAAATGTGATCAAGTTTATTCAATTTGACTGCCTCACCGGCAATTCTTCCAGCGATACTTCCGCCTATCATTCCAGACGAAATACCTCCGCCGCTTAAAGGATTAACCTGTCTGGCCGCATCACCGGCGAGCAAAATTCCGGGAGAAGAAATTTTATTTAAAGTTATTGTCGAAGGTACTCCGCCCGCAATTGTTGTAAGAATAGGGGCATGCGGGTATTCTTTTTCCATAAACTCATTTAAAAACGAAAGGGCAGATCGTTTTTTCCCTACCATTCCACTTACGCCTAAACCAACATTTGCGATATTTTTCCCTTTAGGGAAAATCCAGAAATATCCTCCAGGTGCATAGTTTTGACCAAAATAAAAATATAAAGTATCAGCAGCTACTGAAATATTTGATGCGGTAATTTGAGTACAACACTCCATATCTCTAAAATCAATATGCGTTTTTATTCCAGCCCAGCGCCCCACCCTGGATTCAACACCATCCGCTCCTATAACAATTTTTGATTTTAATTCTCTTTGCTCTCCCTGAAATTCATACTTAACTCCTGCAACTTTATCATTTTCTATGATTAATCCATTAACATAAGCCCTGGTTAAAATTTCTGCCCCGGCATCTGCAGCCGTCTTTGCGAGTTCATAGTCAAATATTCTTCTTTCAAGCACATAACCGGAATCACTAAATTCAATTAAAGCTTCATTTCCGTCAGGTGCATTTAAGGAAAACTTAGTTATATGTGCAGTGATCCATTTTTCATCAGGTTCTATAAAATTTTCTATTCCTTTTTTACTGACAGCTTCACCGCATCTGACAGGGTAACCAACGTCTCTGTCTTTTTCCAGCATCAAAACAGAAACACCCTGTTCAGCAGCAAACCTGGATGCCGTTGATCCCGCGGGTCCGGCACCAACTACAATTATGTCGTATTCTTTTTTCATGTTAACATTTCATTACAGTATATCTTTAGAACTGGGTAATAAATAAAGAGTAAGTAAAATAGTAAATTGCATTTATTTTTTATTGAACTTTAAAATATTTTTTATATGTGATATTTGTATACTGATTTGCTACTTTTCGAGAACACCTTCCATATTAAGCTTAATAACCTCAATCGGGCAGCTCCAAACACATTTAGAACAATTTGTACAACGGATATCAATTATAAATATTTCAGCTTCTTTCAGTTCAATAGCATCTTCAGGGCAAACCCCAACGCAACATCCGCAAAAGTCACATTTGTCCGGCAGAATTTCTATTAACAATTTTCCGGTCTTTGCTTGACGATAGCTCATTTTATACTTTTTATAATTGAAGCATTTTTTAGAATGACCTTCACAATAATTAAAAAATCAAAAAAACCAAATTAAAGAATTATAAATCAAAAGCCATTAGTTTAAATCAAATCTGAATTTTAATTTTAAAAAAAGATAGAAAAAATTATTTATATTATATCTTAATATATGATTCTATTCTTTTTAAAATCAAAAATTATTATTAATATTTAATATAACTTTTACTGCTTGAATAATATTCCAGGTTCAAAACTTGAACAGGGCTTAGGCTTAAAAGAAGCTACTGCTCTAAATATGATCGATATGGTAGGGATTGGACCATTCATCGTTCTACCTATTGTTATTCAAGAGATGAATGGCCCTCAATGTTTGCTTGCCTGGATACTAGGTGCGGTACTTTCATTTATGGATGGCGCAGTCTGGTCGGAACTTGGGGCAGCAATGCCGGCTGCGGGAGGAAGCTATGTTTTCCTAAAGGAAATTTACGGACCTAAAAGCTGGGGAAAATTGTTTTCATTCCTCTTAATCTGGCAGACTATTTTTCAGGCTCCTCTTGTTATTGCTTCCGGTTCAATTGGATTTTCGCAGTATTTTACATTTCTATTACCGGTTGGTGCGGCCGGTCAAAAAATTATTTCTGGTCTTTTAATAATTATTATTGTTCTTCTTCTATATAGAAAGATAACAACTATCGGTAAAATCTCTTTATTTCTCTGGATCGGTGTAATAGCAACAATTTTGTGGCTGATATTTGGAGGAGTAACAAATTTTAATCCAAAGCTAGCTTTTGATTTTCCGGAGAATGCTTTTGATTTTTCTTTCATATTTTTTGTCGGACTAGGTAGCGCATCGGTTCAAACAATTTATACATACCTGGGTTATTATAATATTTGTAATCTTGGTTCAGAACTTCAAGATCCGGGGAAAAATATTCCGAAAAGTATTTTTATTTCGATTGGAGGGATTGCAATACTCTATCTTGCAATGCAATTAAGCATACTAGGTGTAATTCCATGGCGTGAAGCAATCGACTCGCATTTTATAGTCAGTACATTCGTTGAAAAAATTTATGGTTCAAAAGCTGCAGTAGTTGTGACAATCTTAATTTTATGGATTGCCTTTTCTTCACTTTTTTCAGCCACTCTTGGATATTCAAGGATACCTTATGCAGCCGCGGTTGACGGAGCATTTTTTAAGATATTTTCGCACACACATCCCAAAAAACATTTTCCGGATACTTCCCTGATTGTTCTTGGTTCTATAGCATTCATATTTAGTCTGTTATTTAAGCTTAAAGAAGTAATTAGTGCACTTCTTGCTATGCGAATTTTAATTCAATTTGTAGGGCAGGCAGCGGGTATTTTGATTTTAAGAAAGAAAAAGCCTTCCGGCTTCTTTCCGTTTAAAATGTGGCTGTATCCTTTACCTGCAATAATTGCAATATTTATGTGGATAGGAATATTCTTTTCAACAGGTGTATATTTTGCTGTTGGAGGAGTTGTTGTAATGTCTGCCGGTGCGGTTATGTTTCTTCTTAGGTCCTATATAAAACAAGAATGGCCTTTTGAAAAGAAGTCTTAAATATATTTCGTTAAAAATATCTAACGGATTAAAAAAAGCCGGGTAAAAAATGCCCGGCTTTTATTAGCTAAAATTAATTATTTCTTTGCCGAAACAGTTACACTGAACATTCCCTGAACATTATTCTTAAATGACCGGATCTCTTCAGAATTAAGATATTTCTCTAAAAGAGAATCCGGCAAAGGTGTGGATTGAATTCTTTTTATTTCGATATCTTTAAAACCAGTCTCATTAATGATATCCAAATATTCATCTTGATCGATTGCACCGGTTATACATCCGGCATATAATGAAGCAGATTTTTTAAATTCCTCATTCATATTTCCTTTTATTACTATATCCGAAACACAAAAATGGGCTCCGGTTTTTAATATTCTATAAATTTCCGAAAAGGCTTTTCTTTTATCAGGTACAAGATTGAGAACACAATTTGAAATAACTACGTCAGCTACTGCATTAGCAAAAGGCATATTTTCAATTTCACCCAGTTTAAATTCAACATTTTTATAACCAAGCTTTTCATTATTTCCAATTGCTTTCTTAATCATTTCTTCAGTAAAATCTAAACCTATAACTTTCCCTTCATTACCTACGATTGCCCTTGTAATAAAAACATCGTTTCCTGCGCCTGAACCTAAATCTACAACCGTATCCCCGGCTTTAATGTCTGCCAGTTCCGTCGGAACTCCGCATCCTAGCCTTAGGTCTGCCTCTTTAACATAACCTTCCAAATTCAAATATTCATCCTTCAAAATTTCATAACCGGATCCTTGTTCCGATCTGCAGCATGATTTTCTATTTGAAGCAACTGCGATTTCAGAATATTTCTCCTTGACCATTTTTTTTAATTCATTCCCGGTAACCATGATTCTTCTCCTTTTTAAATATTTAACAATTACAAACTTGTGAGAAAAGCTTATCCAGCATTACTTTGGCTTTTTTTAGGGCATTATTATCAATACAATAACAGACTTTGGGCCCCTCAATTTCGCCGGTTATTAATCCAACTCTTTTTAATTCTTTTAGATGTTGTGAAACAGTTGATTGTGAAAGGGGGAGCAGGTCGACAATTTCACCGCAAATACAAACATTCATTTGTGCCAATATTTTTAATATGCTTATCCTTGCTGGATGGGATAAAGCTTTAGCTGTATCAGAAAGCCAAATATCTTCCTGGGTAAATTCCTCCTTTTTCGAAAATGCCATAAATTCCTCTCAATTGTATATCGTAAATATACGATATAGAAAAACATTTGTCAACTTATCCTTAATTATTTCTATAACTTTTTTCCATCACAGAATACTTGATTGGATATTAACCAGAATGATGTAAAGAAAACGCTAAAAGAAGGGATAAAATTAAAATTAAAATTTTATATTAACTTGGATAGAACCAGCCGGGTTATTTTTTTTTGCATCATTAAAATTTTCTGCTTTCACTTCAATATAAGCTTTTCCTTTTAACAGAACATGTATTATTGATTGAGCTTCCGTTTCATTATGTATAACGTAAGATTCATCTCCATAGCCGGTAAGATTCTCTACAGTTGCCTTTTGATTTAATCCTTTTGTGGTTTCTAAAGCAGATTCAGGACTTTCGAATAATGAAGTAGGATTAAACCAGATGGCACAATATTCATAATTATCAGCTCCCGGAGGGTCAATTTCATATTCACACCCTTGAGTTGTTCCATAGTTTGAATGCTGCGGCTGCTTTAAAACTTTCCCGCCTATTGTCTCAGCCAGTAGTTCTGAAGATATAAGTTCGCAAATATTTATTTTTAGATAAACTGAATCTTGTTTACTCTCCTTAACAAGCTCATTAGAGTTATCCATCTTTTCAGGCTTTTGATCAGTTTTATTGTTTGAACATGATGTGAAAATAAATAAGGATAGTGTTATAAAAATAGTTCCAATTTTCATTTTCATCTCAAAATTTATTTTTAATTTGAATTTAGCCGGCTGCCGGATTAATTTATCTACTAAAAGAGCAGTCTTAACTAGAAATCTAAGAATTTTTTTTGAAATTCCAACTGATGAAGAACCATTTCCTATTTTTTATTTAACTTCGATAAATTAATGGGTTTCCCTTTAATAGCAGTTATTCCATATATTATCCCTATCATAATAAATCCCATTGCTAAAGTTGGAATAACTATCGATTGATAATTATAAATTGATAAAAATAAACCAATTGAACCTGTAGAAATACAAAAAATAGAAATAATATAAGCCGTTATCCTGCTAATAAATTTTAAAGGTTTATTTTTAATCATCAATAAAACCTCTTTTAATCAATATTGCTTCAATTAATTTTATGATTAATGAAGAATAGTCCAAAATTCTATCCTGAATCTTAAAGATCTATCTTTGAAATTTTACTGTTATTAATAATACAAGATCATCTTTATTAAAAAACATAAATCATAAATTATTAAGAATCAATAATCATAAAAAATTCTTTAATATTAAATGATAGCGATAAATTTAGGTGAATCGATTAATAATTTTCATCATCTTACGATAATTGAGATATGTGACCGTTAATAAAAGGAAAATATTCATTTATGTAAAAATTACGTGTAATTCTAATTTTTACCCTTTACTCCCTTGTTCATTATTATTTATATTACACAATTTTCAAAAATCAAATTTGCTTTACCGCACAATTATTAAAATAAATTTTATGAAAAAGAGATTCATATTAAATATAATATCACTTTTATTTTTATTTAACACACTAATTGGATGCTCTGCTGCCGGTAATTCTGCTTCGGATGAGAATGATAAAGCCGGTACAAACTTTGTTACAGGCCAGATTCTGATGGTAAATAACGAACCGTTTGCGCGAATCGCAGTAATAACTGATAAATCCGTTTATTTGCTCGATTGCCCAGAAGAAATGAGAGACGCTCTTTACCAAAATCAGGGAAGAAAGGCTAAAGTTTACTATTCCAGCTATTCAGTTAATGATGAATCTCTTAAGGTATTGAAGGTCGAGAAGGTAGAGATCACCAGTGGTAATGAATAGAGCCTGAATTTCATGAACTTATAAAATATTATAAAGCTATTTATATTAACTAATTATACAGAGAATTTTATGTATAGATATTTTATATCAACTGTTATTATTTTTTCATTATCTATATGTTTGTCCGGACAAATAATTGGGCAAAAAAGTAAAACAAAAATTCAAATAAAAGAAAAAATAACTGGTAGCTACCCCATCCCGGGAAGTGATCTGTTGAAAGATCAATATTTAAAAACTGCACAGTTCTTAAAAGATAATCCTGATTATTTTTCCCAGGCAAAATTAAGAAAAGCTACAGCCTGGAATTTTTCAGTCGGGGCAAAAAAGTTCTGGACGGCGATAAATTTTACTAGTAATAGTGAATATTCTGTTGCTTCTACATGTAAAGCTGTTGGTACACATTGCTACGTTTTTGTAGCTGATGATGTTTGGGGAACTTCTGTCGATTCCAGTGCAGTTCTAGCTGTAGTTAATGATTTTGATAATCAGACCCCTGCAGATCCGAATAAAGGAATTTACCAGACCGATGTTGATACTTTCGGTGATCCGCCTGATGCAGACAGTGATCCAAGGATCATAATACTAATTCTTGATATCCTGGATGGTTATACCGGTTCGGGCGGATTTATTGCGGGATATTTCTCTCCAAATAATGAAACTAGAGGCGGTAGTCAGGCCGCGGAAATTTATTTTATGGATGCAAACCCGGTGAATCTTAAAACTGCAGGCGGATTGAATGATGCTCTTACTACTGCAGCGCATGAATTCCAGCATATGATTAATTGGAATTATCATAGGACAAAACCGGAATTAACTTTTATTAATGAAGGATTATCAATGGTTGCAGAAATTGTCTGCGGTTACGGAGCTTCGATGCAAACACTATATGCCAGCGAACCAAATCACTATCTTTTTGATTGGAGAAGCAATGATATGAACCTGGTTTTAAATGATTATGCGAGGTCTCAGCGCTTCTTTCTTTATATAATGGAACAATTCGGCGTTGGATCTTTAAAGCAGACAGTGCAGGATAATTCAACATTTGGTTTGGTAGGAATTTTCGGATTAAGTAAAATTTTGTCACAATATTATTCTATATCACTTGGTCAGGTGTTTTTAAATTGGGAAATTGCTAACGGATTGAACAATAAAGATGTAAATCCTGCATACGGATATTCTTATCAATCTATACCCATCACTACAGGTACTAAATTTTTCAATCCCAATATAAATCCAACTTCAGGTACACTGCAAAACTTCGGGGCAGATTATTTTACATATTCACAATCTGCTAATTTGAGTATAACATTTTCCTCAACAGGCGGCAATATTATTGTAAAGGCAATTGAAATCGGAACAGGTTCTTCAAGAGTTGTCGATGTTCCACTGAACACTGCATTTACCGAACCGGATTACCCGAATGTTTATAATACAATCCGATTTGCCGCTATCGATACGAACTTATCATCTACACAGCCTTATCAATACCAGTCATCCGGAACAGCTACCGCTTCAGTAACTGAAGTAAGGTGGGATAATACGGAACCATCCGGTTATTATCTTTGGACAACTAATGACACTGTCTGCGTTTCATTCGACGCTTTACCGGGGGGAAAGTTAGATTCTATTAAAGTGGCTTTAAGAAGACCCGGTACAATTAAAGGCGGTGTATGGCAGTTTACAGGTTCACAAAATCCTACACCTCTCGGGAAAAAATTAGCTGTCCCGATAACCGCTTCAATTAATACAACAGTCGGAGTTCCATACCCGGTGCCGTATACCAACTGGAGTAAAGTTGATTTAAGATCTTATAATATATCGACAGATCAACCTTTCGCAGTTGGATTTGTTATCGGCTCCGATCCCAAAATACCCGGCGTGATGGTTACCGATTATAAATCTTCCGGCTCATATCATAGTTATACTTATCTGCAAACATCGGATCAGGTAAGTTCACCGGGATGGTACTATATAACTTCAAGTGATGCAGGCGATTCAGTTGCTATATATGTAATTCGCGCGTATGTAAGTCTTGTTACCGGCATTGTTAAGCAAAATATCGAATTAACTCCCGGTAACTATTCATTATCACAAAATTATCCTAATCCGTTTAATCCCAGCACAACAATAAAATTCCAAGTTGCTAAAGATGGTTTTGTTTCATTAAAAGTTTATGATCTTTTAGGCAATGAAGTTAAAACGCTGGTTAGTGAATTTGTAAATAGGGGATATTATAACGTTGAATTTGATGGATCAGAATTAGCTAGCGGGATATATTTTTACAAACTTCAAACTAATGGTTATACCGCAGTAAAGAAACTAATGCTTCTAAAATAAATTTCCGATTTCTGATCGCAGATTGCGGATTCAATTCGCGATTTCAGCAGGACTTCGTTCTGCCGGGACGAGCGAAATCCTCATTCCCCGATAATACTATAGGATTAAGATTGCAATACTATTTCTTTTCCTGCTTCTGTCTTATATACTTTTATTCCTTTCCATTCCCTTAAAATATTTGAACCAAGCCAATCAACAGCATCAGCCTCTCCGTGTACGAGAATTATATCTTCCGGTTTTAATTTTTTAACTATCTTCAAGAGATCTTCTCTTTTCGAATGTGCAGTAAAACGGAATTTTTTAATTGTACATTTTATTTCTTCTTCTTGTTCATATTGTGAAAATTTTATTTTGTCACCTTTTATTGCATTGGAAAGTTTAAACCCCGGAGTTGACGCTTCCATGTAGCCGACGGTAAAAATCGCTGAATTTTTTTGTTTAATCCATCTCTTCGCTAATTTGTATGAAAGAGTTCCCTCTATCATCATACCGCTTGAAGCGAGCACAATGCATGGAGATTTAAAAAAAATATTCGGATCTTCAATTTCAAATAAGTTTTTCTGAGGAATGGAACATAATTCAAATTCAGGATCATTCGTATTTACAACATAACGGTTATAATCATAAACTCTATTAATTTTTGTTCCGAGACCGCCTGTATAAATGTCGACATTTGCCATTTTCCCTTTAAAATAAAATCCCAGATAGTTTTTAAAATTTCCTGAGTTTTACCTAAAGAAAAGACAGGGATTAATATTGAACCACCATCATTGAAAATTTTATTTATTGAAGAAGCAAGTCTTTCTGCTTCATTATCCCAGCTTGATAGTGTTAACGAATCTGTTCCTCCGTATGTAGTTTCCAAAATTAAATAATCGACTTTCATACCTGGAAGATTAGCTCCTTTTATCAAGGGTTGACCTGTTAAATTTATATCTCCGGTATAGAAAATATTTTTTTCACTCTCTGTCTGCCGGATTAAAATTCCAGCGGATCCTAAAATATGACCGGCGTCATAAAATTCTACTAATAATTTTTCTCTGTTTCTATAACCTCTGATTTCAAATATTTCATTATAGGATTTATAATCAATCATTTTGATTAATAAATCAATTTCATCGTGAGTGTAAATCTCAAAATTATTATCCATAATTTGTGTTTTAAGAATCGAAACTGAATTGTGAAGGGTCAGTTCCGCGAGTGCTCTTGTTTGTGGTGTTGTAATAATTTTTAAATATGGAAATCTTTTTATAAGAAAGGGGAGTGAACTTAAATGATCCTGATGGGCATGGGATATAAAGACATAATCCAGCGGTAAATTTTCTAATAGGTTGAATTCAGGCAGAGCTTCCAATCCTGTTTTTTGGGGGTGCATTCCGCAGTCTAATATAATCCCTGTACTATTTAAATTTAAATAATAACAGTTTGCACCTATTTCCTGTGCTCCACCCAATGGAAGAAAATTAATCATAACCTTTCATTGATTTTAAGGAATAAATATAAATATATATTTCTTGAATTTTTACTTTTGACTTTTTCAGCCGTAGGCTAATCAGTACTTGGCTGAGACTTTTAAATAATATCATAGGTCACATGAGCTTGGATCCTCGTTTTATATTTTTATTTTATAAATCGTAAGTAACAAAAGAATTTAAGTAATTTAGCTTAATGAGGAAAACTTTTGCGGCCTTCAACTGAACATTAATCATTACTTGGTTTATGAATGGAAAATTGGTGCTACAAAATTCAAAATAATCCGGATATTTCGTATATTTCATTCAACAAAAAAATTAAGGAGGGAAGATGAATCTGGTTCCAATCTTGCCTCTGATTATTTTAGCCGGAACTTCAATCCTTATAATGCTGCTGATTACGATCAAGAGAAGTTACAACGTATCATTCGGCTTGAATTTGAGCGGGTTTGCTGCAGCATTTATCTCTTTGTTTTTTATTTCCCCAAATTTGTCACAAAGAATTTCTAACTTTTTAATAGTTGACAATCATGCATTATTCTTTGGCTATGATAAGAACATTTGTCAGTCTTTTGTTTAACGGATAAAAAAATATTTTATGTCTCGGAATAAATTTTTAATTCAAAAACAAATGGTAATTTTTTC
This sequence comes from uncultured Ignavibacteria bacterium, assembly GCA_963739895.1. Taxonomy (GTDB): domain Bacteria; phylum Bacteroidota; class Ignavibacteria; order Ignavibacteriales; family Ignavibacteriaceae; genus CAVQBP01. The sequence goes on along the minus strand of CAVUCR010000004.1, from coordinate 21,145 downwards.
AATAATATTACCGGTCATTTCAAAAAATATTGCGCAAACAAATTTGCAGGAAATTAAAATGGAAAAAATTAATCTAACCAGTTTATCTTTTAAAAACGGAGAGTTAATACCTCCAAAATATACATGCGACGGGAAAAATATTTCACCGGCATTAAGCTGGGATAAACCGTCCAATGAAATAAAAAGGTTTGCAATTATTGTTGAAGATCCTGACTCTCCCGGAGGTACCTTTGTGCATTGGGTTGTTTATAATATTCCGTCAAATATAAAATCTCTCCCTGAAGATATTACACCCATTAAAAATATTCCGGATGAGGTACTCTTAGGGACAAACAATTTTGGTCATATCGGGTATGGCGGTCCATGCCCTCCTCTAGGAACACATCGCTAGACTTTTAAAATCTATGGATTAAGTAATGTTGTCCATCTTGAAGCAGGAGCGGAAAAAGGGGAATTGATGAGAGCAATGCAAAAATATATAATAGCCGAAGGTGAATTATTGGGGAAATACAGCCGGCAAGGATAGAAACAATTTTTGATTTTAAAAATGAGACTTTACCTTCTGCCTGTAATATAGTTTTCAAGTTCGCTTATTACAATTTCTTTTTCATCTATTAACGCTTTTACTACATCTCCAATTGAGATGATACCGGTCAATTTATCATTTTCATAAACCGGCAGATGTCTGATCCTTTTATCAATCATTAAAGCCATACATGCTTCAATATCAGTAATGATATCAACATAAACAACTTTTTTTGACATTATTTCCTCTACTAAAACTTCTTTTGAAGATCTCCCCTTTAAGATAATCTTTCTTGCATAATCACGTTCAGACATTATCCCTTTTAGGGCATTATCACCAATAACCAGCACCGCACCGATTGATTTTTCTGCCATTAAAGATAAAGCATCATAAACAGTTGAATCCGGAGTAACAGACCAGATTTCGTCACCTTTCCTCTTAATAATTTCTCTAAGTGTACTCATTGTTTTCTCCTCAGTTTTAATATATGGCCAAATTTTTTAATATATATTATGATACTTTTAATTACAAAATTTTCTTCTGGATAGTACAACATTTACAGTTAAACTGCTATAAAAAAATTATTAAATGTGATCCCAACAACTTTAATTTAATCCTGTTGCCCGTTGTTTTAAAAAAGGGGTATGCTGTATTAATTAGATAAGGATTATTATTTGAATCTTTTTGATCTATTCTCTAACATTTTTGAAATATCCGTGCATTTATTACTCAAAATTTTAACTTCTTCCTAATAACCCCACATCTCAATACTTTTTTCTATACTATTAGCAACAATTATATCTTCTTTCCCGTCATTATCAATATCATTTATGCCGATAAGGAAATACCCGGGACTTGCCAATATATTATCCTCTTGTAATTTTGGAGAGGATTTGTCAAGATTCAAAACAACCGGCGCCCAAAACTTATTCTCTTTCCTGTTAGCGATGACTATCTCTGTTGTACCTGTATCACCATCCATTTCATAAAAGCCAAGGAGTTTGATCTCTTCAAAATTCAGTGAAAGTCCTGACAAAGAAATAACCCATTTCTGCTGCCGATTGCTTCCGTCGAAAATTACTATACTTTTATTTTTATAATCTATAAAAGGTTTATCCGGCACACCGTCCTTATTAAAATCCAGAAGTAAAATTCCGGGATCGGAATCATTGGCGTTAGTCCAGCTGCTAATCGGAAGACCTGAAAAAGATGCTTTTTGAACAAGCTCCTGTGCAGGAATTTTAATAGGACTTAAAGTGATAGTGATTAAAATAATTGCCGGAATAAAGAGGCTATGTTTTGATTTCATATTAAAACTCCTCATATATATATTGAAAAAAATAGTACATATTATTTGGAGCAGTTTACTTTAAAAATACCATTTTCCTGGTTTGTACATTTTCACCGATTTTTAGACTATAAATGTATCGGCCGCTGCTGAGAAGAATTCCTGAATCATTACGACCATTCCAGGTAAGAGTATAGTTCCCAGCCGGTTTGTAACCGGTTAATAAGTTTCGTACTTTTTGTCCAAGTATGTTATAAATATCCAGTTCTATTTCTCCGGCTTTTGCCGTTGAGAATGAAATGTCAGTGCTGGGATTAAACGGATTAGGAAAATTCTGAAATAATTTGAATGCAATCCGTTGCCGGTTATTTTCAGCTGCGGAAGTAGTATTTTGAAATCCGTAAACCTCTACTGTACTATCTTTTGTATTTAAACCGATAATGTCATCATAGCCGTCATTATCTACATCTTCTATACTTTGAATTTGGAAATTTTCAGCAATAACATTTACTGTTCCGTCGAGAGTAACGGCAAGGTTATCACCTAAAATAGCTTCTTTCACACCATCGCCATTTATATCAGCAAAACCGTGGAATCCTTTTAGAAGATTTGTTTTATACTTTTCAGGAAATGTAAAATTCCAAATCAGACCAAGATTATCTCCGCCGCGTACCACCATACCTGATACGTCTCCATTTTCAACAGTAAGCATGGGTATATCAGCATAGCCATCACCATCAAAATCACCGTCTTCAGGTGAATCGAATAAATCCGGATCATAACCTAACTGCAGACCAGGATCACTCTTAAATTTCAAGCTAATTGAATATTCTGAAGTTTTCTTTATAGGATGATGACTAGTATTATTAGAAACTTTAAGTGCTACCAGAATTCCAATAATTCTATAAATATTCCCCTGTCCAACATAGCTGACCACTGCAGTTTTACCGTTTGGTAAATTTAGAACAGCTACAGGACGTCCAATATCGTTATATACAATTTCATTTGTTTGAGTATTTATAATAACAGTATAGGAGATAGATTCATCAGTTGAATCAACAATTCCTAAAATTACATGAACTATATCCGTATCATCCCAAATAGCAAATCCGCCGAAAATTACAAAGCTGCTTTCAATGTGTATTTCGGCGGTTAATGTAAATTCCCAAAGCTTTTCTTTAGTTTTGCTGTCAAAAACATATAGTACATTATTCCTAATAACTACAATATCAGGAGAACCGTTATGGTTCATATCCATCAAAACTTTCCTATCAATTTTAAATTTATTAAAAGCCGGCCTTCGCCCATGCAGCTCTTTGATTACACCAATTTCTGCAGATAGACTTCCCGCAGTAAATATAAAAAACCCCACAATTATTAAAATTATGTGTTTCATATTTTTCTCCTTGTTCTGTTCTGATTTATTAAACTATCAGGGCAAATAGGTTTAATTAATTAATTATTTGAGAAGTACCATTTTCTTAGTTTGAATAAAATTGCCGGCTTTTAATTGATAGAAATATACTCCGCTTGAAAGTTGATTTGCTTTAAAAACTACTTCATAAGTCCCCGGTTCTTTTTTCTCTTTCACAAGTGTTTTTACTTCTCTTCCAAGCACATCATAAATTTTTAAAGTTACCAATCCTCCGTCAGAGGGGGACGCAATTCGGAAGTCAATATTTGTGCTTGGATTAAAAGGATTTGGGTAATTCTGTGAAAGTGTAAATGAATTTGGAATTATACTATGAGCAAGTTCCTTTATACCAACAGTTTCCCCGACACTTCCTTTAAGAATATTATCACCAACTCCTACAACCCATACATTATCAAAATCTGTTAAGGAAACTGCTGCAACACCTTTAACCGGTAATTGAGCAGAAAAGGGAGTCCAGTTATCCCCGCCGTCTGTTGTATAAAAAATCCCTGCGCCTACACCGACACCATTATTCTCATCAATAAATTTTAAATAAGAAATATGTGTATCACTATTCTGTATATTCCATGAATCACCCCCGTCTGTTGTTTTTAAAATAGAGTCCACCTGATCCGCAAATCCATCCGGTATTTTTATTTATAAAGAATAATTTATTGAGACTATTGGTAACTCCGCTGTTAACCGGGCTCCAGGTTAATCCAAAATCTGAAGTTTTAAAAATTGCACCGGATGTCCCTATCATAATACCAGTAACTTTATCTATAAAATGAATAGCATTTAGTGCAGCATTTGAAGGTGAGGCAGAAGTATCCCAATTTAATCCGCCGTCGGTACTCTTCAGTACTGTTCCTTGAGCACCTACAGCAACGCCGTTAAGAGTATCTATAAAATCGAGACCATTTATTCCCCATATTGTTCCTACATTGTCCGAAACCCAATTAATTCCGCCGTCAGTCGTAGAAAATATTTTACCCGGAAAACCACATGCCCATCCATGTTTCTCATCAAGAAACTCAAGGTAATAAAAAGCTGTTATTGGATTTAGAGTTTGAAAAGACCAATTTCCACCTCCGTTGGTTGTCTTACCAATGGTTGAATTATCACTGACAGTCCAGCCGTAATTTTCATCGATGAAACAGACATCAAAAAGAGAATGAAATGTCGCACCGTTACTAATTAAAGACCATGTTGCACCGCCGTCATTAGTAGATACTAAAAGACCGTAATCACCTACGGCAAATCCATACCTGTTATTGAAAAAATCTACGTCATTGATGTTTAGAATTGTATGAGAAGAATCGGTACCCCAATTATCTCCGCCGTCTGTTGTTCTAACAATTGTTCCATTATATCCTACTGCTATACCGGTATCAGCATCAATAAAAGTCATATCCAGAATTATATCGGATGACAAACTTGCAGCGGGAGTCCATGTAGAGCCGCCATCTGTGGTTTTAAATATTGCTCCTTTATTAGATAAGCCGCCGCCGCACCATCCGTTTAATTGATCAATAAAATAAACAGACTCCAGCGTGTTATTTGTATTGGTTGTCCGGGTATCCCAATGGTCGCCTCCATCAGTTGTCGTAAATATTGAGTTGATAGCTCCGACTACACACCCGTTATTTTGATCTGTGAAAAAAACAGAATATAAATTATTATTAAGCGGAACTTTTTGTGATTTCCAGGTAACACCGTCATCGGTTGTTTTATATACATTTCCTGCAGTTCCAACTGCCCACCCTGTGTTTTCGTCAAGAAAATAAACATCATTAAATGAAACTTGAAAATTTACCGAGTCGGGTATCCATGTTAATCCTGTATCTGTTGTTTTGTATACGGTATAACCAGCTGCAGCCCATCCAACAGCTGAATTAAGAAAATAAAGCGAGGTAAATTTTAAATATTGTATCATTAATATGATGATGTATATCCCAGTTAATCCCCCCATTTGTACTTTTTACTACAGTAGATACCTCTCCCGCTGCAATAATAGTATTGGAATCAAGCATTATTACCCCCTCCATACTACTACCCTGCGGTAAAGGATTCTGCCATATCCAGTCATTTTGACCGAATATTGACAAAAAAGGGATAAGAATAAATAAGCATATTGTGTATCTATCTTTCCACATAGATATTCCTCCAACTGAAATCTGGTTTAATTATGACAAATTCGGGAAATGAAGTAGTTGAAAGGTATATTAAAGAAAGGTCACTTTATTTCAATAATGTTCCAAATTTTGTAAAATATGTTACATTAAATGCCAAAAAATGAAAAATTTAGAAGATATATATTATATGATGAATTAAATACCAAAAATCGTTTTATTGTTATATAGTTAACAGAAATTGTCCCCTATTTTTACTTTTCGTTCATCCAATTTTTCTTGTAATCCATCGGGGTGCATCCGTACATTTCCAGGAACGACTTCGTAAAGTAAGATTGAGAGTTAAATCCAACCTTATAAGCAATTTCTGCGATGTTTCCTGCATCTTGTTTAATAAAATTCGCAGCTCTCTGGAGACGATAAGAACGAATAAATTCACTTGTCGATTTGTTAGTAATTGCCTTTATTTTTCTATGAACTTGTGTCCGGCTCATTCCGATTTCTTTACAAAGATTTTCAACACTGAAATCTTCTTCTTCAATATTTTCTTCAACAATTTTTGTCAGCTTTTCAATAAATGATTTCTGGCTGGAGGGAACAATAATTTTCATCGGTTTTAAAAGCATTTCAGACTGGAATTTTTCCCTCATCTGTTTTCTAACCTGGATAAGATTTTTAACCCTGGTCCTTAATTCATCTGTATTGAAAGGCTTTATTAAATAATCATCCGCACCTGTCTCCAATCCCTCAATTTTGTTTTCAATAGAAGCTTTTGCGGTTAAAAGTATAACCGGTATATGATTGGTCTTAATACTTGTTTTTAATTCTTTACAAAGCTGGTAACCATCTTTGAGCGGCATCATTATATCGCTGATAACTAAATCGGGGATAACGTCCTCCGCAAGTTTTAGTCCTTTTTCTCCGTCTACAGCTTCAATAACCGAATAATTATTTTCAAGCTGTTCACAAATAAAATTCCTTAGATCAAAGTTATCTTCAACAACTAAAATTATACTTGATTCCCTGGCAGGGAGTTTTCTTATAACCTCTTCATTCATTTCCGGGTGTTCCGCATCATTAAAAAGTTTGTTTTCAGTAAATTCTTCAATTATGTTTCCGGGATCTTCAATTATTTTGTCACTGGCAAATTGGTCATCGCCGAGGGGGATTTCTATTTTGAAAATTGTCTCGGAACCACTGCTTTCAACACTTACTCTACCATGATGCAGTTCAACGAATTCTCTTACTAAAGCAAGCCCTATACCTGTCCCTTCATATATTCTAGTTGCACCACCGTCAACTTGGTAAAAGCGATCAAAAATCCGGGGTAAATGTTCTTCAGGAATTCCGATCCCGGTATTTTCGATTTCTATTTCAGCATAATTACTATCTGAATTTAAATTAATAAAAATATTTTCTCCCTCGGGGGTGAATTTAAAAGCATTTGAAAGAAGATTATAAATTACGGTCTCCATTTTATCCCGGTCGATGTACACAAATATTTCCTTCATTTCTGACGGAGTTGCAATAGGAAGATTGTTAAACCTAAAATCGATCTTATGCTGTTCCGCTAAGGATATAAAAGAAGCAGCAGTTCTTCTAACAAACTTTACAAGCCCGGTTTTCTGCACCTTAATTTTCACACCGCCCGCTTCGAGCTTCGATAATTCGAGCATCTGGTTTATTAAATGAAGAAGTCTGCGGGCATTTTTTTTCATAATGGTCAAATCAGCAAATTCCTTACCTGGTTCCTTCAAATATCTTTCCAGGATCCCCATTATTAAAGTTAACGGCGTCCGGAACTCATGCGAGATATTTGCAAAGAACCGTGATTTCATATGATCCAGTTCTTTCAATTTTTCTGTCTGTTCTCTAATTATAGCTGTCCGCTCCGAAATTATATTTTCAAGCTGATGAGTTCTTTTTTCCAGCTGGCGCACACGAACCTTAACTATAGTAAAGACTGCGGCTCCAATGAATAAAAAATAAAGTAAATATGCCCACCATGTTTGAAACCAGGAAGGTAAAATTTCGAAAGCATAAGTATCTTCCGAGCTTAAATGATTATAAATATTCTTAGCCCGAACCCGGAAAGTATACTCACCTGCAGGAAGTCCGGTATAATCCTTACCGGTTTTGGAAAACCAGTTAGACCAATCATTATCGTAGCCGTCAAGCTTAACCTGGTAAAAGTTATCTGATGGATCATCATAACTGGATGCAGTAAATTCAAAGCGGAGTGAATTATTTTTATATTCAATTTCCGGTTTGACAAAATTAGAATAGATATTACCATTATAGAAAACCGAGTCGGCAGAGATTTCCGTAACTCTCCTTATTATCGCGGAAAAATCAAAATCATTCTTACTGATTGCGGGAGAATATCTTGCAATCCCCTCCGAACCGCCAATCCAAACAACACCGTTTTCTTCCGGGTAAATAAAATATGAATTACCAAGATCATTAATCCTTGAAAAAATTGTTTCTTGCCAGATGTATTTTCCATTTGGGACAGGGTGTATCAAACCCGGAATTGTCTTTCCGTCTTTTTTTATAATTATCCAGAGATCCCCGTTTTCGTCTTCATGCATAAAATCAATTTCGCATGAAGAATCGGCAAATATTTTTCCGAAAGTTGTATCGGGTAAAAAATATTTTTTTTCTGTATTGAAGTATTTTAAGCCTTTCATAGTTGCAATGACATTTTTTCCTTTAACGGAAACAGGAATAACTTGGCCTTTCGGCAGGCCGTTCTTTTCACCATAATGTGTCAGCGAGACCTCCATCCGGGGTTTATCTTTTTTCAAAAACTGCATTTTAATATCAGCTTTAAACAAACCTTCAAACTCACTTCCAAGCCAGAGAGAACCGTCGGTGTTTTCGGTGACAGCAACTATACGCAGATTAATCCCCTGAGCCGGAGGTATTTCAACCCACTTCTTATCGATACGTTCTAAACCTGCAAAGCCTTCAATTAAGGTTACATAAACCCTGTTTGTGTCTAACCTGGAATGAAATAAGCGTTTAGTAGGAAAATCACTAACTTTAGTCCCCCTGGTGCCATTAATTTCATAAATGGCGCTTTGAGTACCTGCAAGCAATTTATTTGCCGCTGTAACTAAGGAAAAGGATAAAGTATTTATACCGTTAACCGGCTCAAATTTTGGAAATGGGAATTCATTTTTATCTAGGTAATATATCCCTCGTTCTGCAGTTGAATATAGAGTCCCCTTATATCTTATTATTGATTCAACAAAACTATCCATCCCGGAAATATCTTTAAATCGGGAATAAGGAGATGGTGATTCAATCCTTGCGATGCCGTTATTCAAAGCCAGCCATAATCCCCCCTGCTTATCGGCAAAAATATTAAGTACCAATTCATTACGTAGTCCCGAAGCCTTATTTACAACCTGGCAGAGCCTGCCGTTCTTATCAAGAATAATAATCCCGTGATCTGTTCCGAGAACAAGGAAACCTCCCGATAGTTTTTTTCCGAAATAGATTTTATTTTTAAGTAAAAGTTTATCAGCTTCTGTTTTAAATCTCCGGATCTTTCTCCATCATAAATGAATAAGCCATACGAAAAAGTGCATATGATAAAGCGGGATTTATCATAGGGAAACATCCTGCTAATTCTTTTATTTGCAAAGAGATTTCCGCCGGGCAGCAGCTGCAAAGAATCATTATTCATTTCGGATAAACCGACATTATGCTGCTCAACAAACAATGTATTATTAAAGATAAAATGAGCATCGAATTGATTCAAAGAACTCCAGACTTTTGCTTTGCCCTTACATATCCGGAAAAGATAATTTCGAGTTCTAAAATAAATGATATCTTTTTTCGCAATAATCTCATAAACATCGTGGAAATCCCGGTATTGTTCCGGCAGCATTTTAAGGAGGGAAACAAATTTTAATTCACCTTTCCTATCGGGGAGAAGATAACCGAAATCTCCCTCCGCACCTGCATAAACCGTATCATTTACCACGCAGAGAGAACGAGCTAGAGTTTTGTTGGCGGTTGGAATTAGACGCCATGAGACGCCGTCATATACTAAAACTCCCTTGTTGTTGCCGAAATAAATAAGTCCCCGTTTGTCCTGGACAATTGAAAAATTCTGTATTTCCGCATTATAATCCGTAGGGCTGAAGTTCTGAATATACGGCAGACCATTTTCCATCCATTGCAATGCAAATTGCTTTTTATCCGCACTAGTGTTCAGCGCATTATTTTGTTGAGCAGAACTTTGGAATGGAGAAATTAATAAAAAGAGAAAAAACCAGAGAAAACGAATTAATCTCATTAAAAATTAGAATTCTGTTAGTTAACGTTGGAGGATATGCTAATTAAATAATTTTAATTGTTAGTAGCAAGTGGAGGTTTGTGGAATGTGTTTTGGATATTGGACGGAATGAAGTAACGGAGTATTGTGTGTATTAAAATTTTTGAGCAGTCAAGTGATCAATAAATGATCATTCGGTTCTTCTACCATTACTATTTAATTCAATAAAATTTCAATTTTTTAATAGGATTTTAAAAGCAAAGTCAATATTCTGGGAACCGTCGTTCTGTCATCATCATCAAAAAATTCATTAATATCTATAATTTCAAAACCATACTTCTTTGCTGGCTGAACAAAATCCGAAATATTATGATTGAAACATATTAAGGTTTCTATCCCTTTTTCGGTTTCGAATCTAGCTTTAGTCCCTGTATATTGTTTAAATGGATGCAGCTCCCCGATATAAATATATCCTCCGGGATTTATAACTTTTGCAGCCTCTTTAAAAATATGATCCAAGTTTTCAATATGTTCAAGTACAAGACTGAATATTATGAGATCATGTTTATCTTTTGTAAAATTCCAGTCTTGTGTAATATCTCCCTGAATGAAATTTACTTTTCCGTACTTTACTTTCTCATTTGCTTTGGCGAGCATTTCCTCAGAAAAATCAACGGCGGTAATTTGTTTTGCTTTTGTTATAAGCCATTGGGTATTTTTCCCGGTGCCGCACCCAATCTCAAGGCAATCATCAAAATGGATACTTTTCAAAAATATTCTTAGTGCTTTCGCTTCAAGATCCCTGGTTTTATTCTCATTAGCATCATATTGTTTCGACCATATGTCGTAAGCTTTTTTAGTATCCACTATCATTACTCCAACATTCCGAATGTTTTGCATTCCTAAGGTTAATGATTTCATTTTTGTCTTTCACGAAACCTGCGGACCTTTGCCAGGTTTCCGCAGTCTTTCATGTCACACCACTGCCTGCTTTTATTCTTGCTGGTATCGAGAAAAAGCCAGCCGCAATCATCCCCGGAACAAATTTTAACTCTTGAAAGAAGATCCGATGATAAAAGTTTTACTGCTGATTCTGCAATAAGCCAAATTAAATAATCCGGTTTAAGAGGATCTTTTGAAAATTGCCATTCAATTTTATTATCCTTATAAACTAACTTTCGATTCTCATTTGCTACTGCATATTCCTTGTTTAATATTTGAATCATTTTTTCTTCCGGCTCTTTACTGTTTATTACTTCGTATATTATTTTAAAGAGTGATTCTCTTAATTCAATAGCCCTGTCAAAGATCATATCAGTTTCTTTTTTTCTTGAGGCGATCAAATTAAGCAGTTTCTTTTCTTCGACTTCTGTAATAATCCTCGTCTGCTTCCCCCAGGTTACAAGATCATTATAGTTTTCCAGTTTATCTTTTAAAATAATGTTTTCCGGGTAGGGCTTTTCTTCTTGTTCCTTTCTCCCTCCTACAGAGTTTACAAAGTCCAGGCAAAGCCTACCCCCGATAAATTTCCAGTTTTTTGTTTCATTCATATTTATTTTTATTAATGTAACCGTCAAAATTAATTTGACCGGTTACTAAGAAATTATTATATTGTAACCGGCTATTATAATATAATCGGTTACATCAAAACAATCAATAACATTCGGTTAAAATACAGAGTGATTAATCCTGGAATTTAACTAACATAAACAGGGACTTTAATTCTTAAAGTAAAATCAGGAGGTAAAATGATTACCAGAATCTGGCACGGGATAACAAAAAAGGAAGATAACGAGACTTACAGGCAGTATGTTTCTGATACCGGCATAAAAGAATACCTGGAAACAGGCGGAAACCTGGATACTCAAATATGGCAGAAGGATGAAGATGAAATAACTCATATATGGACTGTAACCCGGTGGAAAGATTTAGATTCAATTAAAAAATTTGCCGGGGAAGACTTTCAAAAAGCAAAATATTATCCCGAAGATAAAAAATACCTGCTGGAGTTTGAATCTAATGTTGATCATTATAGAACATTCACATTTTCAAACGGCAAAATCAAAAGCTTAATAAAACAAATTGTAGAATTAAACGATGGTGATAACTGGACAGATGTGGGCTTTTTAAGGAAAATTAATTCAATCGAAGAAGAAAAATTGTTTGTTCAGCCGGTTGCGGAGAAACATTCGATCACTGAAATACTATGGCACTGCATATATTGGAGGAAAGTAGTTCTTAAGCGCATGGAAGGTGATTTCGAATTCGAGAAAAAAACAGAGAAAGAACAGAATTTTCTCTCTTTAGATTTATTAAAGCAAAAAGGATTAAAAAATTTAATCGCAGATTTCAAAGAGTCAAGTGAACAGTTGATAAATTTTCTGAAAACAAAAAGAGATGATTTTCTTGAGAATGAATACAAACCAGGTTATACTAATAAATATATGGTTGAGGGCTTAATATCACATGATTATTATCATCTCGGGCAAATCGGATTTGTGATTGCTCTTCTAAAGCATACAGAAATTGATAAACCAAATCATAGTTAAATATAAGATATTTATGATATAAAGGCTGTTCACCTGAGCAGCCTTATTTATTTTTGGTCCGGTTCCTGGTATATACCCATTATATTTCCTGCCGGATCGCTGAATCCTGCGGTAATCTCCGGGTAATCTTTACCAATCGGCTGCACAATTTTCCCGCCGTGGGAAATGATTTTACCTATGGTTTCTTTCGCATCAGCAACCATAATATAAATTAATATTCCAACTTCAGCAGAAGGTTTTCGGCTCGCTATCCATGTTCCGCTTACTTCACCAACACCATCATCGAATGCAATAGCGCCGTCTCCCCTCTTCCTGATATTCCATCCGAAAATCTTTTGATAAAAGGTTGAGGAAATGTTAACATCAACAGCAGGAATCTCTAAATAACATATTTTCCCATTTCTTATAGTCGGACGATCATTACTCATTTTCTACTCGCTTTCTGATTCCGGTTAAAGTTCTATATCAAAATAATTCTTCAAGTAGGCATTAAATTCTTCTTTACCTTCAAATGTAATTTTATTTTTTGATTGGCCTTCGGTTATTGTTAATGAATTATTACTTAAAGTAATTCTTCCTCTTTCTGTAGCAATTGTACAAAGCATTCTTGTTCTGAAATGTGAAGTCGGACTGTCCTGCTGAAAGTTACACATCTGTTTATAATCAGCTAACTTTCTGGGGGATAGTGAAAAGGAATATTGAGGTAACCATTCGTTTTTATTTTCAAGCTGGAGCTCCAAAGAATTTTTTCCTCTTTTAATTTTGTAGCGACCGCTAACATCATTAACTTCTCCTCCTCCAATTTCAATAGGTATACGAAATGAATCACCAAATCCAACATCGGTAAGATAATATTTATCTATTTTAGAAAAATGAACAAGCAACGTCATATGGTCAAACTCGGGGCCAAATTCATTTTTTTGAGCATTAAAAACTCTTGCAGATAATATATCAACTTTAAATCCCAGTGAAGTGAGAAGCCAGTGGAAAAGCCCGTTTAATTCATAGCAGAATCCGCCACGTTTTGTCGGAATTATTTTTTCATAAATTTTATCAAGATCAAGTTCAATCCTTTTTTCAGGAATATCAAGATCTTCGAATGGTATAGAAAGCATATGCCGGCTCTGCAGTTCGGCTAAAAATGCAAGTGAAGGAGTTTTTATTTTCTCTATACCTAATCTATTTACGTATGCTTGTAGCTGCAATGATAGTTACCAAATTTGTAATCAGGTATCTAAAATAAGAATTGGTGATCAATTAAAAAATATTTTTCGTCATACCCAGGGAAAGATTTATTTCTTAAGTTCATGTTAATAAAAATTATTAAAATAAAAGAAAATGATTAATGAATGATGACTCAAAGCAAAAGATTTAAAACAAATAAAGGAAAGTGACCATGACAACTAAAAAACTTCTGGAAGAATATTACGAAGGCTTTGGCATAAAAAAAGGATGGGAGTCGGTTATTGCAGATGACTTTAAATTTGTCGGAGGTGATATGACAAAAACAACTCCTATTATGGGGAAGAATGCTTATATAGAAATTATTAATAGATTTTCTAATCTTTTTGAAAACATGCGAGTTAAAGAAATGATTATCGATGATGACAGGGCCTGCGTAATTGGAAATTACGATTATGAATTTCCCGGCGGGAAAAATATCAACGGTGATGTTGCCGAAATATGGAAAGTGAAGGACGGCAAGCTTGATTCTTTAACTATATTTTTTGATACGCTTACTTTTGAACAGCTAACAAAGAAGTAAAAGTATATATAAATGTATAACCGGAAACTTACTGAAAGATTAAGAAAAGCATTAGCAAATATACCTAATGTAGAAGAAAAGAAAATGTTTCGAGGTGTTGCATTTATGGTGAACGGCAAGATGTGCATAAGCGCCGGGGATGATGAAATTATGTGCCGCATTGACTCTGCATTACATGATAAATTAGTTAAAAAAGCCGGATGCAGACCTGTTATAATGAAAAACCGGGAGTACAAAGGTTATATTTATATCAAAGAAGAAAATTTAAAAAACAAAAATGAATTTGATTACTGGATCCGGCTTGCACTTGAATTCAATAAAAAAGCGAAAGCATCAAAGAAACGAACCAAATAAATAGATTGATATATATTACGAACAGAGCGCAGAGTAACTAAAATGGAGAATTTAATGTGTGTGATATTAGGAGAGAATTCAAAATTAACGGCTCACCGGTCAGAGAGAAACAAAATAAGAAAATCATATCAGGATGTTACAGGCTACTTGGGCGGTATAGTATCTCAAAAAAATCTCTATCGAGTATATGACCTGCAAAATGGCGAACTTAAAAAAGAGATACCTATTTTAGACACTAACCTTTTTAAATTAGCTAATTCCATCCTGTTTGCGAACGGATATTACTTAAGGTTACAATATTAAAATAAATGTGAAAGTTATGTTACCTCATCAAAAACAAAATATTTTCTGCTAGTGCTTTTTTTTACCTTCAGTTCATATTCTACAACCAAAAGCCAGACTATATCTGTAAGAGTTAATAGCGGGATAAATTTTTTCAATATGACACAATTAAAGGGATTGCAGTCTTTATTTAATAACACCTGGATAGGAACAAGGACTATTGACAGTTTTCCGGCTTATTATAATTATCAAATTCAGGCTGCATATTATTTTTCGCCCGATTTTCTAGCAGGTGTTTATACTGATTATACTTCAACAGGCGGCAGGGTTGATTATAAAGATTATTCGGGGGAAATGCGAAACGATATGACAGTTTCCAGGATCTTCGATTGGAGCTTTGATCGAAGAAAAAATTTTCAACATAGATAATTTCTCGCTCGCTCTAACTGCCAAAACATCATATCAAATCTCCAAATTAAAATTTGAGGATCTGCTAAAGATATATGATAATTCGCAAACCAAAACGATTAATTACCACTCGAACGGTTGGGGAATTGAGCCCGGAGTCGCTATCGGTTATGCTTATGCATGTTTTATCATTAGATTAGAAGCTAGTTATCAGTTTTCATTTGCAGGAACATTCTCGTTAGGAAATAACGAATTAATTAATATAAGCGAAACATTAAGTGAAGTAAAACCGGAATGGGATTGTTTTAAGACAGGTATTGCCCTGGGAATTAATATTTAAAATTATATTTATCCTAGAATTAAGAAATTACAAAAAAACATATTCAAACAATCATATTATGTGATTAACCATGACTCTTTATTAACCCGTAAAAATCTATTAACAATTCATTGAAAATCTCAGGCTGCTCCATATTTGGCAGGTGACCTGCATTAGGTATAATTTCAAATCTTGAATTGGGGATCTGTTTTGCTACTACTTCCATTTCACTCGACGGGGTGAAAAAGTCACTGTCACCTACAATTATTAATGAAGGGATTTTTATTCTTTTAATATAATTAAAGTTGTCTCTCCTCTCTGCTCTTCCCCTGTGTGATGCAACCGCACCTTCTAATTTGGTATCAATCATCATCTGATATAGATGTTTATATGCTGTCCCATTTTCTTTAATTGTATTTGAATGCAAATATTTATAAATATCCTGTTCTGTATATTCTTTCATTCCGATAGACATAATCCGTTCTGCCAATTCTAATCTTTTAAAATCTGATGCTTTTGTTTCACCTGCCGGGCTGCTGCCGCTTATGACTAATGAAAGTACTCTGCCTGGAAAAAGTCTGGTGAATTCAACTGCTATTTGTCCTCCCATAGAAAGACCTATTAAATGTACTTTTTGAATTTTTAATTCATCAAGTAAAAGAACTAAGTCGAGTGCCTGCTCTTCATTGAAAATCTTTTGTGACTTGCAATCAGTTTTTCCATAACCATTAAGGTCAGGCAGAATAAGCCGAAAATTATTTAAAGCTTCTATTTGATAATTCCACATTGTATGATCAAATGGATGACCGTGAACTAAAAGTATTGCCTCTTCCTTATCAGGATTAATATCTTCAAAGTAATGATTATAACCTCTAATTTTAGCGTGTTTCATTAATTCCCTCGTGTTAGTGTAGTTTGTTTGCTAATATTGTAAATAAAAATTTTTTACTTGAAAATAGTACTTTTTTCTCAGAAAATTAAAAATTAAAGTTATCAATTTCCAGAATTCCAAGATATTGCTGGTTAGACGTTTTATAAAAAAATATTAGATAAAATAACTTGATGTAAGAATAAATACTAGAGGTTTAACAGACTTAGGACCAGGCAGCTTTTTGAAGAGATTTAAGAAATCTGCATGTAAGCTACAGGGGAAAATCGAAAATCTGAAATCATTAATAGATAATTAAGTCAATATAGCTTTGATACTCAATTAAAGTACAGCTATTATGTCATTTCTTTGTAAATTTCTCTATCCATTAAAATATTAAGCCTGGTCAACATTTCTTCAGGATTAAATCCGATCCTTTTATATTCTTTCTGTACGGCTTCTTTGGCTTTTTTAATTGCTTCCTCATTTTCCCAGACTGCAATTGTTAAAGCAATTATATTTCCATTTTCATCCGATCTTTCATAAACAGTATCCTGGATAAAACCTGGCAGATTTTTTATGAAATTCCTGTTAAGGTTCATTCTTTGAACAAATTCTTCTCTAGCACTTTTAGGTATAGTAAACTTATCAATAAAAAATTGTTTCATGGTACTGGTTGTATATAATGTTAATTTTTTTAGCCAAAATAAAGTAAACAGATGATTTGAAAATTGTAAAAAATCATTTGTTTACCAATAATCAGAGGAATTAAAGAAATTTTTTGGAGTTTGTCCGGTAAAAGTTTTGAATTCCTTTATAAAATGGGGCTAGTCAAAATAGCCTGCAGAAAGAGCAGCTTCAGTAAAAGTTTTTGATTGCGAATGATTTTTAATCAAATTTCTTAGCCTGATAATAGTAGAAAATTGCTTAGGCGAAGTTCCTATTATTCTCCTAAATTTTTTTTCCAACGGATCCTGACTGATGTTCAAAAATGACGCCAATTCTTTAATCTTAATAATTCCATTGGATGCTTTAATTTTTTGTACAGCATAATCAATAAGTATATCCTTTTCTCTTTTTAATAAATTTGACAGTAAAAATTTTTCTATAACGTAAATCCTTTGAATATTATTTTCGGCTGAAGATAGTAATTCTTCAGTTTCTTCTAATTTTTCCAAAGTGATAAAATTTTCAAGCGGGAT
Source organism: uncultured Ignavibacteria bacterium (assembly GCA_963739895.1). GTDB lineage: Bacteria > Bacteroidota > Ignavibacteria > Ignavibacteriales > Ignavibacteriaceae > CAVQBP01. The sequence continues at coordinate 3,750 of CAVUCR010000004.1, read as the reverse complement.
ATGTGAGTTAAATAATTCATTAAGGGACTGATTAAAAAATGCCGATGCCCCGCCTTCTTTAAATAAAGTAAGAAGTGCCGCAGTTTCCTTATAGTAATTGAAAAAATTTACAGAGCCTTTAATCCCGGAAATTACCGACGGCGGTAATATGTTTTTGCTTTCTTTCCCCTCATATATCATACCTTTATATCTGAAAGCCAGAACAACAGATGTATCGGGGAGTGTTCTATTTATATTTCCGTCTTCACTTTCAATAATTAAAAAAGATTTAATAAACGGTTTTAATAATTCAGAAGGAGTATACTTTTCAATTTTCATTTTAAATTCGTTCACACAACTAATCAAATATTTTAGGCTGCTAATTCCCTATTGTACTTATTCCTGTATTGAATAGGAGATAAACCTGTAATTCTTTTAAAAGTAACACGGAAAGCTTTGGGATCAGAATAACCGATCTTATACATTACTTCACTTACATTTTCCCGGGAAGATTCTAGACTCATTTTTGCCGCCTCAATTTTTACTCTCTGAATATATTCTACGACAGTATTAGCAGTAGCTTTTTTGAACCTTCGCTCCAGGTTTCTACGGCTGATGGCAAGCATAGAGGCCAGCTGATCTACTGTAATTTTATTCTGGAAATTACTCTCGATATATTCCTGTGCTTTTTTAATTGATTCATCTTCATGTTCTTTCTGCCCGATGAATATCATAAATGGAGATTGGCTGTCGCGCTGAATATCAATCTGGAATGCTTTGGAACAAAAAACGGCAGTTTCTCTTCCTGCAAATTTTTCAACCAGGTAAATTATAAGGTTTAAAGAAGAATAAGCTCCGCCGCTTGAATAAATTCCTTGTTCATCAGTTATGATTTTATCTTCTACTAAATTTATATCCGGGAAAGTTTTCCTAAATTCATTTGCCGCCAGCCAATGAGTAGCACACTTTCTTCCTTTCAATAAACCGGTTGAAGCTAGTAAAAATGCACCAAGACAGAGACTGGCAATTTCCGCACCGGCTTTATATTGTTTTATTATCCAGGGAATAAAATCATGGTTATCATTTACCGCTTTTTTTAAATTTCCATACATTGCAGGTATAATTATCAAATCTGTTGTTTTAATATCAGTTATCGAATCAGTTGCAATTGTATACAAGCCGTCATTTAGCTGGCTCTCGCTGGAAAGACCTGCCAGCTGAACTTTGAAAAAAGGTGATTTGCCCATACTTGCCATAAGCTCATTCACTTCGGTAAATACTTGCCGCGGTCCCTCGATATTCCCTAAAATAGCTCCTTTTGTAACTATGATTGTTATGTGTTTCATAAAGCATATATACGGTTTTTTTTAGATATTTAGATGGGAAGTTAAATTATAGAAATGTCGTAATCAACCCGTAATGTTGCCGAAATCACACCCTGTTTATTTGTTATTTACCACCTGTAATATCTAAAAAAGTTCCAGTTGCATAAGATGCTTCGTTCGATAAAAGCCACATTATTCCATTAGCAACTTCAATTGGTTTTCCAATTCTTTTTTGTGGTATGCTGTTTAAGACCTCTTTTAGCCGCTTATTCTTATTTTCATGAATATCAGTATCGATGAATCCAGGTCTAACGGTATTTACCCTGATGTTATATGGTGCAAGCTCGCGGGATAATCCAATAGTTAATATTTCAATCGCAGCTTTTTGCTCATTGCATAATCGATATAATTATTCGGGGAACCAATCTTTGCGGCACCGGAGGAAACATTTATTATACATCTGTTAGTTTCATTTGGATATTCTTTCATTTGAGGGACGGCATATCTTATACAGTTAATAGTACCATACATGTTAGTCGCAAATATTTTTTCGAATCTTTTATTGGTAATTGATAGAAAGTCCGATCTTTTACCTAGTATACCTGCATTGTTTACAAGATGAGAAACCGGTCCAAAATCACTACGAATATTCTCGAACATTTTCTGTACCTGCTCTTCATCTGATATATCTGTCCTGTAAGAATTAACAATTCCGCCATTCGATTTAATAATCCTAATGACTTCGTTCATAGCTGCAGCATCATTTCTGAAATTTAATGCCAAACGAAATTTCTTTGAAGCGGCTACTGCCAAACTTGCCCCTATGCCTTTAGAAGCCCCGGTGATTAATAATAATGGCTGCTTATCCATATTTTCTCCTTCTAAACTCAAAGGAACTATAAATCAAATTCGGTATTAAAAAATCAAAGTTATTATTAATGAAATTTTTCACCCTTTGAAAGCATACCGAGTATATTTTTCATTCGCTTATCTCTTGTTTCAGGTTTCTTGGCTGTTTGTAAACGCCAGGCAACAGCATACTTATTGGCTTTATTTAATGAATTGAAGAATTTCATTGCATTTTTATCTTTGGATAACTCTTTCATAAAATCATCAGGCACGATCATATTTGAAGGAGAATCATATGCTTTTTCCCACCTCCCGTCTTTTTTAGCTTCCTTTATTTCTTTTAAGCCTGGCGGTTTCATTTTGCCTAGCTTTATCATTTTTTCAGCTAGTTCAATATTTCTTTTAGACCAAATGCTTTTTGCTCTTCGTGGTGTAAACTTTTGCAGCCATGATTTTTCATCATACCCTTTAAGCTGTCCATCTATCCAACCGTAGCATAGAGCTTCGTCCAATGCTTCATTATGTGTAATTGATTTAATGCCGGAGTCCTTTTTATAAAACCTCATCCAGATGCCGCTTGAATCCGAATGATTTATAGATAACCAGTCATTCCATTCTTTTGAATTTTTAAAACCAATAACTTTAATATTTTCGACCGGTTTAATATTTGAGGATTTCTTTATCATGATAACTTTTTCGTGTTAAGATGAGGCAAAAAATATTGATTAAAATTTATTGTTTTTTATATCTGATTTTCCTTAGTTAGTTTTAACTATTAATAATAAGAAATAAGAATGAAAGCAATAGATATACGTCGATATATTTAGTGTGATAGAAATCAAAAATAAAAATGGACTTAATTTGATTTAAAAGTTTTGGTTCGCAGTTTCAAAATAAAATTGGAAAATTAAATTGAGGTTTAATAATTCATCATGTATGCAATTATGTTTGTTGACATAATTAAACCAAGAAATTAAAAAAATTTTTAACTTAATATTTATTTTAATTCTATTTCATTATATTTGCGGAACAGGTTCCCGATTATACGAGCAGACTTTAACGGTAACACATCTTCTGCTCAACCAGTTAATCTTATCAAACATTATTTCAGCAAATGCGCTGTAGAAAAGTGTAAGGATAACTACACTTCTGCATCAATAAAAAAATAATCTTAAGGGTGAATAAAATTTAGGTAGAAAGTTATTGATGACTTTAGTGCTGTATTATCCCTATTAAATGGAGTATTTATAGCTAAACAGGTACAAGAATAAAAAAATGTTGAATGTCCAAATTTTTAGTTTCTATTTGTTATATGTATGAATCAAATAAGAAATAATAAAAGGAAGGGATTAATGTCGCAATCAGCCATTATAACTGCCGGAATAGCACCTTTTGCTGTTTAAAAATCGAAGTTAAGTTTAAATAAAAATACACAACAAATAATTTTTAATAATTCTAAGAAAAGAATGGATTAAGGAATACTATATGAAATTATTTAATAAAGGAATAATATTGTTTACTTTTCTAATGTTTTTTAATATTCTGCCGGAATATGCTGCGCAGACGGTAATTAATCCGGACAGTGCCCTCCAGAATA
>CAVUCR010000003.1:0-26036 GCA_963739895.1 uncultured Ignavibacteria bacterium | reverse complement strand
AACATTATCGTAGGCGGAACAGATTCAAGTGTTGTAAATGACGGCAAGGGCCTGATGTGGAAATCTATTTTGATGTAGCTTCTCCGAGCAATTCATATTTAATAAATCCAAATTCAAAATTGATAGTAAATGTATCGGATGAAACAGGTTTGAATACCACAGGAACTGGAGTAGGTCATGAGCTTGAGGGTATATTAAATGATAATATAAGCAGCCCGATAGATTTCACAAATTATTTTACCGGGGATAAAGATTCGGGAGGAAAATCGGGTCAGATAAATTATACATTTAATGATATATCTCCCGGGGAATATAAAATAGATGTAAAAGCCTGGGATGTATTTAACAATTATTCGGCAAAGACAGCATATTTTACAGTTGTAAGCGGTGATAACCTGGTATTAAACGATGTATACAATTACCCGAACCCTTTTTCAAGAAACACCACCTTCACCTTCCAGCAGAATTTAAATTCACTACTTGATTTGAAGATCAAGATCTACACGATAGCCGGGAGATTAATAAAAGAGATAGAGAAAGATAACATAAGTGAGAAATATGTAATGGTGCCCTGGGATGGAAGAGATGAAGATGGTAATGTAATAGCTAACGGAACCTATTTTTATAAATTAATAGTAAAGACCAGTGACGGCAAGTATAATACAAATGTAATAGGGAAGCTGGCCGTGATAAGATAACTTTTTTTACCATTGAATTCATATATACTTAGGGATTGTAAAATAAGAACGGGGAAATAAATCTCATTTGTAATATTTTCACGTAATAATTCTTAGTTGCAAGAAAAGTCTTTAAAACATTGATTTTTAAAATATGAATTATTCCCGGGAAAATTGGCATTATGATTGTTATTCCTTAAATTAAAGATTCAAATTTTAAGAATTTGCAATTGACTTGATTCTTGTATCTTCTCTTTGCTAAATTAAGTAATAAATCTAAGGGAGAATTTATTAGAGATTTTTGCTACTAGGATATTCCAAATTAATAATTTCAAATTTATATAATAGTTAAGCAATAATATTTTAACTGTTGCATGAACAGCAAAATCTCTACAACACTATTCGTACTACTCTTCATCCCGGTCATTGTCTTCGGCCAAAATGAAATAAATGTACTTTCATCCGGCAGGAATTCCATAGTAATAGAATATACACCCCATTACGGTGATACCAGCCATATAAAAATAAACAATGAAGATTATATAAAAATAAACCTAATCGAAGGCTATTATACAAAACCGGAGGAATGGGGAATGCCGGCCCTTCCAAAGAGAGGATTAAATGTAGGAGTCCCCTCGGAATTCGGCAATACGATAAGAGTATTGAATACAGCATCCAAGGAAATAAACGGCAGGGTAATTCCAAAGCCGAAGATGATAAAAGACAAGGGATTAAATGATTTTGTATATGAAGTAAATACCGGTTATAACAGCTATGAGGATAAGGATGAACTGGTAGGTTTTGGTGACTATGGAATAGTAAGGGGAATCCCTGTCCAAACCCTTGTAATCTCCCCGGTATCATACACAGCTTCCCGGAATAAAATAAAGATATATACACAGATAGTATTTGAAGTTAAATTTTCATCAAATCAAAAGATATCCCGGGCCCCGCGTGATAATTTTCTATCAGGCGGAATGATAAATTATAATATAGCCCGTTATTGGTCGAAGGATGCCGCCGGCAGCAGATTAAGGAAAAGCAGTAATATAATAAATAGTGTCCTAAGCACAGGAAAGTGGGTAAAATTTGAAGCTCCCGCCGGAGAGGGGATGTATAAAATCACCCGGACGATGCTCTCGGCATTCGGAATAGATGCCAATACGGTAGACCCTCAAACGATAAAGATATATAATAATGGCGGAAAGATGCTTCCGGAGAATGTAAACACTCCTTATCCGCCGGATTTGCAGGAGAATGCCATAGTAGTAAAAGGAGAAGAAGACGGTAAATTTGATGAAGGGGACTATGTGCTGTTTTATGGAAGAGGTAATGATTTCTGGGATTACGATACAGTCTCAAAAAAGATAAAGAGGAACTTTAATTTATATTCAGACCATAATTACTACTTTATTACCTCGGGAGGAGTTGCTGGGAAGAGAGCTGAAAACAAGGCAAGCTTAAATTCATCAAATGTTTATAACCAGGTATCCACCCAAGCCTTTGCAGACTGGGAGAAAGATGAAATCAATATATTTGCCAGCGGGAGGTATTTCTTAGGAGACGGATTTTCATCATCGACAGTATCGCAGACATACTCAAATAAGCTTGACGGCAGAATATCAAGTTATCCCATAAATTATTCATTCAGAATTGTTAATGTGTCTAACTAATTATATTTCGGTCTTGAATTATTTGAAAACTCTGTCCAGATTTTTGCTCAAAAGTGCTTCAAGGGACTTTGATCTTACCTGCATCTGATTATGCTCATGCTAATGAATTTAACGGAACCGCAGATATTCCGGGGATCTTCCTGATAACAGGAGTTTATTAAAGTTCCAGGTAAATTCCAGTTCATCAAACACATCTGCTTATCTCGATTATTTTGAAATATCATATCAAAAAAATTTAGCAGCAGCAAACGACAGTTTAATATTTTACTCTAAAGATACATCATCTGTAATAGGATATGATCTAACAGGATTTTCCAATTCAAATATCCAGGTATTTGATATATCGGATTATGCGGATATTAAAACAGTTGTCAGTTCAACCTCTCCAAGCGGAGGAGAATTCAAGTTTCAGTCAAATGAGAATGCTGGTAAAGTTTCAAAATATATTGCAGTAGGAAATGATAAATTCAAAACTCCTGTAAACCCGGTAGAGATCAATAATCAGAATCTGCATGGAATAACAGACGGAGCAGAATATATAATCATAACGGATAAAGCATTTAATGACCAGGCAGACAGGCTCAAGAATTACCGTGAAACTCAAGCTAAGGAAAAACTATCCTCGATTGTGGTGGATATAGATCAAATATATAATGAATTCTCGGGAGGATTGTTAGATGTATCTGGAATAAGGAATTTTATAAAATATGCATATGATAATTGGCCGGTAAAACCAAAGTATGTTCTTTTGTTCGGAGACGGAAATTATGATTATAAGAATATCGAAGGGAAGTAATAATAATATTATTCCTCCATATGAAACAGTGCCTACCACTTCTATAAAATATAATGAGATATATTCCTACCCGATGGATGATTATTATGTAATGGTTGATGGAAATGATAATAAAATAGACCTTACAATAGGACGGATAAATATACAATCGCTTGAAGATGCCCAGGTAGCTGTGGATAAAATAATAAGTTATGAAAATAATACCGATAGGAACCTGTGGCGCAATTTAATAACTATAGTTGCAGATGACGGCCCCGCGGGGATTGGTGAAAATGATGGGGCTCTTCATACATCTCAAGCCGAGAATTTAGCCAATAATATTATCCCTGGTTCTTTTAATATAAATAAGATCTACCTTGCAGCATATCCCACGGTTATCACAGGTGTAGGAAGAACAAAACCTGAGGTTAATGAAGCAATTATAGCAGCTATGAATAATGGTTCATTAATAGTTCATTATGTAGGGCATGGAAATGAACATGTCTGGGCTCATGAAACTGTGTTTGAAAATAGCAGTTCAATTCCAAGGCTCCATAATTCAAGATATTTTTTTCTTACTGTTGCATCATGTACATTCGGTTATTATGATAAAACTACTGTTCAAAGCGGGAGTGAATTACTTTTGTTAAAAGCTAATCAGCGGTGCAATCGGTGTCTTTTCTGCAACAAGACCGGTCTATTTCTCCTAGATAATGCCGCCTTAAGCTATATCATTTTATTCCTATCTTCTTGAATCAAAAGATACTTCAAATATACCTATTACAATAGGAGATGCATACTTTTTAACTAAAGTTATACGTTCGGAAACAAATGATCAGAAGTTTACGCTTTTTGGAGACCCGGCACTGAGGTTGTTAATACCCCGATATGATGCTTTAATAGATTCGATAAACGGGCATGTTTTGTTAAATTCCGTCTGGGATACTCTTGCCGCGGCAGTTCAAATAAGAGCTTTAAGTAATATAAGGATTGAGGGAGTAATTAAAAAAACTGATAATACAGTCTGGGATGATTTTAACGGTGAAGGTATAATATCGGTTTATGATTCCGAAAGAAAAGTAGCACTAGACCAATTAAACGGTTATCCGATGACAGTTCAGGGAGGAACAATATTCAGGGGAAGAGTATCTGTAACCAATGGCCGTTTCAGTTCAAATTTTATTGTACCAAAGGATATTTCATATCAGAATGAAAACGGTAAGGTAATAGTTTATTTCTATAATCAAGACGTAGACGGATTAGGATATACAAATAACATTATCGTAGGCGGAACAGATTCAAGTGTTGTAAATGACGGCAAGGGCCCTGATGTGGAAATCTATTTTGATGTAGCTTCTCCGAGCAATTCATATTTAATAAATCCAAATTCAAAATTGATAGTAAATGTATCGGATGAAACAGGTTTGAATACCACAGGAACTGGAGTAGGTCATGAGCTTGAGGGTATATTAAATGATAATATAAGCAGCCCGATAGATTTCACAAATTATTTTACCGGGGATAAAGATTCGGGAGGAAAATCGGGTCAGATAAATTATACATTTAATGATATATCTCCCGGGGAATATAAAATAGATGTAAAAGCCTGGGATGTATTTAACAATTATTCGGCAAAGACAGCATATTTTACAGTTGTAAGCGGTGATAACCTGGTATTAAACGATGTATACAATTACCCGAACCCTTTTTCAAGAAACACCACCTTCACCTTCCAGCAGAATTTAAATTCACTACTTGATTTGAAGATCAAGATCTACACGATAGCCGGGAGATTAATAAAAGAGATAGAGAAAGATAACATAAGTGAGAAATATGTAATGGTGCCCTGGGATGGAAGAGATGAAGATGGTAATGTAATAGCTAACGGAACCTATTTTTATAAATTAATAGTAAAGACCAGTGACGGCAAGTATAATACAAATGTAATAGGGAAGCTGGCCGTGATAAGATAACTTTTTTTACCATTGAATTCATATATATATAAAGATTATATTATATGGATTGATTTTATTTAAGATTAAATAAATAAATCATTATTGGAGGAACAATAAAATGAAAATAATTTTCAGGCTAATGTTGGTCAGCATGGTGTTTGTGCTCGCTCATAAAGTCGTGTATGCACAAGGTGAAGCTGCTGTACCTTTTCTTGAATTGGCTCCCGATTCGAGAGCCGGAGGTGTTGGTGAATCCGGCGGCGGACTTGCCGATAATTCTGCTGCTATATTTTGGAACCCTGGCAGGTGTTGCTTTCCAGTCCGGTACAGAATTAAGTATTACACACAGTAACTGGCTTCCGCAATTTAATCTGGACCTTTTTTACGATTACTTTACCTTCAGGCAGTATATTGAAGATCTTAAAGGAAGTGTAACTGCAAGTATCACTTATATGAATTTTGGTGAATTTGTTCGAACCGGGGAAGATTCTCCCGATCCGATTGGAACATTTCACTCCTTTGATGCAGCACTAACAGTCGGGTATGCTACCAAGTTATCACCTGATTGGGGTGTCGGTTTTAATTTCAGGTTAATTCATAGCCGTTTATCGGATCAGCCTACAGGCCAGGAACAAGGTAAAGGTGTAGCAACATCTGTCAGTTTTGATATTGCTGGCATGTGGAGACCGGCGACTCTAGTTATTCCTTTTATTGATGAAGATATTGGCGGCAAAATTAGTATTGGTGCCAATTTAAGTAATTTAGGACCTAAGATTTCTTATATCGATAGAGCACAAGCTGATCCTATCCCGACTCAAATAAGGCTTGGGTTTGCTTATCAGCTTATGGGTGATGAATTTAACTCATTAATTTATACCCTGGATTTTAGCAGACTTCTTATAGATAAAACCCCCGTTGATAGTGCAAAAGGTATTTATACTTCTTCTTCTAAAGAATTTTACCAGGCCATATTTACATCATGGACAGATAAGCCTTTTAGTGAAGTACTAAGATCTTTTGTTACTTCCATGGGACTTGAATACTGGTATGGAACGCCGGGTGATTTCTTGTTTGCTTTAAGAACAGGTTTCTTCTATGAAGATCCGAGTTTTGGCAATAGGAAATTTATCACTTTCGGCGCCGGTATCAGGTATGATATTTATGGCTTTGATTTCAGTTATATCTCCACGGATGTATTTAAAGGAGGCGAAAATCACCCGCTGTCGAATACATTAAGATTTTCAGTTATAATTGGATGGGGAGGAGTTCCTCAAAAATCAATGGGGATACCTCGAGGAATTTAATTATAAATGTCGAAAATATTTTCCCTTTTTATCATTGTAATTTGTTTGGGCAGTTTATCTGCCCAAACCTTTATTGGTAAATTAAACCCGTTTCCTTCTAATTCCCGGAATTTGTCTTCCGGAAATGATACGTTAAAAATCCTTGCTGTGATGGTTAATTTCCAGGAAGATAAAGATGAAGCCACTTTCGGAAACGGCAGATTTGGATCAATCTATTCTCAAGATTACGGCTTATCAATTCTTGACCCTTTGCCTCATGATAAGCAATATTTTGATGCACACCTCCAGTTTGCCAAGAATTATTTTGAGAAATCTTCTAACGGGAAACAAAAAATATCGTTTTATGTTTTGCCCGATACACTTTCAGTTTCAAAAACCATGAGAAATTATTCTCCCCCGGGAAATTCAAATAATTTCACTTCTTTAGCCGATTTCTCCAGGGAAGTCTGGACTAAAACAGCACAAAATTACCCGGCTTTTAATTTTAAAGATTACGATATTTTTGTAATATTCCATGCAGGCGTAGGCAGGGATATTTCACTTCCCGGCAGTGTCGGAGATGAACGGGATCTCCCTTCTATCTATTTAAGTTCGAAAACCTTAAAGGAAATATACGGCGGTGATTTTACAGGTTTCCCGGTTTCTAACGGCACATTTAATATTACAAACAGCATGATTATTCCCGAAACCGAAAGCAGGGAATTATCTACACTTTCAGGTGTTGCTTTAATTCAAATTTCAATTAATGGACTTCTTGTATCAAGCATTGCAAGCTACCTGGGTTTGCCCGACCTTTTTGATACGCAAACCGGTAAAAGTGCAATCGGCAGATTCGGTTTAATGGATGGTCAGGCTATTTTTGCTTATAATGGTTTATTTCCCCCTGAACCTTCTGCCTGGGAAAAGATATTCTTAGGCTGGGCCGAATCTGTTTCGGTAAAACCGGGGAATTATAATATTAATTTGTTTACTAATGTGGCTGCATCGGGTAATGATACAACAATCTTAAAAGTTCCCATAAATTCTTCCGAATATTATCTCCTCGAAAATAGAATTAGGGATGCTAATAAAGACGGTGCCAGGATAAAATATATTTTAGGCGGCGATACTCTTACAAAAGTATTTGAAAAAGATACTTCCGGTTTTTATAGTTTCGAAACAGATTCGCTTAAAGGGGTTGTGGTGGATGTTGATGAATTTGATTGGGCTGTCCCAGGGAACGGAATTGTCATCTGGCATATCGATGATAATATCATAAATGCCGAATTAGCAGATAATATGATCAATACCGATATACAGCATAGGGGGGTAGGTGTGGTTGAAGCTGACGGGATACAGGATATCGGCCAGGAGTATCAGAATATATTTGGAGATATTGTTGTTGGTGAAGGTGCGCCTGAAGACCTCTGGTATTCTTCAAATCCTTCAAATTTTTATGAGAATAAATTCGGAAAAGATACAAGACCGGGCAGCATCACAAATTCGGGGGCTTACAGCTTAATTACAATTTCAGACTTTTCAGATTATGCCGATAAGATGAGCTTTAAAGTGAACTATGGTGATTCAATTGTTACTCCGTTGTTCTCCCAGGCTCTTAATTTTTCTTCTGCTGAAAATAAATTGACAAATTATTCCGCTAATAAGTTTGCGCTTCTTAACGGTTCAAATCTTTTTATAGCTGATAATAATGGCAATAAGATTGATTCGGCTATGAATTTTTCCAAATACAAAACCGCATCAATCTCGGTTAACAATATTAATTATATAATCGGGGCTTCTAATACTACCTTAAATCTTTATTTGAACGATAATTCAGCCCGGAAACTTGATACTATTAATGTTGGTGAAGAAATTACATCTCCGCCTGTTATAGTAAATAATTCGAATCAATATAAAATTTTTCTTGGTACTGCAGGGGGGAAGATTTTAGAATATTCAACAGGCTCATTCCAGGACACTCCTCAACTTTTATCATCAAATACGGTTTCAGGAGAACCAATAGAAGAGATAGCCGCAGATAATGATTACTATTCATTTATAACCTCTACACAGCTGATTGATAAGGACGGGAATTCTTTCAAATTCAGTTCAAGTCCGCAAAACATTTCACAAAATTTAGCCTTAACCCGTAATAAGGATGGGAATTATATTTCAGTATTAAATTTAAATAATACTATTTATTTAATCTTAGGCGGAAAAGAGACAGCAAGTTTTACTTACCAGGATACTGTCTCATTTTCCATGGCGGATTTAAAACAAGATGGTGATAACTATATCATAATAACTAACGGGAATAAAATCGAAGCTAAAAATTTAAATGGAGTAAACGCCGACAATTTCCCTTTCCTGGATCCGCTGGGAATCGGTTTTACAGGCACTCCTTTAACAGCAGATTTTTCAGGTAATAAAAATTCCGAGATAATTGCCGTAACTAAAGACGGAAGAATTTTTGCCCTCGATGGTGCAACAGGAAAAATAGTTGATGGTTTCCCGTTTTCTGCAGGATCAGAATTGAGCTCGGTTCCGGCCTTATTTGAGAATAACGGCAAAATATCAATGGCTGCTATTAATAATAAAAATAATTTTTCCGCCTGGACAATTGGAGCAGCTGAAGGTAGTATCTTTTGGGGTGAAGAGAATGGAAACAGTCTTAATAATTCATTTATAAATTCAGCCCAAAATACCTCGGTGGATAATGAATTTTTCCCGAAAGACAGGGCTTACAATTATCCGAACCCGGTTTATGACAACCAGACTTTTATTCATTATTATGTATCCGAGGATTCTAAAATAGATATTAAGATTTTTGATTTGGCTGGCGATTTTGTTGCGGAATTAAATGATAATGCTAAAGGCGGATTGGATAATGAGACAGCCTGGAAAGTGAACGATGTTCAGAGCGGTGTTTACCTTGCAAGGATCGAAGCAACCGGAAGCAGCGGTAAAACCGAATCAAACATTATTAAAATTGCCATCATAAAATAGGAGCTGAATGAAGTCTCTGATACCATCTAGTTGAAGTTCTCAATAAATAATTTAGGGAGGTTATCATGAGACGTTCAATCGGTTTATTTGCAATTCTCTTTGCGCCGTTTTTATTTGCACAGAGTATTAATTTAAAAGACAACAATAATCAGTATGATTATGTAATTATTTCTGCACCAGGTTTAATGAGTTCGTGTAATAATTTTAAAGTACATAAAGAAGAAGAAGGATTTAAGATTATTGTTATCTCTACAGATCAGGTTTATTCTCAATTCAGTTCTGAAATTTCCAAACAAGACAATTTAAGGGACTTTATTAGTTTCGCAGGAACATATTGGAAAGTTCCAAGGCCGAAATACTTTCTATTCGCCGGCGATCAATCTAAAATCCCGAACTATAAATTTTTAAGTATCCCCGGTTATAGTGATACATCAAAAAGCGATTATTATTATTCTGTTAATTTAAATGATCCCGATACTTTAAATACCGATTTCTACGTAGGAAGGATTGCTGCCCGAACTGATTCTGAATTGACAAATTATTTTAATAAAGTTATAAATTATGAAAACAGCCAGGTTATTCAGAATTGGAACCAAAATTCTTTGATTATATCTGATGACGGCCCCACACCTTCCGGAAATGACGGAAATTTATGGCAGGATTTATCGCTTCAATTAGGGAAGCAGTTATCACCTATAATTAATGTGAAGTACTATTTTGAGGCTGACACTTCAAGATATTACGGGAACAAAGATTCCATTTTAAATTTTATTAATAATAGCGGTGCAGGCTCTATCTTTTTCGTAGGGCATGGTAATGATTCCCTATTTACAAATGAAAGACTATTTACATTAAATGATGTAGGGTCAATTAACAACGGTGAAAAATATTTCTTTATAAATTTCCTTGCGAAAAATAGTTTTTCAGGCCCTTCATCAACCAGCTTAATTGATCAAATGTTATTTAAAGAAGACGGTGCCGTAGCAGGATTCAATACTGTAGGTGCAGTGTATGCAATTGATGGTTCTCATTTAATTCAGGATTATACCAAATCTTTATATTCATCCCAGCATCTTTCTTTAGGTCAAGTTGTGTCTTCTGTAATAAATAATAGCAGTTCAAGTCAAAGAAAAGAATATAATATTTTTGGTGATCCTTCTATAAAGATAAAATACGATATTACGGCAGGTATAAAGCAGCATGTTAGCTCGATCCCTTCGGAATATAAGCTGGAACATAATTATCCAAATCCGTTTAACCCTTCAACGACAATAGGATTTAGTCTGCCGAAGGATGATAATGTTCAATTAAAAATATATGATGTATTGGGCAACGAAGTTTCTATCTTAATAAACGGACCGGTTAAAGCCGGAAAACACGAGGTTAAATTTAATGCAAATGGTTTAAGCTCGGGTATTTATTTCTATTCTTTAAAAGCAAACAATTTTAATCAAACATATAAAATGGTTTTAATTAAGTGATTATGCGAAAATTTTCATGGATTTTATTTCTTGTACTATTAGTTAGTTTTAATTCTTTTGCACAGTTTACAGAATTCCATCCCGAGCTTGAATGGTACACTATTAAAGGGAAGCATTGCATGGTGCATTTCCATAAGGGAGCCGATAGAACTGCAAGGGTGGTAGCAAAAATTGCCGATGAGGTAATTGGTCCTTTAACTTCACTTTATGATTATGATCCAGGTATCATTAATTACGTGATAAAAGATATTGACGACTATTCAAACGGGGCGACTTACTTCTTCGATAATAAAATAGAAATATGGACAAGCGCGCTGGATTTCGATTTGAGAGGTGCGCATAACTGGCTGAGGAATGTAATCAGCCATGAAACTACCCACATGGTTCAGATTCAAGCTGCAATGAAAGTTACACGAACGTTACCTGCAATCTTCCTGCAGGTTTTATCTTATGAAGATGAGAGAAGACCCGATGTTCTTTACGGATTTCCGAATTTTATCGCTTCATATCCTCTTGCTACTATAAATATGCCTGCCTGGTTTGCAGAAGGTACAGCCCAGTATATGCGGAAAGAATTTAATTATGATAATTGGGATACTCACCGTGACATGGTTCTGCGCTCTTATGCTCTCGCTGGAAATTTACTTACCTGGAATGAAATGGGAGTGTTCGGTAAAACCAGTCTCGGCAACGAATCAGTATACAACCAGGGTTTTGCATTAACCAGGTATATCTCTCAGAAGTACGGTGAAGATAAAATTGAGAAAATAACCCATGCATTAGGTAAGTTAACGAATTTCACTATCGATGCTGCGTTTGAAGATGTTTTAGGAAAAGACGGCAATGAAATTTATAACGAGTGGAAAGATTATATTACTCAGGATTATAAGAAAAGATCTGCAAAGGTGATAGAAAATCTTGTGGAAGGGGATAAGATTGTAAATGAGGGTTTTGGCAATTTTTACCCGGTGTTCTCTCCTGACAGTTCAAAATTTATTTACATATCAAATAAAAATTCGGATTATTTCGGACTCTCCGGAATTTATCTTTATGATTTTGCTTCTAAAAAAGAAAAGCTTCTTGTATCCAATGTCCGTTCTACGGTTGGATGGATTACCGGAACAAATAAAATTATCTATTCCAAGTTATCGGAAGATAATCCTAACTGGTATAACGTTCATGACCTGTACAGCTATGATATTGACAAAGATGATGAAACAAGATTGACATATGACTTGAGAGCTAATCAGCCGGATGTTTCTCATGATGGAACCAAGATAGTCTTTTTGTTTGAAAAAGATGGAACTACAAATCTGGGGATGGTAGATGTAAACGGGAAAAACTTTAAACATCTTACTACGTTTGAAAACGGGGAGCAGGTTTATAATCCGAAATTCTCTAACGATGATAAGTTTATTGTGTTCGATTATTCTTACCGGGAGTCCAGGGATGTTGCCAGGATCGATATCGACGGCAGTAATTATCAAAAAATAATTTCGTTGGACAGCGATGACAGGAACCCGGTCTTCGATAAAAACGGAAACCTGGTCTTTTCTTCGGATAGAACAGGGATTTTCAATATCTATTCTTTAAACACGGAAACCGGTAAAACTAAACAGCTGACAAATGTAATCGGCGGTGCTTTTATGCCGGATGTTTCAAGTAACGGGGATATCCTCTATTCAGGCTATACATCAGCCGGTTTTAAGATTTTCAAAATAACTGCTGAAGAACAAAGTAAGGTTAAACCTGGTTTCGATTATGTATGGACAAATGATCCTCCTTTAAATCAAGATAAACCGAAAGGTGATCTTGTTAAATTCAACTTGGACAGGTTAAAACACTATAATGATTATGAGACCCCTGATTATAAAGAAGAAAAATATAAGGGCGTCTTTTCAAAGCTTACATTTTACCCGCTAATACGTTTTGATAATTATAATACAGCAAACGGTTTTTTCCAAAGGATAAAACCCGGATTGTTTGTTTCTTCAACCGATATGCTCGACAGGTATTCTATTTTTGCAGGTGCTGCAATAAATTCCAGGCTGGAAAGGGATTTGTTTTTAACCTTTGAATACAGGAATAAATTACCCTTGCTTATTGATCTTGGTCTTAAGCCTGAACTTTCACTTGAGCTTTATAATATAACCCGTAAAACAAACTCTAACGTTCTTTTTGGTGCGGATACAGTCGGCAATGTAGTCCATTATGACGTTAAAATTCCTACTGATGTTAGTTATAATCTTTTTGAAGTTGATTTAGCTGCAAAACACAGAATATTCACAAGAGGAAGTGATCTTGAACTCAGGTATATATATAGTAAGTATACTGCAACTATCGGTGATTTTATTTACCCTACGCCTAACGGTCCGCAGCTGAATCCAACATTTAACGATACTTATTTAATCGGGAATAATTTCCAGGCAAAGTATTCTTTTGAAGCCTTGCTGCCGTATAAAGATGCTGATATTAATCCTGTCGGTACCGAGCTTACACTTCAATATAATTATGAAATGAACAGGTATAATAATGAAGGAAAATATAGTGCGGATGCCGGTTTCTTAAAACCTGACTATAATCATTTCAATTTTCATAGGGTAGAATTAAATACTAAAATCCATTTCCCGTTATGGTATGATCATACTCTGACTACACAATTAAGAATAGGCTCCATTTTAGGCCCTGCCGTACCCGATTTTTTTGATTTCTATCTTGGCGGTTTAATTGGAATGAAAGCCTACCCATTCTATGCAATATCCGGGAATGAAGTCGGCTGGCTGAACTTAACTTACCGGTTCCCGCTGTTCCGTAATATTGATATGCGAGCCGGGCATCTCTATCTCGATAAAATTTTCTTCTCCGTTTATGGAGACTTGGGGAACGCCTGGAACGGGAATATGCCAAGCTTAAAAACATTTAAAAAAGGAGCCGGGGCAGAGATTCGTTTTCAGCTGAATTCTTTTTATCTTTTCCCGACAAGCGTTTTCTTCAATGCTTCTTACGGCTTCGATAAATTTACCCGTATAGTAAATAATGAAAATATAACTTACGGGAAAGAGTGGCGTTTTTACGGCGGAATTTTATTCGGATTTGATATATAAGCAAATTGTTAAATTGTTTATAGGTTTAATTACAAAGCATTTTGACAATTAAATAATTGAGCAGTTTAGACAATTAAAATTTCACAATTTTAGGTGTTCAATAATGAAAAATGTATTTGTCTTAATTCTAACGGTAATATTAATTATCCCTGCCGGAGCTCAAACAGAAAAAACATTATCAGGCAATCTGCAAATTGACTCAAGGTTTTTATTCAATCAGAATAGTACTGCAGAGCAGACACCTGCCTTTTCTGCTGTACAATTTCAATCCGAATCCGGAAGAGGAAAAAAGTCCCCCTTGCTAGCCGGGCTTTTTTCTTTAGTTCTTCCCGGTGCCGGTGAGTTTTATTCGGAAAGTTATTTGAAAGCCGGGATTTTTATCGCAATCGAAGCGGCGGTTGTTACTACAGCCATTATTTATAATAATAAAGGAAACAGCCAGACTAATGAATTTCAAAATTATGCAGATCAGGACTGGAGTGTTGTTAAATATGCAGATTGGATGATTCAAAACAAAGACGTATTAGGTTTAACCGACGTAGACGCAAATAAAATGCGGAGCGATATCTTTACTAGCACTGATCAGAATTTACCACCATGGCAGCGGGTCAATTTTGCTGAACTGAATTATTATGAAAGCCAGGTTGGTTCTAACGGATATGGATTTACACATCAGCTGCCTGTGCATGGAGAACAGCAGTACTACGAGTTAATCGGTAAGTACCATCAATACAGTCCCGGCTGGGCTCAATTCAACCCGGAAGACAGCGATCCGCATGATGTCCCGGAGCAAATGAAATCCTATTCCGTAATGCGCGGCAATGCCAATAGTTATTATAACACTGCTGAAACTGCTGTAATTGGAATTTATTTAAATCATTTCTTAAGCGCGCTGGACGGTGTCTGGTCCGCTGTCAGGTTCAATAAAGATATTGCTTTTAATGCAAGGGTACAGACTCTTAACGTTGCCGACAGATCCTTTTTGATCCCGACAATTATTGTAAAATATAATTTTTAACCATTTACTAAACGGCAGTATCTTTGAAAAATAACGTTTTGACTTTTTACTTTTGATTTTCAACTTATTATCATTTCTCAAGCGATATCATTAATTTATGATATCGCTTTTATTTTATTATTTTGCAGCTTATAGTTTCTTAATCAAATCTTAAAATTACTATGATTGGATTAAGAGTAAGGTTAGGACTTGCAATTAGAAAAAATCATTTTTTCTTTTTTATATGAAAACTCCTTTGGTTGTAATTGTTGGAAGACCGAATGTTGGAAAATCAACTTTCTTTAACAGGCTGGTTGGCAAAAGGGAAGCTATTGTTGATGATATAAGCGGTGTAACAAGGGACAGAAACTACGGTGAAGTAGAATGGACAGGTAAAGAATTCACATTAATTGATACCGGCGGTTATGTCCCTAACTCAATTGAGCTGTTCGAAACTGCAATACGGGAGCAGGTCGAAATAGCAATATCCGAAGCCGATGCAATCCTCTTTATGGTCGATGTTAGAGCAGGTATAAATCCTGTGGATATTGAAATTTCCGATTTACTGAGAACCGCTGATAAAGATTTCCTCCTGCTGGTAAATAAAGTTGATTCGGAAAATTTTGAATCTGCGGCGGCAGAGTTTTACAAGTTAGGTGTTAAAAAGCTTTATGACATCTCTGCTTTGGGCGGCAGAAAAATAGGCGATCTCCTGGATGACCTAACTGCGGATTTCCCGGTTAGTCAGGTTGATGAAGAAAACAAAGATAAGAGATTAAAAATTGCCGTAGTAGGCCGTCCCAATGTAGGAAAATCGTCATTAACAAATTCTTTACTCGGTTACGATCGGAGTATAGTTACTGAGATCCCGGGAACAACCCGCGATAGTCTTGATTCTATTTTGAAATATTATAAACAGGAAATTGTTTTAATCGATACAGCCGGTCTCCGTAAAAAGAAAAAGGTTGAAGAGAGTATCGAGTTTTATTCTACAGTGAGATCATTAAAAGCAATTGGAGAATGTGATGTAGCGGTTGTTATGATTGATGCAAAGTACGGGCTTGAAAAACAGGATCAAAAAATTATTGATGAAGCGGTAAGATGGAGAAAAGGTATAATCTTAGCAATTAATAAATGGGATTTAATTGAAAAAGATACAAACACTGCTAAGAAATTTGAAGATGAAATAAAGTACAAAACCGGTTCGATCGATTATGTCCCTGTTATTTTTATTTCTGCAAAAACCAAGCAGAGAATTTATAAGCTTATTGATCTTGCCCTCTCTGTTAACGAGGAAAGGAAAAAGAATATACCGACAAGTGAATTGAATGATACATTATTGCCGGAGATAGAAAGATCTCCTCCGCCGTCAACTTCTACCGGTAAGGAGGTTAAAATTAAATATATAACACAGGTTGGAAAAAATTATCCTGTCTTCCTCTTTTTTTTAAATTATCCCAAAGATGTTGCCGAACATTATAAACGTTTCCTGGAAAAATTAATAAGAAAACATTTCGGGTTTAGCGGCGTCCCCATAACATTGAGCTTTAAAAATAAATAAAGGAATTAAAAATTAGAAATTGATTAATTAAGCAATTTAACAATACAGCAATAAAACAATATAAAGATGAACAAAAGCTTTAATCTTATTGATCACCCGCTTGTAAAACGGGATATTACAATTTTAAGGGAAGTTTCGACACCTCCGGAATTATTCAGGGAGGTTGTGAAAAGAATCTCAATTATCCTGGCTGTTGAGATGAGCAAAGATTTTGAAATTTCCGGGATCAAAATCGAAACTCCTTTGGAGAAAACATCAGGTTTTAAACTGAATCAGAGCATTGTTCTTGTCCCGGTTCTAAGAGCAGGCCTAGGGATGGTAAACGGATTTTTAGAAGTTATCCCCGAAGCTAAAGTCGGGCATATAGGGTTGCAGCGTGATGAAGAAACATTGCAGCCGGTTGAATATTATTATAAAACTCCCCGCGGCATAGATAAATCAAAAGTTATTCTTCTTGATCCAATGCTTGCAACAGGAGGGAGTGGTTCAGAAGCTATTAAATATTTGAAAAATAAAGGAGCTAAAGATTGTACATTTGCATGTCTTGTTGCGGCACCTGAAGGACTGCGAAAATTACAGCATGATCATCCCGATGTTAAAGTCTACTCGGCTGCACTGGACAGGGAACTGAATAAAAAGGGATACATCCTTCCGGGTTTAGGCGACGCTGGAGATAGAACATTTGGTACTTTGTAAACCTCATTCCTTCCTGTTTTTTCTTATATTCTTTCCGGCATTTTTATATTGTCAAAAGTATCCTGATGCAGCAGTCGATAGTCTGTTAAACAGGGGAATCGATCTTATCATAAACCAAAAATATCAGCTGGCTGAAAATGCTTTTAAAGAGCTGAATGATAACTATCCTGAACTTCCGCTTGGTAAAATCTATCTGGCTGCTGAAGAGATCGCAAAATCGTATGATTTTAACAGGCAGTTTAATGATGAATTAATCAGCAAAAACCTAAATAGCGCCATCGATAAAGCAGATTCCCTGCTTGATAATGATGATAATAATGTCTGGAACATTTATTTCGCCGCTTTGTCTAAAGGTTATTATGCTTATTATCGGGCGTTAAATAGAAATTGGTTTTCAGCCGTATCCAATGGATTTGATGCTGTTAAAGATTTTAAGAAATGCCTTCAAAGAGATTCCTTGTTTTATGATGCATATACGGCTATTGGAAATTTTGAGTACTGGAAAAGCAGGAAAACCGAATTTTTAAAATCGCTCCCGTTTATTAATGATGATAGTGAAGAAGGAATGAAATACTTAATGAAAGCAGTGAATAATCCGGGATACAATAATTATTTAGCCGTCCACTCTCTTCAATGGATATATATTGATCAGAAAAAGTATAGTGATGTTATCAAACTTTCAAATTCTGTATTGGAAAAATACCCTGACAGCCGTTTCTTTAAATGGGCATTGGCAAGGGCTTATGAAGAAATCGATAAAAAAAATGCAGTAAAGATATATTATGAAATCCTGGATTCTTATTTGAAAATAAATGAATTAAGTAAATTTCATGAGATACTTCTTAAGCATTTAATAGCTCAGCAATATGAACAAATGGGAGAATTCAATAAAGCCTTGACTATATGCAATGAAATATTAACCATTGATTATTCTTCTTCATTGAATAAAGACAGGCTTGACAGGAGGATAGAAAGAGTAAAGGAATTGCGGAAGAAGATTTTGAATGAGATGGGAAAAGCCAGATGATGTCATATTATGATTCCGGATACCTGAGCCCGGATTCTTTATAAAATCCGGCATCCGGCATCCGGATCATGTTATCTTAACATTTCTCAATTATTATACATCCTCATTCAGTGTCTTTAACTAGTCAGGTAAATAAGTTAAATTAATGGAGAAGGAAAACTGGAAGTTTTATGAACCTGGCAGCGACAAATAAGAAAATGCTTAGCGATCTCATAGCACGCCTGCCGGAAGCATCTCCCGGCAGTAAATGAAAATCTCATAACAAAGAGCTTTGAGTTTGCTATGGAAGCGCATAAAAACGATCTGCGTGCCTCCGGTGAGCCATATTTTACTCACCCGTTTGAAGTTGCCATGATCGTAGCTAAGGAACTTCCCCTTGACGATGTTACCGTTGCCAGTACCCTGCTCCATGATGTAGTTGAAGATACGGAATTTGATCTTAATATACTGGCAAAAGAATTCGGGAATGAAGTTGCCGAAATTGTCGATGGCGTTACAAAGATAAGCGGGATATTTAAGGGACAGGAAATAACACAGGCTGAAAATTACCGTAAGCTCCTTCTTTCAATGGTTAAAGATGTAAGAGTAATTCTTGTAAAGTTTGCAGACAGGCTCCACAACATGAGAACACTTGAGTTTGTGAACCCTGAAAAGCAAAGGAGAATTGCTCAGGAAACTCTCGAAATTTATGCCCCGTTTGCCAACCGCTTCGGCTTAGGAAGAGTAAAATGGGAGCTTGAAAATCTTTCATTTAAATACTTAAACCGTGAAGCCTACGAGGAGATTGCAAAAAAGATTCAGGGTAAAAGGAAAGAAAGGGAAGCTTATATTAAAAAATTTACCGAACCTTTACTTGTAAAACTTGACGGCTATAATTTAAAATACGAGATAAGCGGACGTCCGAAACATCTTTATTCTATTTACAGGAAAATGGTAAGGCGTAATAAACCGTTTGAAGAAATTTATGATCTTTTTGCTATCAGGATAATCCTTGATACTGAAAATACAAATGACTGCTATACTACTTTAGGAATTGTTAATCAAATGTACCTGCCTGTACCCGACAGGTTTAAAGATTATGTCTCTATTCCCAAAACAAATAATTACCAATCGATTCATACTACTGTTGTCGGACCTGAAGGAAGATTAGTCGAAGTTCAAATACGAACAAAGAAAATGCATGAAGTAGCCGAGAAAGGTGTTGCCGCTCATTGGCGTTATAAAGAAAATAAAAGTGCTGCAGATAAAAATCTTGATAATTGGGTTAACTGGATTAGAGATATTTTTGAAAATGCTACTAGGGAAGAAACAAGAAAAGACCTTTTGGAATCCTTTAAATTAAATCTTTACCAGGATGAAATTTATGTTTTTACTCCTAAAGGAGATTTAAGACGTCTGCCTGTAAATTCAACACCGGTAGATTTTGCATTTGAGATACATAGTAAAGTCGGGCATCATTGCATTGGGGCAAAAGTAAACGGCAAGATCGTTCCTTTAGATACCATACTTCATAGCGGCGACCAGGTTGAGATCATTTCTTCCAAAAATCAGCATCCCAATAAAAACTGGTTAAAATTCGTTACTACACACAAAGCTCAATCGGCAATAAGAAAGTTTCTAAATAAAGAAGAAGAAGATATTGTAAGCTCCGGGAAAGAAATTTGGGAAAAAAGAATTAAAAAGTTTAAGCTGGAATTTACTTCAAATGATGTAGCCAAGCTTGCCTCAAGTCTTAAGTTTGATAACAATAAGCAGTTTTACAGTGCAATTGCTCAAGGCAAATTAAACCTTGAAGAAGTATTAACAGCAACTCAAGAAAAAGATATAAAAGAAGAAAAAACGCAGGTGCTTGAGTTTGAGAATTTTGCAAACATTGCAAGGAAAGATGCCGGCGGTGTTTTAGTTGACGGGAAACAATACGGAATTTTATATTCTTATGCAAAATGCTGCAATCCTATTCCCGGGGATCCCGTAATCGGATATATAACTGTCGGGGAAGGAATAAAAATCCACAGGAAGACCTGCACTAACCTGCTGAATCTTTCTATGAGGGATGAAAGTAAGTTGGTGCCTGTCCAGTGGCCGCAGAATGAAAGCTCGTTGTTCGTTGCCGGGATTACAGTTATGGGAGAAGATGCACCCGGTTTACTTAATGAAATTTCTCATGCTATTGTTTCTTACCAGAACACTAATATTAAATCTATAAATATTAATACCAATAATTCTACTTTCGAAGGGAGTGTAACTCTTTATGTTCACAACCTTGATCATCTTTCCAGGGTTATGGAGCGCCTTAAAAAAGTAAAGTCTGTCTTTTCCGTAGAAAGATTTGAAAGCGCTTAATTTTGAAAGAGGAAAATAGAATACTCGGAATAGATTTCGGCTTAAAAAGGATTGGGCTTGCTTTAACCGATCCGCTTTTTATTTTTTCCTACCCGTATAAAACTATTTTAAACGATACTTCTCTCTGGGATAATTTGAAATCCGTTATTGAAGAAAAGAATGTGAATAAAATTATTCTAGGGTATCCCGTAAAAAATAATCAGGTAGAAAAGGATATTACCGGAAACGTTTTGGAATTTAAGAAAAAATTAACTATGAAGTTTCACCTGGAAATTATTTTATGGGATGAAAGTTATACCTCTGTGATGGCAAAGCAGATCATTGTAAAATCGGTAGCAAAAAAATCTAAAAGAAGAGATAAAGGTCTGCTGGATCAAAATTCGGCTGCAATAATTTTACAGGAGTATTTGGATGATAAGAGGGAGTGATGGAAAAATGGAGTATTGGGAGTAATGGAGTAGTGGAATATTATAATTTTAAGAATATCTGCTGCTATTTCATAACTTCATTATTCCATAATTCCGCTGTTCCAAAATTCCAACATTCCACAAATTTTATTTAGGCATGGTTTAATTATTTTCATTATTTTAAGAAATAGAATTATATTTTAGTGAATTATTATTATCCCGGAGTACATTATGCCGGCTGCATTAGGATTTATAGAAACTGACAGCTTCTATGGGGCTATTGAAGCTTCAAATGTTATGGCAGGGATTTCTAATATTATTCTATTAGGAAAAGAAGTCCTTTCTCCCGGTTCGATTACAATAAAGATTATCGGTGAAAAGGAATCTGTTGAAGCTGCGCTTAATGCCGGTATAGAGGCAGTTAAAAATTTAGGAAAAAGCATTTCTTCACATATAATTGTCGACCCGGATGAACAGCTGCTTTCTGTTTTGCCTGAAATAAGCGGCATCTATTTTTTCTTAAAAAAGAATTCAAAAAAAGAAATTAAAAAACATAAAATTGAAAAATCAACTGCTCAAAAAACGGGGGTTGAAAAAGTAGAGCCTGAAAAATCAGAAATTATAGAACCAAAATCTGAAATGCTTGAAATTAAAAAAAAGGAAGCTGCAGATCAGAAAGTTAAAAAGC
Organism: uncultured Ignavibacteria bacterium; assembly: GCA_963739895.1. GTDB lineage: Bacteria > Bacteroidota > Ignavibacteria > Ignavibacteriales > Ignavibacteriaceae > CAVQBP01. The sequence continues at coordinate 4,363 of CAVUCR010000003.1, read as the reverse complement.
TGAAACCTGAAAAACTGAGAGTCGAAAAACCAAGAATCGAAAAACTGAGAGCTAAAAAACCAAGAGCCGAAAAACCGAAAGATGAAGAAACAAGACCTGAAAAAACGAAAGTTAAAGAACCGGTACCCGAAAAACTAAAGATTGAAGAGGCCGAAACGGAAAAAGCAATTGTTGAAAAGACCCTTCCTGATCCACTAATTATTCACCGGGATTTAAACTCTTCAACAAAAAGCAAACCGGCTAAAATAAAAAATGTAGCTAAAAAGATTGCGGCGGAAAAAATACCTGAAAAAAAAGAGGTGAGACGGGTATATTATAAAAATGATACGATTGAAAGGTTAAGGAAGGAAGCATTAGGTTTAAATAAACCGGAAAAGAAAAAACCTTTAAAAAAAGAGATAAAAGAGAAAACGGAAAAGAAAAAAGAAGTAAAGAAAGAAGAGAAAAAAGAACCGGGTTTGGAATCATTTAATGTTCATCAATTGAGAAAGCAGGCCAGAAGTACAAAAAATTTTCCTATTCAGGGAAGAGAAATTTCCAAAGCTAATAGAGATCTGCTTCTTGAATATTTTAAGACTTTAAAGTAATCTAACTCAAGTTGACCGCTAAAGATGAAAAAACTGTTAAAACAGTTAATAACCTTTTTTTGGGCTCATATTAACCTCGGAATTAATTCCGAGGTTAATGCGAAAGTATCAATATTTGTAACCGTTTTAACGGTTTACCTAATTGGCGGTCAACTTGAGTAAATAAAATAATATTTTATCTGGAAAGCAGTATTAATAAATTGTATTTAAGCGGTAATTTTGAGAAAATGAAATACGGGAGTATTGGAATAAATTTATCTATATTTTGCTGCAATATTCTATTATCCCGTTATTCCATCACTCCGCAATTCCATTATTCCAATATTTCCTTATTCCAATTATGAAAAAAAACCTGCACATAATAATAATATCAATTATTTTCTCAATTATTTTATGGGTTTCCATATCTTTATCCAATGATTACTATGCTACTTTCAAAATACCCCTTAAGCTGGTCAATTTTCCGGAAGGATATACTATCGGTTCCAAAATCCCGGACGATATATCTGTAAAATTAAAAGGAGAAGGCTGGAAGTTAGCAGCTTTAAAGCTTGGAAGAGAAACAGATTATGTAGTAGCCACCGGTAAAGAAACAGGAAAACGTTTTATAAATCTTTATAATTATTTGGTTGATAACCAGTGGCTGTCATCTGATATCGAAGTGATTGATATTTCTCCCGATACACTGTCATACGAGGTAGAAAAGATTGCATCTACACGTGCTGAGATGGTACCCAATTTGAAACTTAAACTTTAAACCCGGTTTCGGACTTGCCACTGCAATGGTTATAAAACCTGAAACTACAATAGTATTTGGACCTGCAAGTAAGGTCAAGAATTTACGGGCCGTTTTAACCCGGAAGCTGTCCCTGAATAATCTTGATGATAAGGTGAGTGAAAAAGTTCCGCTTGAAAAAATTCCTGAAATGAACTTCAGCAACAATAGTGTGAATATAATTTTGGATGTTCAAAAAATAGTAGATAAAAATTTTGACAATTTAACAGTCAAGATAATTGATGTCCCATCAGACAGAAACGTGATTTTGCTTCCCAATACGATAAGTGTCGGTTTAAGAGGGGGAGTAGATGTTTTGGCAAAACTGGATAATGACCAGTTAAATGCTTACGTAAATTATAGGGATGTTGTCCTCGATACCCTGGGAAGCATCACTCCTAAATTAGAACTTCCTGAAAATACTTCTCTAATTTATGTAAAACCGGAACGGCTGAGATACATAATTAAGAAGTTTAATTAAAAATTATAAATTTGGGCCTCTGGCTCATCAGCCTTTGGCTGAAAAAATTATTAATTGTGATAGATTAGCTAATAAAATAATCTCAGCTTGTTTAATTTTAATTGCTGGATCATGAAATATGTTTATTACATTCGAAGGAATCGACTTTTGCGGTAAATCAACTCAAGTTGAGCTGCTTAAAAGCTATTTAGTAAATAAAAATAAAAAAGTTGAAATTATAAGGGAGCCGGGAGGAACAAATATCTCCGAAGAAGTCAGGAATATCCTTCTTGATAAGAAAAACGGAAATATGTTTATGGAAACGGAAATATTCTTGTTTTCTGCCAGCCGGGCTCAATTAGTTAGAGAAAAAATTAGACCTTACCTTGAAAAAGGATTTTATGTAATTTCGGATCGATTTCATGATTCGAGTGTAGCATATCAAGGATACGGAAGAGGTGTTTCCATTGAAGCGGTTTCAAATGTAAATAATCTCGCTATCGGAATAACAATCCCCGATATAACTTTTTTTATAGATATTCCCATTGAGGAGGCTGAAAAGAGGAAAACGGGAAAATCTATTAATGAACTTGATAGAATTGAAATTTCAGAATTGAATTTTTTTGAACGGGTTAGGAACGGATACCTGGAAATCTCAAAAAAAGAAAAAGATTTCGTGTTTTAGACGGTCGAAAAAGCATCGAAGAAATCCATAGCAATATCATTAAGGAAATTGTATTATATAGAAAATAAGGAGTCGGTATGAAATTCAAAAAGCTTTCGCATTTCATTATAGCAGGCTTTGTTATATTCCTATTCTCCGGTTTTTTTACCGGGAAGAACGATATTTATTTTGAAATAAATAAAAATATGGACCTCTTCAGCAAGGTCTATAAAGAAATAACATTTAATTATGTAGATAATATAAATCCTGAAGAATTCATGAAAGCTGGTATCCAGGGAATGCTCGGTTCTCTTGATCCTTATACGATTTATATAGGTGCAGATAAAAAGGATGAGATAGACTTAATTACTAATGGTAAATATGGAGGAGTCGGTGTTTCCATTGGAGTGAGAGGAAATAAGGTTACTGTAATTGAGGTGCTTGACGGCTATTCTGCTCAAAAGCAGGGCATCAGGAATTGGAGATCATATCTTGGAAGCAGGCGGTGTAAAGATTACTCCTGAAAATGTTGAGGATATCTCTTCACTTGTCAAAGGCGAGCCAGGTACTATAGTGGATTTGAAAATAACTAGAAATGATGACCAGGATACAATCAATTTTAATCTTGTTAGGGAAGAAGTGATAGTAAGAAGTCTGGCATTCTATGGCTTTTATCCGGAAAATAGTAATAACGTTTATTTAAAATTATCTAACTTCAGCAGATCCTCTGCAGAAGAAGTCCGGAATGCCTTGAAGGAATTAAAAGCAAAGAAGGAAATAAAATCGATCGTTCTTGATCTAAGGGGAAATCCCGGAGGTTTACTGGATGAAGCTGTTGACATTTGCGACAAATTTCTAGATAAAGGAAAATTAATTGTTGTTACTAAAGGCAGAACGGATGACAGTGAGAAGAAATACTCTTCCGTCCAGGAGCCGATGGTGGGGAAAGCTAAATTAATTGTATTGATAAATGGCGGTTCTGCTTCAGCGTCCGAAATTGTTGCCGGCGCTATGCAGGATCATGACAGGGGAGTTATACTCGGTACTAAATCTTTCGGCAAAGGCCTGGTACAGACAATTACTCCTCTCAGCTATAATACTTCTTTAAAGATTACTACTGCCAAGTATTATACACCAAGCGGCAGATGCATTCAAAAAATAGATTATTCTAAGGAAAATAAAGTTATTGCCGATGTAGATTCTATTATTGCTACACCGTTTTTGACTGATAATAAAAGAACTGTTTATAGTGCCGGCGGTATCACACCGGATACTACCGTGGAATACAATATCCAGGGAGATATTACAAAAGAGCTTTTAGCCAAAGGATTATTTTTTAAGTTTGCCGATCATTATTATTATGCTCACCAAAATGAAGATATTAAATCTGTAAGCGATGATAAGTTCTTTAATTTTTTCCAGGATTATATTAAGGAACAGAAGTTTGAATATACTTCCGATGCTGAGAAAGAGCTGGATAAATTAATCCAAATGGCTTCTACTGAAAAAGTCGGGGGGGATATTTCTTCCGAATTGACTCAGTTGAAAGACCAGTTCGAAGGAATCAGCGGTCATGAAATAAATATTTATAAGCATGAAATATTAAGGGAAATTAAAGAAGAAGTTGCTGCCCGGTATTCCGGAACCCCGGGTAAAATTGAAGTAGCTCTTGATTACGATAAACAATTTCAGTCGGCTCTTAATATTTTCAAAGATACTGCTGCTTACGACAGGCTGCTTAATTCCCATTAGAACCTGGGGAGGAACCAGGGAAATATCATTAACCAATAGATTTAGAGGTTGTTGCAGAACTGTAATTTCGACCGAAGGGAGAAATCTTACGTTTTGAAAAGATTTCTCGGTCGTCCAAAGGACTG
>CAVUCR010000002.1:0-57657 GCA_963739895.1 uncultured Ignavibacteria bacterium | reverse complement strand
CTATTTGAAATGCCATTAATTGGCTCTATATGGGCGCCGATACAATATTATAAAATTATAAACAAAAAAGATTCCGGTATATGGAGTAAATAAAGAAATCTTGAAGAAATGAATTTATCTCAAATTATTATTAATATCATATTAAATTCCAATAAGTATACTCTACCGGGTAAAATAAAAGAAAAAATATTTTTGAAAATAAGGGACAGTTTATATGCGGGTAAGGAAACTGTAATTAATTATGATTTATATGGAAAAAAAATAATATTACCAGTTTGGCATGATCTACCCCTAAATAGAAAGGTATTTCCACTTTACAGCGATAATATTGCAAGGATTGCTTTTTATTTGGCAGAGAAATATAATGATTTAAAAGTAATTGATATTGGAGCCAATGTCGGAGATTCTGTTTTTATAATAAAATCAAAAGCAGATATTCCAATACTTTGTATCGAAGGAAACGATTATTTTTATTCTATCCTTGAAAAAAACGTATCCGAATGGAATGATGTGTTTATTTTAAAAGCATTTATCGGTGACAAAACAGAATCCAAAGCAAGCTATTCTTTTTCAAAAGGAAGCGGGAGGATAACCGAATCCGAAGACTCAAAGGAAAATATCCGGTTTGAAAATTTATCTGTTATTATTAAGGAAAAGCCTTTTTTCGAAAATTCAAAATTAATAAAAATTGATACCGATGGTTTCGACTGCAGGATTATTAGAAATTCAATTAATTATTTCAAAATATCAAAACCGGTTGTTTTTTTTGAATATGATCCTTTTTTGCTTCAACAGTTAAATGATGACGGCTTAAGTGTATATGATTCACTTTTGGGAGCGGGATATGATGTCGCAATGTTCTATGATAACAACGGTGATTATCTGCTAACCTCCAGCTTAACTCAAAAAAACATTATTGAAGATATTCACTATTATTACAGCGGAAGAAATGTTGAACATTATTGTGATATTTGTGCATTCCATAAAGAAGACAGCGATATTGCAAATAAAATCAGGGAAGAAGAATTGAAATTTTTTGCAAAAAAAAGGAATTACAATATTTAGTCAGCTTGCTAGGTATTATGTATATAAAAATAAAAAACCTGGTAAATTATCTTGGGTTTATATTTGTTAGTTTCTTTATTGGAAGAAAGAAGAAAATTGTTCCCAATTCTTTACTATTAATTAGGCTGGATGCTATTGGAGATTATGTACTCTTTAGAAATTTCATTAAGATATTAAAGGAAAGCTCAAAATATTATAATTATAAAATTACACTTTGCGGGAATGTTATCTGGAAAGATTTAGCTGAAAGCCTCGATTCAGATGTTGTCGATCATTTTATCTGGATTAACAGAAAAAAATTTTATGGAAATCTTTTTTACAAATATAAAATATTAAAAGAAATCCATGATTACAGATTTGAAGTTGCAATTGAAACAACATATTCAAGAGAAGTACTATTTGGTGACGAGATAATAAAGGTGTCCGGGGCAACTGAGAGATTAGGAAATATAGGTTCTCTGGATAAACATGCAAAGTGGAAAAGGAATTTATTTTCCGATAAATGGTATACTAAATTAATTTCTTCCAAAGAAACTAATTTGTTTGAATTTTCCAGGAATAAGGAATTTTTTCAAAATTTACTGGAAACAAAAATTTTTATTAAAAAACCTTTAATAGATGTAGCAGGTATAACTTTTGAAAAACTGTCAAGTAAAAATTACGTGGTGCTTTTCCCGGGAGGCAGTTCCAGCGAAAGACGATGGGATATAAATAATTTTTTAGAAATAGCCAGGTATATTTTAAATACCACTCATTACGATGTAATTGTCGACGGTTCAAAAAAAGAAGTCAATCTTTCTCAATATATTTGGGACAATCTAAAATCGGATAGTGTTTTCGTTACGACCGGTACAACTTCACTTTTAGAAATGGCTAAATTATTATCGGATGCAGAATTATTAATTTCCAACGAAACGAGTGCGGTTCATTTTGCCGTAGCTGTTAATACAAAATTTATTTGTATTTCAAATGGAGCTTATTATAATAGGTTCCATCCTTATCCCAAAGATATATTTGACGGTGCATTCTATGTTTATCCGGATGAGATTAAAAAAAATTGTAATAATGCTAAATATTTAGAAAATAATTTCCGTTACTTTTCAAAATTAAACATTAATTCAATTTCTATCGAAGAAGTTAAAAAAATGATTAAAGAATTATTAACTAAAGATATTTCAAATGCTTAAAATATCTTCCATAATTATAGCTAAGAACGAAGAGCTGAACATTCATAGATGCATTGAAAGCCAGTTAAAATGTGTGGATGAAATAATTGTTATTGTTGATGTAGATTCCGAAGATATGACCCTAGAAGTAGTTGAATCTTTTCCGACCGTAAACTACAGCGTTATCAAATGGAAAGGGTATGCAAAAACAAAACAGTATGCTGTTTCATTATCTTCGAACGATTGGATTTTATGGATTGATGCCGATGAGGAATTAACACCCGGATTATCAGATGAGATAATGGCATTTAAAAATACAGTTCCCGGTTATACAGCTTACTCGGTTCCAAGGAAAGCTTTTTTTTTAGATAAGTGGATAAAACACAGCGGCTGGTATCCCGGAAGAGTTACACGTCTTTTCGATAAAAATAAAGTTAAATTTAATGATAAGGATGTTCATGAAAATCTAGCTGTTGAAGGAAAGGTCGGAGAATTTAATAATGATATTAATCACTATACCGATCCCACAATCCATCATTATTTTGTTAAATTTAACAGGTATACCACTTTAGCTTCGGAAGAACTTTTCAATAAAGGGAAAACTTTTTTAATTTCAGATATAGTTTTCAGGCCCCTTTTCATTTTTATAAAAATGTATCTTATTCGAAAAGGGTTTCTTGACGGATTACAAGGTTTTATTCTGGCAGTTTTTTCTTCGGCTTATGTTTTTACAAAATATTGTAAGTTGTGGGAATTGAAAAAGAATAAGCAAAATGTAATGGACAATAAACAATAAAAACTTGAACCGGTTATTAAATTATATAAATAGTTTTATTTTTCTCTTAACAAATTATTTAATGGATATCAGATGACCATTGGCATCGTGGCAAATATCTCAAAAGCTAAAGTTTATGAAGTGATTTCAATATTACTTAAGACTTTGAAAGAAAATGAGTTTGATTATTTATTAATGGATCTTATATCGGAAAACAAAGATTTGATAAAAGAAAAAATTAATAAGAGCAAATTCGTTGATAGTGATAAGCTGTGTAAAAAAAGTGATATGATAATATCGATTGGCGGAGACGGTACTATGCTTGCTACAGCTTACCGGGCACAATTTTATAATAAACCTGTATTTGGCATTAACCTGGGTAAACTGGGTTTTCTTGCAGAGGTTAATATAAACCAGATTGATACTTTTATAAAAGAGATTAAAGATGGAAATTATGAAATTGAGGAAAGAATGATTATAACCGGGGAATGCATTGGACATAAAATTGAAAAGCTTTATGCTATAAATGATATTGTTATTGATAAAGGCGGCTGGCCTAAGATGATCCAATTGGATATTGATATAGGGGATAAATATGTTACCACATTTTCTGCCGACGGATTAATTGTTGCCACACCTACTGGTTCCACCGGATATTCTTTATCAACGGGAGGACCTATTGTAAGTCCTAAAACTGATGTAATTACTCTAAGCCCGATTTCACCTCATAGCTTATCTATGCGTCCATTAGTTTTACCAAGTAGCGAATCAATATCCGTCCGGATTAGCTCGCTTCATAAAGAAATACTTGTAAACTGTGATGGACAAAGAGTATTTACATTTTCACCCCCGCTTGAGGTAAGAATTAGTAAAAGTGATCACCCATTTAAACTGGTTCGTACTTCTCTCACAAATTATTTCGAAACTCTCAGAAATAAACTTTTATGGGGGATAGATTTAAGATTAAATTCTTTCTAAAAGGAATTATATATGCTATTGGAAATTTTGTTTTTGTCTTTTTTTGCATGCAGCTTATTACTTGGTTCATCTAAGTTCTCTACCTTGAAGTTTCAACAGAACAATATGACAGATAATTTAAATAAATTAGCCGTGGATTCTCTCCAACTGGGTAAAATGCTGCCGGATGCAAAGAACAATATTGTAAAGGATAGTCTGTCCGGAATGCCTATGTTGATAGGTGTGTGCACAAGAGAAGCATTTAAAGATACAAGCTTTTACTGGTGGTGGATGTCCGAATATGATTTGTATGATATTGATTCAGTAAGTTTAAATGATATTAAAAATGATTTAAAAAATGTTGATATAAAAATTGTTATGGGAACATGGTGCAGCGACAGCAGGAGAGAAGTCCCCAGGTTCTTTAAAATTCTTGATTCGGTAAATTATCCTTCGGATAAGGTAAAAATTGTTTGTGTAGATGAAGATAAAAAAACCAAGGGGGATGAATTAAACAGTCTTAAAATAGAATTCGTTCCAACAATAATTTTTTATAAAGATGGAAATGAATTGGGAAGAATAGTTGAAGCACCGGAGGAAACTTTAGAAAAAGATATGATCAAAATTTTAAAAACTCACAGCTAGCAGGGAATGCAGTTTTTGCATTCCCTACAGCGGGAATCTTAATTTTCTACTTCTTCTAATACCGGTATTTCCAATTGGAATAAATCAGGTTCATTTTCTTTGGATTTACCGTTCTTTTTACCTGCTCTTATTTTATATGTTTGGCCGAATTTGCTGTTCGGGTTATTTCGGTCATTATAATTTTTATATGAATATACCTTTTGCTGATAATTCCTCAGAATTATTTTTTCTTCATCATGATGCAGCACATAATTCGGGAGAATTGGTATCTTTCCTCCTCCGCCAGGTGCGTCAATAACAAAATGAGGAATAGCTAATCCGCTAGTATGGCCGCGTAAGTTTTCTATAATTTCCAATCCTGTTTCAACAGAAGTTCTGAAATGATTAGCTCCCTTTGTCTCATCGGCCATATACATGTAGTAAGGACGGACTCTAATCCTTAATAACTTTTGCATTAATTCTTTTACAACTGCCGGGTCATCGTTGACACCTCTCATCAGTACCATCTGGTTTCCAACAGGAATACCTGCATCTGCCAGCATTTCACAAGCTTTTGAACTTTCGGGTGTAATCTCCCAGGGATGATTGAAGTGTGTATTCAAATAAACGGGATGATACTTTTTTATCATCTTGCATAGCTCAGGGGTTATTCTTTGCGGGAGAACGCAAGGCATTTTTGTACCAAGTCTTATAATTTCAAGATGAGGGATAGCTCTTAACCTCTTTAAAATTTTCTCCAGCATAACATCGGTTAACATTAATGGATCGCCGCCGGATAGAATAACATCTCTTATTTCGGTATGTTTTTCAATATACTTAAAAGCGCTTTCCAATCCCTTCATCGAGATTTTTTCATAATCACCGACTTTCCTTTTTCTTGTGCAGAACCGGCAGTACAACCCACATTGGCTGGTTACAAGAAAAAGCGCCCTGTCAGGGTAACGGTGAGTAATATTAGGAACAGGACTCATTGCATCTTCCATCAGTGGATCTTCTTCTGCATCAAAATCATCTAGTTCCATTCTATCAGGTACACATTGACGCCAAATTGGATCCCCCGGGTATCTAATTAAGCCCAGATAATAAGGATTGATCCTTGCCTGAAAAAATTCATCAAGGTTTTCAGCGTCTTGCCTGTCGATCCCGAATTTTTCTACAAGCTGATCTACAGAATGAATACTGTTTCTAATCATTTGCTGCCACAGTTCCATGACTTTCCTCTGGTTTGTTCTTATTTGTTGAAAAACTTTCCGAAAATAATTAATGAATCGCCAACAGTATAAAAATCATTTATCTGGGCTATCACCGAGAAATTATTTCTCAAATAAAAATTCCTTGTTTTTTCATAGCTTTGTTTTGAAGATGTTTCAGCCAAAAGCCATCTGCCTTGTTTTTCAAGAACAAAATTTTCAGCATGCTGTAATAGTTCTCTGCCAATACCTTTTTTTTTTGAATCCGGATTAACTGCGATCCAGTATAAATCATAAACTGCATCTGTTAATGGTCTTCTTCCAGTACAATAATACCCGTAAACTTTTCCGTCTTCAGAATAAACAAACACGTTGTAGTCGGTTTGTTCAATATCTGAGGCAGCAATATCAACCAATTCCATGCCAACTTTAACCTCGGTCTCGGAAAAAATCGAGATCTATTTAATATCCTTTCGATCTCTTTAGTATCAACTTGCTTTATTTTCCGGATCATGTTTCTTTATATTAATTTCTTTATGCCGGCTCAATGCAAGGTCGGCTATTTTAAATAACAACTCTTGATGAGAAATCCCTGCCACTAAAGCCGCCCTGGCAAAACCTGAATCATAAGAGATATCAGGATTAGGATTAACTTCAACCACATAAGGGATATTATTTTTCAATCTTATATCAACCCTTGCGTAGTCCCGGCAGTTTAAGGCCTCAAATGCTAATAATGCAGTTTTTTCTATTTTATTTTTAATTTTTTGGCTTAATTTAGCGGGACAATGCGGTTTTGTATTTTCATAATAGATACTATTTGCAATCCACTTACTATCATAAGTTACTATTTTAGGAAATCCTTTAGGCAGACCAGTAAATTTAATTTCTGAAATTGGAAGTACATTATTATTTAATATTGCAACATTGAGTTCACGGCCTTCAATATATTCTTCTATAATGACTTCTTGTTTATAAGTTCTAAGCAAAAAATTCAATTGTTTTTTTAGCTGTACAAAATTTTTTACTACTGAGAATTCCGATATGCCAATGCTTGCATCTTCGTTAAGTAATTTTAAAATGACAGGGAATGATAAATCGAAATCATTTTCAGTAATTTTTTCTTTCGGTTTTACCGTTGTATATTCAGGAGTGGGTATCCCAAATGATGTAAGAATGTTTTTAGCTCTCGCTTTGTTTAAGCAATTACCCAGGCATGCAGGTAAATTCCCGGTAAATTCAACACCCAATAATTGAAAAACACCTGCCATACAGTATTCATATGAAGCAATCCCTTCAACGGATTCAACAAAATTAAAGATAATGTCGGGTGCGAAGTTATTAATCTGTACTATGGTACGTTCAACATTTTTATCAATTGCCAGGGTATCAACAGTCCGGAAGTACTTGGAAAGTTTATTTCGAATACAATTCATTTCATTAAAGAATCCATTTTCAGACAGGTCATCGGAGGATAAACCTTTTTTTATAGGTTTTCCATTATAGACAGGGAAGATGCTAACTGGAGAATTATAGCAAATTAAAATTTTAGCATTAATCTTCATATAATGTTGTATCTTTTAGCAGCTTCTAAAAGAACTCTATTGATCATATCAGTGTAATTTAAACCAATGGCTCTTGCAGCCTTTGGAAAACATGAATTTTCCTCCGGGTTCGGCAGAATTCCGGGAAGAGGATTTATTTCAATAATATTTGGGTCACCGTTTTTATCCAACCGAACATCGATTCTGCTCCAATCCCTGCACCTGAGGATATTGTAAGCTTGCAATGAAATATTTTTTATTTTCTCTTCAAGATTTTTTTCCAATGGTGCCGGACAAGTAAAAACATCAAGAGGATTTTCTTTAGTATCCAGGATCCATTTTGCTTCGTAAGAATATAATGGAATAAAATCCTCGGGGAATTCTTTAAAATTTATTTCCACAATTGGTAAAACTTGTGCTGTTTTACCATTACCGAGAATAGCAACGGTAAATTCCCTTCCGGGTAAAAAATCTTCTATTAATGCCGGCTGGTTATATTCGGATAGAATTCTTTCTACTTCGTTTTTAAATCATTTAAGTTTTTTACAAACGAAGAAGAAAAAATACCTTTGCTTGAGCCTTCCGATATTGGTTTTACAATGAGTGGAAAATTAAAATTTAAATTTGGTATATGGTTTAAATTATCAGCAACTAAAAATTTCGAATTAGGAATTTTATAATAAGATAGAATTTCCTTTGTGCGAGCTTTGTCAAGACAAATTGAAAGAGTCAAAGGATCCGACCCGCTATATGGTATTTGAAGCATATCGAGCATGGAGGGAATTTGTGTTTCCCTGCCGTTACCATTAAAACCTTCGGCAATGTTAAATACAATATCCGGCTTGTGTTCTTTGAATTTTTCAAAAGCATAATGATCAGCTTCTATCATTGTAACATAATGAAAAGATTCAATTGCATATTTAACAGCATTAATTGTTTCCCATGTATCCCATTCTGCATAAGTATCTGCCAACAATTTTTGTTCTGCTTTTGGTTCGTTTAAAATTGGGGATAAATTTTCTTGGAAAGTTTCACTTTCTGGTTTGACATTGTAGGTTAATGCAACATTCAGTCTTAATTTATTTAAGGAAGATAAAATTTTTTTTCCTTTAATTTTTTTTTCGTTAGCAAATATAACTAATAAAATTTTTAAGTCAATAATTTTTTTGCTTTAAATAAAAAAAATATTTAAAAATTTTAAAAAAAATATTTTTGTGTCACTCATCATTAATATTTTTGGTCAAAGTTATCAAAAATTTTTTAAAATAATATTTTCGGTAACATCATGAAAAATTATCCGGCTTAAGTTAAGCTATCCTTGCGTAGCTAAGGTTATGAGAATATTTCTTAATTAAATTTTTTCTTATGATTTTATTCTGAGGCAGGTTTAAATGCGGATCACTATCAATTAATTCAAATGCGGATGATTTTGCTTCCATTAATAAATTAACATCGGTGATTAGGTCTGCATATTTTAAATCGGGAAATCCACTTTGTTTAGTGCTGAAAATGTCGCCGGGTCCTCTTAACTTCAAGTCTATGTCTGCAATCTTGAACCCGTCTTTGCAGTTAACGATGGATTGCAGACGTATTGATGTTTTATATTTTTCAATTTGCGACGAAGACATATAATTTAAATCAAGATTGTTTAGTGGAAGCTTCCCTTCGAAAACAAATTCTTTTTTTGTTACAAGAATACAGTAGGCTTCCTTGTTTCCCCTGCCTATTCTTCCCCTTAATTGATGAAGTTGAGAAAGGCCGAAACGGTGTGCATCATTAATTAAAATAATATTTGCGTCCGGGATATCAATACCAACTTCAATAACGGTTGTAGCAATCAGCACATCATATTTTTTTGCAAGAAATAACTGCATTGCTTCTTCCTTTTTCTGCCAGTTCATTTTACCGTGAATTAAACCAATATTTATCTTATTTAAAAAAGTTTCTTTAAGCTCATTGTAATAAGTTTCTGCAGCTTTTAACTCGAGCTTATCCGATTCCTCAACAAGCGGATAAACAATAAAAGATTGATAACCATCTTTGTTTTTATCTAGAATAAATTTATAAATTGCCGGAAGTTTACTTTCATCCCTTAATATAGTTTTTACTTGCTTCCTGTTTTTCGGCATTTCCTCAATTGTAGAAACATCCAGATCGCCGTAAATAGTCATCGATAATGTCCTTGGAATAGGAGTGGCGCTCATTACAATCACATCGGGTGTTTTAGCTTTGCTCTGCAGCCTTGCTCTTTGCGCAACTCCAAACCTGTGCTGTTCATCAACTATAACTAAACCAAGGTTTCTAAATTTCACATCTTCTTCAAACAAAGCATGAGTTCCGATAACTATATCTGCTTCCATCAGCTCAGCATTCGATCGTAACTTTTCCTTATTTGATTTTGACTGTCCTCCCAAACGCAAGCTTACTTTTATCAAGTTTTTCTTATCCGGTTTGTCTGTGAAGAGTCTGAGAGGCTTAAGAAGCCTTACAATGTTTTTTGCATGCTGATCAGCTAATATTTCTGTAGGTGCCATTAAAGCAGCTTGAAAACCGTTATCTACTGCAATTAGCATCGAGATTAAGGCAACAATAGTTTTCCCGCTTCCAACATCTCCCTGCAAAAGGCGGTTCATAGGGGAAGGGGATTCCATATCTTTTTTTATTTCACTTAAAACTTTTAGCTGTGCTTTTGTTAGTTTGAAAGGGAGTGTTTTTAGAAAGTTCGGGACTAATTTCGATTTTACTTTAAAGGAATGCCCAGATAACTTTGTTTTGTAATTTGATTTTCTTAAAGCGACAAGTGTTTCAAGGTAAAAGAGTTCTTCAAATTTAAATCTTCTTAAAGCAGTTGAAAGCTTTTCTTTTGTTTCCGGGTAATGATAATTTTTTACTGCTTCAATTATATTTAATAAATTATACTCGGAGATTAATTCTCGGGTTAAAGTCTCTTCAAGCTGATCAGCATAATTCTCTACTGCATTGCTGATAATTTTTCTTAAACTGAAATCTCCTATATTTTTTTCTTTTAGTTCTTTTGGAATTCTATAGAAGGGAATTATTTTCCCTGTGTTTAAAAGATTTTGTGATTCATCTTCCGATATCCTATCAAAATCCGGGTGGGTGAATTGAAGACTGCCATATTTTGATAGTGCTGGTTTACCTGAGACAGCAAAGAAGTTACCTTCTTCAAAAACAGAATTAAAATATTTTGCACCTTGAAACCAGATACACTCAAAAAATCCTGCCGAATCCCTGAATTGAACTTTCATAATTTCTCTTTTGCCGAATCTTCTAATTTCTTTATCAGCAACTTTAGCAATGAGGGTTAATTCTCCGTCAAATCCATTCATTAAATAACCGTAAGCTTTTATAGATGTTACGGTTGTTGTCCTATCCAAATGTTTAGAGGGGAAAAAAAAGAGAATATCACGAATAGTTTCTATCCCAATCTTTTTGAATGCTTCGGCTCTTTTAGGTCCGACGGATTTTAGATATTGAACCGATTGACTTAGAGGATTTCCCTCATTCATACGAGTGATAATAGAACTTGTATTCAAAATGATTTATTTATCATTAGAAGTTAAAATATATTTGTTAATTAATAAATAAGATTGTATAAATTGGGAGGTATAAAATTAATAAAAATGACGGCATATCAAGCTGTCAATTCTTCTTTTATTTCTTCTTTTTTACTCCATAAAATAGGTGTAACATCATAATTTTTTAAGGCGTCTAGTATGCTAGGTTGTGGGATAGTATCAGAATCATTAAGAAATGCGTATGCTTTTGAATTTGTTATTCTTACTTCTCTTGTATCAATCCAAGAGAATGCTAAAGCTTCGGCAGTATCGCGATTGGGTTTGTTAATTGCTTTTAAAGTTCTTTCGGGTTTTTTCTTAGAGTGAGGGATTACAAAATCGAAATAATGGTCAAAACCACTTTTACCAGTGAATTTAACGGATGGTGTATAGCGAATATCAGACAAATCTAACCATTGAGCAACGTCCTCCAAAAATAGACTTTTTGTAAATGAAACAGATAGATAAAAAAGATCATTCACTGCTAACATTGCTTGGATTAAGTTATGTTTTTTTAATGGAAAGTTTTCAGGATATGCATATATGGATATTTCATTTTCGTTTAATTGAACGCCAAATCCATTTAATGTCATTTGAAGTAAATTTTTTCTTTTAGGTGTTTCTATATCACAACCGGATTGTTTTAAATCTTCTATTACATATCCCCCATCCGAAAGAATATAACTTCCATTATCTTTTTTGATGTAGATTTGGAAATAATCGTTGTGTCGATCAAGATAAGGTGTAGTTATTTCAACAAAGTTAGCCATTTCCTTTAATGCTGTTTTATCTTTTAACCAGTTGGAATATTCGTTAATTAATATTTTAATCTCTTCAATCATCCAAACAAATCATAATTAATAATAGGTTTAGTTTTTATGTTACAAAACCTCATAAAATCATTTAGTAACTGAACAAAATCTTCAGGATTATTGAAATGCTCTTCAGGCAATGGCATGGCCCATTTATCTCCAAAACCTTCTTTATATAAATGAAGATGTGGTGAATCAATTTCTTGATCATCAGGATTTCTATGGGGTTGTCCACCAAAATCAATTCTTGCTAATACTACAACACTTCTTGCTCTATTTTGTTTCGCCATATATCTAAATGGAAATTTTCTTTTTTATCATCAGAAATTAATGGTATCATTAGGGAACCACCTAAAGTAGGAAAATCATATTCATTTTTATCTACGCAATGTTTAATCATTGAAAGTAGATTATCAGCTTCATTTTGACTTAGTACTATATCGGTCATCAGAAGTAATGCAATATAAATTGAAAGAAATTTCTCTTTGAATGTATATTAAATTACTTATTTAATTTTTAAATGACCAATAAATATTCTTTATTCCATTTTCATATCCCGAGTCATAAGATCAGTAGTTGCTTTTACCGGGTCTTTATCTTCGAAAAGAATTTTATAAACTTCATCGGTAATTGGAGTTTCAATTTCATTTTTCTTGGAAAGTTTTGAAGCTGAGCGGCTGGTTTCCACCCCTTCGGCAACCATTTGCATCGATTTTAAAACTTGCCTTCAATTTTTTCCCGGCACCGATTTGTTCGCCGACATATCTATTGCGGCTATGCCTGCTCATACAAGTAACGATCAAATCACCCATTCCTGATAAGCCGGCAAAAGTTTCGGGAGATGCGCCCATTGCAACACCCAATCTTGAAATTTCGGCAATCCCTCTAGTCATGATTGCTGCCTTTGTATTATCTCCGAATTTTGCTCCGTCAATAATTCCGGCACCAATTGCTATAACATTTTTAAATGCACCCCCTAATTCAACTCCGCAAACATCCGTAGAACTGTATACACGGAAATATGATGTTATAAAAGCAGCCTGGATTGATTTTGATGTTTCAATACTCTGGGAAGCGGCTACCACAGCAGTGGGAATTTTTCTGCTAACTTCTTCGGCGTGGCTTGGTCCCGATAAAGCACCAATTTGATCGGAATCAATTTGAGGAAAAACATCCTTAAGCATCTGGGACATTGTCATCAAAGAATTATTTTCAATTCCTTTTGCTACACTGACCAGTATAGAATCCTTTATATTTGAAAATTTTACTTCTTTAACAACTCCGCGCAAAAATTGCGAAGGAACAGCCAAAACAATTAAGTTCTGATTTGTTGTTGCTTCTTCCAGGTCATGAATTATTTTTATTTCTTCCGGTATTTTTATACCGGGGAGAAATTTTTCATTTAGCCTGGTTTTATTAAGAATTTTAACATAATGCTTTTCATACTCTTTTAAAGTTACTTTATGGCCGTTATAATAAAGTAGAATTGCGAGGGTAGTCCCCCAGCCGCCGGCACCTAACACTGAAATTTTCATTGTGATTTTATTTAAAAATTAAAATAAGAAATGTAAGATAATAATTATTATAAATTTCATTTTCAACTTGATAATATTTAGTTTTAACAATATAGCTTAATAGTCCTTAAATTCACATAATTTAAATCTGTTGAATAGTCAATAGAATATAAAGAAGGAAAACCAGCATAAAGTTGAAATGAATACAGAGAAAAGGGAAGAAATCATCGGAACATATATTACAGAGCAAATTCCCATTGTCGGATTTTATAAACTTTTAACAAAGAGAAAAAAAAGGAACATCTATTCCTTTAATAGAAAAAAAAGTAATTTAATAAACCGTCTTTCATCTTATATATTATAGGGTTGCAAAATGAAAAACTCTTCACTAATCATTTTCGTATTGTTTCTCACAATTAAAATTTTCCCCCAATTTGGAAATCCGGATCAAATGATTATTTACCCTGACTCGGGTACATATCAGATAAGCAGGCATATTTACGGGCAATTTGCCGAACATCTTGGACATTTAATTTACGGCGGTATCTGGGTTGGTGAAAATAGTACGATTCCCAATACACGCGGAATCCGTAACGATATTGTTAAAACTCTAAGAGAAATAAAAATACCAAATCTTCGTTGGCCGGGTGGATGTTTTGCGGATGAATACCATTGGAAGAATGGAATTGGCCCTCGAAGCAAACGCCCTAAAACGATTAATACGAACTGGGGTGGTGTAATTGAAGATAATAGTTTTGGAACTCATGAATTTATGGATTTGGTTGAGCTGCTCGGATGCGAACCTGTAATCTGCGGAAACATAGGGAGCGGTACAGTTAAAGAGATGTCCGATTGGGTTGATTATTTAACAGGAGATACTCTGACAGCTATGGGTAAGCTTCGTAAAGAAAACGGAATAGAAAAACCCTGGAAAGTTAAATTTTGGGGTGTGGGAAATGAAACATGGGGATGCGGGGGAATTATGTCTCCCGAATTTTATTCTGAAGAGATGGCTAGATATTCTCACTTTCTAAAAAATAATGGTGATAATAATTTATATAAAATTGCTTCAGGTGGTCTTGAATCTGATTATAACTGGACAGAAACCTTAATGAAAAAATGGAGTAATACTCAGGGCTGGCTTCAAGGATATATGAGTGGTTATTCATTACATTATTATACTGTTACTCATGATTGGGACCACAAAGGTTCTGCTACTAGTTTTAATGAAGAAGATTGGTTTACCACAATTTCCAAAACCCGTAGGATGGATACTTTAATTACAAACCATTCAAAAGTGATGGATAAATATGATCCTGAAAAGAAGATAGGTTTAATAGTGGATGAATGGGGAGACTGGCATGATATAGAACCCGGAACTAATCCTGGCTTTTTATATCAGCAGAATACTCTGCGTGATGCGATGGTTGCAGCAATAAACTTAAATATTTTTAATAAACATTGTGACCGTGTTAAAATGGCAAACATTGCACAAGTTGTTAATGTTCTCCAAGCTCTTATTCTTACCGATAAAGAAAAAATGATTCTTACACCTACCTATTATGTCTTTGATTTATATAAAGTTCATCAGGATGCGACACTCTTACCGATGGAATTAAAATCAGAAGGATACGAAATGAACGGGCAAAAGACACCCGCAATAAGCGGAAGTGCATCTAAATCTTACGATGGAACAATAAATCTAAGTATTGTAAATGTGAATCCGGAAAAAAGTATTGAGGTTCCATGTACAATAAATGGAGTTTCTCCCAAAGAAATTACCGGAAAAATTTTAACTTCTGAAAAAATGCAGGATCATAATACTTTTGAAAAGCCAAATGAAGTAGTTGCCAAAGTATTTAATCAATTTAAAATAGATGGAGATAAAATATTTATTAATATGCCGCCTAAATCTATTGTTGTATTACAGATAAAGAAATAGGTATAGGTTTAATAATTTTAGATTGTATCCCGGTTTGCTAAAAATATTATAGTCGGGCGACACTTTGCTTTATCTTTAAATAACACGTGAGACAGAATTTTGGAGACTACGTTCAGAATGAGACTTTAACGGATTAGATAAAAGATTTGATAAAAACTTATGGTCGGGATTAATCCCTGGATGAAAATCCTTTAAATTGAACTAATATTTCTTTTCTTTGAAAAATTGACTTTATTTTCATTCCCGTTAATTATTCTGACAACATTTTTTCTATGTGTAAAAAGAACCAGCATTACAACTGCAATGACGAAAGGAAGCAATGTGTTATAACTTGGAATATCAACATTAAAAATGTTTTCCCTAACTATTAAAGTCACAGGAACTGCAATAGCGCCAAGAATAGAACCTAAAGAAACATATTTGGAAATTGAAACAACTATTATAAAAACACCAATTGCTACAAGCATATCGACAGTAACAATCATTAGAAGCATACCTAATGCAGTAGCAATACCTTTTCCACCTTTAAATCCTGCGAATACGGTCCAGATATGTCCTATAACAGCAGAAACACCTGCAATTATTTGAACGAGTGTAAAATCATCAAAAGGAGTTGCATTTTGAAAAGGGATGTTTCCGTAATGAAGGCGCGCAATAACAACTACAGCAAGAACTCCCTTTAACGCATCTAATAAAATGACGAATACACCATGTTTCCAACCCAACACCCGCATAACATTAGTTCCGCCCGCATTACCGCTGCCATGTTCTCTAATATCAATCCCTTTTGTAAGTTTTGAAACAATGATGCTAGTGGGAATAGATCCAACTAAATATGATAAAACAATAATCGTAGCTAAAAGAAACATCCTATTATCCTTTTTTCAGAACATGAAAACTACTTATAATAATGGTGATTAGCAATGAAAATTTTCAAATCCGGTTAACTGCAATATAATGCAAAACTAAAGGCATTTATTATGCCGTAATTTCATTTTTTATTTTTAATAATGCTTTTGAATAATTCCAAATCCGTTTTTGTGGTAATTTTAAAATTAAACGGTGAACCTTCAACAATATTTACATTTTTACCTATCTTTTTTACCAGCATCGATTCATCCGTTCCAATAAATTTTGCTTTCCTTGCCGATTGCATTGCTTCCATTAAATCAACAAATCGAAAGATTTGCGGAGTTTGAACATAGTAAATATCATCTCTTTTAAATATGTCTTTACCGTCTCATCGGCTTTCATTAGAGTATCACGTGCTTTTATACAGGTTAAAGCATTTCCTTTTTTCTTAGCCTGTTTAATAGCGTTTGACAAAACATTTGAGGGAAGTAGAGGCCGTGCTGCATCATGAACAACTACCAGGTCATTTTTATTTGCATACAGAGATGATAGAGCATTAAAGACAGAATGCTGCCTTTCTCTTCCGCCTTCAACCACGTTGATAATTTTAGAAAAATTATACTTCTTTTTTAACTTTTGTATCAGGCTAAAATAAACCGGTTCACAAGCAACAACAATACTATTAATATATTTATTAGACTGAAAAGTTTCCAGGGTATAAGCGATTAGTTCTTTACCCTGAACTTTTAGATATTGTTTGGGAGCGGGATGTCCGCTCCTTAAACCTTTTCCGCCTGCCGGTATAATTGCAAATGTTTTCACTTTTAGCCCTGGCTTAAATAATTAACATTGCATCTCCATAGCTCAGGAATCTATACCCTTCTTTTAAAGCCTTTTTATATGCTTTAGTAATCAAATCGGTATCAGCAAAAGCGCTGACCAGCATTAGTAAAGTTGATTCCGGCATATGAAAATTAGTAATTAATTTATCTACGATTTTAAATTCGTACGGAGGATAAATAAACTTATCGGTCCATCCCCTGCCCGGTTTGACCAAACCATCGGCAGTGACACTGGTTTCCAGAGTACGTGCAGTACTAGTGCCAACAACAAATACATTATGTTTAGAATTAATGGATTTATTAATGTTTTCTGCAGATTTAGCACTTATTTCGTAATATTCGGAATCCATTTTATGTTTAGTTAAGTCCTCAACTTCAACGGGTCGAAAGGTTCCTAAACCAATATGGAGGACTATGGGAACGAGTTGAACCCCTTTATTCTCGATTTTTTCCAGCAGCTTAGGAGTAAAATGAAGACCTGCTGTCGGAGCAGCTACCGCGCCATCAACTTTGGCATACACAGTTTGATAATTCTCTTTATCGGAAGCTTCTGGCTCTCTTTTAATATAAGGCGGAAGGGGGGTTAGTCCTATTTTTTCAACGGCTTTATAAACATTTTCAGGTTGATTGAAACGGACAGTTCTTCCACGAGAGGTTGTATTATCGATTACTTCACACCAGAGCTTATCATTAAAATATATTTTATTTCCAATCCTAACTTTCCTGGCAGGGTCAACAATAACATCCCAGATGCATTCTTCGGCATTCAGTTCTCTCAGCAGGAAAACTTCAATCTTGGCATTTGTTTTTTCTTTCTTACCATAAAGTCTAGCCTGAAATACTCTTGTTTCATTAACTACCAAAGTATCCCCTTTTTCCATATAATCAAAAATATTAGAAAATTTTTTATTTTCTATTTCTTGAGTTTCCCGATTTAACACCATTAACTTTGCCTTATCACGCGGGGTTACCGGATATTTCGCAATAGCATTTTTAGGCAAATTATATTTGAAATCTGATAATTTCATTATTATCAACCTTTATTAAATGGACTGAATATTTTATTGAAATTACACGATTGAGATGCTGTCCGAAAGTATTCGTGATCAGCATCTCAAAACAGTTTAATTACTATTTGTGCAACTTCAGTTAATTAAAAGAAAATTCTATTTCTTTCTTTTTATCTTTTTTTAGATGAAGTTTTCTTTTTTGATTTCACTGCAGTTTTTTTGGTTTTAGACATTTCTTTTACAACCGCTCTTGCAGCAGCTAATCTTGCAATAGGAACTCTAAAAGGAGAACAACTAACATAATTTAATCCTGTCCTATGGCAGAATTCAACCGAAGAAGGTTCGCCTCCGTGTTCACCGCAAATACCAACTTTTAAATCGGGTCTTGATGAACGTCCTTTATCAGTTCCCATTTTAACCAATTGACCGACACCATCTTGATCGAGAACTTCAAAAGGATCATTTGGCAGAATATCATTCTCAACATAAAGAGGTAAAAATTTACCGGCATCATCTCTCGATAAACCAAATGTAGTTTGTGTGAGATCATTTGTTCCAAAGCTAAAGAACTCTGCGCGTTTTGCAATTTCATCGGCTGTAACCGCAGCACGCGGAAGTTCAATCATCGTTCCAACAAGGTAATTTATTTTCTTTCCTTTTTCTTTCATTACTTCTGATGCAACTCTTCTTACAATTTCTTCCTGCATTTTGAATTCATTTAAAGTCACTAACAAGCGGGATCATAATTTCAGGTTTAACCTTAATCCCTTCAATAGCAGCCTCACATGCCGCCTCGATAATTGCTCTTGCCTGCATTTCAGTAATTTCAGGGTAAAGAATACCTAAACGGCATCCTCTAAAACCAAGCATTGGATTAAATTCAGATAAGCCTTCGATTTTTTCCACAACTTTCTCAAAAGATATATTTAATGCGGCTGCAAGTTCTCTTTGTTCTTTTTCACTATGAGGTAGAAATTCATGCAGACGGAGGATCTAATGTTCTAATTGTTACAGGCAGACCTTTCATTTCTTTAAATATACCGTAGAAATCTTCTCTTTGTAAAGGAAGGAGTTCCTTTAATGCTTCTTTCCTTTCTTCTACAGTATCAGAAAGAATCATTTTTCTCACAGACATAATTCTATCGCCGCCAAAGAACATATGTTCGGTACGGCAGAGCCCGATTCCTTCGGCACCGAAAGCAACAGCATTTGATGCTTGATCCGGTTGATCTGCATTTGTTCTAATGTTTAATTTTCTCAATTTATCCGCCCATTTCATTAAGCTTTCATATGTTTGATAAGTGGGAGATTCGGCTGGCGCCATAGTTTTATTTATAAGTACCTGGATAACTTCGGAAGGCTTCGTTTCAATTTTATCAGCAATGACCTCGCCTGTCGTTCCATCAATTGAAATATAATCACCTTCATTTAAGACAATATCTTTTCCCTCAACAGATACTTTTCTTTCTTTGTAACTAATTTTAAGTGTACCGCAACCGGCAACGCAAACTTTACCCATTTGACGCGCAACAAGAGCTGCATGAGAAGTCATTCCACCTCTCTGTGTAAGTATACCTTCGGAGACACTCATACCTTTAATATCTTCGGGAGAGGTTTCAATTCTTACAAGAATAACAGGATCACCGGATTGAGCCATCTTTTCGGCATCCTGAGCACTTAATGCAATTTTCCCGGAAGCAGCTCCAGGACCAGCGTTTAATCCTTTCGCCAGCAATCTGCCATCTTCAATTGCCTTA
This sequence comes from uncultured Ignavibacteria bacterium, assembly GCA_963739895.1. Taxonomy (GTDB): domain Bacteria; phylum Bacteroidota; class Ignavibacteria; order Ignavibacteriales; family Ignavibacteriaceae; genus CAVQBP01. The sequence goes on along the minus strand of CAVUCR010000002.1, from coordinate 38,008 downwards.
TGTTTTTGATCAAGATCAAAAATGGGGCGAAGAAGCTGATTTAACTGGTTAGGTTCAATTCTAGAAATGGCATCTTCTTTTTCGATTAATTTTTCTTTAACCATATCTACAGCCATTTTGATTGCTGCAAACCCTGTTCTTTTACCAACCCGGCATTGAAGCATCCATAATCTTCCCTGCTGAATTGTAAATTCGATATCCATCATATCTTTGTAGTGTTTTTCCAAATTCTTCTGGATATCATCAAGCTGCTTATAAATTTTAGGGTCATCTTTTTTTAATTCTGAAATCGGGTGAGGTGTACGTACACCTGCAACGACATCTTCACCTTGTGCATTGAATAAATACTCACCATAGAATACATTTTCACCGGAGGCAGGGTCTCTTGTGAATGCTACGCCGGTACCGGAATCTTCACCCATATTTCCGAAAACCATTGACTGGACATTCACTGCTGTGCCCCATTCGGCTGGTATATTATTCAGTCTTCTGTAAACAATTGCTCTTTCATTCATCCAGGAACCGAATACAGCACCGACTGCGCCCCATAATTGTTCCATTGGATCTGCTGGGAAATCCTGGCCAGTCTTTTCCTTAATTGCAGCTTTAAATTCTTCAACAAGCTCTTTTAAATGATCAGCAGTTAATTCAGTATCCAGCGTAAAACCGTTATCATGCTTTTTCTTTTCGAGAATCACTTCGAAAGGATCTTCATCAAGTTTAGAAACCGGTTTTAATCCCAGAACCACATCTCCGTACATCTGAACAAACCTGCGGTATGAATCATATGCAAAGCGCGGGTTGTTTGTTTTATTAATTACACCCTGAACAGTCACATCATTTAAACCTAAGTTCAAAATGGTATCCATCATCCCGGGCATTGATGCTCTAGCCCCGCTTCTAACCGAGACCAACAGAGGATTATTTGCATCGCCAAATTTTGCATCCATCAAGTTTTCAACCTTTTTCAGAGCATTTAAAACCTGCGTTTTAAGTTCCTTAGGATATTTTTTGTTGTTCTGATAATAATACGTACATACTTCCGTAGTAATAGAAAAACCTGCGGGTACAGGCATTCCTATGTTTACCATTTCAGCTAGATTCGCACCTTTTCCACCAAGCAAGTTTTTCATCTCTGCCTTGCCTTCTGCTTTATTTCCGCCAAAGAAATAAACATATTTTTTTTCTTTTGCCATTTAAGTAGTCCTCCTTAGTAATATGAGCAAATGAATAAATTAATCTATTTTAGTCAGTTTATTTTATTTAAAATGAAATCTATAAAAGATTCCTCGTTATCAATTTTCAATTCAATTTTTAAAAAGAATATATCAATATCATCAAGTTCCTTAGAGAATTTTGTCAGTTTTACTGCATCTTTTTCTGTTGTAATTACAGAATGAGAATTAGTTGAATAGAATTTTTTTCTAATCAACTGGATTTCTTTTAATGAATAGTCTTTATGATCATTAAAAATTAATTTGTTGTCTGTATTAACGTGAACTTGCCTTAAAATATTCAGAAAAGAATACGGATTAGCCACGCCAGAAACAATCAAGCTTTTTTGTCCGTGAAATTCTTTAAGTTCATATTTATTATGATTTTTAATATCTGCAAATCCAATTGCTTTATAAAAACCATTAAAAATTTTTTTGCCTTCAAAGTAATTATTAAACTTAGACGGCATCTCTTTTTTTTCGGAAAATTTTCTATTTAAGATTACAGCGTCAGCTCTTTCAACAGAACCGATAGGTTCTCTCAAGTTTCCAGTCGGTAATAAGCTTTGACTAAAAAAACTTGTTTCCAGTAAAAATCTCTGTTCACAAATTAAAAGATTGATATCTCTTTTAATCCATCGATGCTGGTATGCATCATCGAGAATTAGAATATTAATTCCCGTATCTTTAATAAATTTTTCTGCACCATCAAGCCTTTTTTCTGATACTGCTGCAGGTATATTGCATTCCATAGCCGTGTGAAATATTTCATCACCACTTAGATCGACACTTGCAAATATTTTATTTCCATCCGAAACCAACAAGTATCCTTTAGATTTCCTTCTATAACCACGGCTTAAGACCCCAACCGATTTACCGTGGTTTTTAAGTAAATTTGCCAAATAAATAACCAGCGGAGTTTTTCCAGATCCGCCTATAGTAATATTTCCGACTGAAATTACTTTTGCGTCTACTTTTTTTGCTTTGAATATATTTTTATCAAAGAGCTTATTTCTAATTGAAATTACTGTTGCATAAACCGGAACAAGCGGTAATAAAATTATTCTTAATACCTTCATTAGTCATGATACCTAGTATCTTTACCGGATAATATATTACTCAAAATTTATTCGCCTCATTATGTAAATTATTCAAGATTTCTTCATTCTTTTTTATTGTTTCCGAAGTTTCTTCATAGGTTAAGTCTTGTTTAATGTAGATCGGATCCGAATAAATTATATTAGCTTCTGAAAACAGCCGGGGAACTTCAAATTTATCCCAGCTGCGTAAATGTTTTTTATTTTTAAAGCCAACACCCATTAAAATTAAAGGGATACCGCTTTTTTTTGATGTAATTACAGCACCGGCCTTAAGTTTATGCCGCGGCCCTTTAGGACCATCGGGTGTAATAACAATCGATTTGTTATTTTTTGCATAATCAATCAAAATTCCCAAAGCTACTTCGCCGCCTTCGGTACTTGAACCTCTAACAACCGTATAATTCCAATACTTAAGAAGATTAGATAATAAATCTCCATCTTTGCTTTTACTAATTAATGCTACTAAATCCCTGCGCCTATGAATATACCAGGATAAAAGCATGCTTCCATGCCAGAATGCTAGAACATAATTAGACTTTTTTTCTTCCAATTCATCAATCACGTTTTTTTTTTAAAATTAATTCTCAAAGATTTACAAAGAACAGTTGCAAACATTATAAGGAAATAATTTCCTAAAAACCTTAAGGAACCTTGCTTTACTTTTTTAAGCTTCATTTTTTATAAACTTTTGGCTTATTTATAAACCATGGTTTACAACATTGAATAAATTAAACCGGCTGCCTTTTGAGATGCTCCTTCTGAGCCTAGTTTTTCTTTAACTTTACTCAATTTTTGCTTTACGGAATTATACAGGCTTTCATTCGATAAAATTTTTTTACATTCCAGATATATAGCTTCGGCATTAGCCTCATTTTGTATAAGTTCAGGAACAACTTTTTCTCCTGCAATAATGTTTGCCATCCCGATATTTTTTACCTTAACCAGGTTTTTACCTATTAAATAAGTTATAAACCCGGTTTTATAAACAATAACCATAGGTAATTTGAATAGAGCAGATTCCAATGTTGAAGTCCCGGATTTTATAATTCCAAGTTTAGAATATTTCATTAAATCGTAAGTGTAACCGGTAATTATTTTATTGTCTTTTTTGTTTGATAAATTATTATAAATTTCTTCACTAATGTTAGGAGAACCGGCAGTTATAATTTGAAGATTAAACTCGCCGCCAATTTTTTCTGCAGCTTTTATAGATTCCGGGAATATTTTTTCTACTTCATGAAGCCTGCTGCCTGGAAGAATTAATAATATCTCTTTTGATTCATCTAAATTAAATTTTTTAAATAATTCTTCTTTAGATAAAAATTTATATTCATTAATTCTTTCAAGCAGCGGATGTCCTACAAATTCAACATCAACACCTGAATCTTTGTAAAATTTTTCTTCAAAGGGAAAAACGACAATCATTTTACTAACAAGTTTTTTAATTTTTTTTACACGGCCTGCACCCCAGGCCCAAACCTGTGGTGAAATGTAATATGTAACATTTATGCTTAAAGCTTTAAGCTTTTTAGCAAAATTTAAGTTGAATCCCGGGTAATCAATTAAAATTACATTTTTAATTTTTTTTTCTTTAATTATTTCGATTAAATCACGCTGTACTCTTTTTATAAAAGGAAGATGCTTAACAACTTCGGCAAAACCTAGAAAAGCCATCTTATTTATATGATAAATTAATGCCATTCCTTCGGCTTTCATCCTATCCCCCCCGATGCCATATATATTTAAGTTTTTATCCAATCTCTTTAATTCTCTGACTAAAGAACTACCATGTAAATCACCCGAAACTTCACCTGCTATAACCATCAGATTTTTGTTTCCGATATCTGTCATTTAACATGCTTACCAGGTATATTAAAATGCTGCAATATTAAAACCTTCCTATAAACCAAAGAAGAAAGATTGTTAAGGTAACAAAACCAAACGCTTGAAGGGTTCTTTTTTCTGAGCTTAACCCTGCATTTAATTTAAAAACCGGCTGTTCAATATCTTTAGCTTTATATGGAAATAACCTGGGAATAAATCGCGGTACATTTTTTTCAAAATCTTCATAAGATTTACCGTATGTTTTTCTCAAGTAATCTTCTTCTTCTTTTACAATTAAATGATATTGAAACATAAAAAATAATAGAGCAATAATTTGTAAGTAAGGGAATAGGGCAAAAGACATTATTCCCAATCCCAGGTACATTAGAATATTCCCAAGGTATAAGGGATTTCTAACATGGGCAAACGGCCCGCTTATAACTAAGAAAACCCCGCCGACAGTCCCGGTAGTCCTAGTTTCGCTGCCTGCCCAGCTTACGCCCCATAGTCGTATCAATTCGCCTGATAAGGCGATAATAAATCCGAATATTAGACTCCAAATATTGGCATTTTCAAAAAAGAACAATACCAATAAAAATGGTATGGGAGTGTAACTTCTGTATTTAAATAATTTTTTAGCAAGTTCTGACATATCGTTAATCGCTATTTGTCATTGGTCATTAAATCAACAGAAGATTTTCTTCCGATTGAATTTATATAACTGTTTAATTTTTTACCCATTTTATCAATGTCACTAATAAAATTTTCATATTCATATTTGCTAATTAACTTCCTATTTTTTGATTTTGTTAACCACGTTTTTGTCTCAGACAATGAACCTCTCGAATAATGGCAAAATTGCTTATTTTCTTCATAAAAAAATCTTCCAAAGCCTTCACTTAAATTTGAGGCTACAGAATCTACTGTTCTAACCAATTGTTTGCCAAGAGTATCTTTTTCAAAATAATTCCACTTATAAACAATTTCCAAAATTTTTTCACCCGTCTCCATCGATAATTGGTAAATTTGTAATTTTTCTAATTTCATTAGAGTCCCCTACTTATATTTTTTAAAAACATAAATCCAATTTCGAAAATGACTAATGGCCATTGACCGATTATTCCGAAATATAAACTTCTCTTCTCTTCAGCTGAGCCTGGTGTCTTTTCTTGAGTCTCTTCTTTTTTATCAGGGTATCCATCCTTTTTATTACATCATTAAAATTATTAAAAGGGAAATAGGTTATTCTTTCCTTTTCACAAAACTTTAATAAATCAGCTTTCGCAAAAATGAAATCACAAAACTGCGAAGTATATTTATCTGAGTTTCCATCACCAATAAATACGGTAAATTCATCATCTCCGCTATGATTTATAATATGATTCCTTTTACAGTTAGCAGAAGTCTGGCAATTATTATCAAAATACGGGAAATGAGGTATAAGGTGATTATCTTCTGTAATCTCCAGTTTATTGGAATAAAATTTTAGATGCCTTAAACCTTCCCTTTCAAAAATTCTATTTATATAATAATCAAAGCCGTCACTTAAAACATAAAGCTCTATTTTATTTTTTTCGCAAAATTTTACGAACTCATGGAAAGAAGGATCAATTTCAATCTCATCAATAAAATCATTCAATTCTTCCCTGCCCGGGATTTCAGCTATATCACATAATGAAATCCAGCACTGCATAGCTGAAATTTTGTCGCTTAGTAATTTCTCAATAATATCGTCTACAATTTTTTTGTCGCAAAATTCTAAAAAGATCGCATCAGCGACATCTTTCTTTGTAATAGTGCCATCGAAATCGACGAAGACTTTAAAGACTTTTTCCATTTTAATTATATGCAATCATTTTTTTTGAAACCTTCAAATCTGCAAGCTGCTTAACATTTTAAGGTTCCAGCTTTTTTTACTTATACCTTATGACCTTCGAGGGTTGTTATTTGTTATCCTAAGCCCAAAACTCGAAGGTTTTCACATGTTCTATTGAAATATTAGGTCCTCATTAAATCTAACACTAACTAATTTTGAAACTCCTTCATCCTGCATTGTAACACCGTAAAGAGTTTGGGCTGATTCCATGGTTCTTTTGTTATGAGTAACAACAATAAATTGAGTATCCTTGCTGAATTCGTCAATAATTTTTGTAAATCTATCGATATTAGCATCGTCTAAGGGTGCATCTATTTCATCAAGGATACAGAATGGACTTGGTTTCACCAGGTAAATTGCAAAGAGGAGAGCAATGGCAGTCAAAGTTTTTTCCCCGCCGGATAAAAGCTCGATTGAAGTCGGCCGCTTTCCTTTCGGCTTTGCCACAATTTCTATTTTGGCTTCAAGAGGATCCGCATTTTCTTCAATCTTTAAATCAGCTTCATCTCCTGGATTGAATAAACCTCTAAATATGTTTGTGAAATGCCCGCGGATCAACTCAAATGTTTCCATGAACTTTGATTGAGCTGTAGTATTTATCTCTTCAATTGTCTTTACAATATCTTTTTCAGATTCTATTAAATCATTCTTTTGTTTTGATAGAAATTCAAACCTTTCTTTTTCTTCTTCGAATTCGGAATACGCCAGCAGGTTTATCGGTCCTAAATTTTTTATCTGCTGTTTAAGAGTATGAACTTCTTCAGTCCTTTTTTCAAAATCAAATGAATCCAGGTCATCAAAAAGTTTTTCCTCAAGGGTTAGAGAATAGTTTTCTTTTATATTTTCTTTCAGATTGGATATTTTCATATTCAATTCACTCAGCTTAATATCGGCAGAATGCATCTGCTCCGAATTTTCTTCTTTATCTTTTTGAACCTGCTCCCTGTTATTTTCCAGTTCGGAAATTTCAGATTGAGAGAGCTTATATTTGGTATCAATCTCCTGTTCATCTTTTAATAAAATTTCTTTTTCTGCTTCAAGGTCATTTAATTCAATGTTTTTTTCTTCTATTACATTTTTTAATGTTTCTTTTTCTTCGGTGGAAGAAGAGATGTCAAACTCTCTTTTGGAAATAGATTTCTTTATTATTTCAATAGAATCTTTGGAGCGCGAAATGGAATTCTCTATATTCTTTTTTTCGCCAAGAAATCTTTCAAGTTCAAGATTAATTTTATTTTGTCTGCCCACGAAAGCATTATATTCTTCTTCGTACTTCCTAAATTCGATCTCCATCAATTCTTTTTGTTTATCCGCTTTCTGTTTCTCTTCATTTTGTGAAGAAAGGATATCGCTTAGTTCAGAACGTTCATTATCAATTTTATTAGATTCCGCAGCTAAATCCTGGATTTCTTTCCTTGCTTTTTCAATTTCTTCAACGGCTTTTTTCTTTTCAAATTCAAATTGAGCAATTTGTTTTTCTACATTGGCAATATCATTAACTAATAATTTCCCTTTATCGGATAGTATCTTTAAATCAATATCATTAAGCTTTTCTTCGAGCAGTTCAATTTCATTCTTCAGCTTTTCTAAATTCTCTTCTCTTCTCGGGAATTCATTCTTTAGATTTTCAAGAAGCTGTTTTCTTCCGAACAGCGAATCATCCAATTTAGGTTCAGAACCGGCGTCAACGATCCCATCACTCCCGATATAATCTCCGTTCAAAGTAACAAAGTTAAATCCATAATATATTGATGATAATTCAAATGCCTTATCAATTGAATCCACAACAGCAGTTTTTGAAAGAATCCTTTCAAAGTACGGCAGCCATTTTTTATCTGTCTGGATGAAGTTTTTTGCCCATCCTAAAAACTCATTTTCCTTTTCAAGCTTCTTAAGTTTTCTTGCAATTCCGAAATCTCCTATCTTTTCAAGAATTCCTTTTTCCTTTTTTCCATTTCCATTGGTTACATAAAAAGCGGCTTTTCCAATTTCATTATTTTTAAGGAAAGAGATTCCATTTAATAAATCCTCAAAAGACTCAACAATAATATTATTAAGATTATTTTTTAAAGAAGCTTCAACAGCGTTTCTGTATTTATCAGGCGTATTCCCGATATAAGCAAGCAGGGTTTTATCTTTCATAGCCCATGTATCATCTTCTATCAGAGCTTTTGCTCCCTTAGAAACACCTTCAAGATTATCAATTAAATTTTGTATAAAACCAATTTTATCTTTCAGTGAATTAAGAGTTGTTCTGTCTTCAAGTTCTTTCTCTTTTAATTTATTCAGCTCTTTTTCCAGTTCATTTTTTTCATCCTGCTTACGAGAATATATAATCTCGGTTTCCTTTAACTTATTTTCAGTATCTTCTTTTTCCTGGTTAAGCGCTTCAATAAATCCTACTGTTTTTGCAATATTGCTTGTTAATGAATTTATTCTCTCTTTCAGCTTATTGATGGATTGGTTTTTTGTTTCAAGAGATTTGCTGATATTCGAAAGTTCATTTTCGCGGCTGGTTATTTCTTTAAACTTCTCAAACAATTCATCAGAAAAAGATTTTAATTCGCCTCGTTTTATGTTCAATAATTCTTCATGCTCGTTTAATTTAATCCCAATCTCTTTCTTTTCTTCTCCTTTAGATTCTATCTGCTTTTTTATTTCATCAAAATTTAAAAGATTTTCTTTTATTGTATCTTTATTTAACTCGGTTTGATTTTTTAACTCTTCAAGCTCCTGCTTATACCGTTCGATATTGGATTCAAGAGATTTAGTCCTTTCCTGATTTACAGAAAGGTTCTTTTGAACATTATAAATTTTTTCAGTCTGGGAAGTAACTTCGGTACGCTTAGATTTTAACTGGAATTCGATTTCTCGTAAATTATTTTTAGCCGATTTAATTTTATCGTCCAGTCCTGATATTTGGGAGTCAAGTTTAATTTTCTGCCGGAAGCTGTTTTCTTTTTTAATTTTAGATTCCTTCTTTCGAATATTAAACAAAGCATATTCCCGTTCAGCCAAGTCCATTTCCAATTCTTTAAGTTCGGTAGAGATCCTATTATATTTATCCGCTTTTTTAGCCTGTCTTTCAAGCGAGTTTACTTTTTTCTCCACTTCGGAAACAATATCATTTACTCTTACTAGATCAGTTTTAACTTCATCTAAGTTTTTTTAATGCAAGCCGTCTTCTTAGCTTATATTTATTAACACCTGCAGCTTCTTCAAACATTGTACGTCTTTCTTCAGCTTTATTGCTTAAAATAGTCTCTACCATCTTAAGCTCAATTACAGAATAAGCATTCGCACCAATACCGGTATCCATAAAAAGATTTGTAATATCTTTTAAACGGCATAAATTTTTATTCAAGCAGGTATTCGCTTTCGCCGGAGCGGAAGATCCTTCTTGTTATTGTAACTTCGGAAAATTCAGTCGGCAAAATTCCTTTATGTATTCTGAATTGTCAGAGAAACTTCCGCCATTCCCATTGGTTTTTTAGATGATGTACCGTTGAAAATTACATTTTCCATTTTATCGCTTCTCAAAGCACCGCTTCTCTGTTCACCAAGGCACCATCTTATTGCATCAACAATATTGGTTTTACCGCAGCCGTTAGGTCCGACTATGGAAGTTATACCGCTGTTAAAATTAACGTTCGTCTTTTGTGCAAAAGACTTGAATCCTAATATTTCTAATTTTGATAAATACAATTCTCTTTACTTTAATATTGTTTTAACGTTAACAAAAGATAACCAATGAAAGAATTTTTTAGTTCAAAGTAAACTACAACTATTCCAATAAATGCTGCTACCAGAATTATACTGTAAAAGTAAACGCTGCTGGGGTTAACGTCAAAAATAACATAAATACCTTTCATCAGGCGGTAGAAAGCCAATAAACAAAATATCGCAAGAAGGATGTAAATATAAAGATTTGCAACATCGGTTAGCAATAGCCGGTAAAGAATTATTCCTACCAGTATTAAAAGAACAAATGGGAGAAAAGCCCAAACTGTTGAAAAATAAATACTTGAATAATAGACTTTATTACGAACAAAAAATGAAGATATTTTAATAATAAAAGTTGAAATAAATAATAAGAGCATAAAAAATAATGTAAGCCATAAGATAGACATTAACGGGTGCCATGATAAATAACTAATAACTTCTATTAAACCCGGGCTTCCGAAAGATATTAATATTTTTTCAAACTCAACACTCATTTTGAAATAATACAATAAGTTTCCAATTATTAAAGCTAAAACTGCGGAAATAACTATGGCTAATATTGTTGAATGGAAGCTTGAAATTATCCTTTGATCTCTAACATCCGCATAAAAATTATACGGTCTTACTAAAGCACGAGAAGCGTCTTCTCTAAATTTTCTACCTGAATTGACTAGTACCCCCATTATTAAAGCAAGGAATATTCCCATAATTATAAAAACCATTGGAGCATTATCTTTCCTGCTTCCTATCGGGATCGTTACTTTTTCAGCATTATGGAATTTTGCATATAGGACTTTGTAGCCTATTCTATCGGGATTCCGATCTTCTCCAACAATTCCAAGATGATAGATATTATTCTTATTATAACCGGAAATTAAAGAAGCATAATCACCCCGGAAATCAAACATTGAGTTTATAAAATACCCTGCGATAGAATCTTTATCCGAGTACTCAGTAAGATCATCAAAATATTTTGCCTGAGCTTCATAAGAATACTTATTAACATAACCATCGCTGTTTTCCTGGTTAACAGCATAAGTTACACCGCTAATAAATACTTTTCCTTTTCCCAACTTATTTTGTAATTGGGTAAATTCTTCAAATTCATTCTCTAAAGGCAAGTCTAGTAATTCAACCCCGTATAAATCAACATTATTTATGGGACGAATGTTAACCTGATTTGAGGAAACAAATGAAGCATAAATTAATCCGTGAAAATTCTTCTTTGCAAGTATTGCCAGGTTTTCGATTAAAGATATATTTTCGTCCGCATCCGGAAGAGCAGAGCTACAGACACCGATTGCCGCAACGGAATAAAAATCTTTATAGGCTTTAATAAAATTTGATAAATAATTCTCACTCCTCACAATAAAATCTTTGTCGGAAGATAAGGAAGCCGGGATAAAATTTACGGGAATTTCAATAAATGCTAATAATCCATATTTATTACATAAATAAAGGTAATATGGATGGGGAACAGATTTTGCAAACCTTACACCGTTGAAGCCTAATTCCTTTATCATCTTAATATCTTTTTCCATCTTATCATATGATGAAAGGCTTCCAAATTCTTCATAAGAGGGGATATAGGTAACTCCTTTTAATTGAAAGAAAGTCCCATTAAATAAAATAGAATTTTTTTCTGCATTAATTGAATGAATTCCTAATTCTTTTTCAGTTTCATCAATTAAGCTGTCGCCTTTCCAGAGTTCGGCGGAAATAAGATAGGATTGAGCATTAGAAGCCGACCAAAGGGAAGGATTTTTAATTTCAATATCTTTATTTATTAAAGTACTTTTATTTATATCAAGGCTAAACTTATTTTCAAAAGAACTTTCGGAAGAACCATCCGGTTTACTGACCCTTATTTTTAAATTAAGATTGTTCGGTATTTCAATTGAATCAGGCAGCCTTTTAAATTCCTTGTTTTCTATTTCCGATTTAATTTTTAAAACAGCCTTATTTGATCCAAGATCATAATCGGGCAGGACATTTGAAATCCGATATAGAAATATTCGGAATTAAGTGAATATAAACATCTCTGAAAATTCCTCCGAAACTCTGTGGAAATAAAAACCTTTGTTTAAGGGGGATTGAATTTTCGGAATCAAGTTTATATAACAGCTTAACTGTTAAAACATTCTTCTTATCAATCCTCAGAATATCATGCGGAAGTTCAAAATGAAATGGAAATTCTCCGCCGGTATGCCTGTAAATAATCACTTTATTTACCGATATATCTGCAGAATAATTCATTCCCAGGAAGTGAATAAACATTACATACTTTCTTAATTCATCCTGAGAAATAGAGAATTCTTTTTCGAAAATTAGTTCAGCCTTGCCGTTAAAAATTGAGGGAACAGTTACATCTGAGCTTTTTCTTTCATTACTATTAGCAGGATAGACTTTCCAGGTGCCGTCTAAAAGAATAATCTTCCTGGTTTTAGTAATATTAAAGAAGGATGAATCGATTTTTGCATGATATCCGGGTAGTTCTTTAAAAATAATCTGAGCAGAAAGAGGGTGTGAAAGGATGAAAAAAAATATAATATTTGAAAGAAAGAAGAATTTCAATAATCCCATCCGTAACTCAAACCTTCGTAATAAGAAATTAAACTTACAAATATACTAAAGAAGGGAGGGGAAATCAATCGAAAATTTAGCCAATAACCGCATTTTGGGGCAAATTATTGGCTTTTCAGATTTATTGTCTGTTACGGGGATTGGAGGGCAAAAATCCTCGCCTTTAGGCGAAGACTTTAGTAATTTAGTTTCATGGAGAACTATCGGAAATCATCACATACAGTAGACGATATAAAGTATCACATAGTTTGGATAACAAAATATCGTAAGAAAGTAATAAGTGGAATAATAGCGGAAAGAGTAAGAGAATTAATTCGAGAGATATGCAAAGCAAATGATGTAGAGATGATCAAAGGTCATGTATCAAAGGAGCATATACATATATTCGTATCGGTACCGCCCCATTTAGCAGTGAGTAAATTAGTACAATATATAAAAGGCAAAACATCAATAAAACTACAACAAGAATTTAAGGTAATACAAAAAGAGTTTTGGGGAAGGCATCTCTGGGCAAGAGGATATTTTGTAGCAAGTAGTGGAAATGTAACAGATGAAGTCATAATGAAATACATAGAAAATCAGGATATAGAGAAAGAAGATGGTGAATTCAAAATCTCAGACTAGGGTCTTTAGTCGTTCTTTAGACGAAAACTAAGCTACCGCCTTCATAGGCGGTAGTAATTCACTTCTTAATTCTTAATCTTGTTCAATTTTAAATCGATTTTGACAATATTTTAAAAACAGCTTAGTAAAATCAAGCTGCTTTAATTATTCCTACAAACGAATCTGCTTTAAGGCTGGCACCCCCAACTAAAGCTCCGTCAATATCTTTCCGGGAAAGAAGATCTTTTGCATTTTCCGGTTTAACACTTCCCCCATACTGAATAATCATATTGTCGGCTATACTATCAGAATATTTTTCTTTTATTAAGCTTCTTATAAATTCATGGACTTCCTGCGCCTGTTCGGGGGTTGCATTTCTGCCGGTTCCAATTGCCCAAACCGGTTCATAAGCAATGATTAAAGTTTTTATTTCTTCTGCAGACACATCTTTTAAGCCTTCAGTAACCTGTGTTTGGATAATATCTTTCGTTATTTCCTTTTCACGTTGTTCAAGAGTTTCACCTACACAGAATATTGGTTTAAGGCTCGAAGAGATCGCTTTTTTAATTTTTTTATTGATCAATGAATCTGATTCATTAAAAATTGCTCTTCTCTCAGAATGCCCTAATATTACGAATTCACAACCGGCACTTTTAAGCATTTGTGCCGATATTTCACCAGTGTACGCACCTTCATTTTCAAAGTACATATTTTGTGCGCCTAGTTTTATAACTGTATTTTTTAATTGAGAGCTTGCTTCACTTAATGAGGTAAAGGGCGGGCACACAATTATATCACAGTTTTCATTGTTATTTAAAGATTTTGCCAGGTTTGATATTAAATTTTTTGTCGCATTTAAATCATTATTCATTTTCCAATTTCCGGCAATAATTTTTCGTCTCATTATTTCCTCTTTTTTTGTATTAATGAATTAAAATTTCACAACAAACTTACAAAAGATGATTTTCAGCGGCAATTAAAGATTATGATTTTTTAACATCGGCCGGATATTACATTATTGAACGATGACCAGCCATTTTTAAAGTGACTGGCATCTTGTAGCTGTTTCTTTGTAAAGTGTTATTTTATTAAATTATTAGTTTTAATTTTAAAAGATGAATAACAGGAAAAAAGCAATTGTAGCGGTTAGCGGAGGAATGGATAGTTGTGTTGCTGCAGCAATTGCGAAAAAGGAATATGACCTTTCTTTTGTTCATATTAATTACGGACAAAGAACGGAAAGAAGAGAGCTGAAATCTTTTTATGATATTGCTGATTATTATGGAGTTAATAATACTCTAGTTGTTGATTTTACTCATTTAGCAAAAATCGGCGGTTCCTCATTAACAGATAAAAATATTAATGTGAGTAAGGCGGACTTATCATCAAAGGAAATTCCGTCTTCATATGTTCCTTTCAGGAATGCAAATATATTATCCGTCTGTGTCAGCTGGGCAGAAGTAACCGGGGCGGACGCTATTTTTGTAGGTGCTGTTTATGAAGATTCTTCGGGTTACCCCGACTGCAGACCGGAGTTTTTTAAAGCATATGAAAAAATGATTGACTTTGGAACAAAGCCGGGGACTAAAATAGTAATAGTTACTCCAATAATTCATTTTTCTAAAGAAGATATTGTAAGGAAAGGTATAGACCTTAACGCACCTTTGAATTTAACATGGTCTTGCTACCAAAATGAAGATGAAGCTTGCGGTGTTTGCGATAGCTGCGCTTTAAGGTTAAGAGGGTTTCAAAAGGCAGGCATTGAAGATCCCATAAAATATAAAGTTAGGTTGAGTTATATTTAGAAAGGAAATTACAAATGAACGAAAAGACAAAAATTTTGGAAGTTTTTAAAAATCAATATACTGATAGGGATTATACAGTTTATCATGAAGCCCCAGAGTTTACTTCACTGTGCCCTAAAACCGGGCAGCCGGATTTTGCAACTATAACTATAGAATATATTCCTGATCAGTTATGTATTGAATTAAAATCATTAAAGTTATATTTGAATTCCTATAGAAATGATGGGGTCTATTTTGAGAGTGCTACAAACAAAATACTTGATGATCTGGTTGAAGTAAGCCAGCCTCGTTATATGAGGGTTACTGCAGAGTTTAATGTGCGGGGAGGAATATCTTCAACTATTGAAGCCGAATATTCCAAAGAAGATTATTATACCGAAAATTATAATTAATCCAAACTGAATTTTATGACACAAATATTAAGTTCAAAAGAAATTTTTTTCAATAACCGCAAAAAACTTTTTCAACAGAATCCAATTCAAAAAGATGCTTTGAAATTCAGCCTGGAATACAGCCTTCTGGTAGAAGATTTTGTTCGTTCCCTTTTAATAGGGAAGAAATATGATTTTGCGATAGCTTCCTGCGGCAGTTTCGGCAGAAGAGAATTATCTCCTTATTCGGATATAGATATAATGTTTATAGCTGAATCAATTGAAAAAAATAAAGAAAGCATTTCAGAATTAATTACAAAGTTTTGGGATAATGGAATCGAAGTTTCGCATACGCTTAGGGAATTTTCCGATATAAAAAAATACCTTCATGAAGATCTTCATACTTTTACCCAATTTTTTGAAACACGCTTCATTTATGGTTCCGATAAAATATATAATAAATGGAATGAAGAAATTTTTTCTTATATAGACGATAAAGCAACTTCAAAACTTCTGGATGAGTTCCTTACAGATATTGAAAACAGGTATATCAAGTACGGGGTATCTCCCAAGACTCTTGAGCCGAATGTAAAATTATCTGCCGGAGGCTTAAGAGATTTCCAGGTGATCGAATGGATGTATATGCTTAAGAATAAGACTTTACTTAATAAGCAAATTGAAGCGACTCAAACAGAAATATTTATTGATATACTTAATAAAAATAATTATACGACCCATAGTGAGTGTAACCGTCTTCTCCAGAGCTACAAACTGGTTATTGCAGTCCGTAATCTTCTTCATCTTTTTCAAAATCAAAAAAGTGATCGTTTTGAATTTAATGCCCAGATAAGAATCTCAGAGATGTTTTACAGCCAGAGCGATGCTTTGGAACTTTTCATGAAGGAATATTTTAAAGCATCAAATATTATAAACCGTTTTTCGAGATCAATGCTTAAAAGATTCCAGGATGAAATATCAAACCCCTTGCCTGATTCGTTGTCAATATACCTTGATGATGATTATGTGTTGAAGGGTAAAACTATGTCATTAACAAATCCGAAAGTAAAACTTTCACTCTCAGATATTCTAAGAGCTTTTTATTACCGCGGTCTTCATGGTGCTCATTTCGATGAAAATTTAAGATCGGTTATTATTGAAGAAATGGAAAACTTTACTGAATCAGATTTAACAGCTGCAGAATCATCTGTTTTTTTTAGAGAGATACTTAAACTTCCTAAGAATGTTGGGCAAACTCTTACCGCAATGAATGAACTGGGAGTTTTATCTGTCTTTCTGCCTGAATTCAAAGACCTTGTCGGTTTTATGCAGCACGGCGTTTATCATTGTTATACTGCAGATGAACATACACTTATTACTATTCAAAATGTTGAGAAACTGGAAAGGGATACTTCAATGCTTGGAAAATTATTTAACACACTAAAAGAAAGAGAGATGTTGTACCTAGGCTTGCTTCTCCACGACATTGCAAAGCCTATTGATATTGCAGGGCATGAAATAATTGGAACCGAAATGGCATCCTCAATAATGCACAGACTGGGTTATAGTGAAGAAGAAATCGACATGGTTACGTTCCTTGTTCACAATCACCTGGTTATGGAGCAGGTTGCTTTCAGAAGAAATTTAAATGATCCGGAAACATTGAATACTTTTACTTCCCGGTTTCCTTCAACAAAATATTTGGACTTACTTTATCTAGTAACATACGCTGATCTTTCCGCTGTTAACCCTGCTGTTTGGACCTCATGGAAAAGCGAATTGCTTTCCGAACTTTACAGGAAAACAAAGTCAATGCTTGAAGATCAAATAACGGGTGAAGAACTATTAGTTTCCAGCACTTATATCATTCCCCAGGAAATCAGCAAGTACTCACCGAATATTTCGGATGATCATGTCCAGGAACATATTGATTCCATAAATGATATTGCTTATGCCCATCAATTTTCCGATAAAGAAATAGCTCAGCATGTTGAAGAAATTTTAAAGGAACTAAGCTCTCCACTTTATATAAAGAACTTAGCGATTTTACAAACATAACTGTTATCACTACTGATTTCCCTGCGCTGCTTTCTAAAATCTGCGGAGTTCTATCCATCAATGATGCAAATATTCATGATGCAAAAATCTTTACCCGTAAAGATGATATTGTTATTGATACATTTAACGTTACTGATTTCAGGACCGGCAGAAAAATAGAACCGGCAAGGTATGACAAAATAACCAAAGATTTAGATAATGTTTTAAGAGGAATGCTGCAGCTGAATAAAGAAGTTGCAAAAATGAAATCCAAGTGGTGGAGAATTGAAAGCAAGTTCTTTAAAAGAACTGGTAAGATAAAAATTGAATTTGAAAAACATGAAAAGTATACAATTATAGATGTCTTTTCACCGGATAGGTTAGGATTTCTTTACAGGGTTACATCAAAAATGAATGAGCTTGGATTAATGATTTACTTTGCAAAAATTTCCACAAAAGGTGATGATATTGTCGACTCTTTTTATGTTCTTGATCGTGATGGGAAAAAAATCTCGCAAAATGGTTATGATCTTATCAGGTCAGAATTAACAGGAACAATCTCTCAAATGCTTTAAGTTTTATTGTTATAGAAAACGTTAGATAGCAATATAACAATGAACAATTTAGCAATTACTAATTATCGTAATAAAATTCTATAACTAAACAAGCAAAAATATAAATTGAATTTCATGGATAAAGAAAAGCCGATCGGTGTATTTGACTCCGGGATTGGCGGTTTAACGGTGGTTAAAAGGTTAGCTTCGACTCTTCCGACAGAGGATATAGTTTATTTCGGAGATACAGCACGGGTACCTTACGGCTCTAAATCAAATTCTACTGTAATAGAATATTCATTCCAGGATACTAAATTCTTACTTGGTAAAGGTGTTAAGGCTGTTGTCGTTGCGTGCAACACTGCATCGTCAATTGCACTTGAAGAACTTAAAAAGAATTTTGATCTGCCGATTATAGGTATGATTAATCCTGGAGCCAAGCTCGCAATCAGATCCACAAAAAACGGGAAAATAGGGGTTATCGGAACAAGAGCTACTATTGGTAATAAAGCTTATTCTAATGAAATAAGAAAAATAGATCCTTCAATGGTTGTTTATGAAAGAGCCTGCCCGTTGTTTGTACCCTTGGCTGAAGAGGGATGGATTAGTCATAAAGCTACTTTTGAAATAGCTGAAGAATATTTAAAAGAATTAAGAGATTTAAAAATTGATACCTTAGTTCTCGGCTGCACACATTATCCGATTTTATCGGAAGTAATTCAAATGGTTATTGGTGAGAATGTAACACTAATTGATTCAGGTGTTGCTTCTGCAGGTATTATAAAAGAAGAGCTTGATAGAACAAACTTGTATACAAACAGGCTAGCAAACGGTAACAGGGAATTTTACGTAAGTGATATACCTGTAAAATTTAAAGAAGTGGCCGAATTATTTTTGGGAAATCCGGTTACGGAAGTACACAAGGTTGACCTGGAAACTCTTATGGTTTAATTAATTATCCTCTGGATATCTTACAGCGACCTGATAATTGTTTCAAGTTGCTCTTCATTTTCAACGAGGACAGTACGTGCTTTGCTCCCGTCATTTGGCCCAACAATTCCAGCTTCTTCCAGCTGGTCAACAATCCTTGCTGCCCGTGAATAACCCAGCTTAAGTCTTCTCTGAAGAAGTGATACAGAACCCTGCTGATGTCTTACGATAACTCTGGCAGCATCTTCAAACATGGGATCAAGGTCTGATAAGAATCCCCCGGCAGCTTCTTTCTTTTTATCATATAAGGAAGGAAGAAAATAGGGCTTGGAATAACCGGGTTGCGAATAAATATAATTCGTTAATCTTTCAACTTCATCCGTAGAGATAAAAGCATTCTGGATTCGTATAGGTTTAGGCTGTCCTGTAGGTAGAAAAAGCATATCGCCTTTGCCTAAAAGCTGTTCAGCTCCATTCATATCAAGAATAGTTCTCGAATCTATTTTTGTAGCTACCTGGTAGGCAACACGTGCGCTGAAGTTTGCTTTAATAACACCGGTAATAACATTAACGGAAGGCCTTTGAGTTGCAAGCACGAGGTGTATTCCAACAGCTCTTGCTAATTGAGCAAGCCGTGCGATAGGCTCTTCAACTTCTTTACCCGCCGTTATCATTAGATCGGCAAGTTCATCAATAATTACAATTAAGTAAGGAATCGGATGATGCTTTACGGTTTCCGTATCATGCGGTCGTTTTTTGGGATCGGAAACTTTTTTATTATAATCAACAATATTCCTTACTCCCGATTTTGCAAGCTTATCGTAACGCTTCTCCATTTCGTATTCAACCGATTTTAATAGAAGAACCGCGTTTTGCGGGTTTGTAATTATCTCTTCATCAAGATCAGGGGACACCGCCAGGTAGTGTTTCCGCAGTTTATTATAAAATGATAATTCTATCTTTTTCGGATCTATCATTATTAATTTTACTTCAGAAGGCTGTTTGGTATAAAGCATGCTGGCAATAATCATATTTATGCCGACACTTTTTCCGGACCCGGTTGAACCGGCAATCAGCATATGCGGCATTTTAGCCAGGTCAGCCAAATAGACGTCGCCGTTTATGGTTTTACCGAACGCCATGGGAAGTTCCATAGTTGATTCGGAAATCTTGCCGAGAACCGATTTTGCATTCACCAATGAAGCTTCAGCATTCGGTATTTCGACACCAATTGCACTCTTCCCAGGAATCGGAGCTATAATCCTTATACCCCTAGCTGCCAGTGCTAGCGCAATGTCATGTTCTAGACCGACAATTCTGCTAATTTTTACACCGGGAGCGGGAACTATCTCATAAAGAGTAACAACCGGTCCGGGTGTAACAGAAATATCTTCAATTTGAATATCAAATAATTTTAGTTTTTCTTTTAAAAGTTCTGCATTTCTTTTTAGTTCTTCTTCCGCTACTTGAAAATCCACTTCAGGTAAAGGATCTAATATATCAAGGCTTGGTACTTTATAATTAATTTTTTCTTCCCATTGATTTGGAAGATTTGCTTCTCCGTTTTTATCTAAAGTGTTAACCTGTATTTCCCCCGTTTTTTCAAGGTCAACTTTTTTATCTTCATCAGAAACAATTCTATTTTCTTCCTGCTGCTGCGGAATATCATCTTTCCTGATAATCCTAATTTTTGTTTGTTCCTCGGCTTCACTTTCCATTAATTCTTCAGGCGTCATCTCCGAAAGATTTTCTTTTCTTTTTGAAAATGATTTTTTCTTTTTCTTTTCATCCCTTAAGCTTTGTATCTTTTTTAATTTATCTCTTTCAATTTCTTCCCTGCTTTTTTCCAATTCATCTTTAACTTTATTGACAGAGGAGGAAAAAATATTCTTAAAAAAATGAAAGATTTTTTCTAGTTTTATATCAAATGCAAAAATCAAAAGGGCAATGAAAAAAGCAGTTAATAAAATTATACTCCCGATTCCACCGAGCAACCTTGAAAAAATTTCACCTAAATAATCCCCGATTTTCCCGGACAATTCATTTATACCGGTAGTTAATCCCTTTACTTTTAGAACTCCGAAAATAGAGGATAGGATTAATCCAATTAAAATTAAAGAGTTGGAAGAATAAATTAAGAAGTGGAAATTAATTTTTTTTAAAAAAGCTACACCCCAGATGAAAAGCATTACCGGAAATACAAGGGAAAAATAACCTATAGTAGAATTTATAAAAAAATCTGAAATGCATGCACCGAAAATTCCAAGCCAATTATAAGCACCGCCAGCCTTTACCGAAAGATTTGAATTAAAAACTTTAAATAAATCAGAAAATTCATAGTGATCAAACGGAGAGTAAGAAATTATACTCAAAAATATTAGCAGAGCTATAACAATTAAGAATATTCCGATTATTTTTTTTTTCTTTTCTACGGAAATAGTAAAATAATTATTTCCGTTCGAATTCCGCGAACGTTTATTTTTAGCCGGTACTTTCTTCTTTCTAATAGCCATCTTAAACTAAGAAAATTCCCATATTAATTAAAAAGTTTAACTATTATTAAACAGCAGGTTTAATCGAAGATAACAATTTTAAAGCATTATTTGAATAAACAGGAACTGCTTCAAGCAAATTAAGCCGGCTGCAGTATTCTATATCTTTTTCGAAACCGTTTTCAATTAGAATTTGCCCGTGTTCCGTCTCTGTTAACATTTTATGAATATTTTTGCCAAAAGATTTGTTTAATGAAATACTTGCCTTGGATGAATCCGAAAGCCAGATATTTTCTTTCAGCTTTTGAATTTCGGTAACTAATTTCCCGGCACAAACGATATCTTCAAGAGATATCGCATTTCCCCTGCCGGAACAAATAATTTCAGTATCCTTATCCAGCTCGATTAATTGTTTTGCAACTGCAGATAAATTAAGATATGTGGTAACAAAAAGGTTCTCCGAAAATTTTGCTTTCACAACAGCTCGAGAACCATTTGTAGTATAAAAGATTATTGATTTCCCGGCAACTTTATCCTCCGTAAATTCCAGTGGAGAATTGCCCAGGGCAAAACCCTCAATCTTTTTTGTATTTCTTTCCCCGCACATAATTGTCTGCCCGGTAAATAAACCGCCGGATATTTTGACAGCAAATTCAACTGATGCAACCGGAATAATTTCTTTAGCCCCGTTTTGCAGAGCAGTGACAATCGTGCTCGAAGCCCTTAAAACATCAATTACAACAGATGTTTTTGAAGCAAAAAAAAGTTCATCATAATTGTTATGCGAATAAAGAACATTAATCTTCATAGCCATTTAATTTAAATTTATAAAAGGAAGTTTCACAATCTTTGCCGGAATTTCTTTACCTCTTATTAAAAAATTTAGTTTGGATCCTTCATTAGCATATTCAGAATCAACATAACCTAAGGCAACTGGTTTATCTAAAATCGGACTAACAGTCCCGCTGGTAACCTGACCAATTTTTTTGCCGTTTAATGTTATATCATAACCATGCCGGGGGAAAACCCTTTCTGTCGAAACAAGAGGAGAGAGTTTTCTTTTTAATCCATCAGCTTTTATTTTTAAAAGTGCATCTTTCCCTATGAACTCATCTTTTTTCAGCTTAGTTATCCAACCCAGCCCAGCTTCCAAAGGATTTGTAGTTTTATCTATATCATTTCCGTATAAGCAAAATCCCATCTCAAGTCTCAAACTGTCCCGTGCAGCCAAACCCGCCGGTGCAATATTAAATTCACTGCCGGCATTTAAAATTTTATTCCATACATTTTCTGCGGCAGCTATATCGCCTGTAAAATAAAGTTCATATCCCAATTCACCGGTATAACCTGTACGGGAAATTATCATATCAATCCCAGCTACTTTAGCTTTCATAAAATGATAATATTCCATATTCAAATCGTGATCACAAATCTTTTGAACAACTTCCCTTGATTTAGGACCCTGAACCGCAATCAGTGAATAATCATCACTGGGATTAGTAATCTTAACATTGAATTGATTATTATCATTCATCCAGTTAATATCTTTATCGATGTTTGCTGCGTTGATAACCAGCATAAAATTATTGTCGTCTAACTTATAAACAAGCAAGTCGTCCACGATTCCGCCGTCTTGATAACACATCGCCGAATACTGGACTCTCCCCGGAAATAATTTTGATGCATCGTTTATTGTTATATGCTGAACAAAATCCAATGCTTTTTCCCCCTCAATAAAAACTTCACCCATATGTGATACATCAAAAATACCGACTGAATTTCTTACAGCTTTATGCTCCGCAATTATAGATGTATACTGTACAGGCATTAAAAAACCAGCAAACTCTACAATTTTGGCATTTAATTTTTCATGAGCATTATACAATTTGGTTTTTTTCATTTTTCATCCCGCAAAATATCATTCTCCGAATTCAAATAATGACTTTAAATAATTTCTCTATTAATTAAATTCATCCGTCAATTCTTTTTGAGATTTTTTAGAAAAGAATTTAAACTGGGATAAAGACATGCTTTCGTCTTCCACAATTTTTAACCTGACAAGGTGTTTTAATTGCAGTTTTGTTAGTGACTTAAACTCACCTTTTTTCAATTTTTCTGCAACCGAAGGATGACATTTAATAATTAAGGATCTCTCATTTGAATGTCTTCTAAATTTTTTCAGCCAGTCTTCAAGGTCATAAACCAGGTGAGAATGTTTAGTAAGTAAACCGGTTCCAAGACAATAAGGGCATACTTCCTTCATTGCCTGCATTATATTTTGACGGACCCTCTGTCTTGTAATTTGTATTACTCCAAAGTCAGACATTGGGAGAACAGAAACCTTGGCCCGATCTCTTCTAAATTCCTTCCTGAGTTCATCATAAACTTTTTTCCTATTCTTTTCATCTTCAAGATCAATAAAATCTATAACAATAATTCCTCCTATATCCCTTAAACGAAGCTGCCTTGCAATCTCTCTTGAAGCTTCAAGATCTGTTTTCAACGAATTTAATTCCTGCTCTTTATTTTTTGCATATCTTCCGCTGTTAACATCGATAACTACCATAGCTTCTGTGTGCTCAATAATTAAGTATCCACCGCTGGGCAGAGGAACTTTTCTTCCCATTAAAGTTTTTATCTGCTCTTCAATTTTAAACGAATCAAAAATTGAATGGCCTGATTTAAATAATTCTATTTTATCGACAAGACCCGACTGAATTAACTGGACATAATTTTTTATCTGCTTATATAATTTTTTTGAATCAATAAAAACTTTTGATACATCTGGAGTAAAGAGATCTCTTATTACACTTGAAGTTGTGTTAAGATCCTGGTAAATAAGTGCAGGGGGAGTTTCAGATTTTACAGTAGTCTCTATTTCTTTCCATGTTTTTATCAAATTATTTAGATCTTCCTGCAAAGCGCTTTCATTCTGGTTTTTTGCAACTGTTCTGATTATTAACCCGTAATTCCGAGGAAGGATACTCCGGGCAATATTCCGTAGACGTCTTCTTTCCCTGTAATCATAAATTTTTTTTGATACACCTACTTTACCGTCAAAAGGGAGTAAAACACAAAATCTTCCGGGTAATGATACAGATGAGCTGACTCTAACCCCCTTATTGTTAACCGGCTCTTTTGTAATTTGTACAATTATATCCTGACCTTTATGCAGTTTGGGAATTTCTGTCTGGTTTTGATTCTTCTGCTGTCTCTCCTGTACCGGAGAATTTTCTGCTGTTCCAGGTTCTTCATCTTCATCGTCCAGATCTGAATCCTCTTCGCCCAGCATGTCTTGAAATTGTTTGGTTGTTTCTCCAATATCTGAAAAGTGAAGGAAGGCATCGTGTTTCATACCGATATCAACAAAAGCAGCCTTGATACCAGGCAAAACCCTGGCTATTTTCCCCAGATAAATATCACCGACCATGCGCCGGTTTTCAGGATAATCAACAAAAAAGTCTACTAAATTTCCATCTTCCGTGATTGCTACACGTGTTTGTGAAGTGGAAGAATTGATTATAATCTCTTTTCGCATATAAAATAAACTTTAGTAATGAAATAATCCCGTTATTAACAGGACAAACTTTGTAATTAAATTCCGGTTTGCCCGGAATTAATGAAAATAACCTGCTGTTTAAGAATGTTTCCTCGCTTCTTTTATTTGCTAGGATACTACTTGAAACTTTTGGTACAAATAGAATAAAGAAGAAATTGAATTGAACAAATTCAAAAACAGCTTGATAACAATGTAACAATCTTAATTGAACCATAAATCTATGATTTTATTAAAAACTCAATGAAGAATGCCCGATATTGAATACCAAGCACTCATTAAAAATCAATTAATTTTTTGCAGCTTTTTCCTGACCGTTTTCTTTTAGAAGTTCTTTTCTGCTTAAAGAATATTTTCCATTTTCTATTTTCAGCAGTTTAACGGTTACCATATCTCCTTCTTTAAAGTAATCAGTAACTTTATTTACTCTTTTATTATCGATTTGAGAGATATGGAGCAGACCTTCTTTTCCCGGAAGTATCTCTACAAAGGCGCCAAAATCCATAATTTTGGTTATAACTCCTTCATAAATTTCACCAACTTCAGGGGTAGCAGTTAATTTTTTAATATGTTCTTTACATTTTGCTGCATTCTCCTTATTTGGAGAAGCAATACTTATAGTACCGTCATCATCAATGTTAATATCAACACCGAATAATCTTTGCATTCCCTGAATGGTTTTTCCGCCGGGACCGATAATAGCTCCAATCTGGTCAGTTTCAACCTGCATTGTAATTAATCTTGGTGCCAATAGTGAAATAGAATCACGAGGCGAGTTAATTACATTATTCATTTTATCTAATATATGATAACGCCCTTCTTTTGCCTGGGCTAAAGCTTTTTCTATTATTTCAAAAGAAATTCCCTGGATTTTAATATCCATCTGGAATGCAGTAATACCATCTTTGGTGCCGGCAACTTTAAAATCCATATCACCCAAATGATCTTCATTACCAAGAATATCGGATAGTACGGCAAAATTTTCTTCTTCTTTGATAAGACCCATAGCAATTCCAGCAACAGCTTTTTTAAGCGGGACGCCGGCATCCATTAAAGCCAGGGAACCTGCACAGACAGTTGCCATTGAAGAAGAACCATTTGATTCCAATATATCAGAAATAACCCGGACAGTGTACGGGAATTGTTCTTCCAGCGGAAACATAATTTTTAAAGCTCTTTCCGCAAGGTTTCCATGTCCAATCTCTCTTCTTCCAACACCGCTCATTCTTCCAACTTCTCCAACACTAAAAGGAGGGAAATTGTAATGGAGCATGAATTTCTTACTATATTCTTCTAATAATCCATCAACGGTTTGCTGGTCATTTTTCGTACCGAGAGTAACGGTTGTTAAACTCTGAGTTTCACCTCTTGTAAATAAACTTGAACCATGCGTTCTCGGAAGAATTCCAACTTCAATTGAAATCGGACGGATTTGCGTAGTATTTCTTCCATCGAGACGAATCCCTTCGCTCAGGATTCTTTTTCTCATTAGATCTTTTTCAAGATCATGGATAATTTCACCGATAACTTTTTCCTGTTCAGGATATTTTTCAGTTAAAGCGGTTTTTACTGATTCATTCAATTCTTTATTTTTATCGCTTCGCTCTTCTTTTGACAGAATTGAATAAACTATCTCTTTTAACTTATCATGCGCTAACTGGTATACGTCATTTCTTAAATTTTCATCAATGCTCTTTTCGACGACTTCTCTTTTGGCTTTGCTCACTTCTTTTGCTAATTCAAGCTGCAGATCGACAAGCTTTTTTAATTCTCCTCGGGCAAATTTAAGAGCGTTTAACAAATCATCTTCATTAATCTCATTAGATTCACCTTCGACCATTACAATCGAATCGGAAGTTCCGGCTACAACCAGCTCTATATCGCTTTCTTTAATTTGCTGATGGGTTGGATTAATTATAAACTCACCGTTAATTCTTCCTACCCTGACTTCGGCGACAGGTCCGTTAAAGGGGATGTCTGATATTGTTAAAGCAGCAGAAGCTCCTACTGCGGCAAGAACATCCGTATCATTTTCGCCATCGTATGAAAATACCAGAGCTATAATCTGGGTTTCATTATTGAAATCACCTGGAAAGAGGGGTCTTATCGGCCTGTCAACTAACCTAGCGCTTAATATTTCTTTTTCTGTCGGTCGTCCTTCTCTTTTAATATACCCGCCCGGAAATTTTCCGGCAGCAGAAGTTTTTTCTCTATATTCTACTTGAAGTGGAAAATAGTCTATATCTTCCGGTGCCTGTTCAGCAGCAACTGCTGAAACCAGTACCATACTATCGCCATACCTAACCATAACTGCGCCGTTGGCTTGCTTGGCAAATCTACCAGATTCTAAAGAAAATTTCTTTCCGCCAAATTCTAATTCTTTTAATATCGTTAATAAACCTTTACTTTCTAATATTTAACTCTTTAATAATAGTTCTATATCTTGCTATATCTTTTTTCATTAAATAATTTAGCAATCTTCTTCTTTTCCCAACCATTGCCATTAAACCTCTTCTGGAATGATGATCTTTCTTATGAACATTAAAATGTTCGGTAAGCTCATTTATTCTTTTTGTAAGTATAGCAATTTGTACTTCAGTTTTTCCTGAGTCCTTCTCATTATCGCCGAAATTTTTAATCAGTTCAAATTTTTTCTCTTTTGTCATTTTATTTATCCTTATTCTATTTATACAATATAACCCCAGAAAACCTCTCAATTAGGAAACCGGGATTAATTCATTAATCAATTCAAATTAAACTTTATTAATCAATAATTTCAAATATTTAGATGATCAAGAAGTCATTAAAAATTTTAACTTACTAATTTACTTAAAA
The DNA here is from genome assembly GCA_963739895.1 of uncultured Ignavibacteria bacterium. Classification (GTDB taxonomy): domain Bacteria; phylum Bacteroidota; class Ignavibacteria; order Ignavibacteriales; family Ignavibacteriaceae; genus CAVQBP01. Next base: position 10,508 of record CAVUCR010000002.1, on the reverse strand, counting down.
TTTCCAAACCAAATTCTTTATCTTTATTCATTTGTTCGATTAATTCTCCGGCGCTATTATATTTAATTTCACCCCGGATCATTTCAATTATATTTACAGTTACAAACTTGCCGTAAATATCTTTACTAAAATCATAAATATAGACCTCAGGAATTACTTTCCCGTCTTCATAGAAAGTCGGTCTTTTGCCTACACTTAACAAGCCGAAATATTTATTATTATCAACCATGATTTCTACAGCATAAACTCCTAATGCCGGTAAAAGCTTATGATCATCTTCCAATTTAATATTAGCTGTCGGAAATCCGAGTTCTCTCCCTCTTTTATCTCCCTCAAATACAAAACCACTAAAAGAATAATGTCTTCCGAGATAGGTATTGGTCAATTTTATATTTCCATCAATTAATGAGCTTCGAATCTCCGAGCTGCTTACAATTTTATCGTTTAATTTATGAGCGCCAACGATTGACACATCGAAATTATTTTCTTTTCCCAATTTTCTTAAAGTGGTTTCATTACCGCTGCGGCCTTTACCGAAGTGATGATCATGTCCAATAACAATTTCCTTAAGACCAATATGCTTTATTACATAATTTACTACAAAATCGTCTGCACTAATTTGAGAGAAATCTTTTGTGAATTTAATTACCAATAAATTCTCAATTCCTAGAGAATCCAGCAATATAGATTTTTCACGCAATGTTGTTAATATTTTAACATCAGAACTTTTTGAAAGAACACTTCTCGGGTGCAGGTTAAAAGTTATTAAAAAACTTCTTCCGCCGTTTTGAGAAGCTTTTTCATTAATTCTATTTATTATTTCTCTATGACCTAAATGAATACCATCAAAAGAACCTATAGTTAAAAAGGTATTCTGATTCTTATGTATTTCAGAGAACTCATGGAATATTTTCATAAAGTACTTTATCTAAACAAAAAGCTTATTAATATATATTTTTTTTGTCTGAAAATGAAGCAATTGCAGCATAATCCTTTTCCTCTATACTAATGCTAATTTAATATTTTTATTAAAATCATCCATAGTTAAAGCATCTTCAATATCATAATTTCCGATTTTAATCCTTCTTAAAGAGGATAAAACTGCACCGCAGCCCAATCTTGCTCCCAGATCATTTGCAATAACTCTAATATATGTTCCTTTCGAGCAGGATATTTCGAAAAAGATATCGGGCAAATTTATTTTAATAATATTAAACTTTGAAACAGTTACTTGTCTCGGTTCTCTAGCAACAGTTTTCCCTTTTCTTGCAAATTTATATAAAGACTTACCTTGATATTTTACCGCGGAATACATTGGTGGAATTTGAAGAATCGACCCGGTAAATTCATCTTTTGCTTCCAATATTTTTTCTTCGGTTATATTGTCCAAAGGTTTTTCTTCAATTATTTCTGTCTCTAAATCCATTGACGGAGTAGTTTTTCCGAGAGTAATAATACCTGTGTAAGTTTTTTCCAAATCCTGGTATGTTGAAATTTCTTTAGTTTTTTTCCCGGTACAAATAATTAAAAGTCCAGTAGCCAAAGGATCTAAAGTTCCGGCATGCCCTACTTTTTTAACTCCGACAGCTTTTCTTATTTTGTGAACCACATGGAAAGATGTCCATCTGAAAGGTTTATCTATCAGAATTGTTTCACCTAAATCAAAATCAGACTTTGAATAATCAATTGAATCATTTGTTATCATCTTCGTTATGAATTTTTTTTATAAGTCCTTCTATTTTTTCAACATAATCAATTGTATCATCAATAAAAAATTTTAATTCTGGTGTAAATTTAATTTTTATCCGGGATGCAAGAAAGATCTTATAAACCCGGTTTTTAATTTTATTTTTTCTAATACTTCTTCTCTCTTTTCTCTCTCAAGTACGGATATATAGATTTTTGCAATTTTTAAATCCGCACTTACTTTAACTCCTGTAATAGTTACAAATCCAATCTCATTATTCGGCAGCTTATTTTGAAGCTCATGAAGAAAAATGAGACTAATTTCTTCCTTAATTAATTTTTCAACTCTTTCAATTCTTCTGGGCATTGCAAACCTTCTGTAAAACCGGAACAGGCAGAAATACCTACTCTACATTAGTTTAAGCTAATTTTTTCTTAGTTTCTACAATCTTATAGGCTTCGATAACATCACCAACTTTTATATCATTATAGTTTGCAATGTTAAGACCGCATTCGTAACCTGCATCAACTTCTCTAACATCGTCCTTAAATCTTTTAAGCGAACCGATTTCACCGGTATGAATTACAATCCCGTCTCTGATTAACCTGACTTTACTGTTACGGGATATCTTTCCTTCCTGGACGTAACAACCTGCGACTGTTCCGATTTTAGGAACTTTAAAGGTATCTCTGATTTCAAGTGTAGCTGTTACTTCCTCGGAGATTACTGGTGAAAGCAATCCTTCTAGTGCAGCTTTAACTTCATTAATTGCATCGTAAATAACATTATATAGACGAATATCTACATTTTGAGTTTCAGCAAGCTTTCTTGCATTAAGATGGGGTCTTACATGAAAACCTATAATTATTGCATCAGAAGCATCTGCTAAGAGAACATCACTTTCTGAAATACCCCCGACACCTTTGTGAATAACTCTTACAACAACTTCTTCATTGGATATTTTCATTAAAGAATCGGAGAGAGCTTCTACAGATCCGTCAACATCCCCTTTAACAATTAACGGGAGCTCCTTTACACCGCCGATGCTTATTTGTTTTCCAATCTCTTCAAGAGTAATATGATGAACCTGCTTCTGATCCTGTTCACGTTTCAATTGCTGCCGTTTGATCCCGATTTCACGGGCTTGTCTTTCCGATTCAATTGCAACAAAGGTATCGCCTGCTTGAGGAGCACCTTCAAAACCTATAACCAAAACCGGGGTAGCAGGGGGTGCTTCATCTACTTTATTACCGCGCTCATCAAACATAGCTCTTACTTTACCTTGATAAATACCGGCAACAAAAGGGTCCCCGATTTTTAAAGTTCCTTTTTGAACTAATATTGTTCCGGTTATTCCTCTTCCTTTATCAAGTTCGGATTCAACTACAGTACCGCGGGCATTTCTATTAGGGTTAGCTTTTAAATCCAATAAGTCAGCTTCCAAAAGAATAACCTCAAGCAGATTATCAACATTCAATCCTGTTTTTGCAGAAACCTCGACACACTGATATTTACCGCCCCAATCTTCAACGAGAATTTTTCTATCTGCAAGCTGCTGCTTAATTTTATCGGAATTTGCTCCGGGTTTGTCAATTTTATTAATTGCAATTACAATAGGAACGGCTGCAGCTTGTGCATGGTTTATTGCTTCAATTGTCTGAGGCATTACGGCATCATCGGCAGCAATTATTAGTACAACAATATCTGTTAGCTGGGCACCCCTGGCACGCATAGCCGTAAATGCTTCATGACCCGGAGTATCAAGAAAAGTAATATTTTTCCCGTTTCCAACATCAACTTTATATGCACCGATATGCTGTGTAATACCGCCGGATTCTCCTGCAACAACATTTGTTCTTCTTATATAATCAAGTAATGAAGTTTTACCATGATCAACATGTCCCATTATAGTTACGATAGGAGGTCGTGATTCTAATGTCTCCGGGTCGTCTTCAAAGTCTTCTAATGCTTCGGAAGTATATTCTTCCTGGAATTTTACATCAAAGCCGAATTCATCTGCAACCAAAGTGATAGTATCAACATCCAGTCTTTGATTAATTGAAACCATTAAACCAAGTTCAATAAATTTCTGAATAACATCGCTGACCGGAACACCCATCAAATTAGCCAGTTCACTTACAGCTATAAATTCATTAACGGAAATAGTCTTTAGATCATGACTTTTTTCTTCAAGCCTTCTTTCTTCTTCTGCTTCTCTTTCTCTTCTTTTCTTTTTTCTTGCACTTGCTCTACCTGAAGCGACCGAATCATCCATACTTAAAAGAGTTTTTTTAATAGCTGCTTTTACTTCTTTTTCATCAATTTCAAATCTTTTAACTCTCTTTCTTTTTTTAGCTGGAACTTGTTCGTCCGATGATTCAGCAGGTTTCTTCCTAGGTTTAGGTTTTTTCCTTTTCTTTTTAGGTTTTTCACCTTTATCTTGATCTTCATCCGAGAGGGATGTTTTCTTTTCTTTTTCCTCTCCAAGATCCATTTTCCCGACGACTTTTAAACCTCTTTTTTTGTCTTTCTCTATTTCACTTGGAGCTTTAAACTCGGGTTCTTTAGTTTTTTCGGCTTCTACTTTTTCTTCGGGAGTTTCAACCGGGGCTTCAACTTCTTCTACGATTATTTCTGCTTGAGCTCCTTCTTCTATTTCTTCAACCTGTTCCTTGGTTTCTTCTTCAACCGGAACCTGGGCAACTTCTTCTTCCCTTGTCTCATCTATTTTCTCATGTTCAGGCTCAGTTTTTGCAGCTTTTGCTTCTTCCTCTTCAACTTTTTCTTCTCGTTTTTTATTAAATTCAGCTATTTTCTTATAATGCTTCTCGGCTTTTTCTATGTCTTTTTTAAAATGGGCATTTATATCCGTAATCATTTCATCGTTTAACATAGACATATGTGATTTTACATCATGCCCTTTCTTCTGCAAGAATTCAATCAGGTTTTCAGCCGAAAGATTATATTCGGAAGCTAATTTATAAACTCTTACTTTCTTGGTTTTCGTCTCTGGCATTATAACTACCTATACTATTTTAATTCTATTCTTCTTCTTCAAACTGAGATTTAATTATTTCAATAATCTCATTAATTTTTTCTTCATCCAAAGTTTCGATTTCTTTTAATTTTTCAGGGCCGGCGGTTAAAACTTCAATAGCAGTATCATACCTGTTATTTATTAAAGTTTCGTAAATTTCATTCCCTAGTTCTTCTTTGAGATCAATTAATTCAATGTCTTCTTCATACTCTTCAAACGGTTTCTCTTCTCTTAAGATTTCAATTTCATAACCTGTTAACCTCATTGCGAGACGGATATTCACTCCGTTTCTCCCGACAATTAAAGAAACTTGATCACTGTCTGCAGTAACTACGGCTTTTCTTTCAACCGTATCCAGTTCAATTTGCTTCAATTTAGCAGGAGCAAGAGATCTTTGAATAAATATAATGGGATCTTCGGAATGATTAATAACATCGATATTCTCGTTATTTAATTCTCTGACGATTGCATGAATCCTGACGCCTTTCATACCCACGCAGGCTCCGACAGCATCGATCCTGTTATCCTGGGATTCAACAGCTACTTTAGCCCTTTCACCGGGTTCCCTGGCAATGGCTTTAATATCGATTATACCATCATAAATTTCGGGGATTTCAATTTCAAACAACCTTCTTAAAAAGGTATTATCTGACCTGGAAATAATTATTTGCGGTGAACTTGTCCCTTTTCTAACTTCTTTCACAATTGCTCTTACTGTATCACCTTTTTTATATTTTTCATAAGGTATCTGTTCATTTCTTGGGAGAAGGAGTTCATTTTTATTATGATTAACCAGTATATCATTTTTCCTTATCTGGTAGATGTCGCCAACAACTATTTCGCCCAGCAGTTCCTGGTATTCGTTATAAATAATATCTTTTTCAATTTCTCTTATTTTTTGATTAAGATTTTGTTTTGCTAAAACAATTAGTCTTCTTCCAAAAGAAGCTAAATCCAGTTTTTCAACAAAATCTTCACCAACTTCAAGCTCTTCATCGTTTCCTTTTTTATTTACTTCTTCAATACTAATCTGTCTGTTCGGATCTTCAACTATTTCAACAATTTCTCTTTCAAGGAATATTTCAATATCTCCTTTATCCATATTAACTACAACATCATATTTTGCTTCATCGCCGAATTTTTTTCTTACAAGCATTCCGAAAATGTCCTCAATTATTCCGGCAAGCACATCCTTATCAATACCCTTTTCCCTCACCATCTGGGCAAAAGATTCTACAATATCGAAATTCATTTCTTTGTTTCCTCCGTTAAGAAAAACTCGCTTTTACTTTAGCTTTTTTAATATTATTAAAGTTAATTATAATTTGTTTGTTATTAGAGAAAAAAGTTAAATTTTCTCCCGATACATTTATAAGCTTACCGGTTAATTTTTTTGTTTCGTTATTTTGATTATAAGAAATATCGAATTTGCGATTTATGTGTTTCGGATACTGTTTTAAGTAGACTAAAGGTCTATCGGTACCGGGAGATGAAACATCCAGCCGGTAACTTGATTCAATCAAGTTTTGCGATTCAATTACAGAATTTAATTCCCTATTAATTTTAGCGCAATCTTCGGCAGATATATTTTTTTCTCCGTCAATAAATATTTCTATAACTTTGTTATTTTCATTTCCGCGTAAAATCATATCGATAAGAAAAAACCCGTTCCTTTCAATAATTTCCTCAGCGATATTTTTGATTTTTTTTCCAAAAAAATTCATACAAACAAAAATCGCCCATTAATGGGCGAAAAGAGTAAATAAATTTAATACAAAATAATCCTATTAGCAAGAAATGGAAAAATTAATAGACAACCATTATTGAGAAATGTTAAAAATATGTGATAAAAACAGATGATTATTGTGACACATTGCCATAAATATTTTTTTAATATTCTTACATGGTCACTTTTTAATTTTTATAGATACTTAGATATTACAATTCAATTAAAAAGCTTAAAATGAGCAAAAATCAAAAAAGAACAATTATTATAGGACTAGTAGTAATAGCTATAACAGTTGTTATCTGGCTTGCAAGCGGAGGAGAGATTTTTACCAAAACACAAGTTCTAATTGAAAAAAAAGATGAACTGTTCGGGACAACTTATAAAGAATGGCAAAATAAATTTGTATGGGGCTTGGATACTTACTTTAATTATTTCAGGAGTAACACTTTTAGTTTCAGGGATTCTATTTTTTATTTTTAAAAAAAAAGGAAGTGATGAAAAACCTATTTAAAGTTATATTTATTGCTATTTCTTTTTTTATTTCAACCTTCGCTCAAGGATTTGAAGTAAAAGCAACAGGAACTCAAACATTCTCTTTTGCCGACGTAAATGGCAGGAATCAGGCAACATTTCACAGCACAACTCCTTTCGAAGAGATTAACGGACTTACAACTAAAATTGATGGAAAAGTCACCTTTGATGTTAAAGACTTTGCGAATACACTAAAAGGGGGGTTTACAATCCCTGTGGCATCATTGAAAACCGGGATTGAGAAAATGGAGAAAGATTTAAGAAGCTCTTCCTGGCTCGATGCGGAAAAATCCCCGGCAATTACTTTTGAAATAACCAAAGTAACGAACGTTCAAAAACTGGAACCAAATAAGTTAAGCGCGGAAGTTACGGGTAACTTTACACTTCACGGTGTTACAAAAGAGGTAACAACAAAAGATACAGTTACATATCTCGATGAAAATGAAGCAACAAGAGCACGAATGCCCGGTGATCTTCTTGGAGTTATCTCAAGTTTTGATATTCAATTATCGGATTTCAGCGTTGAACATTTATTACTGGGAAAAAGAGTATCAGATGATATCAGCATAAAAGTTAATTTGGTCGGCTCCAACAAGTTATAAATTTATTTTAAAGATTATTTTAAACTAATTATAAAGCATTTGGAAAAGGTTAATCATGAATAAATCTAAATATTTTTTAATTATTTTTTTTATTATTTCATTATCAGAAATAAGTTATTCACTCCCAAGGTTTGCATTAAGAATGGGCGGACAGTGTGCTGACTGCCATGTTAATCCTACCGGGGGAGAATTAAGAACTAAAGGAGGATTCCATTTTGAGAGAAATGTACTCCCAATGTTCCCGGCGCATAAAGATTTTAAATTAGACGATAAAATCGGAGAGAATATTTTGTATGGCGTTGATTACAGGATGCAGTATTTATATTCTCAAGGAATTAAAAAAACCGATTTCCAAAGGATGAATGCTTCTATTTATACAGATATTAAAATAGATGATAAGGTAGATATTTATGGATCGTATGATTTTATTAATCAATTTTGGGAGGCTTACGGGATTGCTCATTTCCTTCCAAACGATGGTTATATAAAAGTCGGTTCATATTCACCTAATTACGGAATCCGGGTTGATGATCATACCGCGTATACAAGAGGTGGCGATTTAGGGTTTATAACCAATTCGGCAATGGGTTTAATTTATCAGCCGGGCTATACTGAAACCGGTATTGAAATCGGTGAATATTTTTCCGATTTCATATTTTTAACTGCAAGTGTTGGAAATCCTCATTTCGGGTTCCCCCCGACCGATCCCGCTATCTTTAGAGACGATCCGGCATATACGGCAAGTTTACAAATTACTCCTGTTATAGCAAATAAAATCCCGGTATTAATCGGAGGATCCTATTCAACATTTAAAGGAACTTTAGGTCCACTTATTCCCAGAACATATCCGAAAGTAAGCATGTACGGTGGATTTTTGGGATTCGGAATTGGTAATTTTACATTGATAGGTGAATACGATATTGCAAAGAATTTAACTGCAGAAAATTCCGATGCTAATGCTTTAATGGTGAAAGGGAATTACCAAATTATAAAGGGATTGGAAGCGGTCGTAAGATATGACAGGTTTGATCCGAATAAAGATGTCAGCAAGGATGAACTATCAAGATGGATATTTGGATTTGAATTTTTCCCTTACAGCTTTATCGAACTAAGACCTCAATATAGAATACAAATTGAGAATCCGAGTATTGATAATAACTCATTTGTTCTTCAATTCCATTTGTATTATTGAGTTTGAAAACCTGCTACCAAAGGGATGGAGACTGTGTAAAAACTCTTGGCATCAAGATTGTGAATTCATAATCAAAATAAAAATAAAGATACAAAAAGATATGGAACATGTAAGTGGAATACCAAGAGAGCAGATTAACTTATTTCCAGAAGCAATAGAAGATTACATAACGGATGATAATCCAGTAAGATTTTTAGATGTTTTTGTTGACAGACTGGATATGAAGGAGTTGGGATTTGAACATTCAATACTAAAAGAAACAGGCCGTCCTCCCTTCAATCCTAAGGATTTATTGAAGCTCCATCTATATGGATATTTAAATCGTATCCGTTCAAGCCGGTTATTAGAAAAAGAGACAAAGAGGAATTTAGAAGTAATGTGGTTGTTAAAACACATAACAGCCGATCATAAAACGATAAGCGAATTTCGTAGAGAAAACAAAAGGGCGATAAGGGGAGTATTCAAAGAGTTTTTTATAATATGTAAACAATTAGGATTATATGGTTCAGAGCTAGCAGCAATAGATTCTTCAAAATTCAAAGCATTAAATGCAAGGAATAAAGTATTAGATCAGAAACAAATAGAGAAAAAAATAATGAAGATAGAAGAATCTATTGATAAGTATCTGAAAGAATTAGAAGAAAACGATAATCGAGAAGCAAAAGAAAAACAGATGACAAAAGAAGAGTTGGATAAAAAGATAGAATCATTAAAGAAGAAGAAAATGCAACTAGAAAAAGCAGAAGGTGAATTGTTAAAGAGTTCAGAAAGCCATATATCATTAACAGATAATGATTGCCGGTTGATAAAGGATAAGAATGGAATAGAACCAGCCTACAGAATGCAAACAGCAGTAGATTCAAGATATTCATTAATAGTGGATTACCATATGACGCCCGATGCAGCAGACAATAATCATCTTTCAGAAATGGCAATAAAAGCTAAAGAGGCTTTAGCAGTAGAAGAATTAACAGCAGTCTCCGATGCAGGATATTATGATTCAATAGAAGTTAAGGAATGTGAAGACAATGATATTATTACCTATGTCCCGATACCTAAACAGAAAGTATCAAAAAAGACAAATGTTCCTGAAGAAGAATATACATATGATAAATTTATTTATGATGGACAAACGGACACATACAGATGTCCTGAAGCAGAGAAATTAACTTATAAAAGAACTGATAAGAAGAATGAAAAAAATATTCGCATATACGGTACTGATAAGTGTAATAGTTGTAGAAATAAAAATAAATGTACATTATCGCCTAGGGGCAGACAGATACATCGGTGGGAATATGCAGCAGTAATTGACAGATTAAAAGAACGCTTGGAACAGAAGCCTGAGATTATCAATAGACGAAAAGCAATTATAGAACATATTTTTGGAACGATAAAAAAAATTTGGAATTATTATGGACTACAACATCGCGGTCTAGAAAATGCTGAAACTGAAGCTGCCCTAATGTGTCTTACATATAATATGAAAAGAGCGATTTCTATTGTTGGGACAAAACAACTTATAGTAAATCTTCAAAAGCCATAAAAATAATGTCTTTTTATTTTTTCAAAGACATGACAGTATCTGTAATAAAAAAATAAAAATATTGCTAAGATAAAACTAGAGAATAGTTCTCGAAATTAATAAAGTTATTCTCAAAATTAATAATTGAGCCTTCTAGGATAAGGACTTTGCTAAAAATTATGAGTTACTTTTTACACAGTCTCGA
>CAVUCR010000001.1:0-75726 GCA_963739895.1 uncultured Ignavibacteria bacterium | reverse complement strand
TTGAAGAAAGTTTCTGCATCTCTTAAAAAATCTTTTCTTAAAATTTTAATATTTTTGTAATTGTAACTAATTCAATATAAGATTTAAATATGGGGTATAAAAAAGAGGGTTGGGATTATAAGACATGCATACATACTAAAGAATCACCGATTTAATGTTCTCTTATTCATTTTTTTATCAATTAAAAATATTGATGTATTATGATTAGACAAGTCTATTTCCTAAAGCGAGCCGGTTCGATTAATAACATGAAATTGTTAGAGCAGGATTTACCGGAACCAGCTAAAGATGAATTGACTATAGAAGTTAAATCCATCGGATTAAATTTTGCTGATATCTTTTCCATTCTTGGTTTATATATGGCTGCTCCTAAAATTAATTTAATACCTGGACTGGAATTTTCAGGTTTAGTTATTAAAAAAGGAGAAAATGTAAAAGAATATTCAATCGGAGAGAGGGTTTACGGTGCAACTAAATTCGGAGGGTATGTTTCTCACTTAAATATAAATCAATCATACCTGCTGAAATTACCTGATGATTGGACATTTGAAGAAGGTGCTTCGTTTATAGTACAGTCTCTAACTGCTTATTATGCTCTCGTAGTCTTAGGGGAAATAAATCAAAATAAAACTGTATTAATTCACAGTGCTGCAGGAGGAGTAGGGTTAAATGCCAATAGGATCGCAAAAAAATTTTCAGCATTTACAATAGGAACAATCGGTAATGAATCCAAAGCTGAATTATTAAAATCTGAAGGTTATGACAGGATAATTGTAAGAGATAAAAATCTTAAAGAAAAAATTCAGGAAGCATTAGGAGACCGTTCGCTTGATATAGTTCTCGAAGCAGTAGGAAGTAAAGTATTTAAAAGTTCATTTGATCTTTTAACACACACGGGCAGAATAATAGTCTATGGAGCAGGAGCATACTCAACAGGCAATTCTGCTTCCAATTTATTCAAACTAGCTTATAAATATTTTACAAGACCAAAAGTAGATCCATTAAGAATGATAGAACAAAACAGGGCTGTAATGGCATTCAATTTAATCTGGATTTATGAACGGGGTGATTATTTGCGAAAAATGCTGGACGAAGTTATCAAACTGGAACTTCCGAAACCGATAATAAATCATATTTTTTCTTTTAAGTATTTACCTGAAGCTGTAAAAACTTTAAAATCAGGAAAGACTACAGGAAAGGTGATCGTAAAGGTAAACTAATGGCATTAGAACAATATTGTACTATGTAAATCACTTTTATCACGGTTTAGACAAAAATATTTGATAATTGTTAAAATAAATTGATAACCGGTAAATCATATATTTACAAATTTATTAAATTATTGAGTACCCTTTTATATAATTTATAAGGAGAAATAAAAATGTTTCATCATTGGTTTTGGGGAGGAGGGCTCTGGTTCGGATGGATTTTCTGGGTGGCAATAATCGGTTTCATCGTTTACCTGGTAGTTAACCAGGGAAATAAAAACAGGCAGATTCATTTACCGCCGCCGCCGCCGGATAGTCCCCTGGATATTTTAAAAGAAGGTATGCAAAAGGTGAGATAAATAAAGAACAATTTGATCAAATGAAAAAGGATCTTGAATAAATTTTATTAAATTTATGCATTTGCTATATTGATTTTTCTTTCGGATTTAAATTCATAATCAATAATCTTCTGAATTGAAACTTTATCTACAAGATTCGGTATTAATTCAACATTGTTAAAAATTTTATATTTATTAACCAGTTCTTTTTTTTCATTAAATTTTTGCTGAATTATACAGCTGTCATTGTAAATTTCATACTTTCCCGCGCCACCAAAGAAGGTTTTCGACATCTAACTATCTCCATGTTATTATTTTTTTAACTATAAGTAAATATATAAATAAAAAATAGGGTGAAAATTAAGGATATGTTATTAAAACATTAAATTTATGTAAAGAAGATATAGTAAACCTGAAACCGGTTTATTGCCGTTTTTAATAAGCAGTATTAAATAAAGTTTAATTTGAGTTAGGTTTTAAGTTTTTAATTCTGGAACAATTTTTGTTTAAATAAGTAGCACACTCATTTTATGATTCAAAAATTCCATTAATTTTGATATATTTGTAGAATTGACTGATGTTGAGATATAATAATTATGCAGCATGAACAGCTTAATGAAAGAGAAAAAAATATACTCCGGTATATAATTCAGCAGTTTATTTTGACTGCTTCTCCCGTTGGTTCCAGGAATATTGCCAAACGCTATGATATCGGCATTTCTCCTGCAACTATTAGGAATATTATGTCCGATTTGGAAGAGTCCGGGTATATTAATCACCCTCATACATCAGCAGGAAGAATACCGACTGATAAAGGCTATAGGTTTTATGTAGATACATTAATGGATATCCAGGAGCTTCGAAACTCTGAAAAAGGATATATAAATAAGGGCCTGGAAGCTAATATGCTTGAAACAGATGAATTATTGAGGATTACATCTATTCTTTTAAGCAGCATTACAAAACAACTAGCTTGTGTATCCTACCCTAAGCTGGATTCGGGTATATTGGAAAAATTACAGATTATAAGCTTAACTTCTACCCGGATATTGGTTGTAATAAGTATAAAAGCCGGGCTTGTAAAAACAATTACGTTAGAGTTAACCTCGGAAATTAATCCTAATCAGATCGATTCGGTGCAAAAATTATTAAATGAAAAATTAAGCGGATTAACTTTTAATGAAATCCGCACTACCTTTACCGAAAGATTAAAGGATGTTGAGGAAGATCATAAACCCATAATCAGGCTATTTATAGATTCGATGGATAAAATTTTAAAGATGTTGGTAAAACCGATAAACTGTTCATTACTGGAGCTAAAAATGTAATTAAACAGCCTGAATTTGAAAGTCCTGAAAATTTCCAGAGTGTGATTGAATTAATTGAGGACAAAGATATAATCATTCATATTTTAGATAAATATGAGAAGATAGAAGGGCAGGTTTTCATTTCAATTGGTTCTGAAAATGAGAATAAAAAATTGGATGAATACAGCCTGGTTACAAAAGAATATCAACTCGGCGATATATCGGGAACTCTTGGGATTATTGGTCCCAAAAGAATGGAATATCCCAAAGTGGTCGCTATTGTAGATTATATGGCAAAGATGATAACTGAAATACTTAAATGAAATTCTAATTAAGGAGATATCTATGCTTAAAAATAAAGATAAAAAAAATAACGAATCGGAAAATCAGCCGGTTGATGCTAATCAGCCGGATAATATTGAAAAGGAAACAGATGAAAATTTATTGGAAAAAGAAGAAGAAATCCTTGTTAAAATGGGGCGGCTTGAAACTGAAGTTGCAGATTTAAAAGATAAATTATTGAGGAAAGCGGCTGAATTTGAGAATTATAAAAGAAGAACCGAAAATGACCAGCTGAATTTATTGAAATATTCGGCGGAATCTTTTATTGTTAAGCTTCTCCCTGTGGTTGATGATTTTGAAAGATCGATCGACCATATGGATTCTGCAAAAGATGTTGATTCTATAAAAAAAGGTGTGATGTTAATATATAATAAATTGATGAAAATTCTTTCCGAACAGGGAGTAAAAAAGATTCAAGCAATCGGAAATCCTTTTGATGTGGAATATCATGAAGCTTTATTACAAAGAAAATCTGATGAAGTCGAACCGCATACTGTTTTAGATGAAATTGAAAAAGGGTACATGTATAAGGATAAAGTAATTCGTCATTCAAAAGTAATTGTCAGCGAAGATCTTGACGAAGAATCCACTCCCAATTCAGATGAAAGAAAAGATAATTCGAATAAATAAAAAGGAAATATGGCAAAAAGAGATTATTACGAAGTACTTGGTGTAGACAAAAATGCTACTAAAGATGATTTAAAAAAAGCTTACCGGAAACTGGCAATGCAGTATCATCCGGATAGAAACCCGGATAATAAAGAAGCTGAAGAAAAATTCAAGGAAGCTGCCGAAGCTTACGAAATTTTAAATGATGATGACAAAAAAGCCCGGTACGACAGGTTTGGGCATGAAGGAGTAAGAGGAAACGGATTTGGCTCACAGGGATTTTCCGATATAAATGATATTTTTTCCCACTTCTCTGATATTTTCGGCGGAGCTTCAATATTTGATGATTTTTTCGGCGGCGGACAAAGAAGAGCCAGATCCAGAGGGGGAAGAGGCATACCGGGTTCTGATCTGAAGGTTACTCTAAAATTAACGCTTGAAGAAATTGCAGCAGGGACTTCAAAAAAATTAAAAATAAAAAAACAGGTTAAGTGCGATGAATGCAATGGTACCGGCGCAGAGGCAGGAACTTCTACAAAAAATTGCCCTGTCTGCCAGGGAACCGGCGAAGTCAAAACCATCTCCCGTTCAGTATTCGGGCAATTTGTAAATATTACTACATGCAATAATTGCAACGGCGAAGGAACGGTTGTGGATAATCCTTGCAAAAAATGTTTTGGAGACGGTAGAATTCAAGATGAAAGTTTTTTAAATGTAAATGTTCCTGCAGGTGTTCATGAGGGAAGTTATATGACACTGCGAAGTGAAGGGAATGCAGGCAAAAGGGGTGGTTCGGCCGGGGATGTAATTGTAATTTTTCAGGAGGCTGCCCACGAATATTTTACACGTGAAGGTGATGATATAGTTTTTGATCTTCATGTCAGCTTTCCTGATGCCGCGTTAGGAGCTGAAGTTGAAATACCAACATTAAATGGAAAAGCTGTTTTAAAAATTGATCCCGGTACTCAACCCGGTAAATTATTAAAAATGAAGAGTAAAGGAATTAAACATCTTAATCATGCCGGTTCGGGAGATCAAATTGTACGAGTTATTGTAGAAGTACCGAAAAAATTAAATTCCAAAGAAAAAGAGCTTTTAAAAGAGCTTTCGGGTTTGCCAAATTTTAATGACGGAAATGGTCAGGGCAAAAAATTTTTTAGTAAATTTGGTTTGTAATATTCTAATCTTTCAGTATTCTTTCTTGGCGTTATTTTAAAATTTTTTCTAAGAGAAATTCAAAATGATTTGATTCTTTTGAGATAATCTTTATTAAATGCTTAAAAATTTTTCTGAAAAAATAGGTTTCACCCAAACAGAAATAAAAGTCGTTTTATTTCTTATTGTAATTTTCTTAACAGGCCTTGGAGCAAAATATATATTCTTTCAAAATAGTGCAGTAAAAGCGAAAATATATGATTATTCTATTCAGGACAGCATATTTGAATCGATAAATTTACGGGCCAGTGAAGCAGGGAATGCAGAAATAGATAACGAAGTTGTTGACTATAAGCAGGAAGTTTTAGATTTTAACACAACGAATTTTAAAAATAGTAAAAAAGAAGTTCCGCCGGATAAAAGTATAAATATCAATACTGCTTCTATAGAAGATTTAGTAAAACTTCCCGGTATTGGTAAAAAGACCGCGGGAAACATTATAAATTTCAGGGAAAAAATAAGTAAATTTAAGAAGCTTGAAGATATTCTTAATATTAAAGGAATTGGAACTTCAAAATTCAATAAAATCAAAAAATATATATTTATAGAATAAAAAAATTTTTAGATCCGGAGGAAAAATGACAAAACCCGAACCTTGGTACATTCATGCTGGCCTTTATTTAGCGATTATAATTCTTGCACTTATATTAATTAAAGTTGCAATTATTGATCCCAAAGCTGCCGTTGAGGAGCAAGAATATTATAAAAATGAGGCACATTTAAGAATGACAAATCTTAAACAAGGTGAAATTATTTGGCAAGAAAAATATGGTAAATTTACAGACAATTTGGATAGTCTGGTTAATTTTATCAAAACAGATCCTATGGTAGATAGTGTTATGCATGGATTTGATACTTTGTCAAACAGGCCGACAAATCCTTTTGTTTCATTAACCACAGGAGCATTTACACCTGAAAGTCTATATTTTTCTCCTCGAACTCATCAAAAATTTTTCTTGGAAGTTGATTCTACAACATCTGCAGATACTGTAATTAACCGGCGTGGAAAAATTACCAGGATTGACACAACAACAACAATAGGAAATTTATATTATTTGGAAGACCCTGATGGGAATGGTTCAATAGGCAGTACAAACGATGAGGCATTAAAAAATACCGCATCTTGGGAGTAATTATAAAAAAATGGCTGTATTTGAAAACCATGCAGGGATAACTATTACAAATTCAAAACTGCAGGTTGTCGAAATAGTTAAAAAAAATGACCGGTTTGTTCTGGAAAATATTGATGAAGCTTACTTTAACGAAAAACTGAATTTTAATACTGATAAAGAAACAAAAATAAGCGCCTTGATCCAAGGCGCTTTAAATGAACTGCTGATAAAAAAAACTCTCACTGCATACTCTATTTCATTTACTCTGCCCTTTGAATTACTGTATATGATGCAGGTACCCTATGAACAATCTCTTCTTTATAATGATCTGGTTGAAGAATTTAGATGGGAATTATCTTTACTCTATCCGTATGTTGATGTAAATGACCTGATAATACAATTTTTCGATATTGATAAGAATGAGTTTTCAAATATCAACTCCGTTTTTGTTTTATCTACTCAAAGGAAATATCTCAAAATGCTTAGTGATATTTGCGCAAACACTGATCTTAAATTGAAATTTGTGGATAATATTCACATTGCATCTGAAAAGGCTTTGGAAGTAAATAATAGTTTTACCGATAAAAAACTTACACTGAGTGTTTATTTTAATAATAAAAATCTATCGGTTTTATTTTCTTTAAACGGGAAATTAGTTTATTACAAACTAATTCCTATATATAGTGTAAGGGAAATTTCGGGGCATCTGAAGAAAGAGTTAAATTTTAATAAGATGCTAAATATAAATCAGAAATCGATCGATGCTGCTTTTATATGCGGAGACGAAATCACACCGCAGATTGTAAGTGCTTTGATCGAAGAATCCGGAATTCAGTTCATCCAATTTAATCCTTTTGGCAGGATAATACCCAGTCAAAATCTTTTTAACAATAATTATTATACAACTAAGTTTAATTTATTCGCTCCTTCGGCCGGAATTGCTTACAGGTTATCATAAGTAAACTATGAGAATGAGAATTATATCCGGAGAGTTTAAGGGGAGATTCATACAGGTTCCGCAATCTAAAGATATACGTCCGACAACTGACCGGGTTCGTGAAACACTATTCAATCTATTAAATAATAAGCTCGACTTTAATGATCTAAAAGTCCTTGATCTTTATGCAGGTTCCGGTTCATTAGGCTTGGAGTGCCTGAGCAGGGGCGCAGGTGCGGTTCATTTTGTGGAAAGAAATCTTTTCATATTTAAAAATCTTATTAACAATATAGCTTCATTAGGTATTGAAGATAAATGCATTGTTTATAAGATGGAAGCAGTAAAATATTCACGTTCCAATATTAATAAAGGTTATGATTTAATTATTGCAGATCCGCCTTTTTTTAAGGATGATATTTATAAAGTTGCAGATAATTTAATTCAAAATAAGTTTTTGAATAAAAATAGTTATATAATAGTCGAAAGATCTATCCAGACAAAAGAAAAAGATATTGAAAATTTCAAAGTGCAGCCGTTTAAAATAATCGGAGATGCCTGTTTATATGAGATTCATAATTAAATTTATTTGGTATAGATTTGTTTCCTTCTTAAGGCTTTAGGGTTTATATTTTCTAGTATATTTTATAAATTCATATCAAATTGCAAAACGGGTAAAACGAATAATGATTTTGATGTTTCTTCTATCTGTGTTTCTTTCATTAACCTTACACCTAAAATTATCCTGCTTTTTTCGGTCATATTGATAAAAACCCCTGTACTTAAGTTTAAGAAGGATGTTGTTGATTCTCCTCTTTGATCATTCCTGATTACAGTTAAGCCGAATGGATAAAACTCAGGATTCGGATTCGAGGGTTCAAAATCAAAAAGTGTTTGACTAAAGTAGCCGAGGTTCAAGAAAAAATTTAAAGGAGCAGCTTTTGAAGATGTATTAAAAGTTAAAGATGCATAAGGATTCCAATTGGTAGATTTATTTCTATCTCTGAAAAAATCAATTGTGGTTGAACTGGAACCAAAAAGAGGTGTTTTTTCTGTTATTATTACAGTAAAGGCTTCATATGATAACGACTGCCACATTATCCCTGCATCAAATCTAAATGCAGAACCTTCATTCTCAGTAAAAAAACCTAGACCTGCACTGCCCCCCAAGAAATCATTTTGATTCTGAACCGAATAATTTAACCCGAGATTCAAAGCTATATGATCCCCGGCAGAATAATCCATATTAACTGCTGCAGAAAAACCGGGCAAATTCCATTTAAGATTATTGCCGTTAAATTCCCGTGAATTCAAATTTGATTCCTTGTAATATCTTGTTCCGTCATTGTTAAAAATAGTATCCACCCTGTATATCCCCTGGGGATCTACATACGAATGTTTTTCAATTCTCCCGCTTATTTGTTTATTATCATTTATTGAGAATCTTGAAGAAATAGTAAACGAACCCTGCTTTTGACCGGTAGTTATATTTAACGGGGGATTATTCATTGGCCCTGTAACTTCAATATTCTGAAGATATAGGGTTTGATTAACGGTAGTACAGCCTATAAAATTTATAAAAATTAAAGTTATTAGTGCAGATAATTTTTTCATAAGCTCTCCCCATAAGAATAAATTTAATAATTTATTATATATTGAACTTAAATTATATTATTTGAAAAATATTAGCAACAGCAGAATTTATTGTCTGATATTTGCCAAAAAGCTTAAATAATAATTATATTAACATTAACATTCTTGCATAAAATTTATTTAAAGATGCGGACAGTTTTGTATCCCGGGACATTCGACCCGGTCACAAACGGACATATCGATATTATTGAAAGAGCCAGAGAGCTATTCGATTCAATTGTTGTAACAGTTGCAATTAACCTGGGAAAAAAGCCTTTATTCTCCGTTGAAGAAAGAGTTATGATGTTAAAAGAAAGTTTGAAGCAATATACCAATGTATCTGTAGATTCTTTTGACGGATTAGTTGTAGACCATGCACACGAAGTAAATGCGGTTGGTATAATCAGAGGACTTAGAGCAATCAGTGATTTTGAATATGAATTTCAAATGGCCCTAATGAATAGAAAACTTGCCAGCGATATTTCAACAATATTTTTAATGCCTCACGAAAAATACACCTATTTAAATTCGTCAATTGTCAGAAATCTCGCCAGCCTGCACAGCGATATTATTGACTTCGTTCCGCATGTGGTCCAAGAAGAGTTGAAGAAGAAATTTCCGCTTAATACGAAATAATTTTGAATCAATAAATCTAACCGGAAACATCTCTTATTAACTTCGGGATCAATCCCGATGTTAATAAAACCAAAGATTTAAATATTAACTGTTTTAAGAGTTTTTTATCGGTCAATTTGAGTTATTTAATTAATGTGTATTATCATAATCTTTAATTTTTAATAAAACTGCTGCTTCCGCATCATTATACATTTTCTTTATAAAGTCATCATTAAAATTAAAAGTTCTGTCTGAAAATTCTATTGAATCAATACGATCAAATAATAATTTTTTTGCAGTTGCAATATCTTTTCCATAAATATGATAAGAATCGGCTTGCCAATTCATCCTGGCGAGTTCTACCTTTTTACCGGTCTTTTTTGAAAGGCCTTCTGCAATTACTTCTTCATTAAAATTAATAAACCCGAACATATTCATAAAGCTTGCGCCCCATGCATCGTTGCTTCTAAACCGAATATTGCAGTTAAGCCACCACGTTCCTTCATCATCTTCTATTATTCTATACCAAAGCGACTGAAGGCACGGCGGATCAAAACATTCAAGATCTAAATTCGGCATCCAGGTTATTATTTGAGCCTGCCGGGTATAAGGCTGCTTACTTAATTTGTCAATTATACTATCAATCTGGTTAATTGAAAAATTCCCCGTTCTTTGAGATTTTCCTTCGATAATTTCCTTCCATGAACCGTAAGCCGCCAGCCTGCTGTGATAAGTATATTCCCACCTTGTATCTTTTTCATCATTAATATTTTTGATCCAGTGATCTTTAAACCCCATTAGTTCCATCACATATTCTCTCAGGTTTTCAATTCCGCCGGGAAAAGCACGATGTATCATCGGGTCGGTTAGCGGCTCCAGTATTGTGATATTCATTGTAGAATCAATACTTAAAGGATCACCGGGTTTATCATATTGTGTCTTAAATCTTGTGCCTTTATTATAAAGTTCAATAAGTGCTCTTTCATACGCTTCTGCAAGAGTTTTCCCGTATACAGAAAGCACAGGAATATTTTTATCCATTTAGTAGCTCCTTATCAAAAAAATTTAATCTGCTTTATGAAAGTTAAAAAATTAATAAATGCCGAAGTAGGTTTTAATAATAAACTACAAGTGATGCATTTTATTAATGTGATGTATATGGATAATATTCACCTGTATTATATATATTTTAGTTTTCTCTCATTCTTTTTCTTCTTTATAATTATTTAGGAGTTTATGAGTAAATTAAATAGCAATAATAAAAATTACATATTAAAAGAAACTAAGAAGATTTGGGCCCCCCCGGTTAATAAGATACTTATCATTATTACGATTATTTTATTTTTAATTATAATTTCAATTAACCCGGTTCTAAATGGGATTGTAAAACCAAAGATTTTGAACCCGGTAAATCAGAATAAGAATATAAATGTAAAAATTGGATATATCGGGTATAATGTATTTACACAGAAGCTTTCAATTGAAAGTACCCAGGTTATATTAAAAGACTCAACTTCAGGAGATTCAACGAAATTTCAAATTCCTAATTGTGAAGTTTCGGATTTTAAGATGTTTAAGTTAATTCTTGGAAATGGTCTTTCCTTTGAAAATATAGTTATTAACCATCCGCATCTTTTTATAAACCGCTCTTCAGGAGGCAACGAAAAGGACCCTAAAACAAAGAATAAAAAGAATTCTAATGATAATGAGTTATTATCATTTCTTCCTAAAAAGCTCAAACCATTTTCTTTTGAGAAAATCTCTATAAATAACTTAACTTTATCCCAGGTTATTAATAATAAAGAATACCATGATTCGGTTAAAAAAATTTTTGTGAGCGCCGAAGGTCTGAAGCTTGATTCTTCGGTTATAGAAGATACTTTATCATTAAAATTTGCTTCCAGCTTACATATTTTCGTTGAAGGGTTCTCATACCATTTTGATGATAATTACCTTTTAAAGTTTGATACATTATCCTCATCATCATCCGATTCTGTTTTTATAATAAAAGGTATTTCTTATAAACCATATTTGTCTGATGCTGATTTTTTTAATCATAGAAGATTTAGATCTGACAGGTATATTATAAAAGTTCCTTTTATTTCCGCAAATGGGATCAATTTTAAAAAATTTAATCTGGAACGGTAGTTATTTTGCAAGGGAGATTGAAGCAAAAAATCTGGACCTCGATATCTGTACGAATAAGAAGGCGCCCCCGGATACAAGTTCTATCCCTAAAATGCCTAACGAAATTATTCGTTCGGCCGGCAGGGATATAAATATCAAAGATTTAAAATTGAAAGACTGGATACTCCATGTTAGGGGCCGGCATCCTATAGTGAAAAGATATTCTGACGTTACTTTTACTAATGTTAAAGGGGATATAAAAAATATAAGTAATATTCCTGGTTTGCAGTCTGAAGAAAATCCATGCATAATTAGTGTAACTGCAAACTTATATGATTCTGCAAAATTATCTCTTGAAATGAAACTGCCTTTGCTTGTAAGAAACTTATCCTTTGACTATATAGGTAGTCTTACATCTATGAGTGTTTTGCCGATTAATAACCAAATTGAGCCTGCCGAACATGTTAAATTAACTTCCGGGAAAATCGAATCTGTCAGTTTTTCCATCCATGTTTTAAAAAGTGCAGCCGATGTTTATGTAAAACCTATCTACAATAATTTAAAAATAGAACTGCTTAAAGAGAATGCAAAAGAAGGAGGTGTTTTAAAAAGACCGGTTCTTTTATTGCAAATAAATTAGTTATGAGAAATTCAAACCCGGATGATAAAGGAGAAATAAAAATAGGAAGCATTATTTATTTGAAAGAAAAAGTGGATACTTTTCTTGATGTAGTTTGGACAGCCCTCAAAAAAGGATTAGGTGAAGTTGTAGGTTTTTGATTAAGTTAAATGGTTCTTTGATCCCTTTGTTTTATTTTATATTTAAAAGTTATCAAATCTTCTTCAAAAATATCTATTTATGCCGCATTAATTGGAAATTTCTTGGTTGCAGCTACAAAGTTTACCGCAGCTGCAATGACCGGAAGCTCGGCAATGCTTTCCGAGGGAATACATTCGGTAGTTGATACCGGGAATCAATTTCTTCTTTTATTCGGTTTAAGACAATCAAAAAAACCTGCCACCGAACTATTTCCATATGGCCGTGGAAAAGAAATTTATTTCTGGAGTTTTATAGTTGCTATATTAATATTTGCACTTGGCGCCGGTATTTCCATCTATGAGGGTATCAATCATTTAATATCGCCGAATCCTATTGAAGATCCCTTTATTAATTATATCGTTCTTGCATTAGCTTTTATTTTTGAAGGAATAACACTGGTAATTGCCATTAAGCAATTTTCAAAAGTAAAAGGGAAATACGGGTACATTGAAGCAGTTCACCGCGGAAAAGATCCTTCTCAGTTCATAGTTCTTTTTGAAGATTTTGCTGCTTTAATCGGTATAATTACTGCATTCACAGGAATTTTTCTCGGAGAAATAACTGGGAATCCTTATTTCGATGGTATTGCTTCAATTTTTATCGGGATAATTTTAGGGATTACCGCTTCCTTATTAGCTTATGAAACAAAAGGATTATTAATTGGTGAGAGTGCAAATAAAGAAATTGTATCTAAAATCAGGGAGATAGTTTCAACTTTTAATGAAATAGAAAATATTAATGAAATATTAACCATGCATATGGGACCGGATTACATCCTGGTGAATATCGCTGTTGATTTCATTAGTTCAATCGGCAGTAATGAAGTTGAAAAAATTATTTCGCAGTTAGATCAAAAGATCAAAAGCGTTATCCCGGTTGTTAAGCGAATTTTTATTGAAGCTGAATCGTTCAGTAAAAAGAACTAAAACGCAAGAAAGTAAGAAACCTTCCTTTCAGCCGTTTAAATATTCTAAATTTCCGTATTTGTGATTAAAACCAAATACAAAATGGAGCATCTTTTTTAACAGAAATCCTTCAAGAAATAATTTATAATTTTGTTGTTAAAAAGGATAAACCGTTTTTTTTTGAATTAACTTTTAAATTATTAAGTATTAAATAATCAGGATAAGGAGATAAAAAATGAATGAAAAAAATCTAAGGAAAGACCTGGCTGAATTCTTAAACAAAGCATTAGCACATGCAACTGTTAAAGATGCAATTAATAATTTGAAGCCTGAACATAGAAATATTCAACCGCACGAACGAATCCATTCCGTATGGGAGGAGTTTGAACATATGCGAATTGCTCAAGAAGATATTTTGCGGTATACATTGGATAAAAATTGGATATCCCCCAAATGGCCTGATGAACATTGGCCGGACAATAATAAATTAGATGATAAGATCTGGAATAATTCTGTAGTAAATTTTTTTTCTGACCTGGATGAATTAATTAACCTGACAACGGATCCCAAAATTGATCTTACATCGGAAATACCTCACGGTGAAGGAAGAACTTACTTAAGAGAGCTTCTACTTGTAATAGATCACAATGCTTATCATTCCGGTCAAATAGTCATGATCCGGAAATTTCTAAATGACTGGTAATGAATAATAATTCTTTTTTATGTATAAACAATGTGAAATCATAAATTAATTTTTAATAAATCATATAAAGCCTTTTGATTTAAAATTCCAAGCTGTATTTTTGAATAACAAATAGTTTAAATAAATATTACTAGATTTATAAAGACTAAATAATTTTTCTAACAATTAAGGGAGAAATAAATTGGTATCTGAAGTTGCAAACAGGATAAATGAATCACCCACAATGAAAGTATCTGCACTTGCAAAAAAAATGAAAGCAGATGGTGAAAAAGTAATCAACTTGAGTGTCGGCGAACCCGATTTCCCAACTCCCGACAATATAAAGCAAGCTGCAAAAAAAGCCATAGATGAAAACCAAACCCGCTATACATTAAATTCCGGTACGGTGGAATTAAGAAAAGCTATTGCTGCAAAACTAAAAAAAGATAATGGTTTGGATTATGAAATAAAAAACATAATAGTATCTAACGGTGCCAAGCATAGTGTATTCAATTGTATTCTTGCAACTGTTAATAAAGGTGAAGAAGTTATTATCCCCGCACCATACTGGGTCTCTTACCCTGATATGGTCAGTATAGCAAACGGAACATCTGTCATTATTGATACGAAAGAAGAGAATGGTTTTAAAGTTACCCCGGAAGAATTAGAAAGTGCAATTACTCCGCAAACGAAAGCACTTATTTTATGTAATCCTTCTAATCCGACGGGTTCTGCATATTCCAAAGCTGAATTAGAAAAAGTTTCCGAGGTTTGTTTAAAACATAATTTTTATATAATAAGTGATGAGATATATGAAAAGTTAACTTACGGAGACTATCGGTTTGTTAGTTTTCCTTCGTTAAATGAAGAGCTTAAAAAGAGAACTCTTTTAGTAAACGGTTTGTCAAAAGCTTACTCTATGACCGGCTGGAGAGTCGGTTATACTGCCGGGCCCGAAGATGTAATACAGGGAATAAATAAGATTCAAAGCCACACTACTTCGAACGCAGCTTCAATTTCTCAAGCTGCATCCCTCGAAGCGCTATGCGGTTCGCAGGATGCCGTTGAAGAAATGAGAAAAGAATTCCAAAAAAGAAGGGATTTCCTTTATAACGAATTAACCTCAATTGAAGGTATATCCTGTTATAAACCCGAAGGAGCATTTTATTTGTTTCCAAATGTTTCCGCTTATTTCAACAAATCAAATGGAGAAACAATTATTAAAGATTCATTTGATTTTGCAATGTACATTTTATCAGATTCTAAAATTGCTACAGTACCAGGGAGTGCATTCGGTGCAGAAGGTTTCTTAAGGCTTTCATATGCAACTTCAATGGCAAATCTGGAGGAAGCTGTTGTACGCCTAAAAGAATCATTAAAGAAACTAAAATAGTCTTATTTAGCTTGCAGTACAGATCGCCAATCTGTGCTGCAAATTTTTAAGAATTGATGTAAAGCTGTAGTGATTTATGAAGCTTATCCATCGGTAATTCTTCTCCCGTCCAGAGTTTAAAAGCACCTGCTGCCTGGTAAACAAGCATATAAACCCCATCCAAAATAATCGCCCCCTTACCCTCTGCAATTTGCATAAGTTTTGTTTTAGGAGGATTATAAACCAGATCAAAAATTATCTGGCCTTTTGAAAAAGAATCATCCAAAGTAGTAATCGCATCATCTGTTTCAGGGTACATGCCGACAGGAGTTGAATTTACAATAAGCTTTGAATCTTTAAAAATATCTACAAGATCCGGCGGGTAAAGTTCCTTTATAGAAAACCCGTCAAATTTCATTTTGGCTTTAAAATAATTTTTTAGAGATTCAGCCCTTTGTTCGGTTCTGTTTATTAAAAATATTTTCTTAGGTTTAAAATGACGAACCAAAGTATAAATAACTGCTCTTGCAGCTCCCCCCGAACCTATTATACTGAAAGTTTCACCCGATAATTCCTTTTTGTACGGGCTTAAAGTTTCAAAGATACCTGTAACGTCGGTATTGTAGCCGCTTAACTTTCCCATCTCGTTTACTACTGTATTTATGGAACCTACAATCGATGCTTCTTCGGAAATATTAGTCATAAATTCCATAATTTTTTCTTTATGAGGTATTGTTACATTAAAGCCTTTAATATTAAGAGCCATAATACCTTTTAAAGCATTTTTTAAATTAGCAGGAGGGATATCAAATGGTAGATAGATATAATCCAGTTTATTGATCTCAAAAGCGACATTATGAATAAAAGGAGAAAAGGTATGTTTTATTGGATGCCCTATGAGTCCAACTATTTGAGTATTAAGATGAAATGAATCTCTCATAATTATTAGAAAAGAGTATAATCATTAAAGATATAAATAAAAAAATCAGGTTTCATCAAGCAGTTTTTTGAATAGTTTAGATGATTTAATTTCAGGATATTCTTTAGCAAATTCAGTCCTGATAGTTGGATCAAGTTTAAAAGCGGTTTTTAGACATTCCACCGCTTCTTTAGTCCTGCTAAGAATAAAATTAACCTTAGCTTTCCCGTAATAAGAAGTAGCATCTGCCGGATCGATTCTTATACAATGATCAAATGCTTTCAGAGCCTCCAGCCAATCCCCCATTTCCAGGTAAGTTTCCGAAAGATTAAACCAAATTTCAAAATTATCCGGGGCTATTTTAACAGCAGCTTTATAACTGCAAATTGCTTCCTGTAATTTTCCAAGTGAATATTCCAAATCTGCTTTCGCATACCATGCATCGGCACTGTCCTGGGATAGTGAAATAGCTTTATTAAAATCTCTTAATGCAAGCTGAAACTTCCCCAAGGAATCATAACAGAATCCCCTAGCAAGATAAGCCTCATAATAGTTTTCATTAATTTTAATTGCTTCGGCATAATATGCTATTGAATTTGCTAGTTCCCCCATTTCCTCGTAAATGTTAGCAATATTATAGTATGAAGCTTCATCACGATTATCGATTTCAATAGTTTTTTTAAAGCTGTCTATTGCTTGCTGGAACCTTCCAAGATCTGCCAGTGTATTCCCCCTATTAAACCATGCAGCTACAAAATTATCTTTAATGGCTATTGCAAGATCATAACTATCAATTGCTTTTTCCAATTTATTCATCTTAGCCAGAACCACTCCCTTATTGTACCACCCGCTTGCGTTGTACGGTTCTATTTCTAAAAATTTATCATAAGCATCAAGAGCTTTTTCCAGCTCCTCTATGTTTTCGTAACAAAAGCCCAGCTCGTAGTATGCTTCTGAAAATTCATTATCAACAGCAATTGTTTTTAGGAAACAATTTACTGCATCATAATAATTTTCCTGTCTCTGGTAAAATAATCCAAGGCTGAAAATTATTTCTTCATTACCGGGATTATAATTTTATTGCATTTAATAATGTTTCTTTGGCTTGCTTATAAAAGCCCAGGCTTTCTTCCGCTTCAGCTTTATCCATAAGAATCTCAGAATCTCCCGGGTTTAAGGAAAGTGCTTTATTATAACAATCTAAAGCCTGCTCGAAATTAAAAAGTCCATTCAAAACTGCACCTTTTTTCAGCCAGTATTCGGAATTATATGGTGCAATATCCAGCAGCTTATTTACAAAGTATAATCCGTCTTCAAATTTTTCATTATCAATACAATTTTGAATTGTCTCTTCAACAGCTTCCATACAGGAATAGATACTTCCCTTTTCAATAAGACCTTTATATTTTTGTATTTCAAAATTGATGTTTTTATTATTGCTATAAAAACTTTCTCCGCTATAATCAGAATTATAATAAGCCATCTGCTCTCCAAAACTAGAAATTATCTTCGAAAAAATGTATTACTAATTAAGTATAAAAGCAAGCTGATTTTGTTTGTCATTTTATATAAGACAATACAATTATTATTTCTTAATTAATAAATATCAAAAAAAATGCCGTGATTTTTTATTTCTTAAACATTATAAAAAGTAAGATTTAAGCTTACTTGGATAAAACAGAAGTAACTTTTTCAGCAGCGTCTTTTAGGCTGCCCGCCACTTCAAAATTTAAACCGGAATCACTAAGCATTTCTCCTGCTTCTTTTGCATTTGTTCCTTCAAGCCTTACAACTATCGGAACAGTAATATCCATTTCTTTTGCTGCATCAATTACACCTTGTGCAACACGATCGCATCTTACAATTCCACCGAAAATATTTATTAGGATTCGCTTTTACATTCGGATCTGATAGAATAATCTTAAATCCATTCGCAACAGTTGTTTTATTCGCACCGCCGCCAACATCAAGAAATTTAGCAGGTTCACCGCCTGCAAGTTTAATAATATCCATAGTTGCCATTGCAAGTCCGGCTCCATTAACCATACAGCCGACATTGCCGTCAAGCTTTATATAATTAAGATTATATTTGGAAGCTTCAATTTCGAGAGGATCTTCCTCATCAAGATCCCGAAATGCTGCAATTTCCTGTGACGGTATAATGCATTGTCATCAAAATTCATCTTCGCATCAAGGGCTACAACTCGATCATCATTAGTTATTACCAACGGATTAATTTCAAGCAGTGAAGCATCGGTATCCACATATGCTTTATAAAGTGCTATAATAAATCGCAAGAAACTCTTAAATGCTTCACCTTGCAGTCCAAGTGAAAATGCCAGCTTTCGTGCCTGATAAACCTGCAGTCCGACCGAAGGTTCAACCCATTCTTTAATAATTTTTTCAGGAGTTTCAGCAGCAACTTTTTCAATTTCAACGCCCCCTTCCTTAGAAGCCATTATGACGTTCTTGGATACAGATCGATCAAAAGAATACTTAGATAAAATTCTTTCTTGAAATCCAGACCTTCAGTTATGAATAGGGTTTTTACAATTTTTCCTTCTGTCCCGGTTTGATGTGTGACTAGTAAGTTTCCTGAAATCTTTTCTGCATATTCTTTAACCTTCTCATCAGATGTTGTAAACTTTACGCCACCTTCGAGAATTAATTCTTCCCGGTTTTGCGGATTATACAGCTTTCCCTTTCCTCTGCCCCCTGCATGTATTTGTGACTTAACAACAAACTGGTCTATTCCCCGCGACTGTAAATCCGAAACTGCTTTTTCGACTCCTGTTAATTCCTTTACTGCAATACCATCCTGGACGGGTACATTGTATCGTTTAAGAATTTCTTTTGCTTGATATTCGTGAATTTTCATTTTGATCTTCGTCCTTTTTATTAGAAATAATTATAATATAATTTTAAATATATTAACTTTTTTATTTTAATAAGCTCAGAATTACTTTTTAATTTTTTTAAGGAATGTCAAATCTTCCTTATCCTTAAATCTACTAATTGCACTTTTATTTTTTATCAATTCATTTAAGCCAATGTAAAAAATTTTAAATTTTATTTTTTTATGAGTGATTATATCTTCCGTCTTATTTTCCCAGGCTTCAATAAAATTTACATTTTCAATGACATTAATCAAGATCAATTCTATTTGGCGGTACTCCAAATTGAAAGATAACACCTTCCTGCATCAATTCTTTTTGATGATTTAGTCCCGGTATATCATTATTCCAAAATTCATTAAGTGCATTAAAAAGTTTTAAAATGTTTTTATTATCCCTTTTATAAAATATATCTATATCACCGGTTAATCTTGCATGACCATAATAAATAACTGCCTCCCCACCTACAAT
Source organism: uncultured Ignavibacteria bacterium (assembly GCA_963739895.1). GTDB lineage: Bacteria > Bacteroidota > Ignavibacteria > Ignavibacteriales > Ignavibacteriaceae > CAVQBP01. The sequence goes on along the minus strand of CAVUCR010000001.1, from coordinate 56,224 downwards.
GAGGTAATTTACTTCATACTTAAAAAGAAGATAAAGAAATTCGATTATATCCTCAGAAAAAAATGACTTGCTCATTTCTTTATATCACGAACATCTGGTGGATTCTTTCCATAAAACCGTTTTTTTAATTCATAAGCTGCTTTTTGTCTTTGTTTGGGTGTCATATTTATCTGTTGCTCAATATCCCATTTTTCTGCTGCTTTATGATTTTCTGCTTTATTAAAAGCTCTATCCATATTTTTGTTTCTGTGTATATTTCGTTGAGAAAAAGCTATCTTATCATTCATTTGTTCTATAAATTTATTTTCATTCTTCACTCATAAACGGATACCGCCAATCTTTAGGCGGTTCAAAAGTTTCCTTAATTGTCCTAGCTGTCATCCATCTCATAATATTTAAACTGCTGCCTGCTTTATCGTTTGTACCCGATGCCCTGCCTCCGCCGAAAGGCTGCTGGCCGACAACAGCAGCAGTTGGTTTATCATTTATATAAAAATTACCCGAAGCATTTCTAAGCTTATCAGACATCTTTAAAATTACTTTTCTATCCTGTGCCCAGATTGCACCTGTAAGTGCATAAGGTGAAGTAGTATCACAAAGTTCTAGTGTTTCATCAAATTTTTCATCTTCATAAACAAATATTGTTAAAACAGGTCCAAATATTTCTTCTTCCATTGTCCTAAACTTCGGGTTGACTGTTACAATAGTTGTTGGTTCAATAAAATATCCTTCTGAATCATCAAAATTACCGCCGGTAATAATTTCAGCTTCAGCAGAGTTTTTTGCAAAATTTATATATTCGGTAATAGATTTAAAAGCCCCTGCGTCAATAACTGCCGTCATAAAATTTGTAAAATCTTCTGCATCTCCCATTTTTATTTTTTTAATTTCAGCTACATATTTCTCTTTAAATTCAGTCCATATAGATTTCGGTATATACATTCGTGAAGCTGCGGAACATTTTTGTCCCTGGTATTCAAAAGCACCCCTTATTGAAGCAACAACCAAAGCATCTATGTCTGCTGAATTATGGACAAAGATAAAATCTTTGCCTCCCGTTTCCCCGACTATTCTTGGATAGTATTTCATGTTTTTCAAATTATCCGATACAGTTTTCCACATCCCCTGAAATACAACAGTTGAACCTGTAAAATGAATACCGGCCAAATATGGGCTGCTCATAGCAGGGACTCCAACTTCACCACCGGATCCAGGTACAAAGTTTATAACACCTTTAGGCATACCTGCTGTTTCAAATAGCTTCATTAAATAATACGCAGAATATACAGCACTTGAAGCGGGCTTCCATAATACCACGTTTCCTACAATTGCGGGTGCGGTAGGTAAATTTCCGGCGATTGATGTGAAATTAAACGGGGTAACTGCAAATACAAATCCTTCCAAAGATCTATATTCTAAACGGTTCCACATTCCATAAGGTGAATACGGCTGTTCCGACATCAATTGGGTCATATAAAAAGAATTAAATCTCCAGAAATCAATTAGCTCACAAGCAGAATCAATCTCAGCTTGATGAACTACTTTAGACTGTCCAAGCATTGTTGATGCATTTAATGTTGCTCTCCAAGAACCGGCTAATAAATCAGCCATTTTAAGGAAAATTGAAATTCTCTGTTCCCATGGCATCTCAGCCCACTCTTTTCTAGCCTCTAGAGCAGCTTCAATAGCCTGTTCGACTTCTTTTTTTCCTGCTTTATGATAAACTCCTAATAAATGTTTATGATCATGAGGAATTCTCATTTCTGCAGTATTGCCGGTTTTTACTTCTTCACCATTTATAATTAAAGGTACTTCTACCTGTTCAGCTTTCAATTCGTAGAGCTTCTTTTTTAATTCAATTCTTTCCGGGCTTCCCGGTCTATACAATTGTATTGATTCATTAATAGGCTGCGGTACTTTAAAATATGCATTAGACATTAATTAAATTCCAATTAATTATTTTCAAAATTAGATTATCAATCTTTAACCGGATAAAAAACATAAAATTTGCAGATAAATTAATTAATATTTACAAAAGAAATTTGTTTTTTGAGCAGTAAAAAGAATGATAAATATTTAATAAATTAAACAAAAATTACTGTTTTTGGTTAAGAGAATCAATTTATATATGAACTCAAATTATTAATATTCACTAAAACGGCTCTAATTCTAGATTATATTAAAAACATCCAAATTCCTTATGATTTACCTTTGCATCTTTCGACAGTTCCACAATTTCCATCTACAATTTTCCTTCTTCCTTCTATTGCATCTTTAGTTTAACGAAATTATTTTCACTTATTAGAAAGAGGGCAATAAATGTCGGCACAATTTAGGACAATACCGGGACTTTTTATATATCTAACAAATAAGTTTAGAAATGAGCCTGATAAATTTATAATGCATGTTAAAGAAAACAGCAAATACAGGGGAATAAATTACAAGGAATTTGAAGAACAAACCGAAAATTTTGCATTTGGTTTATCAGCTCTCGGTGTTAAAAAAGGAGATAAAATTGCGATTAGTTCTGAAAATCGACCTGAATGGGTTTATTCTGATATGGCAATTTTGGGCCTCGGGGCAATAGATGTTCCTCTTTATCCTTCACTTACTGCAGATTCACAGGAATTTGTTTTAAATAATTCTGAATCTGCAGGAATAATTGTCTCCAATAAATTTCAATTAAACAAGACTCTGAAGATTTGGAATAATTGTAAAAAAATAAAATACATTATCGTTCTCAATGAGAAAGACATAGAAGATAACAAAAGAAGTAATTTATATTCCTTTAAAGAAGTTCAGGAAATGGGTATAAAGTTAAAAGAGCTTAGCCCGGGTTTTTTTAAAGAAAACATAAAATCGGTTGATGAAAATGATATATGTACTATTATATATACTTCAGGTACAACCGGCGATCCCAAGGGAGTAATGCTGACACATAGAAATATATCATCAAATGTACATGCTGCTTTAGAGTCCATTCCAATTTCTTCAAAAGATATTTTTCTTTCATTTCTTCCTCTATGTCATATATTTGAAAGGATGGGTGGTTATTATACCGCCTTTTCATGTGCAGGTACTGTTTATTATGCAGAAAGCATTGAACTGATTTCACAGAATATTCTTGAAGTGAAACCTACAATTATTACAACGGTTCCAAGGTTGTTTGAACGTATCTACGGCAGAATAATCAAAAATGTAGAAAAAGAACCTGTTTCAAAACAAAAAATATTTTACTGGGCTCTGGAAATAGGAAGGAAATATTCCAGGCTAAAAAGAGAAAATAGTATTTCAATTAAATTGAAAATTGAACATGCAATTGCAGAAAAGCTAGTATTCTCAAAACTAAAAGAAAAGATGGGGGGAAGATTAAGGTTTTTTGTTTCCGGCGGAGCACCGCTTTCCAGGGAAATGGGAGAATTTTTTGAAGCAATAGGAATTATCATTATAGAAGGTTATGGTTTAACCGAATCCTCCCCTGTTATTGCAGCTAATAGGCTGGATGATTATAAATTCGGAACTGTCGGTAAAGTTATGCCGGGCGTGCAGGTTAAAATTGCTCCCGATGGTGAAATACTTGCAAAGGGACCAAATATAATGCAGGGATACTACAAAAATAAAATCGAAACAAGCGAAGTTATTAAAAACGGCTGGCTTCACACAGGTGATATAGGAGTTTTTGATTCAGACGGTTTCTTAATGATTACAGATCGTAAAAAACATTTATTTAAAACTTCCGGCGGGAAATATATAGCACCTGCTCCAATAGAAAATCTTTTCTTAACGAGTAAATATATTGACCAGTTTGTATTGATTGGAAATCATAGGATGTTCTTAAGCGCATTAATTGTTCCGGATTTTGAATCAATACAAGAATACGCAGATTCACATAAAGTAAGCTATTCGGATACAAAAGATCTCATTGGTAAAAAAGAGATCTATGATTTAATCGATAAAGAAATTTCTTCTTTACAGAAAAAATTAGCGAACTACGAACGCGTTAGGAAATTCTCAATTTTAGATAAACCGTTTACGATTGAGTCAGGGGAAATAACACCAAGTTTGAAAATAAAAAGGAAGTTTGTTGAAGAACGTTATTCTTATTTGATTGAAGGAATGTATTTTACCGGTATGGAAAGGAATAAATTGTAAATACCGGGATCTTCGCCATTATAATTTTAAATAACAAAAATGGGGCTAATATGAATACTAAAAATGAAACAGCAATGCAGAAATTTACATCAGGTTATAACTGCGCTCAGGCTGTCTTATATGCTTATAAAGATGTGATTGATATCGATGGTAATACTGCGCTAAAAATGGCTTGCGGGTTCGGTGCAGGAATGGGAAGAAAAGGAGAAGTATGCGGAGCCGTTACAGGCGGCATTATTGCTATTGGTGTAATATACGGCAGAGGTGAATCCGATGAGAAATCTGCGACCGAAAAAACTTATACCAAAGCAAGAGAACTTATGGATAAATTTGAAAACAGGCACAGTACTTATATATGCAGGGAATTACTCGACGGATGCGATTTATCAACTGAAGAAGGCCAGATGTATTTTAGAAATAATGATCTGTTTAATGCAACATGCAAAAAATGTGTCGGGAGTGTAGTGCAGATATTAGAAGATATTTTATGATTTTTATCTCATAGGGAAAATTATCTCAAAAAAGAAATAATGACTTATATAATCTGAATATTATACCTTCATAACTTATCACTTCAACATTTTTATATAATCAATTTAAAATAAATATTATTTGAGTTTTAATTCGGTCTTGTGACAAACGAAAATGAATAGGAAGATTTCATATAACTTCCATACATATCGGAAATTGACGGTGAAATAGTCAAAGTATATTTCGTATTCGCTTGAAAGTTTGAAGATGGACTGAATTTAACCTGGTTCATTTGTTCATATGGGTAATTGCCGTTAAATGAAAAGGAACCGCTGATTGCCGGCGATATTGTAATTGACGCTGAAACAGAAGATAATTTAACATAATTATTAAAACTTATAATTACAGGCTCCGTTGGAGAGACAAATAACTGCCCGTTCGAAGGAGTTGTACCTGAGACACTAAGAGCTGCAGTTCTGAATGAAAATGAAAAATTTTGTCCTAATGCTGTACCATCCTTGTCCTTTGCTGATTTAGCTATTGCAACAGTTATAGTAGTATCGGATAAAAAAGGTCCGCCTGTATAGATGCGCAGAATATTTTCTTCCGGCCACAAAAATATTGTATTCATCGGAGGAGTAACTTGAGTAGATTGCTCAACAGATGCTTTATCCATTCTTCTAGGAAAAGTTACAGTGATTCCACTATAATTATAGTTTAACGGCGATACATCAATATCCCCATGAACCGGATCGGTAATAATGCCGTTTTGAGTTGAATAAGACTGGACAGTTTTAAAACTAAATTGGAAAGGAAACCGGAGGAAATTTCCTGCTGTATCTTTAGCTGTTTTATCTATTGATACTATATATTCCTTATCCGGATAGGAGTCCTTCTTTGCAAATGCATATGTCATTGAAGTAACTTTACTATATGTTGTTATTGTAGCATCTTCATTATAACCTCTTGAATTTGCAAACCAGCTTTCTACAGGTGCCTGGGTATAATTACCCCAGTTAAAAACACCTTCGACAGGAGGTTCAACAGAAAATGCATTTTCCACACTTTCTCTATCCATTGGTTTTGTAAAAAGAATTGAAACAGTAATTCGGCCGTATCTCCAGTCGTATACAACTTCACCTCTATCATCAGGGTAAAATGAATCAATAAGATCAGGAACGGTTGAAAGCATTATATCACCAAGATATATGATACTTCCGCCCTGGAGCATAAAATTTTCTATTTTACAAATACGATAATTTTCTGCAGTGATTGTTATATTATAATTCCCTGCCCGGAGATTGCTAAAAGCAAATGAACCGTCAATCGGGCTTATTTCCATAGAATCAATTGTTTCTACCTGGCTTATAATTACTTTAGCCTTGCTCTCTTTTTGAATTACTTTACCAATAAGATCAGCATGGAGAAGATCGTTGGTAAATTCCTTCGGGATTTCAGATTGTGATTCAATTATGGTTTCTTTACAACCAGATATAATAAAAAAAAGAGACATTAGAACTAGTATGTAGGTCTTCATAAAAGTTCCTCCTTCTTTTTATGAAGTAAAAAAAATCATCTTTTAAAGCTGCCGTTTCATAATATTGAATTTTCAGTTTACAAAAGATATATGCTTTATAATTTCAACAATCAATTTTAATAATATAAAAGCTAAACCGGCTACCTAATTAATATCATCTTTTTTGTATGAATAAAATCATCTGATTCAATAGTATAGAAATAAACCCCGCTGACAAAATTGGCTGCATTCCATTCGGCTTCGTATTTTCCTGCCTTTTGAATTTTATTTATTAAAGTCGTTACTTTTTTTCCTAAAACATTATAAATCTTTATTGATACATTTGCTTCTCTCGGAATTTCATATTGTATTATTGTTGATGGGTTAAAAGGATTGGGATAATTTTGTTCCAGCTTAAAACTCTCCGGCTTAATGCCTGTATCTTTTACAGGTACTAAACTTTCTTCATAATAAAATACGCCATTCCCATCGGTAGCGATAAACAATATAAAATTATTCTTGACTATTGTTCCAGTCATGCTGTTAATACCCTTGACACAACAATTGATTACTGGAGATACCAACCGCCAGCTCTTACCTCCGTCATTACTTTTTTGAAGAGCAAATGAATTATCATTAGTTTTTCCTCCAGCAAAGATTTCTTCCGGATTAGCCGGATTGATTATTAAACTGTTAAAAACAATATCATTTCCGGTGAATACTGCATTCCAGCTATTTCCTCCATCTATCGATTTAATTATAAGATCGTTAAGCCCGGCATAAACCGTAAGTGAATCATCAGGCGGCGTAACTATTGAATAACAGCTATAGATATCGCCGAAAGGCGGAGAAATGCTTTTCCAGCTTTCACCATAATTATTAGACTTTACCAGGAAAAGGGTTCCAATAGCATTCTGAATAAATCCTCCGCCCCAAACGGTTAATTTATTCGAGTATAAATTTTTAATAATAGTAAATTGAGGACCAACCCAGGATTTTTTCCAGACTTCATCTTTGAATCTGTAAATTATTGAATCGCCTGCAGAAGCAAATACCGGGAGTGGAGGTTCTTCACCGGAATAATCAAAACCTGCGAATGATTTGATACTCCCCACTTCACTATTGTTCAAACCTGAATCCCTTTTAGCCCAGAATGATTGAACCGGGTAATTATTGAAATAAATTAATGTTGTATCTATAGATGAATCCGGGGCCAAAGCAGCAAATATTCCGGAAAATTCGGCCGGACCTGCACCATTAAGCTGAACATATACAGAAGTAATTGTTCTTTTATAAAAATAGTTCTGCTCCCAGACTGTATCTTGATTCGATAAATTATGAAAATAGATCCCGTTGTTTTCAGTTCCTGCTATTACTGACTTTGCATAATCAGTTTTGGTTATTGTAATAAAGCTTACTATTTGGCCGCTTAATCCATACGGAACGACTTGTGCTGAAATATTTAAGGAGAAAAAAGTAAAAATAGGTAATAATTTGAAATTAATTTTTAACATAGTAAAAATATTCTCCTTTAGGTTTATCAAATATCTTCAAATAAAACTCTGATTTTCATCTCTTATCGTAGAAATAAATCATATACTTTTAAATCGGAAATCAAAGGATTGATAGGATAAATCAAATACTGTTCTCTGGATTTTAGCAACTTTATACCCCTGAAAAATTCTATAATTTTAATTTAATTTGTTTTATTTTTTAATTAAAATCAATATAATGATGAGATTATAATAAGAACCAAATTCAATGCCAGCAGGGGATGAATATTCTTTTGTATTATATTTGGATTTGTGATTACTTTTATAACAATTTAGATTAAACTTAAGAAAATTATTATCATTTATTTGATATATTATTAAATTTTTAATAAGGATGGAATTTAAAATTTGACAGACTTATCATTAGAGTTGAATGCGTAAAAAAATTAGTTTTTAAACCCGGTTCATATCTTAGCTTTATCTATTGGATTTTTTAGAATCGCAATAGTTTCCTTATGCTTATATACTCTAGACCTGTGAAATCAATATTCTTACACTACTTTGTAAGAAATGCATTGATGATTATTTTTGTTACGTCGGTTTATTATTATAAACAAAATTTTGTACTAATATTTTGAGAACAGTAACTGCAACAAGGTATGTAACCCCGCTGCGCGAAGGTGGATCGCTTCCCGCAATCATTGAGGCTGACGACGATGGATTGTATGTGCTTAAATTCCGGGGAGCCGGGCAGGGAGCAAAAGCACTTATTGCGGAATTGATCGCTGGTGAAATTGCGCGGGCAATAGGACTGCTTGTTCCCGAAATTGTCTTCGTTGAACTTGATGCAGGACTTGCACGTACCGAAGGGGATCCTGAAATTCAGGATTTAATAAAGAATAGCGGCGGACTTAATCTTGCTTTAGACTATCTGCCCGGCTCAGTGATGTTTAACCCGGTTGTAGATAATGCGGATAAACAACTTGCATCTTCAATTGTTTGGTTTGATGCTTATGTTTCAAATGTTGACCGTACAATTCGAAATACAAACATGCTTATGTGGCATAAGAGGCTCTGGCTGATCGATCATGGTGCTTCCCTTTATTTTCACCATACTTGGGATAATTACCTTGAAAAAAGCCGTGAACCTTTTCAAATGATTAAAGATCATGTCCTTCTTAAATATGCAAATAATTTGAACAAAATAGATCTGGAAATCTCTGCTAAAATTACACCGGTGATTATTAGGAATATTGTAAATGAAATTCCGGAAACATGGTTAAATGAAGATTCTATTTTCAAAAGTGCTAATGATCAAAGGGATGCATACTTTGAATACTTAATGAGACGTTTGGAACCACCGCGTTTATTCGTTGAGGAGGGTATTAATGGGAAATGATTACTTTTATGATTATGCCGTAATACGTATTGTCCCTAAAGTTGACCGGGAAGAATTTATAAATGCAGGGATAATATTATCATGCGAAGAGAAGGAATTCCTTGAAGCCAAAATAGAAATTGATGAAAAGAGATTAATAGCAATAGATGCTGATTTTGATATTGAAACAGCTAAAACTCACCTTGATGCAATATATGCGATTTGCAGAGGGGGAAAAGAAGCCGGGACAATTGGAGAGTCTTCTCAAAGGCAGCGGTTTCACTGGCTTACATCCCCTAAAAGTACTGTTATACAAACATCACCTGTACATTCAGGTTATTGTAAAAACCCGGCTGAAGCACTTAAGCATCTATTTGGAACAATGGTAAAGAAACCCGCTGCAAATCAAAAAAAGCTAAACAATTAAACTGTAAATTCCATTTTTAAGAAATTATAAAATTCCGGGTAATCCTACAAATATTCGTTGAATCTTGAAAATTTACAGGTCTCTTGCATATTAATTGCTTAAAAATTAGCTTGCTGTTCAACTTTCTGTAATCTTATAATTAATTAGAAAATATTCTATTGATAAATTACGGGTGGCTTTAGATCGTTCCACCCCTGCTTGCAATTATTTTGGCAATAAAAACAAAGCAGGTATATCTATCATTATTTATAGGGATTTTTTCCGGCTGGCTAATTATTAAAGAATGGAATCCTTTTATAGGAATGGCATATGCCATTGATGCTTGCGTAAATGTTTTTAAAGATGAAAGTAATAGCCGTGTAATTATTTTTTCTGCCTTAGTAGGAGCATTAATTTCGCTTACCCAGTTTTCCGGTGGAGTGCAGGGTTTTATTTATCTAATTCAAAAGAAAAAATTAGTAAACTCACGCAAACGGGCGTCGATTCTTTCTTTTTTAGTAGGCTGTTCAATTTTTATTGAATCAAGTATATCTTGCTTAGTAACAGGTACAATTTTTCACCCTGTTTTTGAAAAGTTTAAAATCTCAAGGGAAAAACTTGCTTATATATGTGATACTACATCAGCACCGATATGTATTTTAATACCATTGAATGCCTGGGGAGCTTATGTAATTAGTCTGCTTATCAAAGAGAATGTTGCCGACCCGATATCAACTTTTTTTTCAACCATTCCTTTGAATTTTTACCCTATTCTCACCTTGATTCTTGCTGGTTTTATGGCATTTACCTTTAAGGATTATGCTTCAATGAAGAAAGCCGAGAAGAGAACTTTGGAAACAGGAAAAACGGTCGCTGAAGGTGCTGTCCCGGTTGTATCCTCAGATGTTTCCTCGATTAAGCCTAAGTCTAAGATTCCTCATCGCGCGATAAACATGATTGTGCCAATTCTAACAATGATATTAATGATGCCTCTTAGTTTAATAGTTACAGGCAAAGGAGATTTAACTGCAGGCTCAGGTTCAACATCTGTTTTATGGTCAGTAATTACTGCAATTATTGTTTCGGGAAGCTTGTCAATGGGACAAAGGCTCTTAACTCTTCACGAAGTAATGGACTATACTTTAAAAGGGATAAGCGGTTTAATTCCTTTGGCTATATTGCTGGTTTTTGCTTTTGCCATTGGTGATACCTGCAGAACATTAGGCACTGGACACTATGTTGCATCGATAGCGGATAAATTTATAAATCCTAATTTTGTTGCCCCTGTTATTTTTATGACTTCAATGTTTATTTCATTTTCAACAGGAACAAGCTGGGGAACTTTTGCAATCATGATACCGATTGCTATCCCGATGGCACAGCTGATGGATGTTAATTTATCCCTGGCTATTGCTTCGGTCTTAAGCGGAAGTATCTTTGGTGATCATTCTTCTCCAATCTCAGATACTACTATTATATCTTCAATGGCGTCAGCGAGTGATCACGTTGATCATGTTAGAACACAATTACCGTATGCAATAACTGCAGCAGCGGCTGCTTTGGTTTTGTTTACTGTTTTCGGGTTTATTTTATAAGTATCTTAAACTTTGTAAAAAATGATCATATTTTTATTAATAAATGAAAAGTAAATATGAGCAGCACTGGAAATGAAAAGAATATTCAGCTGCCTCCTAAAATTACGGAGCAATTAAAAAAAGGGAATAAAATTGAAGCAATTAAATTACTCCGTGAGGAAAAAGGTCCTGGTTTAAAGGAAGCAAAAGAATTAATTGACCAGATTGCTAATGAAGGAACTTTCACCGGAAATAATAATCAGAACCAGGAAAATTTTTCCTTATTATATACTGTTTTAAATCATTTAAGAGCAGGGAAAAAAATTGACGCAATAAAAGCTTTACGTAATGAAACCGGGGTCGGATTGAAAGATGCCAAAGATATTGTTGAAAAAGCTTTACTTGAATACCCGGATGTCAAGTTAAGATATGATGCCGAAAATAAGAGAGGGGTAGTTTGTTTTTTACTTTTTACTCTTGCAGTAATTTTAATAGTGATAATAATTTATAACATTTTAAATTAGTAGAATTTGTTTTAAATCATTCTGAACTTCCAATATATTGTTAAAAACTTTTCCTGCAAGTAATCCCTTCAATAATGATAATTAATCAGACTATAAATGAACTAACTAATCTTAAATAATTGATCATCAATTTTGATTCTTTTAAATCAATTTTTATTTTTTTCCTCCTGCGTTAAAATTTATTACTATTTAAGCATAAAAATTATTTATTCTCTTATATTCAAGATAATTCAAAATTTTATCTGAGAGATTTTTCATTTTATTATATTTTAGTTTTAAGTCTTTTAAAAATCAATTACAATATAGGATAAAGATATAGGTTACATCTTAATCCGGATAAAGAATGGGAAAAATTTGGACAAAAAGAACCTTTTTATGGTGTAGTCAACGATAGGTTTTGCAAAGAACAACTTAATGATGACTCTATTAATGATTTTTACAAATGTGGTTAAGATCATATTTATTAGTTCCTTTGTTAAATATATTAAATACAATTCATTTTGCTCTTCTTTAGTGTGGTATTTTATTCAGTTATATAGATGGCATCTTTTTGGCATAAAAAGCAATATATAAATACAGATAATTTTAAATAAGAACAAAATTATCTATGAGAATCTTAATAATGATGCGTGCAGTAGATCAGAATAGTGGATTCCATCTATATATAGAAGGACTGATTCGTGCTATGCTGAAAACAGAAAGTAAGCATTCATATATACTACTGTATCGTACTGCAAAATGGATTGGAGAATTTTCATCTTTTGATAATGTTACTGAAATTCTTGTTAAGGGGCCTCACAAATTTTTATGGGATCAGATAGTTGTTCCATTTATAGCACTAAAGCATAAAGCTGATGTTATTTTTAATCCAAAATTCAGTGTACCTTTAATTAGCCCGTGTCCTGTTGTAATGGGCCTACAAGAGCCGGCATGGTTTGCATGGCCAGAACATTATGAAAAACTTGATGTATTATATCAAAAATTAATGCTGCCAATTTATGCGCGTAAAGCTTCTCATTTCTTTCCCATGGCACAGTGGGTTATCGATGAAAACCGTAAGTATATCGGTATACCGTTTAATAATGCTACTGTTACTTATCCCGGTGTACAAAAACACCTAAAACCGGTTAATGATGAAAAAGTATTGAAAGATTTCCGATCAAAATATAATTTGCCGGATAAATTTATTCTTTCAATGACACGTGTTGACAATCCAGGAATGGAGCATTCAAAGAAATGGAATCCAAGTAAAAATCCGCATACAACACTTAAATCTTTTTTAATTTGTAAAGATAAAATACCCCATCACCTTGTATTTGCCGGAAGAAAAGTCATAGATTACTTTCTCGACATAGGTTTTACAGAAGATGACTTTGAACGAGTACATTTTACTAATTTTATTCCGTTTGAAGAAATACAAAAAATTTTTAGTTTGGCAGATTTAATTGTAGTACCTTCCTATTATGAGAGCTTCGGTTTCACACTTCTTGGAGCAATTGCATGCGGATGCCCAGCTATAGCATCGAGTTCCGGAGCATGCTCAGAGGTAGCCGGTGATTCTGCATTATATGCAGATCCTAACTCACCAGAGGATTTTGCTGATAAAATTTTATTGATATTAAGCAACGAGGAATTAAAAGCAAAGTTGAAGAAAAAAGCTTTAGAAAGAGCTAAAAATTTTTCTTGGGAAAAAACAGCACAATTTACATTTAAAGGGATAAAGAGTGCATTAAATTCACATAATTAATCCATTTATAATTATAACATTTAATATAGAATCTTTTACTGATGTTTAATTATCAGATGTCCATTAATATGTTTCTTTCCAGCTTTAAGTATTTTTATTCCGGAATGTTTGCTTTTAGGAACCTTAACAGTTTTTTCCAGCACTTTTAATGTTTCTTCAGCACATTTTTCCCATGTAAATCCAATTGCTCTTCTATATCCGGCCTCAATCAAAAAAGCTTGAAGTTCTTTATCCGAAACTATTTTTCTCATACCGTCTGCTATACTCTCAACATTTTCAGGATCTGATAAGTACAGCTGCCCTGTCTGCCAGCTCTTTTGTTCCGTATCTATTGGAAGTTAAAACCGGACAACCTGTAGCCATAGCTTCTAAAATAGGACTAGGACAAGCTTCGTATAATGATGGTAAAAGAAGAGCTTCCGCTAAAGAATAAAAATAGTGAAGTTTATTGTGTTCAATCCACCCGGGTCTTACAACCCACTTAGAAATCCCAAGTTTTTCTACCATTTCTAATTCCTCGTCGCATAACCATCTATGTTCACCGGCAACAACCAGATGAATTCCATAATTTGGACCTACTTTGGCATATGCTTCCAGTAATCTTCCAAAATTTTTGGGGGGATAAATTTGTCCTGCAAATAGAAAAAATTTATCCGGCAGCTTATATTCTTTTTTTACCTTTTCTAATTCGGCATCATCAACATGATGTTTATAAGAGTCGTGAATACCCAAATAAATAGTCTGAACCCTTTCTTTTTCAACGTTAAGAAATTCAATTAAATGATCCCTGGCAGTATTAGATACAGCTATAATAGAAGAAGCTTTAGAGGCATACTTTGGAAATAAGTACCTATGATTTATAACATCAATCTTTTTTGAACCCCATGGCATTAAATACCAATCTAAACCATGACAAACAAAGACCGTTGGGCACCTAGCCAGAAAAGGTAACGAATATTTAGGATTAAATATTAAATCTAATTTTTCTTTCCTTTCTATCCAGGGTATCCCAATTTGATCCCACAAAAATTTACTTTTGATGTTTAAAGCTATTTCCTTTACTTGCTTATATCGGCTATACGTTCCAATAAATTTTTTATTATTATATATTAAAATAAATTCATGTGAAGAATCAATAGCCAATAATTCATCCAATAAATAATTGGTATAGTTTTTTACTCCGCCTCCATGCTGATTGAAATGGCGCAACATTATTCCTATTTTCATACTTACCCCTTTATTAAATAATATCAAAGCACTATAAATAATTTTAAACTTAATCTCATTCGTTTAGATTTGTATATTGCTATTTCCTTATTAAGGTAACAATTTTATCTCTTTGAATTTCAAATAATGATTTTCTGTTTCTACCAGGTAAAGTGTAGATATAATTTTCATTAATTCTTTTTATATAATAAGGATTATCTCCGATCCTATTGGTTGTACTGTTATTTATTATTCCCCAAAAATTGCTTTTGTAACCAACCTTTTTAGAAATTTCTACAGATAAATCATTTCCTCTGTACCAGGGATAGCATAAATGACTAACAGTTTTATTTAATTTTTTTTCAATCTCCTGTTTTGATTCCAAAAGATCCTTCTTAATATCTTCAGACCTTTCTTCGGATGTTTGAAACTTTCTTTCTTTTTCATAATACGATTGATTGCTTTTGAAAATATCCTTCAATTGTTTTTTCCAATTTGTTTCTTTAAAGAAATTTATCCCGCCATTATTTTTAACATATTCCAAGCAAGCATGACTTACTCTTTCGTTTTCAATATACCTGGTCTCTGCAGATAAATTAGAGTCATACTCATAAATTGGTAATCCCCAAGCGGGATTATTAAGTAGTACTTCAACTCCATCATTTATTATTAGTGGATTAAAATTGCTGAGCAAAGGAGATGGTTGAAATTCGGGATTAATGAAATTAAATTAGTTTATCATTTATAAATACTGAACTGTGATATGAAGAGTGAGATTGAAAATCGATTATGCCACTATTGTGCATTTCATAAATTTCATTCCAAGTACATAAAGATATTTTCTTTTCTCTTCCTGATAATTCATGAATAGAAGCTCCATTTTGCCGGACATTTTCCAGGTTAGGGTAGTACTCTTTTTGTTCTTCAATTAAAAACGGAATTAAAAAGCTGACCCCGACAAATCTATATTTTTTTAATAAGGGATATATGATGGTCCAGAGGCTACTTAATCCATCGTCAAATGTTAGTACTATAGTTCTTTCATCAGGTTTTATTTCCCCGGACAAAACGCAGATTAATGTATCCGCATCTATTGTCTTGTAATTATTTTCATATAGATATTTTAATTGCCTTTCAAATTTTTCGGCAATTACATGATGGAAAGTAAAAACCGGAATACTACACAACTTTTGCTTATCCATTTTTTTAAAAACAAATTCAGGATATGCTTTTAAGAAAATACCTTGTATATCCTCTTTGTTTTTTCTAAAACTTTCACCCAGTTTCATTTTTTATCAAAATATTAAAATGCTTCACTACTTTTGTAGGAAAAGTATTGAAAAAAAATTAATTTTTGATTAAAAAAAAATTAATATCATGTTTAATTGAAATGAATAGTGAAAATTATCACAAGAATTCAACTAATAAGCATGTGTAGAATATTTGAACAGACTATTATCAACATTTTTTTTTGTTATTAAATGATGCTGCATGTGCGTCCTGATATCACAAATTTATATATTATAATCTAATTTTCACTTTATTCAATAAATGATTGTTCTTTTTTTTATGGTATAAAACAAGGAATGAAAATTTTAATTTTTTAAACAAAATGAATATAACCTCTTACATAAATGAAGAGTTGAAGATAGCCTCTAGGTTTATTCTTATATCACTAGGGATTGAATTACACAAGAATAGAGAAGATAGGAAAGTTCTGGAAAAAATCATCTTTCCTAATATTATATCCGACAATAAATTAAATAAAATATCATTTATTGGGTGTGAGTGGTATACAAAAGTATATAATAAAATATTTGAAGAAAAAGACTATCACACCTTGGATATGAATCCGAAAGTAAAAAAGTACGGTTCAAAGAAGCATATAATTGACAGTATGGAAAATATTGATAAATATTTTACTGATTCGGAACTTGATCTAATTATATGTAACGGAGTATGGGGCTGGGGTTTGAATGAGGAATCTCAAACCGAAAAAGCATTTTTAAACTGCTACAAATGCCTTAGAGATGGTGGGATTTTTCTCCTAGGATGGGACGATATTCCCGAATACCGGCCATTTTCTCTAGATAAATGCCAAAGTCTGAAATTGTTTAAACCACTTGTCTTTAATCCATTGTTGTCATCACAATATCTTACTTCAACTCCTTACAGGCATACATATAATTTTTATATCAAGCAAACCAATTAATATTGCTAAACTTGAAATTGTTTAATATTAAGTTATAATTTTTTATTTGTTACTTTTTGTTTTGAAAAAGCTCACCAGTAATTTTTTTATCCAAAGTAAGGAACAATTTTTTTGAAAATTCTTTTGCTCCCATTTTGTTTAAGTGATCGCTATTATAGAAAAATTTGTTATTATAAGAAAAAGTCGTATCCCTGGAAAAGTCATAATATTCAATGTTGTATTTACTTTGTAACTGCGTCATATCACGCCTCATAAGGATAATATACTCCTTATCATAATATTCCGTAAAAGCTTTATAAACCGGAGTTGTAATAAATATTAGCATGATATTTCGTTGTCTTAAATATTTTATTATTGATATTAAACAATTATAAGTATTAACTTGAATATCATTCTTAAAAAAAGCCATAGTTTTGCAGCTATTTAAATAATCAGGAACTTGAATATTCTTAGCTAATATATCCAGGGAGTCATGGTTTTTATAAGTAAATACCAAGTCGCTTGTATACTGACCATATTTGTCAATTTCATAATATTCATTAGGGTTTGAAATATTCAACTGGTTTTTAACTGCATTATAAATCACTCCTTTCCAATGGTCTTCCCGGATTATTGAATGGAGTTTACTTTGAATAAAGTTCTTGAAATCTCCTTTTACCCATTCAAAAGATGGAATTGATTTATAATAGCTTTTACGAAGCCCCAAACCATCTGACACTTTACTCAAAATTTCATTATAGGCCGTTCCCAATTGATTCTTTTGCTGATCTCCAATTTCTTCTGTATTTATTAAAAATAAATCAGAATATTCCTTTGGTTTAATTAAATTTCTCGCATAGGGATAACGGGAGATGAATGACTCATATTCACTTTCTGTAAAATAGCAATAGCCATATGGTATTGCCGAATTATCTTCAAAAAGTGAGAAATATGAAATATTAAAAATGACCATTTTTAAATTCGGAAGCCTGGGGACCAATGCTTTTAGTTGATAATCGGCTTCAAAAATATCATTTCCCCCCTGAGCAACCCTATATCCATTTAACTTCAACACGTTAAAATCAAATGCACAGGTGTGTGAATTTCCAACTGCCAAAGCATTAATTGAATCGCTTTTTTCTAATAATTGAGTTATCCTGAAATCACTCTGCGGATTAAAAGTATCGGCAAAAATATTTAGCAAAATAAATATCAGAGAACCGATGAATAAAAATATTCCTGCTCTTAAAAAAAACCTTCTCATAAAATATCTTAAAACTGGAAATAAATAAACTGCGTATGGTTAAATTCACCAAAAATTAAAATTCCAAAAAAAAGCAAATAATAAAATGTCCACCTTAGCCATACTGGTTTAAAAATATCAAGATTCGAAGAATCACCTTTTTCCTGGAATGATTGAATAAATTCCATAAATAAAATTGAACCTATAGCAATAGAGATTTCGTACCAGGTCAGAGATAATTTTAATGATCCTAATTGAAAATTAATTATCAGCATATTTTTTAATAAAAGGAAAGCTTCTGAAATAGAATTAGCTCTAAAAAAAATCCACGAAAAAAAGACTAAATGAAATGTTATAAATACTTGTAAAATTTTATAGAGTTTTGGGAATCTATCAACATGAAAAAAACTTACAAATGCCTTCCTGAAATCTTTTGTAATACCTGATAGGATTAAATAAATCCCATGAAGAACTCCCCAAACTACAAAAGTCCAGTTTGCTCCATGCCACATGCCGCAAAGCAGAAAAGTCAAAAAAACAGAAAATCCTATGCCGAAAGTTCTAAAATTTCTTTGCTGCAGATTCAACGGCATAAAAATATAATCACGGAACCAGGTCGATAGGCTTATATGCCACCGCCTCCAGAATTCTGCTATAGATTTGGAGTAATATGGGCGATCGAAATTTATCATTATTTTATACCCCATAACCCGTGCAGCTCCGATTGCAATATCAGAATACCCTGAGAAATCACAATAAATTTGAAAGGCAAAAAAATATGTGGCTAACCATATTGATAGCCCTGTATGATCATTCGGGTTATTATAAACTTGGTTAACATACAAAGCCAGCCTGTCTGCAATAACAATTTTTTTGAAAAACCCCCACAGCATAATTTTTAATCCATTTGTTACATCATGGTAATCGAAATCATGTTTTTCAAAAAATTGAGGTAAGAGATTTCCCGATCGTTCGATAGGCCCTGCAACCAACTGCGGGAAAAAAGAGATATAGAGAGCAAATATTCCTAAATGCTTTTCAGGTTCTATATGGCCGCGATAAACATCAATTGAATAACTTAAAGCCTGGAATGTATAAAATGATATCCCAACCGGAAGAAGGACATTAAATGCCGGGACACCATAAAATATATTCAGACTATTAAATACCGCTCTTAAAGATTCATTAAAAAAATTAAAATACTTAAACCCGAAAAGAAAAGATAGTGTGCCTATTAAACTAATTATTAAATATATCTTTTTTTTACTTTCTTCTGAACTCTTCCCAATCATTAAACCGCAGAAATAATTAATCAAAGTGGCTATAGTAATAAGAATAATATATTCTGCTTTCCAGGACATATAAAAATAGTAGCTGGCTGCAAGCAGAAGTATCCACCTGTATTTGTGCGGTATTGAAAAATAAAGTGCAACAACAATTGGGAAGAATATTACAAAATCAATAGAATTAAAAAGCATAAAGTTATGTTGAAATTACAAGGATAGAAGAAGTTAGTTATTATTTTAGAAATCCCGAGATACTTGAATTAATCCCGGTACTTAAAATGATGTTAAAACGTTGTTAAATAATGAACAATTAATAAAAAATTTATTAAAACATTAATTGATTTTCAAGGCGCAATACATGAAGCTGCAATTTTTTTTGTAAACAACTTGTTTGATTTGCCATAGAGAATAAAACCAATTCTAAACAAAAAGGTAAGAATTTTATCTACAAAAAGAGCGGCATAATTAAAGGGATTTGTATAAAAGACATAAAGATTGAGCGGGAATATTTTAATATTCTTAAACTTTCTGTATTCTAAAGCTTGTTTGAGACTATACTCTGTAAATGTAAATTGATGATCAAAATTTTGTGCCAATGATTCCGCTCCTACTATTGGATTAGCTCCGTTGATTACGTGTACAATTAAAGTACCTCCTTTTACTAAATTATTTTTACATAAATCAAGAAACTCCAAAAGTTCCCCCTTTGATAAATGGTTAATTTCCTGTTCAGCAATAATCACATCAAATTTAGTTTTAGATAAATTGTTTTGCAGGAATTCAAATGCTCTTTCTGCTCTGCAATTTAAATTCTTTTCTTTTGCATACTTTACTTTTTCGGGATCTGAGTCAATTCCCAGAATGTTTTTATAACCATTTCTATTTAGCATATCTACAAAATATCCCGGTCCGCAACTAATTATTAAAGTATTTACATCTTTATTTTCCGGCATATATTTGAGGTAATTATATTTATAAAATGTATATAAACTTGTATACCCTTTTTCTACATTTTCCGGGCCTTCCCAAAAGGTATCAAAAGGTTCAATCTGAGCAGATAAATTTTCCGATTTTGTCATAAGAAATGTTCTCCCGAATTTAATTTTACAGAAACCCCATATTTACATACCATTGAGCAGTTTTCTGTGCGCCTTCTTTAAAACTAATTTTTGGATCGAATTTTAAAATTTCTTTAGCTTTATTCCCTGAAAAGGTAAAACTTTTCTTAAAAAAATCCATCCTCCTTCTATGAATAGGAGGTTGAATTCCTAAAGGTCTTAAAGTTTTTTCGGTAATACCCGCTATTCCTAGTAGTAAAGAAAGGGGCAAACGGATATCTGGAATTTTTTTCCCTAAAATTTCTGCAACGATTTTAACCATCTGGTTTGTAGAAACAATTTCTTTTCCCGGAAGAACAAATAAATTTCCTATTGCCGCAGGTTTAGATGATGCTAAATCCAGTCCATAGATAAGATCATCAATAAAAATAGGATGATGAAAATTATTTCCTTTTCCCATCATTAAAAATGTTTTATTATTTATAGTCTTAAATAGCTTGATAAGACGGTAGTCGCCTGGGCCATATGTTTCAGTTATTCTTATTATTGTAACAGGCAATTTATCTCTATAAGAAAGAACAACTTTCTCTCCTTCTAATTTAGTAACACCATAAATATTATCACGGATTGGTAGGTGATTCCTCATCAATTTCTCCTTCCAATGAACCATATACTCCAATAGTGCTGCCATGAACATATCTTTTTATACCGGCTTTAATACATGCATTCAATATATTCTTTGTACCATCGACATTGACATTCCAAAAATGTTTATCGGGAATATTCATTTCATGCTGGGCAGCAGCCAGATGGAAGACAATATCTATTCCTTGCTAACCTGCTATAAATATTTTCAAAGTCATTGATATCAAAAACATATACTTTGCCGCCTTTACTTTCAATTAATTTTTTGTTTTCGATCTCATTCTGTTTTTTTGATTGCCCTAGGACAAAAACATCATGTCCATTTTCCAAATATTTTAAAGCTAACCTGGAACCAATAAATCCGGTACCGCCTGTAATTAAAATTTTCATAATAATTAGATATTTATTTTATTAAACTTTTACTTCTTCGGAAGTGGAATAGTCTTTTACTGCTCCCTTTTGATTAAAATAATTTTTTAAACTGGATTAATTCCTTTTCCAATTTTTCATTTACTCCATTTAAATTCCTTGGCTGCAATTTTAGCACATGATTCTAAAGATTCTAAGCTCCAGGATTTCCAGCAGTTCCTAAATCTGTTCTTCTTAAAACAATATCGGAAGAGTTTGAGCCATTTCATCTCTTATTGCGTGAATTATTTCTGCTTTTACTACAGTAGAATTCTGCAGCGGTTCTGCTAACGAACTGTCTTCCTCAATGTATTTTAATACTTCATTATATTCACAACCATAATTATGAATTAAAGCTCTCATCGGCATCAAGATCTAAATTATATTTCTGCTCTTTAGTAGCATCTGCCAAATATTTTTCAAATATATTGATCTTGCCGCCAAAAATAGGAAGACTTTCAGTTTCACTTTTGGATATATTTTTATTTAATTTTTCCCCAATTAAGTCCGACAGCTTTTTCAGCCATTCCTCTGGCTATTGTTGCTCTAACACCAATTAATGTTATGATTCCTTCAATAGAATGTTCTTTAGAATGATCAATCAACAAAGATCTTTTACCGAAACTCATTCTTTTGGATCCAGGGAGCAGTTTCTCCAAAAAGTGTAAGTCCTGTATTTACCATTGTAATGTCATTGATAGATAAATCCATTGCAGGATAGGATTCGTTAACCTCATTAACAAATTCCTTCAGTTCATCTTCTGTAACATAAACTCTATCCTTAGTACCCGGCCACACTATATGCCAAACACCCACCATTGTAATATTTCTTTCGAGCCAGGGAACAATAAAAACATGCCTGCCCCCCCTGTCAAAAATTGTGTCAACATCTTTTGTCTTTAAAGTTGTAGCAAGGGATAATTCATTAGAAGGCTTTTTACTTGTTACAAAAGCAGCATCCCTGGAAAAAGAAGGTTTGGGATTTAAATTTAATTTTAATGATTCTTCAAGAATTTGTCTGCCCATGGGCCTGCAGTATTCAAAATAATTTTTGACTTAATTTCAAAAATATCGTTATTAATCAAGTCTCTAACCCTGACTCCATTAACTTTTTTTCCATCAATAAGGAAATCGATATACCTCAGCATAATTTGCAGCAGAAACTCCTCTTCTCAATTGCTGACCGGAGAAATGATAAAGCTAACCTGGGCGGATTATACATTTGTGCATCATCGAAAACTGCAGCACCTGTTAATTCATTTTGATTTATCCCCGGGAAATAAGTCAAGTACTTCATTTTTAGAAATAAATTTGCTTCTGGGAATTTTTCTTTCTGTATCCGGAATTCCGATATTTCTATCAGCAGTTAAAATATCAAATAATGTTGTTCCTACTCTTAAGATGCCTTTCCCTTTCATACCGTGACCATAAGTAGGAATAACAATAGGTAAAGGTTTAACTAAATGCGGAGCTATTCTTAAAAGCGCTGAACGTTCTTTGCTTGATTCACGGATTCTATGAACATCACCATGCTGAAGATATCTTATTCCACCGTGAACCATTTTATAATGGTTTGCAGATGTGGCCTGGCAAAAATCTCCTTTTTCTACTATAGCAACCGAAAAACCCTGCAGAATAGCCTCCCATGCGGCACAAACTCCGAACATTCCAGCACCAATAATAACAATATCAAATTCTTTTTCAGCTAATGTGGATATTTCACGTTTCATATTATTTTTTTTTTAATAAAACTTCGTTAAAAACATTGAGATATTGCTTAGCAATATTATTTAATATAAAATTTTTTAACCAATTCTTTGTTATAAATTTTAATTTTCTCTTTCATCTCCGGATGGTTAAGTAAATTTAATAAGATTATCATAAAATGAATCTGCATCTCCTAATTTAATTAAATAACCTGTATTCTCATTACTTAAGAAGTCAACTTGTCCGCCCCTATTGTAGCAAATAACAGGTAAACCGCATTCCATTGCCTCCAGAAAAACAATTCCGAAACCTTCATGAATTGCAGTAGAAAAGTAAACATCGGAAGCATTCAAGTATTGAAATTTTAATTCTTCGGAAACTCTTCCAAGCATTTTTACATCATTCTGAAGATTAAGGGAATTAATTTTCTGTTTTAAATTCTCACTTTCAGGACCATCACCAATTATTAATTAATTCACAATCCAATTCTTTTATTATCCTTGAAAAAATTTCAATTAGTTCCTCAAGATTTTTTCTTCTAATAATTCTTCCGACGGTAACAAATATATTTTTATTTTCTGAAATTCCAAGTTCTTTTTTACTTTTTTTTACAAAATCATTTGGTTTTATTCCAAGGGGAATGACTTCAATATTTCTATTTATATTCATATAATGTAGCAGCATTTTTTCTGTGTATCTGAAGATTGTGCAATTACCCTATCGGCATTTTTCAGCATTTTCTTTACTGTCTCTTTTAAACCAAAAGTTTTATGAGGGGAAATGATTTACTCGGGTCAAAAATATCCCCTCCATGGATGGATAAAATATTTGGGATTTTCTTATTTTTTGAAATAAAATTTCCTACCGGCCCGGAGGGAATAGCAAAATGAGTATTTATGATATCAAACTTTTCTTTTCTTAATAAACTCTGTACATAAAAAATACTTGATGGGAAATAACTTAACATTGAAAGTAGGGATGCAACATTTTGCTTTTTTCTAAAAAAAACCGGTACACGTATGATTTTTACCCCGCCAACAACCTCTTCTTTACTTAATTTTACAAACTTCGAAGTGATAACAGTTATTTCATGCCCTTCTTTTACAATCTCTTCGGCTATATCTTTGCATATTACACCGCCGCCTCCACCAATAGGCGGATATTCATAATTTATTATTAAAATTTTTAATTTTTTATTAATCATAAATAGGGATAAGACAAAAATAGAGTATTAAATTGCTCAAAACAACATTATATATCAATTCTGCGCAAAATTTGACGGATTTCAAAACCTGGTTCAATTTGCCTTATTATTTTCTCTCAAAATCCAAAGTGGAAATATGAAAAGAATTACGAGTAGAGTTATAATTCCGAATATAATTAAAATAATAGTTGATGAAAAATATTGAAACATATAAGAAAGATATATTTTTAAGCTGGTTATCACGTTTTAAACTTGTAATTCTTAAGTTGAGATAGCTTTTATTAAAATTTACATATCATTATCAACAATAGTGCCATAGGGGAAATGATATTTTTAGTTCAAAATTAAAAGAATTAGATGTATTTAATGCACTGGATTGATACAAGCAATTTCAATTTTGTTAAATAATTAAAATTAGTAGGCTATTTTTAGAAAATAAGTTTTATTTTTTACTATTCTTATCTTCTATAGAAAATGATAATCTACATTGAAATTGAGCCAAAAAATATTTTTGAGGAAGGGTCAAATATTTTTATTTAATCACTCCACCTCCTAAACATAAATCATTTTTATAGAAAACAGCGAATTGCCCCGGTGCAATCCCCTTATCTTTTTTGTTCAATTCTACTTTTAGGAGATTTTTATTTTCAAAATCTATCATGCAATGATAATAGAGCTTGCCGTGCCTGATTTTTACTTTAAGCTCTTCATTTTGAGGCCTGGATTCAAGGATCCAGTTTAAATTTGTTACGAAAAAAGTATCTCTCTCGGTCTTTAGCTTATTTTCTTTAGACACAAAAACCAGGTTCTCTTGAATATTTTTTTCAACAACATACCATGGTCCCCCCGAAAGTCCCAAGCCGGATCTTTGCCCAATAGTGTAATAATAATATCCGTTATGAACTCCTAATTTTTTCCTTGTATCGAAATCAATAATATCACCTTTAATTTCTCCTAAATGATGTTTGATAAAATCATTAAATTTAATTTGACCCAGGAAACAGATCCCCTGGCTGTCTTTTCTATTTTTATTGGGCAGATTAAATTTTGCGGCCAGATTTCTTACCTGAGACTTTACCAAATCACCCAGGGGAAAAACTGCCCTTGACAATTGGCTTTGATTTAAATACGATAAAAAATAAGTTTGATCTTTTATGGGATCCGGTGAAATTTTTAGAGCATATTTCCCATTAAGTTTTTCTACTTTTGCATAATGTCCGCTTGCTACTTTTTCAAAAGAGCTGCTTATTTTATCATAAAATTGTCCAAACTTAATAAGGCTGTTACAGAAGATATCGGGATTAGGCGTTCTTCCTTCCTTAATTTCTGAAATAGTGTATTTTACTACTGATTCCCAATATTCTGTTTGGAGCGATAAAATTTCTAAAGGAATATCTTCTTTTTTACAGACTTCCCTAACATAATTTAAATCTTCTTCCCACGGGCATTCACCTAAAAAAGAAAACTCGTCCTGAAGCCATATTTTAAGATAAAATGCCGTAACATTATACCCGGCATCCTTCAACAATCTTAAGGCAACGGAGCTATCCACGCCGCCTGATAATAAAACTGCAATTTTCATAACAAAATTTTTTTGATTTAATTATTATTAAAATAATGAAATAACACATAAAGTATTGGTCAAATATTTTAAATAAGAATGGACCAGAAAGCTTACATCAGAAAGTGATCATCCCCAGGGTAAGAATATTTCTACATAAAAAATAAGCCAGTATTGATTTAAAACTTGAAAGCCGGGAATTAAGAGAAGCAGCCAAACAAGGATTATTTTTTTTTCTCACTCCTTGGAACAATATTTTTGATAACCTCATCATAAATAGGTTTTTTCACTTTGCTTAATATAATTGTCCCCAGCATTTGAGAGTTTTTTATTTTGTTAAAATAACCTATAAGAATTTTATTTTTTCCATCATAGACTTTTAATACACCCCTTAATTTACCTTCAAAAAGACCCCCTTTTAGTTTTTCAATATCTTCAAAATTGATTATTACTTCTTTTTGTGAAAATAAAAATTCACTGCATATTAATTTCCCATCATCTACGACTATTTTATATGGAAGGATTTTGTAGAGTATTATAAACTGTTTATTTAGTAAATATATCAATAATGATGATATAATTAATGGAATCAGCAAAATTAGGTTTTTATCAATATAAACTACCGAAGGAATAAGATAAAAAATCAATAATAAAGTAATAGGTATATTACCAAAACGCAAAATAATTTTATATAATAAAGGGTAAGAAAAAACACGCATAATCAATAACACTATTTTTAATATTAATCAAAAATAATTAATATTAACTTTTTTTCCCTTAAAACTTATTATATTATTAAGTTATTAATTTATTTTAACAATGGCTACTAAAGTAAATTACTGGCTAACTCAGCCAACTCCGATCTCTCCCCTTTTTCCAAATTAATATGAGAATATAATTTCTGCCCCTTAAAATGATCAATTAAATAAGACAATCCATTTGATTGTGAATCAAGGTAAGGATGATCAATTTGGTAAATATCACCGGTAAAAACAATTTTTGAACCTTCACCAACTCTGGTTATAATTGTTTTTATTTCATGTGGTGTTAAGTTTTGCGCTTCATCGACAACAAAGAAAATTCTCTGCAGACTTCTTCCCCTAATATATGAAAGCGGCTCAATAACAAGCTTTTCATCTTTTACCATATTAGTTATTAATTGGTATTGCTTATCGGTTTCAGAAAATTGATCCTGGATTACTCTTAAATTATCCCATAATGGCTGCATGTAAGGTTCAATTTTACTTTGTACATCTCCGGGAAGAAATCCGATATCTTTGTTACTGAGAGGAACAATTGGGCGCGCTACAAAAATTTGCCTGTAACTTTTTCTTATATTTAAAGCACTGGCAAGCGCTAAAAGAGTTTTTCCAGTCCCTGCTTTCCCTGTAAGAGTAACCAAAGGTATATTGATATTTGTTAAAGCATCAACCGCAAAAGTCTGCTCTGCATTCCTTGGTTTTATACCATAAATAACGTTCTTATCAACTTTCCTAAATATTTCTTCATTTTGATCCAAATACGCCAGTACTGACCGGTTCGGATTTCTAAAAATATAATATTTATTAGGTAAGACTTCTCCTTTTAAATTCTTTAATATCTCCTCAGCTGGAACTTCAAACGGGATTTGAAAAAATTTAATAATCAAATCATCATCAAAATTTTCAATAATTTCTTTCCCGCTATAGAGTTCTTCAACACTTCCAATTCTATCCGTAGTATAGTCTTCGGAAAGGATTCCCAAAGCTTTTGCTTTCATCCTAAGATTGACATCTTTTGTCACAAGTACAGTAGAATTTTCCTTGCTTTTTTTATTCCACTCAAGTGCAATTGATAGTATCCGGTGATCAGGAGTATCTTCTTTAAATACTTCTTTTATTTCGTTACTTAATCCTCTTGAAATAGCAATCCTAACTTTCCCTTTCCCTTTACCCATAGAAACGCCGCCGTTGAATATGGCTGTACCGGTAAGTGAATCGAGAGTGCGGGCAAACTCTCTTGCATTAAGATTAATCACCTGGCTGCCTCTTTTAAAATGATCAAGTTCCTCAATAACCGGCAAAGGGATCAGCACATCATTCTCTTCAAAATTATGTATTGAACTAGCATCATGTAAAATTACATTTGTATCGAGAATGAAAGTTTTAGGTCCCCTAGGATTTTTTTTGGTTTTCATATTATTTGGTTATAAAAATGATAGGATTTTGTTGAATGTGGATTAAAAACAGTAAATAACAAATCATATACCTGATAAAACACTGAAATAATATTTTTATTAATCTATATATATTTTTTCAAATTAAAATAAAAGTCATTTTATATCATTTTTTATTATTAATTAAAAGAAATAAAAATTCTTTTTCAATTATAATATACAAGTGACGGACATAATACCAAATTATTTTTTTTGGTTAATTCCGTTGAAAGTAAAATGAGTTTGTACTATATTAGAAAATTAAAATTCGGAAAGTAGTTGATCGGCAAAGAAAAAATTTTCATAAAAATTATACCAGTGATTTTAAAGAGACTATAATTATAGCCACTCAATGAGTGGCTATTTTTTTGAAAAATAGAAAATAATAGGATTAAAATGTTTGATGAGAAAAAAGTAGCAAAGTTAATCCTGGAAGATGGCTCGGAGTTTATTGGAAGTTTATTCGGATATCCTAAAAATACGAACGGAGAGGTTGTTTTTAATACCGGGATGGTAGGATATCCTGAAACAATGACAGATCCATCGTACAGAGGACAAATTTTAGTCTGTACTTATCCTTTAATAGGTAATTATGGAGTACCTGGCTATGAAAAAGAGGATGGTCTTTATAAGTACTTCGAATCAAGTGAAATACACTGCAGAGCATTGGTAATTTCAGATTATTCATTTGAATATTCACACTGGAACGGGAAAAAATCTTTATCGGATTGGATGTATGAACAAAAAATTCCCGGGATTTACGGAATTGATACAAGAATGCTGACCAGAAGATTAAGGGAAAAAGGAACGATGCTCGGAAAATTGATCGTGGAAGAGGATGAGGAGATAGAATTCCAGGATATAAATAAACTAGATCTTGTAGGTGAAGTTAGCGTTAAAGAAGCAACTGAATATAACCGTAACGGGAAAAGAATTATTTTAGTGGATTGCGGAACTAAGAATAATATTATTAAAGCATTTCTCGGCAGAAATATTTCCGTATTAAGAGTACCATATGATTTTGATTTTTCTAAAGAAAAAGCTGACGGGATTGTTATTTCAAACGGTCCGGGCGACCCGAAAATGTGTGAAACCACAATAGAAAATACAAAGCGCGCAATGGATAAACATATTCCAATTCTTGGGATTTGCCTTGGATGCCAGATTTTGGCACTGGCCGCAGGAGCAAATACTTATAAATTGAAATACGGGCATAGAAGCCACAACCAGCCGGCAAATGAAACAGGGACTAAAAGATGTTATATAACTTCTCAAAACCATGGCTATGCAATTGACAGCGACACACTTCCTGAAGATTGGCGTGAGTGGTTCACGAATGACAACGACGGAACAAATGAAGGGCTTATACATATTGCAAAACCTTTTTTCGGCGCACAATTTCATCCCGAAGCTTCACCTGGTCCTGATGACAGTGAGTTTATTTTCGACATGTTTGTGAGGGCTGTAAATGATTAAAAAAGGAAAAGCTAAAAAAGTATTAATTCTGGGTTCAGGGGCACTCCAAATAGGGCAAGCAGGCGAATTCGACTATTCCGGCAGCCAGGCAATCAAGGCATTGAACGAAGATGGAATCACGTCTGTCTTGGTTAATCCTAATATTGCGACTATACAGACTTCTGAAAATTTTGCCGATAAAGTCTACTTTCTACCTATTAATGCTGATTTTGTTGAAAAAATTATTAAGAAGGAACTTCCGGACAGCATTCTCCTCCAGTTTGGAGGGCAAACTGCTCTTAATGTCGGCGTAGAACTTTATGAAAAGGGAATTTTACATAGACATAATATTAAAGTTCTTGGAACCCCGATTGAAGCCATTCAGGATACTGAAGACAGGTTAAGGTTTGCAAATAAAGTAACAGAAATCGGTTTGAAGGTTGCGACCAGCAGAACAGCAAAAGATGTTGATGAAGCTGTAGAAGCTGCAGAAAAAATAGGTTATCCTGTAATGGTAAGAATAGCTTATGCGCTGGGCGGCTTAGGTTCCGGAATAGTTAATAATAAAACCGAGCTCCTGGATAAAGCAGGAAGAGCATTTTCATTTACAAACCAAATTCTAATTGAAGAATCTTTGCGCGGATGGAAAGAAGTTGAATATGAAATTATAAGGGATAGATATAACAATTGCATCACTATATGTTCAATGGAAAATGTAGACCCAATGGGAATTCATACAGGTGATAGTGTAGTTATAGCTCCGGTGCAAACACTTTCTGCCCGTGAAAATTTTAAGCTGCGATCAATTGGCATAAAATTGATTCGTCATCTGGGAGTAATTGGCGAATGTAATATTCAATATGCACTTGATCCAAATTCAGATGATTATAGAATTATAGAAGTGAATGCAAGATTAAGCAGAAGTTCCGCACTTGCATCGAAAGCTACAGGGTATCCTCTCGCTTTTATTGCTACGAAGCTTGCTCTTGGCTATGCGTTAAATGAAGTTGAAAATATTATTACCCGCGAAACTTCAGCTTGCTTTGAACCTGCACTTGATTACGTTGCTTTAAAGTTCCCAAGATGGGACTTGCAAAAATTTCAACAGGTCAGTACACAACTCGGCTCAGAAATGAAATCTGTAGGTGAGGTTATGTCCCTGGGCAGATCATTTGAAGAGGTACTTCAAAAAGCAATCAGGATGCTGGACGTCGGAATGCTGGGCTTCATTGGTAACGAACTCTCTTTTGAGGATCTTGAGAAAGAATTATCTGAACCAACCGACAAAAGAATATTTGCTATTGCTCACGCACTGCAGTGCGGTTATTCGGTTGATAAGATCCATGAGCTAACAAAAATTACAAAATGGTTTCTATATAAAATGAAAAACATAATTGAAACTGAAAAGAAGCTTAAAGGTTTAATGCTTTATGATGTTTCAAAAGCTCTTATGAAAGAAGCCAAAATGAATGGGTTCTCGGACCTTCAAATAAGCCGGCTGACAGGTTCAACAGAACTGGGAGTAAGAGAATATAGGAAAGAATTGAATATTATTCCCGTCGTTAAGCAAATTGATACGCTGGCAGCAGAATACCCTGCACAAACAAACTACCTATATTTAACTTATCATGGGAATGAGGACGATATCTCACTCGGAGAAAAAAACCAGATCGTTGTTTTGGGTGGCGGTGCATACAGGATTGGCTCATCGGTTGAATTTGATTGGTGTTGTGTTAATGCCGTAATGGCTTTAAATAAAATCGATAAAAAAACTATAATGATTAACTGTAACCCGGAAACCGTAAGTACGGATTACGATATTTGTGATAAACTTTATTTTGAGCAATTAACTTTCGAACGTGTTCTGGATATTTATGATAAAGAAAATCCTGAAGGAATCATTATCTCCATGGGCGGTCAGGTTCCTAACAATCTTGCTATGAAACTGCATAATGCCGGTTTAAAATTCTAGGCACCTCGCCGGTTCAAATAGATAATGCAGAAAACCGTCATAAGTTTTCACAAATCCTGGATAAAATAGGAGTTGATCAGCCAGAATGGAAAGAGCTAAAAAGCCTTGATGAAGCAAAAGAATTTGCAGATAAAGTCCAGTACCCCGTTTTAATAAGGCCTAGTTATGTTCTGAGCGGTGCTGCAATGAGTATAGTCCTTACGGAGGATGAACTTGAAATTTATTTACAAAAAGCAACTAACATTAATAGAGAGCATCCTGTAGTAATAAGTAAATTTATTACAGATGCCAGGGAAATAGAAGTTGATGCAGTAGCCAACGAAGGAAATCTATTCTGTTATGCAATAGCTGAACATGTTGAAAATGCAGGCGTTCATTCCGGGGATGCAACTATTGTTCTTCCCCCGCAACGGACTTACCTTGAAACTATGAGAAGAGTTAAGATGATTACAAAACAAATTGCCAAAGAACTTGAAATTACGGGTCCGTTTAATATCCAGTTTATTGCCAAAGATAATGATGTAAAAGTTATTGAATGTAACCTAAGAGCTTCAAGAAGCTTTCCATTCGTTTCTAAAACACTAAAAATTAATTTCATTGAAATAGCAACCAAACTGATGCTTGGAGAGAAAGTACCGAAAATTGATAAATCGTCTTTTGATCTTGATTATGTTGGTGTGAAAGCCTCCCAATTTTCTTTTACGAGATTAAGAGGATTCTGACCCTGTAACCGGCGTTGAAATGTCATCAACCGGCGAAGTTGCCTGCCTTGGCGATGATTTTAATGAAGCATTCTTAAAGAGCCTGCTTTCTACGGGACACAAAATTCCTCAAAAAGGAGTTATGCTTTCTACCGGAACATTAAAACAAAAAGCAGAAATACTTGATGAAATAAATATTTTAAAAAATCTGGGATTGAAATTTTACGGTACAAAGGGTACGGCTGATTTCTATATAGAAAACGGCATCGAGGTTGACGAATTACACCGGCCTTTCGATAATATGGAACCTAGCATTTTAACTTATCTTAATGATGGGAAAATTGACCTGGTAATTAACATTCCTAAGACAACAGAAAAAGTTGAACTTGACAGTGATTATATTGTAAGAAGAAAAGCAATCGATTTGAATATCCCGCTAATAACAAATACTCAGTTTGCAAAACGTTTTATTAAATCCATAAAAAGATATTCCTTTAATGAACTGGAAGTTAAAAGCTGGGATGAATACAATTGAAATTATTATTTAATGAACTTAAAGATTTATTTATAAGTAAATTAATTAAATATAATTTCTCCGGTGATAACTTAGAAATTCTTGCTGAAATTTTCACAGATAATACTTTTGCAGGTGTTGAATCACATGGTATAAATAGATTCCCGGGATTCATACAGTGTGTAGTAAATGGTTCGGTAAAAGTTAATGTAAGTCCTTCCAAAATTATTTCGTTTGGTGCATTTGAAAGGTGGAATGGTAATTATGGTGCAGGCCCGCTCAATGCCTTACAAATGACTGAGAGAGGGATTGAACTTGCAGCTCAATACGGAATCGGATGCATAGCGCTTCAAAATTCTAATCATTGGATGAGACCCGGTTATTTTGGCTGGTTTGCAGCTGATAAGGGTTTCATTTTAATTTGCTGGACTAATACAATTCCAAATCTTCCTCCATGGGGAGCAAAAGAGGCGAAAACCGGAAATAATCCTCTTGTTATTGGAATACCCAGGAAAGATGGAAATGTTGTACTTGATATGGCAATGTCACAATTTTCATACGGTAAAATGTTAAATCTTGAAAGAGAAGAAAAAAGATTGCCCGTCCCGGGCGGTTTTGACAAAGAAGGTAATTTAACAGAAGATCCTGGAAAAATAATTTCTTCACAAAGGCCTTTACCAATAGGTTATTGGAAAGGCGCAAGCCTGTCGCTTACTCTGGATATATTAGCAGCAATATTATCGGGAGGAAGAGCTACTAAGGATCTATCTGAAACAGAAGGCGAAAAAGGACCTTCGCAAATATTCATTGCAATAAATCCTAAAATATTTTCAGATGAATCAGAAAATGATAATTTGATAAACGGGATAATATCATATTTTAAGTCTGCAGAAACAATAGATGAAAAGACAAAGATATATTACCCAGGTGAACTTGTATTAAAAAATAAGAAAAAAAATCTGGCTGATGGAATTGAAATAGATGAAAAAATATTAATGAGGGTTAAAGAATTATAAAATAAATTTCACTTTCAATTCCGATCATTTTTCAACTCAATTATAGGTAAGTACGTCACTTATTGTTTTGAATTCTTTAAGTATTTGTTTCTTTAATTTCCGGTTTATTTTTGCCCAGAATAAATGCAAGGGGATTAGGTGTTTTCCTAATTATACTTTCTAATTTCTCCTTTGGAGTCTTAAGTAATTTCCTATTTACCAAAGCTAGAATATCCGAAGTTAAAATACGGGTTGTAGATATAATAAATTTTGAAGATGGATAAAGATCACGATCTGTTTCTACAAAAATGTACTTGCAGTAATTTTCCGTAATTAATGAAATGCGGGTTAACAGAGCGGCATTAACATAACCATCAGCTAAAGAGCTTAGAATTTTACTTGCAAAAGGTATGCTCTTCATACTTTCGGTGCTTAACTTTGAAAATATTTCATCTGCAGCATATTCAACACCTTCCGAACCGCCGATTGCTATTGAATAATAAACTTTCTTTGCAATTGTAAACAAATCCCTGTTTGTAACTCTTCCCTGGTAAAGAATAAAAATTTCTTTTATAAGATTTACACTTGAGGATAAAATTAATATTGCATCAATAAATCCATTTTGCGAAATACTTGTACTATAAAAAAGTCTTGATACATATTTTTTTCTGATTCTATCACTTTCTTTTTCAAGGAATGAGATAATCTTATTATGACCTTCTTCATCATTAGCAATTACATTAAAATCAAAATTAGATTTTATAAGGAATTTATTTTTCTTAAAATTATTAATTCTTTTTTCGATAAGCGCCGGAACTTCATTTTTGTTTTTAACCGGCGCATAATTTTTTGGCATTCTGAAAATCTGGTAGATAGGAATAAATGCATAATATATAAGGAAAGCAGTTAAAAGAATTACCACCGCATATGCAAAATAAGGATGAATAGATTTTGCAAGGTTGTATAATTCAACAAATTCTTTCAGAATCAGATAGAGCAGGAATAAAGAGAAAAAGAAGATAATTTTTTTAAAAGTTTTCATAGTTGAAAATATATAAAAATTTATTCAAGCTTGTATAATTCCCAATCTCCGAGTTTCTTTATTTGTATAAATTCGGGGTTTCTTTTTATCATATTTTTAAGACCCGGGTTTTCGAAAAGTAAATAATTTATTTTCAGATTGGTTAAATATTCTATATCTATTTGTTTCCTGCTGCCGACAATTTGGTTTGCCGGAAATGCGGGATCTTTTTGAGCGTTTATTATAAATCTTTGCGGATGATTTGATGCAACCATTACATTCAGATAATTCCAATCAGAAGTATCGATTAAAATTTTAAAATGATTTTCATTACTGATTATTTGCTCCTTTAAATAGGTTCCGGCAGAAATATCATCTCCTGAAAAATAAGAAAATGATATTATCCTTATAACTTGAAAAGAAAAATAAATTATTATAATAGAAACAATTGTTATTAAAACAGTTCTTTCTTTTTTCTTAAATGTTTCTGATAAAAAGGATGCAAATTTTATTATAAAATGTGCTGAGAACGGTATTAGCAAAATATTCCAGGTTAATGGAATTCTCCAATATGCATGGCTCGGCATTGCTAAACCTAAAATCGATAAGATTGCTAGAAAAAAAAATGATAAGAAAAATACCACACTCCATCTTCTAATATTTCTATCTGTTAATAAATAAAACAATAAAGAGATTAAACCGGTAAAATTCAGGTACAGAATATTCTGATATATGAATTGAGTAATTAGATTATATTTCATCATCGGGATAATAGAAAAGCCGTAATGCATTTTGTATCTTTCCGAACTGGATATAATAAATTCCAGGGGATTTCCCGTATCAAAAGCATTCTTTAAAATCCAAAAAATTGGAAAGGCTAATAATATTATTGCAGAGATTACTAATAATTTAGCTTGCAGTTCTTTCCGAATATAAAATTCAATCAATAAAAATATTAATAAACTTCCGGAGACTATCCATCCTTCATACCT
Organism: uncultured Ignavibacteria bacterium; assembly: GCA_963739895.1. GTDB lineage: Bacteria > Bacteroidota > Ignavibacteria > Ignavibacteriales > Ignavibacteriaceae > CAVQBP01. Next base: position 20,610 of record CAVUCR010000001.1, on the reverse strand, counting down.
GACAGAGCTTGCAAAAGAAAATAAAATGCACGTAATAATTAAATAGTCTGTCTTTTTAGTTTTGATCCATTTAAAAGAAATGATGAGCTGCTAATTATAAAGAAATAATACATAACCTCGCTTAATGGAACCGCCCTTAGTATTACAAATGGAGGAAAGAAAAGCGCAAGACTTGCAGTTATAACAGTAACTAATTTATCTTTCATTAATAAATGTGAAAGCCGAATGATTGCAAAGACGGAAAGTAATCCGAAAACCGAACCGATAATTCTTGGTGTCCAGAAAAGATCAAAAAAATAATTTAGAGAAATACCATTTATTATTGTGTGGAAAGGAAGCCATGGTTCACCTTTGGGCATTCTACCAATCAGCCAGGAATAGGCTAATAAAGTTCGGTCACTTTCATCGCCGGAAAACGAATAATATCCATGCAAATAAAGTATTACTTGAATTAAAACTGCAATTATTAAGCTTGAAAATATTATTTTCCATAGAAAAGCTTTTTCATCTTCTTTTAAATAAAAATTTAATCATTAGAAATTTATAATAAATTGTAATACTATTTAAATATCCAGTTCAATTATTTTTGCAGAAATTTTATCTTCAAATATTTGGAGCTGCGCTAAAGATACCGGCAGATTAAATCTTCTTATTCCGGCACTTCCCGGATTTAAATATAAAACACTGCGTTCCTCTTTTATTAGCGGTTTGTGTGAATGTCCACTAATTATAATGTCATAATTATTTTTGTCAATAATATCTGCATCTTTTATATCATGAATTATAAAAATTCTTTTATTCATTATTTAAAGATCAAGTAATCCAGGAAATTTGTCAGCCCAATTATCTTTATCAATATTACCGCGAATTGCTTTAACAGATGCTATTCTTCTTAATTTGTAAATTATTTCAACACTGACTATATCTCCCGCATGAATAATTAAATCATTCTCTTTTAGATATTCTTCTGCTTCAAGACGTAGTAATCCGTGTGTATCAGAAATTACTCCAATTTTATAATTTACTCTATTCACAATTCAATTTCTCTCAAAAAAGAAACATAGTTATTTAATTCTTGATAGTGAAAACAAACGCTCAGAAAAGAATTGAAATTTAACATATTTTGTAGATTTATAAATGGCAACAAATTTGATATTTATAAATATAAAATCAGGGTCAATTAATTGGAACAAATTGATAATTTTGAAACGCCTTTATATCCGATCAGCAGTGCTGCAAAGATTTTGGGAATTTCCGTTCATACTTTGAGAATGTATGAAAAAGAGGGTTTAATTTTACCTTTCAAAAAAAATCAAGCCACAGACTTTATTCCGAATCGGATATTCAGAGATTACAATGCATAAGAAGAGCAATTAATGTTAATAAAATAAGTATTAATGGCATCAAGGCAATTTACTCATTAATTCCTTGCTGGGAAATTAATAGTTGTTCCAAAGAAGACCGGAATAATTGTGAGGCATTTGTGTCTCACTCCCAACCTTGCTGGACTTTTAAGCACTTGAATAATATCTGTTATAATAAAGAATGTCGTAGTTGCATTGTTTATAAAAATTTCACAGAATGCTGGAAAATTAAGGAATTAATAACAAGTAAGGTAGAGTAGGAGGTTGGGGAAATTGTTTAATTTAAATTATTATTTCTGCCTTATCTAAAAGCTAAGCCCTTAATTTATATGAAGAAAATTTTTGGGGAATTATTTCTAATAATACTAATAACAGATATACTCTTTTTCCAAGATTTATTTGGCGAAACAAATAAAGAGACAAACTATAACTGTTTAAGATGCCATTCAATGTCTACTATTGGATATCGGGATCCTAATAGCGGAATATTGAAAAATCTTTCTGTAATTCCTGCGAATTTTTATAATTCAAATCATAAAAATCTTGAATGCATTGGATGCCATTCATCTGAATTTAAGACTTTTCCCCACCCTTCAAAACTAAAATCTGAAGACCTATATTGTTTAAACTGTCATCAGGATAACCCGGGACTTTTCAAATACAGCTTCAAGACTATAGAAAAAGATTTTGAAGAGAGTGTACATTATCAAAAGTTCGGAAATAAATTTACATGCTTCAATTGTCATGATCCGCATAGCTTTAAGATAAATGCACGCATAAATAGTGAAGTCAAAAAAACTGTTTTATATGATAACCACATATGCCTTGAATGCCATAATAACGAGACAAAGATTGCAGGCTTTACAAATCATGTAATTCCTGACTTAAATACGTCCCATCAATGGCTGCCTCATAAAGATTTACATTGGAAGGCGGTTAGATGCATAGATTGTCACACGGGAAAGAGCGCTGCAGGAATTTCACACAAAATTTTACCAAAAGAAAAAGCTGTAAGGAATTGTGTTGAATGCCATTCAGCCAATTCGATATTAGTCCAATCGCTATATAAATTCCAAACAAAAGAGGAAAGAAATAAAGAAGGCTTTATAAATGCAGTTATACTGAATAACTCTTATGTAATTGGAGCAACAAGAAATTATTACTTAAATCTGCTAAGCTTTATAATATTTGGATTGACCCTAATTGCACTTGCAGTTCATGGATTCCTCAGATGGAATTCAAAAAAAGGAAATACCGATGAAAAATAACCGTGAATATTTATATCCTGTTTGGCTTCGTACCTGGCATTGGTTGAACGCACTTTTATTCTTTAGTTTAATTTTTTCGGGTATCAACTTGCAGTACGTAAATACGAAATCTCCTATAATAGATTTTCAAAATACTGTATTAATACACAACATTTCAGGGATAACTTTAACTATTAACTACATTTTCTTTTTCATTTTTAATATCTTTTCAGGTAATTATAAACAATACCTTCCGAAGCTAAAAGGAATTTTAACAAGGTTATTAACCCAAGCTAAATTTTACCTTTCCGGGATTTTTAAGAATGATTCTCATCCGTTTGAAATAACAAAAGAGAATAAATTTAATCCTCTACAGCAAATCACTTATTTGAAGATAATGTATATTGCTCTTCCTTTAATAATCTTATCCGGGTGGGCATTATTATTCCCGGAATTTATTATAAATCAAATCTTGGGGATATCAGGTTTAACTTTAACTGCAGTTTTTCATACTTCAATAGGTTTTATACTTTCAATTTTTATGATCGGCCACATATACCTGGCAACAACCGGGACAACAATTTTCAGCAATTTTAAAGCAATGGTAACCGGGTGGCACGAACATCACCCGGAAAAACTAAATCCAAAAGAGGTTAGTGATGAAAGCAAGACTGCTTCAGCTTATGAAAACTAAAACAGCAAAGATAAATACCATAATAATAGGTCTATTTATTTTAATTTTTATTTCTTATGAATTCCTATATCATCCATTCTTTGAATGGTACACCGGAGTAAAAAACGGGGAATTGACTTTTAATTCCAGTAAAAGAATATCTGATGAGGAATTTGAGAAATTAGCAAAAGAATTAACTTATCACGCAAGATTAACAAAAGCAGAAGAACAAACTAAAAATGAAAAGAACGAATTCAGCAGGAAAGTAAAAATGGAAATGCTGATGAATACATCTTCTTTTCTTTCTAAAACGAATTACTCTCATATTAAATATTTTAGAGATGCCGGGATCAGACAATATGAGGGACCGAAAACCTGTTTAAAATGCCATGAGGAAATGACAGTACATAAACCTGACGGCTCAACAGAAAAAGTAAATACAATGGAAGATGTTCTAAATTCAGTTCACTTCAGATTTCAGAGGATGGCGGCAGGGTATTCTACTTATGGTTACAACGGGGAAAAAGTTAACGAGAAAGGAAGACCTATCCCTGTCGGAAAAATAGACAGAGCCTGCGGCATACCAGGCAGTTTCTCCTGGACCGGCTGGGCCGCTTTAGTTGCATCAAAACCGGATAGTCTGCATGGAGAAGTTGTTTATAGAAGTGAAGGATGCGGTGCCTGCCATATCGGAGGCAATTACCAGCCTGCAACTGAAGATATGATGCCCTTCGGCGATGTACCCTCCTCAGCTAAAGATGGAATCGACTGCTTAATTTGCCATTCACAGACTTATGATATGAATTACAAATACGTTATTAAAGATGATGTCGGATACCGGTGGAACCAGGATAGAACAGTGAGAGCGGCAATGACAGTAACAAAACCAACTAATGAAAATTGCTTGAATTGTCATCAGCATAATATGGGCGGAGATACTTACGCCAACAACGTTTCAGCAAAAAGTTTAGGATATAAAAACAAAAGAATTATCCACGAAGGGAGTAAAAGAGGAAATCCGTTCAGTCCTGAAGATGATGTCCATTATGCTGCAGGAATACAATGTATTGATTGCCATATCCCTGAAGGTCACAAAATACCAAGAGGAAATAAGGGAACGGATTTAGTTGCAAATGATTTACCCGGCAAAGCTGTAGCCTGCGAAAATTGTCATACTTCTGCACCTCATACTAAAAATGAATTGACAAGAGTAATATTAAACGGTCATGTAGCAAGAATTGCCTGCGAAACCTGCCATATAAAAGATCTCCAGGAAGAAAATGTTGTTTTAAGAGATTGGGTTAACCCAACATGGAATCCAAAAGAAGGTATTTATGCACCTACCGATGTATTGCGTTCCGGCAAATCAGGAGTTGGATTCACATATTTATGGTTTAATGGAAACGGGACATTTCTTGCAAATGCATTGGGAAATAATCCAAATAAAACAGATAATTATAATCCATTAATGGATCAGATTACAAGAATTTCAAATCCGGAAGCTTTAAAAGAAATTAAAGAGAATCTTAAAAAAGATTTTAATATGAACGAAACCGAAGTTGATACTTACTTAAAATCTATAGAAAATACCTTATCCCAGCTCCCTCCTGAACTCGTCGAAAAAAGAAGCGAAGTAATTGCAAGAAACTTATTACCGCTTGAGAACATGGGTGAAAGTAAGATTTATCCTTTCAAATTGTTTAATGCTTATATGTATGAGGATATGTCGAACCGCGGACCTTTCGGTGCCATGATTCTTCCATTTGATTATCCGGTATATTATGAAACAGGGAGACCGAAAGATGCTGTAATTAAAGCCATCAAAAATCCAATTGTAAAAAGAATGTATCAGCTCCCATTTAAAGAATATATGATGGACGATTTCATGCATTACTTTGGAGTTGATAACTGGTCAACAACTTATCCATTGAATGATAAAGGTGAATTAAGAAATGTTCAGCCAAAATGGATGAGGCAATATGGGACTTTGATGATTAATCACGGAATACAAAAAGAAGGGTTAAGCTGCCAAAGCTGCCATTCAGAGCATGGAATTTTAGATTTTAAGAAGCTTGGCTATTCTCCTGAAAGGGTAAAGGATTTACAGAATCTTCCCGAGTTAAAATATTTTAAAAGAAAATATTAATATTGCAGGAAATAAAGCGGAGAAAGATTTGGTTTCTGAAAAATAATTAATATATCTTCCGGTTGAGATATAATTTGAACCTCCTCGATAATTAGAGGAGGTTTTTTTATTTTTTTTTCCAATTTATATTTAAAAATAGGTATTATTTGATTAAGTACTCATCCCTTTCAAATTAATAATATTATATTTAAGTAAAATCAAAAAAATTACAAAAAATTTTTACTTTCGTGATAGATTATTCATTTTTAATTAACAATTTTAATAAGAAACTTTTGAGGAAATAATGGCAGAAAAAAAAATCCGGTGGGGTATTTTGAGCACGGCAAATATTGGTATAGGAAAAGTTGTTCCGGCAATGCAAAAAGGAGAATTATGTGATATTACTGCAATATCTTCCAGGGATTTAAAAGAGGGCAAAAAAGGCCGCAGGTGATCTGGGAATTCGAAAAGCATATGGCTCATATGAAGAGCTGCTTAATGACCCGGAAATAGATGCTGTTTATAATCCTCTCCCAAATAATTTTCATGTACAGTGGACGATTAAGGCATTGCAAGCTGGCAAGCATGTACTATGTGAGAAACCAATTGGTATGAATGCTGAAGAAGCAGAAATACTTTTTACCGAAACAAAAAAACATCCAGGCTTAAAAGTAATGGAAGCTTTCATGTACCGATTCCATCCTCAATGGCAAAAAGCAAAATCTTTAGTGAAAGAAGGTAAAATCGGTAAAGTGAAAATCATCGAATCTTTTTTTTCATATTATAATGTTGAAGCTGACAATATACGTAATAGAGTAGAATCCGGGGGAGGAGCATTGATGGATATAGGATGCTACTGTATTTCATTCCCCAGGTTTATACTTGAAAAAGAGCCTGACCGTGTTATGGGAGCTAGTGATTATGATCCAAATATGAAAACCGACCGTTATACTTCAGCTCTTCTTGATTTTTCTTCAGGAATTGTTTCAAGTTTTTCTTGTTCAACCCAATTAGTTAATTATCAACAAGCAAATATTCTGGGAACAGAAGGACGTATTGAAATTGAAATTCCGGTTAATGCTCCTTCCGATAAATCAACAAGAATTTGGCTGATTACTAAAGAAGGTAAAGAAGAAATAACTTTCCCCCCTGTCGATCAATATACCTTACAGGGAGATGCATTTTCAAAAGCTGTTTTAGACAATAAAGAAGTCCCTACACCGCTAAGTGACGCTATTAATAATATGAAAGTGATCGATGCAATAATAAAAAGTGATGAAACAAATAATTGGATTAAATGTTAAATCAAATAATGGTATTGAACTTTTATTTAAAATACAAAACAGAAGAAATTGATTCTAATTAAAACAATTAATTCTTTTAGTGTGTAAAATTTATATGAAACGATTACTTTTATTTATAATACCGGCTGCTTGTTTATTATTTAGCTGTCAAAATAAATCAGATATGAAGAATGGAGAGTCAAATATTATGACAGAATCCCAACATCCCGAAAATCCATATTATTCACGAACAGATACTGCAACATTAAACCTTCCAGATTCTGTTTGGAAAAAAGTTTTACCAGATAGTGTTTATCAAGTTGCCCGCAATAAAGAAACCGAAAGAGCGTATACCGGAAAATATTGGAAATCGACAGGGATCGGTACTTATTATTGCGCCGCTTGCGGTAATCCGTTATTCCGCTCTGATTCCTGGTTTGCCAGCACATGCGGTTGGCCAAGCTTTTTTGAAACATTAAGGCCCAACAGTGTAATTTACAATTCTGATACATCTTATGGGATGCATAGAACCGAAGTATTATGTGGTCGATGTGGAGCACACCTTGGCCATGTATTCGATGACGGTCCTCTGCCTACAGGTAAAAGATACTGTATGAATTCAATTGTTCTTGATTTTGTTCCTGATAGTACGGATGGCGGAAAGTAATATATTTCATAAAAGATTGACCCGGTTTCGTTAATATACCGGGTCAATTATTAATCGCTATAATAATTTAATAATTATACTCACTATTTGTTGTAATTTAGACACCTTAGATTTGCTTCAATAAAATAATAATCTGCGTAAATTAACGGGACATTAACTTCCGAATCGGCCGGCTTGCTTCCGACACAATGCTTTAGAATAAAATCATGATTTGAATTTAAGTCAGCTCTATATTTGGATGAAGACAAACTTCTTAAAGTTTTATCAGCAGCTTCTTTATATTTTTCTCCTTCACTATTTAGATAAGAACTTAATTCATAAAGCGCAGAACAAATTATAGCCGCAGCAGATGCATCTCTCGGTTCATCAGGAATATTAGGTGCATCAAAATCCCAGTATGGTACCAAATCATTAGGCAAATTTTTATTATTCAAAATAAAATCTGCAATATGCTTTGCTTGATCTAGATATGTTTCATTGTTAGTTTCTCTGAAAGCAACAGTAAAACCATATAAACCCCAAGCCTGTCCCCTAGCCCATGCGGATTCATCGGAATACCCTTGGGCTGTGTTCTTTGCAAGTACTTTACCAGTTAATGTATCATAATTAACAACATGAAAGCTGCTGTAATCCGGTCTAAAATGATTTTTTATTGTAGTATTTGCATGTGTTACGGCAATTCTGTAAAAACTTGAATCATTACTTAGTTTTGATGCATTAAACAGCAGCTCCAAATTCATCATATTATCAATGATTACAGGGCACTGCCATCTATCATTTGAACCCCATGATTGAATGCAACCTACAACCGGTCTGAATCTCGTGGCTAAAGATTTCGCAGCTTGAATAATTACTTTTTCATAGTCTTTCGTATCAACTAAACGGAACCCATTTCCATAACTGCAGTTAATCATAAAACCAACATCGTGAGTCTGGGTATTATATTGTTCGTTCGATAGTTTTTCAGTGAATAATTCGGCTTTCTTTTTCCAAAAGTTATCTTTTGTAAATTCATACATAAACCAAAGGCTCCCGGGGAAAAATCCGCTCGTCCAGTCATCGGATGCTACTAAATTTAAGGTTCCGTCCTTGTTTGTAGATCTTGGAAGTTTATCAGTCTTTTCAAGATTAATTAACATCTGCTTATATTGATTAACAGTAAAATCCAGGTTATCTTCTGCAACCTTTTTCATAGAAATTGGCTGAGCTATTATTATGAATTGCAACATAATTGTTACGGATAATGTTAAAATTAATTCTTTAAGCATTGTATCCTCTTTAAAAATTCATCGAATAATTAAAAATAGAACTAGATATATACAAAGTAAAATATTTTCGTATCTTGATTTACATGAAAGCTAAAATATTTGGATACATAATCCAAGAGTAATAAATTTATATAATAGAATATTTATAGCCATTTTCCTATCTCCTGAAATTTTTTAAAGGATCATAATTATGAAAAATCTTACCTTTAAATCATTCTTATTAAATATTTCTATTCTGTATAATGAATTCAAGTTCTATAAAACCCCAGGAAATTGAGAAAAAATTTAAAAGTGTAGAAGTTCCTTTTTCTGAAATCAGAGAAATAACTTCCAAGATTACAAATAAGCAGTACGAACTATTAATCGGATTACCCTATAGTTATTATAAAAATCCATCAAAGAAATACCCAGTTGTATATTTTTGCGATGGTTTTTATGATTTCCCTTTATTAAGCATGATCTATGGTGAACAGATCTATGATAAAACAATTAATGAGTGTATTTTGGTTGGCTTTTCGTATAAGGGTGAAAACCTAGACTATGGGAAACTCAGAGCTTACGACTATTCTCCTACAAAAGACTCAACAACTCCTATTCAAGTTGGCGGAGGTGCTGAAGATTTTCTCAATGTAGTTGAAAAGGAATTTATTCCTTTTATTCAGGAAAACTATAGGGTTGATACCAGCTTCCGTGCACTGGGAGGAAGTTCTTTGGGGGGGTTATTCACTTTGTATGCGTTGTTTTCAAAACCATATCTTTTTGATGCTTATATGGCGATAAGCCCTGCCGTAAACTGGGATAATAAATGGCTGGTGAATTTTGAAAACGAATTCTCCAAAAGAGATTCAACCCTGCCGGTTTCATTATACATGACTGGTGCAGAAAATGATTTAGCAAATATACCCAGTTTTCTAATAAGTATTAAAGATTTTGCCAGGACTCTTGAATCAAGGAATTACAAAGATTTTAGATTCCATTTCAGACTGCTCGATGGTTTGTATCATTCAGGTTCAAAACCGGAAGGGTACAGCAGAGCAATTAAATTTATTTTTGCACCAGTAATTAAATAGCTAAGGTATTAATAAAAATAAGGCAGTTATTTTTTTATCTAACTACCTTTTTTGTTTTGCATAAAAGTCAATAGCTGTCCTGGTTAATTATTACTTTCCCTTTGAAGGTCCGGTATATAAAAATAGTATAAGCTATCACAACCGGCATTCCAATTAATGCAATTATTAACATCGTCTGGAGTGTTCTTTGAGTTGACGAGGCATTATAAATAGTTAGACTATTAGCTAAGTCAATGCTTGACGGAACCAGAAGTGGAAATAAACTTAAAGCAAATAATAATATCATCATAGCAATTAAAACAGCGGAAGAAAGAAATGCCTTCCCGAATTTTTTCGATTTAACTGAAACCGGGATATAAAGCATTGCTGTAAACATAATAATGAATAATATCCAGAATAGAATATTTGATAACATCCCTTTAAATAAATATTTTGCTTCAAAAAAAGTTGCTAGTGTTGTTAAAACATAAAGTATTATAAAAATTATCCAGGTTTTATTAATCCAATTGACCATTTTTTCCTGCTGGGTACCATCACTTTTCAATGTTAAATATATAGCTCCATGCATTATGAAAAGGACCAAGCTTAAAATACCAACCATCAAAGAATATGGATTCAATAGACCAAGGAATGAAATAGAAGATGTTATCTTTCCGTCAATTAATTCTACTGGTAAACCCCTCATAACATTTCCTATTGCAACACCATAAAGTAAAGCCGGTATTAAACTACCAAGTCCAAATGCCAAATCCCACATTTTTTTTGAACCTGGATTTACAACATATTTTCTAAATTCGAAAGAAACGGCACGTAAAATAAGTGCAGTGAGTAGCAGCATAAACGCAACGTAAAAACCACTAAAGACCGTAGCATATACAATTGGGAACGCAGCAAACAAAGCTCCGCCCCCAGTTAATAACCATACTTCATTTCCATCCCAAACCGGACCAATGGCATTATAATTAACTCTTTTTTCCTCATCTTTTTTTGTAAAAAGATGTATAACACCTACTCCGAGATCAAAACCATCAAGAATAGCATACCCAATTATGAGTACTCCAACAAGGATAAACCAAATAATATTCAAATCAATCATTGCAGTACCTCCTTTCCGGTAATTATCTCAGGCCCCTGTTTTATTTTTTTAACTAATAGATATATAAGAACAGATCCTAATAAAATATATATTAAAGTAAACAGTATAATAGAAAATAAGATCTCTGATGCCCCAACATTTATTGATGCAGCTTCCGAGGTCCTCAAAAGTTTGTAGACAATCCAGGGTTGTCTCCCGACTTCGGCGGAAATCCAGCCCAATTGACAGGCAAATAGAGGGAAAGGAATTGCCCAGATTAAGAACTTTAAAAACTTATTACTATCCCATAAAGATTTTCTAATTAATTTAAACACAGCTATCCCCATTAAAAGAATAAAAAGCATTCCCAATAAAACCATGTTGTGGTATGAAACAAATGTTATAAATAATGGTGGTATATTATCTTTCGAAAATTCATTTATGCCCTGTATTTTTGCATTAACATTACCAAAAGCCAGCCAGCTTAATAACCCGGGAATCTCAATAGGAGCACGAAGTGTTGGCGGCGGTCCCGCGGGAAAAGCAAATAAAGCTATCGGAGCACCGGTTTTTGAAGTGTAAAGTCCCTGAAGAGCCGCAAATTTTTCGGGTTGAGTTTGTGCCACCTGCCTTCCATGTTCATGTCCAAATGGAAAAACTTCAAGCAATGATACAATTAATCCGAATATGACTGCTAGCCTTAATGCTTTCTTTGAGATTTCCCCGCCTTTATTTTTATAAACAAGATATGCCGAAATCCCGGCCATAAAAAAAGCACCGGAAATTAATGTAGCATCAAAAGTATGGAAAAAACGTGGAAGTGTTGATGGATTAAAAACTGCAGCCCAAAAATCTGTTAATTCAGCTCTGCCGTTTTGAATAACAAATCCTGCAGGGGTCTGCTGCCAGGAATTAGCTACTATAATCCAGAAAGCTGAAAGAGTTGCTCCAAATGCAACCATTAAAGAAGAGAAGCAATGGACACCTTTTGAAACTCTATTTCGGCCAAATATATAAAGCCCTAAAAATGTTGACTCAAGAAAGAAAGCAAATACACCTTCGGCAGCCAGGGGAGCGCCAAATATATCGCCCACAAATTTTGAATATTCTGCCCAGTTAGTGCCGAATTGAAATTCCATTACAATTCCGCTTGCTACTCCAACAGCAAAAATCAGCCCTAGAATTTTACTAAAGAATTTACCTATTGCGGTATATATAGCGTCTTTCTTTTTCCACCCTATTGTTTCTGCAATAAATAATAACCATGAAAGGCCAATGGTAAGTGGCGGAAAGAAGAAGTGGAATCCAACAGTCATTGCAAATTGAATACGTGCCAGTAGAACAGGATCCATTTTAAATTATCTCCTTCTATTATTTTATAGATTTATAAATAAAACAGATTGTGTTTATTTAAATTTCTTTTTTCTCTCCTCATTTTCCCGAGCTAATTCAGCGATTGATTTACTTGAAAGAATCTCTCTAAGATTTTTTTGAGCTTCACACCAGAGAGTATGAACTGTGCACCATCTTTCGTTTGAACAAAAAGCCGTATCAATAAGACATTTATTTAAAGCCATTTTTCCTTCCACAACCTCAATAATTTCAAGCGGGGTAATGCTAAATGCCGATTTTCCTAATTTAATCCCCCCTCCAATTCCCCTCTGGGATTGAATTAAACCTGCATATGAAAGCTGGGAAATTATCTTTCGAAGAAATTTTTCGGGTATATTGTTTATTCTGGCAATTTCCGATATCTGGAAAATTGAATCATCTATTCCAGTAGCAAGATGAATCATCGCCCTTATTGCGTATTCCCCGGTTAATGTTAGCTGCATAGTACTAAAATAATTATAATTTAAATATGACAAATTTTGTCATATTTAGCAAATAGAATTATTAATTTTTTATTTTTTGCAAAAACTGGGAAATTTTTTATATTAAGTAATAAAATTGCTGTTACATAAAGGTATTTCTAATAATTTATAAAACATCCCCCAAATGCTACCGCCTATTTACGTTGTTTAATTTCTTATTTAGCAGATATTTCGAGTTATTCGGATAATATCCGATTTAAATTTTTTTATTTGATATTAAATCAGAAAGAATTTTTCCATGATAATAAAACATACTGAGGAGTTTGAGCTTGCTTACCGTTTTGTTAATGAAACCAACAAGAATATTTTCTTGACCGGTAAAGCAGGAACAGGAAAGACAACATTTTTAAAATATCTTCGTGAAAACTCTTCAAAGAAAAGTGTAGTTGCCGCACCTACCGGAGTTGCTGCTATTAATGCACATGGTGTTACTCTGCATTCCTTATTCCAGTTGCCATTCGGCATCATATTGCCGGAAAAAAATTTAATCGAAAGTGGAACTGGAAACGTAAGGAACCATTCTCTTCTTTCCAGAATCCATTATAATAAAGAGAAACTAAAATTACTGCGCAGCCTTGAATTGTTAATAATCGATGAAGCAAGCATGGTAGCGTCATATACAGTTGATGCAATAGATACAATTTTAAGATATATAAAACAAAAAGTTTATCAGTCTTTTGGGGGAGTTCAAATTTTATTTATCGGTGACCTCTACCAACTTCCACCTGTTATAAAACAAGGTGAGTGGGAAATCCTGAAACAATATTATTCTTCTATTTTTTTCTTCAATAGTTTTGTTTTGCGAATTAATGTTCCGGTCATTATAGAACTTAAGAAAATTTTCCGGCAAAAGGATGATAAATATATAGAGATATTAAACGGAATTCGTGATAACAACATAACAGAGGAAAATTTTAAATTATTGAACGCAAATATCAATAGAAATTTTATACCCAAGGAGCATGAAGAATATATTACGCTTACAACACATAATTATCAGGCAGATGAGATCAATAAAAGAAAATTAAGCAATATTCCGGAACGTGCTTATTTCTTTCAATCAGAAGTAATAAATGATTTCCCGGAACATCTTTTCCCTGCAGAAAATGAATTGAAACTGAAGGCAGGCGCCCAGGTAATGTTCTTAAAAAATGATATCGAAGGGAAAAAATATTTTAATGGAAAATTAGGCATTATAAAAGAACTGAATGAACACTGTATAAGAGTAAAATGCAAAGATAATAATGATGAAATTGACCTGAAAAAAAGTGAATGGCAAAACATAAACTACAAAATAAATTCTGAAACAAATGAAATAACAGAAGAAATTTTAGGAAGTTTTATTCAATATCCCCTTAGACTTGCATGGGCAATAACAATTCATAAAAGCCAGGGATTAACATTTGATAAAATCATTATCGATGCAGAAAACGCCTTTGCAAAAGGTCAGGTTTATGTTGCATTAAGCCGCTGTACATCATTAGAAGGTCTGGTTCTTAAAGACGCCTGTTTATCGAAAATTTCTCGGACCGCATAAAGATTTTAAAGAATGGCAGATAAAAAATTGTAATGTTAATCTTCTCCAACTATTCAGTGAAGCGAAGCAGAATTTTATATTGGAAGAGTTCCAAAATATTTTCACATGGGAAAACTGGTACGTTGAAATTAAAGCTTTAAATGAATTATTAATGGAAAACAAAACCAAGATTAATGAGGAATCAATCGCCTGGATTAGGAATTTAATCGAGGGACAAAAAGAATTGTATGATATTTCTGAAAAATTTAAGCAAATGATCCTTCGGCTAAGTAAAATAACTCTCTTGTTGAAGAAAATGAAATCCTTCAGAAAAGGATTAAGGATGGTGCTGAATATTTTTATAATGGAATTTTCAAATGGCAGGTAGTTTTTACGATCATTCTTTATCTATTGATACTAAAAAATTATCCAGGAAAGTAGATAGAAAGCTTGAAGAAATAAGTTTAATAGTTGAAGACAAATTGCAGAAAATCAATTACTGCAAAAATGGATTTTTACTTGACGATTATCTTAAAAATATGAAATCTTTTAATAAAGAAATTTTTATTACAAAAAAAAAAGTTAAAAGTTCCTACAGAAAAAGGATAAAGATTAATACCATTCAGGAAACCATTGATTGCTTACATGAAGGAAAAAGCATTGAACAAATTGCGTTTGAAAGGAATCTCGCTGTCGGTACAATTGAAAGCCATCTTTCAAAAGCGATCAGACAGGACTTGATTCAACTGGAGGAAGTAATACCATTAGAAGAAGCAAAAGAAATTTTCAGTAAATTTTTCTAAGAACTATGGATGATTTCAGATTATCTTATATAAAGGAAAAATTATCTCCGGAAATCTCTTATGGTAAATTGAGAATGGTTATAGCCTGGTTGCAAAAAAACAATAGTTAAAAATGATATTTTAGAAAGAGAAAAAAATAAGATAATTCAGGATCGAGATTATTTTAATTGTTTCCGAAGGGATTTTTATTACACTAAATTTGATTTTATACTGGAAAAGAAATGAAAATATTCCTTACAAAACAATTCAAAAATAAAATTTAAAATTAAAAACCCCGAACAAAAATGTTCGGGGTTTTATAAATTAAATTTGGCAGCGACCTACTCTTCCACACACCTGCGCATGCAGTACCATCGGCGTTCTGGGGCTTAACTACTCTGTTCGAAATGGGAAGAGGTGTAACACCCAGGCTATAACCACCAAAATTTAAAATCTTGTGCTGACATTGATTCAGCATCTTAAAAATAAATGAAAGACTGAAAGAGTCGAGTCAAAAAATGAATAGCAATTTTCTGTAAATAAAAATTTATGGTTAAGCCTCACGACTTATTAGTACTGCTCGGCTGAATATGTTACCACACTTATACCTGCAGCCTATCAACCTCGTCATCTCCGAGGAGTCTTCAGTTACTTACGTAAGGGATACCTAATCTTGAAGCGTGCTTCGCGCTTAGATGCTTTCAGCGCTTATCACAACCGTACATAGCTACCCAACGATGCCGCTGGCGCGACAATTGGTACACTAGAGGTACGTTCACTTCGGTCCTCTCGTACTAGAAGTGACCCTTCTCAAGTATCCTGCGCCCGCATAGGATAGGGACCGAACTGTCTCACGACGTTCTGAACCCAGCTCACGTACCGCTTTAATTGGCGAACAGCCAAACCCTTGGGACCTTCTTCAGCCCCAGGATGCGATGAGCCGACATCGAGGTGCCAAACCTTACCGTCGATATGAACTCTTGGGTAAGATCAGCCTGTTATCCCCGGCGTACCTTTTATCCTTTGAGCGACGGCTCTTCCACTCGAAGCCGTCGGATCACTAACTCCTGCTTTCGCATCTGCTCGACTTGTAAGTCTCGCAGTCAAGCTCCCTTTTGCGTTTACACTCGCCGCATGATTACCAACCATGCTGAGGGAACCTTTGAGAGCCTCCGTTACAATTTAGGAGGCGACCGCCCCAGTCAAACTACCCGCCTAACACTGTTCCTAGCCCTGATTCAAGGGCCGAGGTTAGAATCCAAATAAAACAAGGGTGGTATTTCACCGTTGGCTCCACCGAAGCTAGCGCCCCGGCTTCAAAGCCTCCCACCTATCCTACACATGCTTTACCCGAACCCAATGTTAGGGTGCAGTAAAGGTGCACGGGGTCTTTCCGTCCATATGCGGGTAACCGGCGTCTTCACCGGTACCACAATTTCACCGAGCCCGTGGTTGAGACAGTGCCCAAATCGTTACACCATTCGTGCAGGTCGGAACTTACCCGACAAGGAATTTCGCTACCTTAGGACCGTTATAGTTACGGCCGCCGTTTACTGGGGCTTCGATTCAAAGCTTCGCTTGCGCTGACCTCTCCTCTTAACCTTCCAGCACCGGGCAGGTGTCAGTCCCTATACATCGTCTTGATTGACTTCGCAGAGACATATGTTTTTGTTAAACAGTCGCTTGGGCCTTTTCACTGCGGCCTCTTTCAGCTACGTCCGCAAGGATTTCACTTACTTGAGGCACCCCTTTTCCCAAAGTTACGGGGTTAATTTGCCGAGTTCCTTAACCACGGCTCACTCGAGCACCTTAGAATACTCATCCCGTCTACCTGTGTCGGTTTGCGGTACGAACTGATAAATTTCTCCTGTACGAAGATTTTCTCGGCAGTATGATTACAGTCAGTTTATGTCCTAGGGACTCCCGTTCGCTTCTCGGCCTTAAGAAAATGTGGATTTGCCTGCATTTTCAGCCTACATGCTTAGACCACCTAATCCGTCAGGTGGCTGACTTTCACTCCTGCGTCTCTCCTTACAGTCAAACAAAATTTACCAGGTACAGGAATATTAACCTGTTTTCCATCGCCTACGCCTTTCAGCCTCGGCTTAGGGATCGACTAACCCTGAGATGACTAACATTGCTCAGGAAACCTTAGACTTTCGGTGTCCCGGTTTTTCACCGAGATTATCGTTACTTATGCCAACATTTGCTTTTCTATGCGCTCCACCATGCCTCGCAACACAGCTTCAACGCCCATAGAATGTTCCTCTACCACTCTTCACAAATGTGAAAAGTCCATAACTTCGGTAAGTAGTTTAAGTCCCGCACATTGTCGACGCACGATCGCTTGACTAGTGAGCTATTACGCACTCTTTAAATGAATGGCTGCTTCTAAGCCAACATCCTAGTTGTCTAAGCAATTGAACATCCTTTCTCTGTTAACTACTATTTAGGGACCTTAGTTGATGGTCTGGGTTGTTTCCCTTTTGGCAATGAAGCTTATCCCCCACTGCCTGACTCCCGAGAAACATGTATACGGAATTCGGAGTTTGTCTGGGTTTGGTACCGTTGTGACAGCCCTAGCCCAATCAGTGCTCTACCTCCGTTACACTATTACTCGAGGCTAGCCCTAAAGCTATTTCGAGGAATACGAGCTATTTCCGAGTTTGGTTGGCCTTTCACCCCTACCCTCACCTCATCCAAGCGGTTTTCAACCCACATTAGTTCGGACCTCCATGAGGTTTTACCCTCACTTCATCCTGGACAAGGGTAGCTCACCCGGTTTCGCGTCTACCGCACGTTACTAAAACGCCCGATTAGGACTCGCTTTCGCTATGGCTCCATCCCTTAGGGATTTAACCTTGCAACGTACGAGTAACTCGTTGGCTCATTATCCAGAAGGCACGCTGTCATCCTAATTATCTGCAAGCAAATAATCAAGACTCCAACCGTTTGTAAGCATACGGTTTCAGGTACTATTTCACCCTCCTATTAGGAGTGCTTTTCACCTTTCCCTCACGGTACTGATTCACTATCGGTTACGAGAGAGTATTTAGTCTTAGGAGATGGTTCTCCCAGATTCCCACAGAATTCCACTTACTCCGTGGTACTTGGAATATATCCCAAAGAGTCATATTATTTTCGCTTACAGGACTATCACCCTCTATGGTTGAACTTTCCAGAAAATTCAGCTAATAATATGATTTTTTACTCTTCGGCTTATCAGTAATTCAGCCCGAATATATTCCACAACCCCGTTAACACAACGGTTACTTCCTTTAACATGTTAAACGGTTTAGACTGTTTCCCGTTCGCTCGCCACTACTAGGGAAATCACTATTGTTTTCTTTTCCACCAGCTACTTAGATGTTTCAGTTCACTGGGTTGTCTTCATACATCCTATATATTCAGATGCAGATGCCTAAACATTACTCTAGGCGGGTTGCCCCATTCGGAGATCCCCGGGTATTAGGTTATTTCCACCTATCCGAGGCTTATCGCAGGTAGTCGCGTCCTTCATCAACTTCTCGTACCAAGGCATCCACCGTATGCCCTTAGTAACTTAACCAAAATGTTTATTCACAAATAATTTGGTGCTACTCATATTAAAAAAGAAAAGACTTTCTATTTTGACTCAGTAAAATTTTTCTCGATTATAATTAGAATTAATTTTTACTCTTCCAATCTTTCAAAGAACAATCTAGTCATCATAACATAACTGCTATGCCGACTTGTGGAGCTAAGCGGGATCGAACCGCTAACCTCCGCCTTGCAAGGGCGGCGCTCTCCCAGTTGAGCTATAGCCCCAAAAACTCTAAAAATAGTTTTGGGGGTAATAAATTTAATGACACACACCCATTATTAGTGGGCCTGAGTAGAATTGAACTACTGACCTCACGCTTATCAGGCGTGCGCTCTAACCATCTGAGCTACAGGCCCATTATTTCAAAGACCTTCAGGTATTTAATACCTGGCCTGAGCTTCATAAATCAAAAGAACAAAAAACAAAAGAGTGAGTCATCAATCAGTCGAATTAAAGGTTTGATTACTCTAGAAAGGAGGTGATCCAGCCGCACCTTCCGGTACGGCTACCTTGTTACGACTTAGCCCCAGTCACCGGTTTTACCTTAAACAGCTCCCTCCTTGCGGTTAGGACACTGGCTTTGGGTACCCCCGGCTTCCATGGCTTGACGGGCGGTGTGTACAAGGCCCGGGAACGTATTCACCGCGGCGTGCTGATCCGCGATTACTAGCAATTCCAACTTCATGGAGTCGAGTTGCAGACTCCAATCCGAACTGGGGATGCCTTTAAGGGATTGGCTCCACCTTACGGTTTAGCAACCCGTTGTAACATCCATTGTAGCACGTGTGTAGCCCTAGGCGTAAGGGCCATGCGGACTTGACGTCATCCCCACCTTCCTCACTACTTGCGTAGGCAGTCCTATTAGAGTGCTCAGCTTTACCTGATGGCAACTAATAGCAGGGGTTGCGCTCGTTGCGGGACTTAACCCAACACCTCACGGCACGAGCTGACGACAGCCATGCAGCACCTGTACAAATGCCCCGAAGGGAAGGGTGCTTTCACACCCGGTCACTTGCATTTCAAGCCTAGGTAAGGTTCTTCGCGTTGCATCGAATTAAACCACATGCTCCACTGCTTGTGCGGGCCCCCGTCAATTCCTTTGAGTTTCAACCTTGCGATCGTACTCCCCAGGTGGAATACTTAATGCGTTAGCTGCGGCACTGAACCTTGCGGCCCAACACCTAGTATTCATCGTTTACAGCGTGGACTACCAGGGTATCTAATCCTGTTTGCTACCCACGCTTTCGCGCCTGAGTGTCAGTAACGGACCAAGAAGCCGCCTTCGCAACTGGTGTTCTTCCAGATATCTACGTATTTCACCACTACACCTGGAATTCCGCTTCTCTCTTCCGTACTCAAGATTGACAGTATCAAAGGCAGTTTCCCAGTTAAGCCGGGAGATTTCACCTCTGACTTGCCAACCCACCTGCGCGCCCTTTACACCCAGTAAATCCGGACAACGCTAGCCCCCTACGTATTACCGCGGCTGCTGGCACGTAGTTAGCCGGGGCTTTCTCTGAGGGTACAGTCAAATTCCGGTGTTACCGGAACTATTCTTCCCCTCTAACAGGAGTTTACAACCTTACGGCATTCATCCTCCACGCGGCGTTGCTGGGTCACCCTTGCGGGCATTGCCCAATATTCCTCACTGCTGCCTCCCGTAGGAGTCTGGACCGTGTCTCAGTTCCAGTGTGGCTGATCATCCTCTCAGACCAGCTACTGATCGTTGCCTTGGTAGGCCGTTACCCTACCAACTAGCTAATCAGACGCAAGCTCATCTTCAGGCGCTTCAAGAACTTTAACAACATCACCATGTGGTGCCGCTGCATCATTCGGTATTAGCACCGATTTCTCGGGGTTATTCCAAACCTGAAGGTAGATTACTTACGTGTTACTCACCCGTGCGCCACTTTACTAAAGATATTGCTACCTTATTCTCGTAGACTTGCATGTGTTAAGCACGCCGCCAGCGTTCGTCCTGAGCCAGGATCAAACTCTCCGTTGTAGAAAGTTTAAATTTTTTGTAATCTTGGCGTATAGACGCTTGATTGAAACCATTTAACTGACTGGTTAAATGCACTCA